>REEO01000067.1 GCA_007695035.1 Saprospirales bacterium | reverse complement strand
AAATAAAGTCCGGCAATTGTGGTGTTGCCTGTGCCGTGACCTCCTCTTCCTCCGCGGTCTCCATCCTCTCCACGGGGATTGGGCAGCAGCACTTTCCGGGACAATTTGTACTTGCCGGTTTTGGGATCGATACCCACCAGTTTAACCTTGACATCGTCACCCACACTGAACACATCATCGACCTTTTCAATGCGAGAGTGCGATATTTCAGAGACGTGGAGGAGACCGCTTTTTCCGGCAAAGTCAACAAACACTCCGTACGGCATGACAGAAGCAACTTTGGCTTCATAAACATCGCCCACTTCGGGAACATGCGTAATAGATTTGATCCTGTCCCTTGCAGCTTCAAGACCTTCCTGGTTGTTACTGATTATTTGGACGATTCCCTTATCATCTACCTCATCAATGGAGATGGTAGTATCCGTTTCGGCCTGGATTTCCTGAATGATCTTGCCACCTGGTCCAATCACTGCACCGATAAAGCTTTTATCTATGATCAATTCAACCACTCTTGGTGCGTGGGGCTTGAGTTCTTCGCGAGCACTGGACAGCGTTTTATCCATTTCATTCAGAATATGATCCCTACCGGCTTTTGCCTGGAGAAGCGCTTTTTCAAGCACCTCGTAAGCTAGACCATCCACTTTGATATCCATTTGACATGCGCAAATTCCATCTTTAGTTCCGGTCACCTTGAAGTCCATATCACCGAGAGCATCTTCATCGCCCAGGATGTCCGAGAGGATCGCATATTTTCCATCCTCTGCTATCATTCCCATAGCTATACCGGCGATGGGCTTTTTCAACTGAATACCAGCATCCATGAGCGCAAGAGAACTTGCACACACAGTAGCCATTGAGGAACTCCCGTTGGATTCCATGATATCGGAAACAATTCGGATAGTGTAGGGCACTTCTTCCGGCAGCATTCTTTTCACCGAACGACCGGCCAAATTGGCGTGTCCCACTTCCCTTCTACCCGGCCCTCTCATGGGCTTGACCTCTCCGGTACAATAGGGAGGAAAGTTGTAGTGAAGAATAAATTTTTCGTGGTGCAGGTCCAGGGCATTGTCCACCAACTTAGAATCCTGCTTGCTTCCCAAAGTTAAGGTAGTAAGCGACTGAGTCTCGCCGCGGGTAAATATGGCCGAGCCATGCGCAGCGGGTAAATAGTCAACCTCACACCAAATATTTCTAATCTCATCGGGCTTCCTGCCGTCAAGGCGCAAGCTTTTATCCAGGACCATATCCCGGATGATCTTTTTCTTAACTTCCTCATAGTACTCCTCAATCACCGGGCCGTATTCTTCTATATACTCCTCCCCTTCTTTTTCCTCCTTTTGCTCGATAAACTCCTTGCAGATATTGTCGAACCCTTCCTTTCTATCGGGCTTTGGCAATCCGGAAGAAGCAATGGAGTAGATTTTCTCACCCAGGGCACTCTCTATCTCCCGGTACAGTTTTTCATCCGTCTCTGCTGCTTCAAGTTCTCTCTTTTCAGTAGCAGCCTCTCCAATTTTTTCAGCCAGATCGAGCTGGATCTGACACTGAACTTTAATCGCATCGTGGGCGATTTTAATCGCTTCGATAATCTCACTTTCCTGACATTCATCAGCCTCACCTTCAACCATCATAACATTGTCAAGAGTAGCAGCTACTATGAGGTCCAAAGATGCCTCTTCCAACTGAGTCCTACCTGGATTTACAACATACTCACCGTTGATCTTTGCAACGCGCACTTCCGAAATAGGGCCATTCCAGGGAATATCGGATACCGAAAGGGCGGCAGATGCTGCAAGGGCTGCATAGGCATCAGGTAGCGTTTCACCATTGGCAGAGATCAGGTTGATGACAACCTGGGTTTCGTTCATGTAGCCATTGGGAAAAAGGGGACGTATTGCCCTGTCCACCAATCGACTAATAAGCACCTCATAATCCGAAAGGCGAGTTTCTCTTCTGAAAAAGTTCCCGGGGATCTTACCCGCTGAGGCAAACTTCTCCTGATAATCGACAAAAAGAGGGAACCAGGCGGCATCCTCCTTGGGCTCTTTGTTACTTACAACTGAAGCGAACAACATGGTATCCCCAATTTTAACAACTACGGAACCATGGGCCAATGCGGCCAGTTTTCCGGTTTCTATGATGACTTCCTGCCCATCGGGCAATTTAAAATCTACCGTTATCGGTGTTTGCTTTCCCATACTAGAAAAAATAATTTGGTGAGTAATGGCGGTCGGGCTTTAGAAAAACCTTTTGACCTGTAAAAAAAATACTCTCGCGACACATATCAGGAGAGTATTGAGTGAAGTATTACTTTCTGATTTTCAACTTCTCAATCAGTTTTCTGTATGCGTCGATATCTTTGGCTGCGAGGTAATTGAGCAATCTTCGGCGCTTACCTACCAATGTGAGCAGGGTATTCCGGCTCGAATTGTCATTCTTATTGACCTTCAGGTGGTCGGACAGGCCCTTTATCCTGTGAGTAAAAAGGGCAATCTGCGCCTCAGCAGAACCGGTATTGGTCTCTGACCCACCAAATTCTGCGAAAATCTTCTTCTTGTCTTCTTTCGTTAAGTACTCTGACATTTGTTTGTTTGTTAAGGTTACCAATAGTGATCACAGAGATCAGTTTTAGCGGTGCAAAGATACACTTTTATAAGTAACCACCTAAATTATAAAGGTTTTTAGTCAAATTGGGAGCCTTTTTTTTCGCCAAATCACTTAAAGACGAAGGTTGCCGGCCAGGAATACGGTAAAGTGCAAGGTACATAAGGGCTTTTGATAGCCTTATTCGATACCTGATATAAATCGGTCTTGCTGGAAATAAGTAAAGTCAATTTAAGAATTAGGATTTCTTGCGCGCGGAATCACCTGTATCCGAAGGAATATCCCTTAATTGTGTGACAACATACCATCGATGATTGGTCGCAATTGCAGTCCACAATTTTCCCATTATCCCTCATAAAAGAACAGCTTTCGCAGATTGCAGTACTAACACATTCGGCATCACATGAATGGGTCCCAGCATAGCCGAATTTCAAATCACTATTTACCCAATCTCTACTACCGAGATTGACATCCTGTGCAAAAATTTTACTTCCCTTATTAAAATACAGGTAAAGGTGATTTTTGACAACGGTTAGACTGTCAAAGGAGTGACCTCTTCCATGTTTGGATGCCAGATGCGCTTTTGCGTTTTCAGTATTTACTGATACGACATGCATCTCAGCATCCTCATCATAGAAAATAGATCCCAAAAAATAATTTTTATCATATGAGAAAATCGGATCTCCATCAACACCCCCACTATAATCTACGCCTGGTTCAATGGATTTGACGGATAATTTTTCAATATCACTTCTCAATCCGAAGAATCCCACAAGAACTAAAAGAGGTGTAAGCAAATGAGTAAATTTTCATGGTGTTGATTTAGATGTTTGAGATGAAATTAAATTTACTTACACTCAGAAACCACCCTAGAACACAAGACAAATTAACATTTTATTAACAAGCGTGGGTCAAATAAATTACGCCCACCAAAAGATAGTAAAATCAACTATTCTAGCAAAAATAGGGAGGTTGATAGGCTCGCAAGGCGAACTGATGGAACGAAGGTTTACGGTTGTTGAGATATGAGAAACCTAATTGCGTTAGAAAAACCAAAGAATTAAACACCTTTTTGTCCACGTCTTCTATCTGCATAGCCTTATCTTTACGCAAAAAACAATATGAATGTATTGATACTAGGTAGCGGTGGAAGAGAACACGCTCTTTGCACCAAAGTTCAACAGAGTAAAGCCGTCGAAAATGTGTGGGTTAGTCCCGGTAATGCGGGCACTGAAATGACTGCAAAAAATGTCGGTCTGCCGTTAAAAGAAGCCAAAGCCATAAGGGATTTTATTGTTAAAGAGAACATAGGTCTGGTTATTATCGGTCCTGAAGCACCACTGGCAGAAGGTCTCGCAGACCAACTTCAGGCATTTCAGGAATTGAATGAAGTACGAATACTGGGACCGGGAAAATCGGGTGCCCGTCTAGAGGGAAGCAAGAGTTTTGCCAAGGAATTTATGTTTAAGTATCAAATACCCACAGCCCAATACAGGGAGTTCACACTGGACAATCTCGAGGAGGGAATCAGTTACCTGAAAAGTTACCCGGGACCGTATGTACTCAAAGCAGACGGTCTGGCTGCGGGAAAAGGAGTAATTATCACGGAAAACACCGCAGAGGCCAAAAAGTCCCTGTCTGAAATGCTGGAAGGGCAATTTGGCGAAGCCTCGAAAAAAGTGGTCGTAGAGGAGTTTCTCGATGGGACTGAATTCTCCGTTTTTATTCTGACCGATGGTAAAAACTATCAGTTGCTCCCGGAAGCCAAAGATTACAAGCGCATAGGCGAGGGCGATACCGGACCCAATACTGGTGGAATGGGATCTATTTCTCCCGTCCCATTTTTCAAAGGCGAGCTCAAAGAGCGGGTTATAAAGGAGATAGTTGAACCCACACTGGTGGGCTTGCAAAAGGAAAAAATCCCCTATTGCGGATTCATCTTTTTCGGCTTGATCAATCACGGAGGTGCGCCAAAAGTCATTGAGTACAATTGCAGACTGGGCGACCCTGAAACCCAGGCAATCCTACCACGCATTGATTCTGACCTTGTCAGTCATATTATCTCGATCATCGATGGTAAGCCGGGTGAAGAGATTCAAATTTCACCCAATTCTTCGGCTGCCGTTATCGCTGCCTCAAAAGGCTATCCCGGGTCGGTCGAAAAGGGGAAGCCGATTTCCGGATTGGAGGCCATTTCAGACAGTTATCTCTTTCACGCAGGAACAAAGATGGTGGGCAACCGGATTATGACCAACGGTGGCCGTGTACTGGCCATAAGTTCACTGGCAAAAACCCCAGAAGAGGCTGTGGCAAAGTCTTACGAAAACATGAACAGAATCTGCTATGAGGGCATCACCTATCGAAAAGATATAGGTAAGGACATCCTGGGATAATGAATCAGAGCAATTGCCTAATAGAAATTTAATGAACTAAAAAATACTGCAATAAACCGCGCACCAAAGTCGATTACAGTGCGATTACCAAAGTTGCTAAATTCTATTATTTTTGCAACCGATTTAAAAACCCGTAAATCCATAAAGGTCCCTTTTTTCGAAAAATCGGGGTTTCAAAACATGAATACGGTTTTTCAGAAAAGTTCTTTGCCGGGATGATTGTTATGAATTAGTCAGGCATTCCAGTTGCAATCCCGGTCATTGGGCAGTTCAAAATAGGGGACATCAACAACCATTGGAAAAAGCTTTTGAAGGAAAATGAGCGATTTGAAATGTGTAATAGGTCTTTAGAAATAATTTACAAGGCCGGTGGACAGTTAATGAAATCAAAACAGATAACGTATTAGAATGAAAATAGCGGCGATTATAGTTTGTATAAAAATGTTCTTGCTGGTTCAGCTTTTTCCGCAAGAGGGGAGTGATGTTTTGTTCACCATTGACGACACAGAAGTCACGGTGGATGAGTTTTTGTACATTTTCAATAAAAACAATCCAGAGGGATTTCAAGCGGATGTGGAAGATGCCAAGAACTACCTGGACATGTACGTCAACTTCAAACTGAAAGTACACCGAGCCAGAGAGATAGAACTCGATACCCTTCCCACTCTCAGGGAGGAGTTGGAAGGTTATCGCAGACAACTCTCCAAATCCTTCCTCATGAATCGGGAGGTCATGAAGAGACTGGTAGAGGAACTGTTTGAGCGGAAGCAGTATGACATCAATGTCAGTCACCTGTTAGTTGAAGTTGGAGCCGGGGCCGATGACTCCACCGCCAAGGCTGCTTATGAGGAAGCAAATAGATTAAGGGGAAAATTAATGGAAGCGGAATCTTTCAGTGAAGTTGCCCGTGTCCATTCAGACGATCCCTCTGCTCAACAAAATGGGGGGAACATTGGATACCTGACCGCTCCTTTACCCGATGGCTTTTATGAATTTGAAACAGCGGTTTACGAGACGGCAGCGGGAGAATTCAGCAAACCCGTCAGAAGCAACATGGGTTACCATGTAATCCGTGTAAACGATCGCCGTACTGCTCGAGGGGAGGTCGAACTGGCCCACATACTCATTCGCTTTGCTACCGATGAAGGTACCGGGCCATCCCCGGAGGAAAAAGTCGAGACTGTTTTGGAGGAATTGGAAAGTGGAAAATCTTTCAGGGAAGTGGCGCAGCGCTATTCTGAGGATGCTGCCACAGCCAACAGAGGTGGGTATGTTGGCTTTGCGGGAATAAATTTGTTTGAGAGATCATTTGAAGATGCAGCTTTTTCCATACCGGAGGACGGCGCATACACCGGGCCAGTAGAGACCAGGGTCGGGTATCACATCATTCAGCGTATTAGCAAAAGACCACTGAGTGATTTTGAAAAAATGAAACCCCTTTTGGAGCAGCAGCTCGAAGATTCCGATAGGAAGGACATCGCCATGCAGGAACTTATTGAGAGAATCAAAGAGGAAGCGAAGTATGAGAGAAATGAGGAGCTCCTCACCGACTTTATAGCCACCCTGGATGAAGATTTTTTCTCCTACCGGTGGAGAGTGCCTGAAGACCTGCAGGACGACATCCTTTTCACAATTGGAGAGCGGGATTACAAACTCGCTGAATTTGCAGAAAACCTCAGGCGAAATACCAGAATGCGTCTCAGGATGAGCCGGGAAACAGACCTGGATTACGCGGTCAGGAAGCTCTACGGAGAATTCTCCGGAGATGCCGCAATAAGCTACCAGGAATCTATACTCGAGGACACTTATCCCGAATTCAGAGCCCTAATGCGGGAGTATGAAGAGGGCATTCTATTGTTCGAGCTTACCAGGAGAAAAGTGTGGGACCGGGCTTCCGAAGATGAAGAAGGCCTCCGCCAATTTTACGAGGAAAATGCACACAATTATCTGACGCGGGAGACGGCTGAGGTCGTAACTTTTTCCTTGGAAAAAGCAAACCAGCGAGTGAGTCAGCGAATGTATTCTTTTGCTAAAGACAACCATCATTCCAGAGTAGTTTCAAGATTTGATGGACGGAGAGGCATGGAAGTAACCACTCAAATCGACACCCTGGATGTGAGGAATATGCCCGATCAATTGGAGATGAGTGTTGGCAGTAAAACAGAGTTAACTCCAACAGGGGAAGATGGTTTTACATTTTCTAAGGTCGAATCCATCATTCCTCCGCGCCAGAGAAAATTGGAAGAGGCTCGCGGATTTGTCATTGCTGACTACCAGGATAAGTTGGAGAAGGAATGGATGGCAGATCTAAAGGAAAAATATACGATAGAACTGGACAGAGAAGTAGTGGAAAGAGTAATGAAGAAATGGAAATAGTTCGAAAAAAGACTGAAAGAACCGGGGTTTCAGGCTCAATACTAAAAGCCATTGCCCTGATTATGGCTATTTCTTTTACCGTCACTTCCTGCGACAACAACGCCCTAATCACCAATCGCGGTGAATTGCTTGCTGAGGTGGGTGACAAGAAGTTGTATAAAAGTGACCTCGATCACCTCCTCAGAATTGTCGGTCCGGATGACGACACCAGTAAGGTGATAAAACCGGCTATTGAAAATTGGGTCAGAGATCAGGCATTTTTGCTAGAAGCGGAAAAAAAATTCGAGGACACACCATCTATAGACAGAAAGGTGGAGAAGTACCGTGCAGCACTTTTGCGCCACGAACTCGAATCGAGATTGGTAATCGAAAAACTGGATACTGCCATCACAGCTGTTCAAAAGCGCAGATTTCACGAATACAATACCGAGCAATTTATCGCCCCGGAACTACACCTGAAAGCAAGATTGGTTAAACTGCCTGAAGGTAGAGGCAATATTTGGGAAGTAAGAAATCAAATTTACGATCTGGATCTTTCAGAGAAGGAGGTGGAGGAAAAGGTAGATGAAGCACAGGGACTATGGATTATGAATCCCTCTAAATGGTATTCATACAGAGAATTTTCCATCTTGACGAATAAAGAAATAAGTGTGGAAAATATTATCCCAGGCTATGAGTTTTCCTATGTGAGTGAAAATAGGCGCTTTTTTCTCAAAGTCGTGGAGGTAGTCGAAGAGGGAGAACCACTTCCTTTGCAGCGGGTTGAAGACTATGTGCGCCAACTTATTTTAATGGAAAGGCGCAATGAATTGACCTCGAGAATCAGAAATGACCTCTACCAGCGAGAAATGCGCAATAACAACATAAAAATACACTATCAATGATAAGGCTTTTGAACATTTTCCCTTCAACAATGGCAACTGCTCTGATTGCCACAGCATTTTGCTTTTCAACAGGACTCCAGGCTCAGGATAAAAAACTCCTGGACAGGGTCATTGCTCAGATTGGGGGTGAATTTATTCTTCTATCAGAGGTGGAACAACAATACCAATACCTTCAGGAAAATTTTCCAAATGAGGTAGATCCGGTAGGTACGCGATGTGAAGTTCTGGAGAATGCCCTGGCCCAAAATTTGTTGGTACACCACGCCATTTTAGACTCCGTAATCGTACCGATGGAGGAAGTGGATATGCAGATTGAAGCCAGGATCGACCGAATTGTCCAACAAATGGGAGGGGATGTTGCAGCCTTTGAGGACTTTTACGGAATGACCATTGAGCAGGTAAAGGAGGATCAGCGAAAGCCACTCAGAAATCAACTCCTCGCGGAGAGAATGCAAGCAAGAATCACTCGAGATATAGAGGCAACACCCTCTCAAGTAGTTGACTTTTTTAACAATATACCGCGGGACAGCCTGCCTTTTTACAATGCTGAGGTGCAAATAGCAGAACTGGTAAAAATACCCGAAGCCAGTCATGAAGAAAGGGAGCAAGCCCTCAATAAAATCACTGAAATTAGGGATAAAATAATAAGGCAGGAAGAGAGCTTCGAAACCCTGGCAATCAGATACTCAGATGATCCAGGGTCCGGCCGTCAGGGAGGAAATCTAGGATGGCAAAGACGGGGCACCTTCGTACCGGAATTCGAGGCCACAGTATTCAATCTGGAGCCGGGAGAAATTTCCGACCCTGTTGAAACTGAGTTTGGTTATCACATCATTGAGCTGCTGGAAAGGAGAGGGAACAGCATCAATGCACGACACATCCTTGTCACGCCTCGGATCACTCAAGAGGATAAAGAATTGGCGAGAAATAAACTCGACAGTATTAGAAATCAAATTATTACAGACTCTATACCTTTTGACAGGGCAGTGAGAAGATTCGGAAGTGAAAAAGTGCAATCCTATAACAACGGTGGACGCAAAGTCAATCCAGCAACGGGAAATACCTTTTTCGAAGTTGGACAACTCGATCCCGATGTTTATTTCGCAGTGATTGATTTGCAGGTAGGTGAGATATCCGAGGTGATAGAATTTTCAGAAAGAGGAGGCGAAACCGAGTATAAAATATTCAAGCTAATCTCCAGAACCAGACCACATAGAGCCAATTTACAACAGGATTACACCAAGATCAAAGACCTGGCTACCGAGTACAAAAGGGCCCAGCATTTCAATGAATGGCTTTTGGAGAAGCTGGGAGAAACTTACATCAGGGTTGACAAACTTTACAATGAATGTCCCAATATGGAGTTTTGGCTGGGTGAATCCAAGGAGATGACTGATCAGGAACTCTATCAACAAATTGAGCAAACTCCTGACATATCTCCTCAATAATTAATGTACCTATCGGGATTTCGCAGATAAACGGCAGTCAATTTCCAGAGGAGAAAAGGTATTGGCAAGATTACTATTCTCCCAGGAAGTTTAAAATAAACGTTCCCAGACATCTTTATCTAAAGCTGTCACCTTATTGGACTTCAACGACGAGGAATTAATCTTTTGAGAGTGGTTCACATTGAAACGCAAATGGATCCAAGTGCTTAATCAAGCCAATTCTTCTTTGATCCGCTCATCTCTCTTATGTTTCCAATAGAAAAAGCCGAGTGTACCCACTACGAGGTAAGGGGCGGCGAGAAGATAAAGAATACCCCTATTCAATCCCAAACCTGCAGAACCACCACCGGCGTAATTTGATTCCACAGTCATTCTGCACATGGGGCACTGGGCTGTCATTTCAACTACTGCAATAGCTAAGAAAATGACCACTAGTAGAATGTATTTAGTATATTTCATTGCCGATAATTTCCTTTAAAACACTACAAAAATAGAAATAGTTTGTCAATCAGCGGTAATCCGGGCATGGATTTTCATGCTTTGATACAGTTTTGACAAAAGGGGTTATCTTCTTGGAAATTAATAATATGGCAGCAGCATCAGGTAACAAATGGGGCCGGTTATGGCTACATACAACCAAATCGGGAAAACCCAGCGCGCCATTTTGCGGTGGCGTTCAAAGTGTCCCGTGAAAGCCCGGTTGAAGGTGAAAAGAATGAACGGCAGTATAACGGCCGCCAGTACAACGTGTGTAATCAGAAAGAAATAATAAACATAGCTAAAAAAGCCCTCCCCTCCGTAAGTGGTTACCGGGGTAGTGATATGGTACAACACATAAGAACCCAAAAATAAGACCGACAGACCCATGGCAAGGTAGATCATGCGCTGATGCATAACCATATTCCCCTTTTTGATGTAAAGAAATGCAGCAACAAGCACCCCTGCAGTGAGGACATTGAGCCCGGAGTGAAAAGATGGTAAGAACCCAAAGTCAATTCCAAAATCATAGCGCGGCTCCGGCCCTCGCATCCATACCAGCAGTAAAATCACCACCAGTGTAAAGACCACGGCTGCGATATTGAGTTTTTTCTCTAAAGCCTTGTTTGGCTGAATGTTTTTAATATCCATAATTTACAATCGTTCTCTAATAACGTCACTGTAATCTCTTCGATCCTGAGTTTGTGGTAAGATAATAGACAGATGCTCAACCAATCTGGCTACCCTGGCCTCCTCCATGTAATTGTACTTCCCAACTGCCTTTCCCTGATCGTTAAACAGTACCAAAAATTTATCTGGTGACTCCAATTTGTCATCCTCAATTCCCGAAAGCCATTTGGATTGAAGGCTTTCAATTTCCCTCTGAGCTAATATCACTACATAGTGATTTCTGTGGTTGGATTCCATAAACACTTCAGAGAGAAGCTTTTTAGCCATATTCAGGTCAGTCGCATCCTCATCTACTACCGACACATAAACTACATCATCCCTGCTGCCAAATTGCTCAATCAATCCTGTCCATCTGGACTTAAGCAATTCAATATCTGCCGGTTCATCCGGTGAGATTCCGGCTATTACATATCTGTTTTGAAATGCGGCTTCCCCGATATAACGGTCTCTAATGTCGTAGGTATTGACCCAATCAAACTCCCCTATTTCTTCCAACTCCTCAAGTGCAGCGAGCCGGTAATCAATTCCCCTCTGCAGGTAGTACCAGGAGAGAAATGGGAAAAGTGCCAGTATTAAAAGCACTACGATCAAACGCACCCAATTGCCTTTCATATGTGTATTGTCAATTGTAATCGCCAGGCACGGCTAATAAATTTTTTTCAACCAGTATCGACTTTTCCACCATTTGGTTTCACTTGGATTTTAATCGTAACGGGCAGACACATTCATTTGTTCTCACAATTGAGATTGGGCAAAAGCTTTTTGCAGAATTCACTGCAAGAACTCTCTATAGGCGGTCTTCTATAATACCAGTAAGCAGTAGGGCGAAAAGCTCATTGAGGTTTTCTAACCAGACAGCCGGACTTAGCATTAAGATTAAGTAATACCTATGAACCGAATTAATCTCATCTCAACCATAGGTAATGCAAAAGACTTAAAGTATCCTCGTCAAGAGGGGCGTTATCTCAATACTAGGAAAATCGGGTATATCAATCCAGCAATTCCCTTGTATCCAGAATATCCTCTATTTCAGACTCATCGAGAATGGTCCCTTGTCGTTCGATCTGAAAAGGACTTTTGACATCTTCCCTTTGCTGCCCCCAGTGGCTTCCATCCCAAAGGAGAGCAATGATGGCCCATATGAGAAGAATAAAAGGCAGCAAAATACTGCTGACCAAGCCTTTCACCTCGTACCGAAGGTGCATAAATTCAGCCATAATAAAGTAGGCTTTGTAAACGCTAAGACCAATCATGGCCAGGTATATAAACCAGCGGGGCAGATAAAATCCTGAGATTACATATCCCTTACCCAGCAGGGCGATAAAGACTTCAGCTACTGTGACAAAAGCCAGCAATAACAGTCCTTTCAATACAATCTTTTTACCCTCTTCGTAATTTACGTGTCCCATTTTTTAAAAGGATTTTATAGTAAGTAGAATACCAAAAACACAAATACCCAGACAAGGTCAACAAAGTGCCAGTAAAGACCGACCTTCTCGACCATTTCATAGCCGTTTTTTCTTTTAACATAAACCCCGTTGGCTACCTGTATGGTAATAATAAGTAGTATAATCAAGCCGGTTAAAACGTGAAATCCATGAAAACCGGTAATAAAGTAAAATAGCGAACCAAAAGCGGGCGG
Source organism: Saprospirales bacterium (assembly GCA_007695035.1). Classification (GTDB taxonomy): domain Bacteria; phylum Bacteroidota; class Bacteroidia; order Chitinophagales; family Saprospiraceae; genus PWJY01. The sequence goes on along the minus strand of REEO01000067.1, from coordinate 136,553 downwards.
TCCAAATTCCTGTACCCGGATACTGCCATCCTCGGCCTGATAGGGTATCTGATTCCACTCACCATCGACTTTATGTATCAGATAGTAATCCCCGGGCTCAAAAGTATCCCCTGCTTCAATGGAGTAACCATCCCCGGCCAGATAAGTACCTGCATCGACATGGCGACTAAAGGGATTGACCGAGAGGGACATGTTTTCCTTTACAATCAACTGGTTCCACTCCCAGGCCTGACAGCCGAGGAACAAACTACCTCCTACAATGGTCATTAATAGCCAAAATACCACCCCTTTCTTGTTTTCTCGCTGACCTTCCTGCACGGCTCTTACCATGGTGGCAGAACTAGCGATTAGCACGAAAGTCATCAGTGTAACAAATATCAGGGGCCAGCCTGTAATTCCTCCGGGAAATGATTGAAATACAAAGTCCGGTTCGGGCCAGGTGGGCACGCTGAACCTGAGCGCTCCATAGGCTATGAGAAATCCGGCAAAGGTAAATGCATCGGACATGATAAAATACCACATCATCAGCTTACCGTAACTCGCCTTAAAGGGCTCTTTTCCACCACTCCATGAAGCAACTTGCGCCTCAGCGGTCTCGGTTTTTTGAATGGTCGTTTCTTCAGACATCGAGTATTGATTTTGCTTCCGTCAAAAATTATTGAAACATGAAAAACAACAACAAATATATCCACAGCACATCGACAAAATGCCAGTAATGCGCCATCATTTTAAAGCGGGTTATCCGCTTTTTAGTAATCCTGTGCGGTAAAAGCCAGCTTTTTGCGACACCAACCGCAAGGGCTGCCATCCCTCCGAGTACATGCAGTACATGAACCCCGGATATTACATAAACAAATGAGCCGCTGGGGTTTCCAGTCAATTCCACTCCCCCACTTTGCATGGCATTCCACCCAAGGTACTGAGTTATCACAAAGAGCAGTCCCAACAAAAATGTAGCCAAATACAATGAGCGGTAAACCGTGGTATTGCCTTTACGGAACTGTTTGTATGAATAATGCATAGTCAAACTGCTCAGCAGAATCACGACAGTGCTAAGAAAAAACCACTCCGGCAATCTGAATTCTAACCAGTTTCCTTGAGCCTGTCGGACCACATATGCACTCGTAAAAGCAGCAAACATCATCACAATGGAACCTATCCCAATCCACATCGCGAAGAGAGCGGGCTCCAAACCAGTATTTTTTAACGCTCCACTTGCCTTTCTCATCCTATAATATTTGAATCCAATAAAAAGACCGTAAGAACCAGTGGCAGATAGACAAAAGACGCAAACATTAGCTTTCTGGCTGCCCTGTCGCTACACAACTTATACAAATCCCAGCTCCTGTGGCAGTACCACGCGGCTATGACAATTGCTACAATAGCAGCAAATAAACTTACCGAGCCAATGACCCAGGGTAACAGCGAAAATGGGATCAACAACAGCGAATAAACCAACGACTGAAAGCCGACACTGCTGTCTCTCTCACCCGTTTTGCCGGGTAACAACACAAAACCGGCAGCTTTGTAGTCCCTATCAGCCAGCCAGGCAATGGACCAAAAGTGGGCAAATTGCCAGAGAAACTGGATGCCGAAAAGTGCAATGGCCAGTGAATTAACTTCCCCGACCGCTGCTGTTACACCAATGATTACCGGCAGCGCACCGGGAAATGCGCCCACAGCTACCGCAAATCGACTTTTCCTCTTTAGAGGAGTGTAAATAAACGAATAACTAATCAGGGCAATCATTCCCAGAAAACTGGTAAGGGGATTGAACAATGCCAGCAGGCTAATCCCCACCAAACTCATGAAACCCGCAATCAAAAGGGCGGTTGAAACAGACATTCTTCCTGCAGCGATTGGACGGCCGGCAGTTCGCACCATCAAGGAGTCATAATCCCTTTCAATGATTTGATTCAATGCATTGGCTGCACCTGTAACAAAAAAGCCACCAAAAAACAAAACCAATAAGGCTGTGCTACTAACGGCAGGAGTCGCAAGCAAAAAAGCAAGTACAGAGGATAGCACTACGACAAATGAAAGTCTGAACTTGATGAGTAACAGAAAATCTTTAATCGCACTGTTCTCGGCATTCAAGCTCACGCTTTCTACTATACTGACAGGTCTTTTCACCGAATTACTTTATCTTATTCTAAATCAATCAATTTCCAGTTACCACTTAATGGGCCTGTTGTTCTTTTTCTTCTTCAGACAGTGGTTCAATTTGAGAGACAAAATCTCTCTCTCCTTTGCTGTAATCATAACTCCATCTATGTACAGAAGGCACCTTGCCGGGCCAGTTTCCGTGACCGGGTTTGATGGGTGTGGTCCACTCCAAAGTAGATGCACCCCATGGGTTTTTGACTTTCATAGGCCTACCGTACCATATGCTATAAAAAAAGTTGATTACGAATATTAACTGTACAATAAATACCAAGAAGGCAGCAACAGTAATAAATTGGTTCATAGTTCCAAAGTGGGCAAAGGAATCAAAGGTGTCAAAGCTATAGTACCTTCTGGGAACTCCAGCAATACCCAGGTAATGCATGGGCCAGAAAATCAGATAGGCTCCGATCAGAGTTCCCCAAAAATGCACCTTACCCAAAAACTCGTTCATGAACCTGCCATACATTTTTGGATACCAGTGATAAACCCCGGCATACATACCAAAGAATGCTGCAACCCCCATCACAATGTGGAAGTGGGCAACCACAAAATAGGTATCATGAAGCTGGATGTCAATGGCAGAATTTCCAAGGAAGATTCCAGTCAAACCACCACTGATAAACATAGAGACAAATCCTATTGCGAAGAGATTTGCAGAGTTAAAACGGACACTACCTCCATAGAGCGTCGCCAACCAGTTAAACACCTTCACTGCAGATGGAACTGCAATGATGAGGGTGAAGAGTACAAATATCATTGCCATGTAGGGATTGATACCGGAGACAAACATGTGGTGTGCCCATACCAGGAAGGACAAAAATCCGATGGCCATAATGGAGAACACCATGGCCTTGTATCCAAATATCGGTTTTCGACTGTGAATGGCCAGCACCTCCGAGACAATACCCATAGCGGGTAATATAATAATATACACCTCAGGGTGACCCAGGAACCAGAACAGGTGCTGATACAATATCGGACTACCTCCGACATTATCGAGTGCCTGACCACCGATGTAAATCTCGCTCAAGTAAAAAGAGGTCCCCACGCTCCTGTCAAAGAAAAGCAACAGAAATCCTGATACCAATACAGGGAACGAAAGCAGACCAATGATAGCAGTTACCAAAAATGCCCAGATTGTAAGTGGAAGTCTCCACATACTGAGGCCTTTGGTTCTCATATTAAGTATGGTTGTAACGTAGTTTATACCACCGAGCAAAACCGAAACCACGAAGAGCGTCAAACTAAGCAACCAAAGTGTCATTCCAGCACCGGAACCGGAAGACGCCTGCGGGAGTGCACTTAAGGGAGGATAGGCCACCCACCCCCCTGAGAAGGCCCCCGTGCTCAAGAACAGAGAGAAAAACAACACAGCACCGGCGAGGAAGAAAAACCAATATGACAACATATTCAAAAAGGGCGATGCCATATCTCGTGCACCGATCTGCAGAGGAATAAGGAGATTCGAAAAGGTACCACTCAGTCCTGCGGTCAGTACAAAAAACACCAGGATGGTCCCGTGCATGGTAACCATGGCGTAGTAAAACTCTTGTGAAATTCTTCCAAACCCAGCATCACTGACGGTTATCCACTGGCCAAAAAATGGCTCTAACCAGGCCATATTCTCAGCGGGGAAACCCAATTGCAGACGGAAAACCAATGACATCAGTCCTCCGACAAAGGCCCAAAAGATACCAGTAATTAGGAATTGTTTTGCGATCATCTTGTGATCCATACTAAAGATGTAGTGGGTGATAAAGTTGGCCTGATACTTATCACCGTGATGATGATCGTGAAATTTATCATCAAATCCGTACCGCTCAATCAGTTGATCGGTTACATCCTGTACAGCTACTTGATTTTGTGCCATTTTTTTCTAATATTTACTCGGTTACAAAAAATGCCGTCCTTTACAAATTATGGATCTCGAGTACAGTGTTTGTTAATTATTTATTCCGCTTCTAAAAGTTCATCTTCCTGTGCCAATTCACTCAATTGGTCTGAGTCAATATCTTCCTCATCCTCCAGTAGTTCAGCATCACCAATTTCTTCACCTTCTATAGGGTCTATATCAATACTTTGCCCCTGGAAGGGATCGTTCTCCGTATTTCTTATAGTGGACAGGTAGTAAGACGATTGACTTTCTTTCCACTGTCTGTACTCAAACTCCTCAACTACCCTTACGATCATCCTCATGCTCGAATGACCGGTTCCGCAAAGTTCTGCACAGGCAAGCTCGTAATTAAATGTTTCCCAGAGCATCCTGCTATTGGGGTCATCCGGGTCTTCTTTGACCTGATACTCCGCATACTGGCTGAGATTCTCTCGATATTCCTCGGTAGTCATCGTGGGAGTGAAAACAAAGTGGGTGGGCGTACCAGGTACACAGTCCATTTTAACCCTGAAATGAGGTAAGAAAAAACTGTGAAGTACATCCCGGGCAGCGAGCCTGACCTTTACCTGACGGTTAACAGGGAGTACTATTTCAGATGCGTGGAAATCATCGTGATTGGCTGGGTCTTCCCAAACCTGACCAAGAGGATTGATACCCCTGATCTTGGTGAAATCTTTTGCACCAAAAACGCCATCTTCACCCGGGTATCTGGCAATCCAACCAAATTGGTATCCGGTGACTTCCAGCTCTATATGATCTCCATCGGGATCCACCTCCTGCATAATTTCATTCCAGGTATTCAATCCAAATACCACCAAAATAGCCATAACGACTGCAGGAATGGCAGTCCAAACTAACTCGAGGCGATTGTCGTGAGACAGGTAGAGTGCCTTTTGACCTTCCCTTCCACGGTATTTGTAGGCAAACCAGAAAAGTACAATTTGCGTAACCACAAATACAATTCCGGTGAAAAAGAGCGTCATGTTGAACAATTGATCCATGGAGACTCCATGAATAGAGGCAGCAGTATGAGGACCGTAACCCAACATGTAATTTTTATAATAAATGGCAGACCCTATGGCACCCAAGAGGAATAGTACCATAAAAACGAGGCCGAGGCGCGAATTCCAGAAATTACTGTTCAATTGAACATCCTCCTCACCTCTGATCATACCAGCCATCTCACTGACTCTTCCGATCTGAATCACTACAATGACCAGTAAAATAAGACAGAGAACTACAAGCAATGTAACCATTATATAGGTCTTTAAAAATTTATAAAATTATCATCTACAACTACTCGATCATCAATTAAGCGACATGGTGGTGTAAACTCTCTTCCAAATAGGGATCTTTTGCAGGTACCAGTGCCGCTTTTGTAAGCGAATTGAACACAAAGTAACCGAATAGGCCTATAAAGCCAATAAACACACCAAAGTCGAGTAATCCGGGCATTGTAAACCTGGTAAGTTCAGCAGCAGCTTCTTCCATTCCGGTTGTCATCAGTATTTTATTGGTCGTGTAATGCACGCCGGGCTTAACCATCAGGAAGAAGTCTATCCAATGTCCGATTATCACTGCTATACTAACAAAAATTAGCGTGCCTTTCCTTCTTTTACTGTCATTAGTCAGTAAAATGAGGAACGGAAGTGCAAAATTTATCACCAGGTTTATGTAAAACAAGGTCGGGTAATGTTCATGCCTGTGGTGAAAGTAAATGGTGGCCTCACCGATATTGGCGTACCAGATGAGCATATACTGCGAGAACCACAAATAAGCCCAAAAAATACTGAATGCAAACAAATACTTGCCGAGGTCATGAAGATGCTCTTCGGTAACCTTAGGATAATAACCTCGAGACTTCAGATAGATTATAGTGAGTATCAGAAATCCTACTGCTGCCACCAACCAACTTGACGCAGTGTACCAGCCGTAAAGTGTGCTGTACCAATGGGCATCAAGGGACATCAACCAAAGCCAGATAGCTGCAGCACTGGTAAAACCACCCAATGGCAGCATTATGGCAGCCCATATCTTCATTTTCTTATGTATCTTAAAACTGATGTCACCCTCGCTATCCTCCTTGAGACTCAATGCCCTTAATTGCCTGGCCACAAAAAACCACGAACCACCAAATACAATGGTAGCAAATAGATACCATCCGGGATTCAAGAATGGACTTTTACCCTGGATAATGGGATCATCCTCCACCAAATGTGGCTGATTCCACTCGTATAGGCTGTGGAATCCAAAGTAAGTACCCAAACCAAGTACGATCATAAAAATAAGGCCCAGGCCGAGGAAAAGTGAATAGGATTCCAAAATCCGCTTGAACTGTACATGCCATCCCGAGTATGCAATGATTTTAGCAGCGTACAAAAACAAGCTGATAAAAGCAATGCCCAAAAAGAAACTCCCATTCTGTAGGATGTTTCCCCAGAATCTGCTGTGAAGCGGATCGTCGGTCAGATAAATGGCCAGGAGACTTATAACTCCGACAACCATACAGGCACCAAAAAATTTGCGTTCACTACCGGCAAATGAAAAGGTTTGCATCTATTATTTTTTAAACTTTATCAATTAAATTCCCGATCGTCAGTTAAAACATTCTTTCATTGAATCAATCCGGCGGGTATGTCAATTTCATTCAGTGTATTTTCATCTTCGCTGTAGGCCAATCCGGCTGCATTGGCCTGTAGTGATCTGATGTAGTGGATTACTTGCCATCTTTCTTCATAGGACAATTTATCGTTGTACGCCCCCATTACATTTCTACCGTGCATGATTGCGTGATAGTACTTCCCATTCGAAGCGGAGACCCACTCATCAAGAAGGAAGCTGGTCGGTGCAGCGGGATAGACACCTCCGTCATCTCTTACCAGATAGCCCAAACCATCTCCGGCATTGCCATGACAAATACCGCAGTAAATTTCATACATTTCCTTACCCATTGCAAGGCCTCTTTCCGTGATAGGGAAAGGATTCTCAATAATTTCCTCTGAAGCTCTTTGTCTGCCTTCCTCTGTATCCTCGTAATAGTAGGGAACCGAACCACTGAGAACAAAACTCTGCAAAGCTAATCTCATATCATCGGCTTCCGCGGCATCAAGGGAGGTTGAAAGTCCTGCCATTCCTATGGGTACAGTACCATCCACAGGAGTTCTTGGAAGAGCTAGTTGATAATACTCCCCTTCTGTTCCCCAGGTGTTGAGTGAATAGAAATTGTAGTAGTTGGCCTGGAATGAAATACTGTGTCCCATGTCGGGCACATATTCCCTACCGGGAAAATCACCTCCGGCTTTTTGACAGGATGACAATGCAAGGAAAACTATCGCTGCACAGAAATATATTAGTCCTAATCTCATTTCAAAGATTTTCATAATGTTTTAGTATTGATCTCCGAAGCTCCGGTGTTTCCAAAAAACTTCTCAAGTTCCATTTTCTCTGACTCGTCCATTTGGGTCACGTCAAATGCGAGACAGAATTTATCGTCGGTAATCCTGTTATCAAGTACTTTCGTATTGCCTGTTGGCGCCAGTCCGCAAATGGTATAAAAAACGATAACCATACCCACTGCCGAGAATAAAACAGTGAGCTCGAAGGTGATGGGTATAAAGGCAGGAACAGCCCAGTAAGGTTTACCGCCAATAATGATGGGCCAATCCACCACATTTATCCAGGTCATAAACCCAAAAGCGGTTAGGGCTCCGAGCAGACCAAATACAAAACCGGCCACGTGCAATCGCGATTCAGAGAGACCGAGAGCGGGATCCAATCCATGCACCGGAAATGGTGTAAAAACATCCATTATATCGAACTTCTGATTTTTCGCCTCCTTTACTGCATCTACCAATATCTCCTCATCATCGTAGAGGCCAAACAACACATCCTTTTTATTAGCCATGATTATAAAATTTATTCTTTTTCAGTGAATTGTTGTTTCTTGACATATTCTTTCTTCTCTTCGAGATATTGATCACCTGAAGTTTTCAATATGTGCTTAATCTCAGCTATTGCCACAACAGGCGCCACCCTGACAAACACAAGAAACAGGGTGAAAAACATTCCAAGTGACCCTACGAAAATACCGACCTCTACCCAAGTGGGAGTGTAAAGACTCCACGAAGAGGGCAAAAAGTCTCTAGCAAGCGTGGTCGCAATAATTACAAATCGCTCATACCACATACCAATGTTGACAAAAATTGATATGATAAATGTTACATATATATTCCTCCGCATCTTTTTCCACCAAAATATTTGAGGGGAGATAAGATTGCAGGCCATCATCGCAAAATAGGCGAACCAGTAAGGTCCAAGAGCTCTGTTGTAAAATGCGAACTGCTCGTATATATAACCACTGTACCAGGCTACAAACATCTCCGTCAGATAGGCAATACCAACCATGGTACCCGTCAGAAGTATAACCTTATTCATGGACTCAATGTGAGCAATGGTTATATAGTCTTTTAGATTTAGCACATGTCGGGTAATAATCATAAGGGTCAGTACCATTGCAAAACCGGAGAAAATAGCACCTGCCACAAAGTACGGAGGAAAAATAGTGGTGTGCCAACCCGGTATTACAGAGGTTGCAAAGTCAAAACTCACAATGGTGTGAACCGAAAGTACAAGTGGGGTGGCTAAACCCGCAAGCACGAGAGAGAGAGACTCCCATCGCTGCCAATGTTTGGCGGAACCTGTCCATCCAAAAGAGACAAAACTATAAATCTTTTTCCTGAAACCACTGGCCCTGTCCCTTACCGTTGCAAGGTCAGGAATCAACCCCACGTACCAGAAAAGTATTGACACTGTCGCATAGGTACTAATCGCAAATACATCCCATAAAAGTGGCGAGTTGAAATTCACCCAGAGTGGACCCCTCGTATTGGGATAGGGGAAAATGAAGAAGGCAAGCCAGGCACGTCCCATGTGTATCAAGGGAAACTGACCGGCAACGGCTACCGCAAATATAGTCATAGCCTCAGCCGCACGGTTAACACCAGTTCTCCACTTTTGCCTAAACAACAGCAAAATCGCAGAAATAAGCGTACCTGCGTGACCAATACCAATCCACCAAACAAAGTTGGTAATATCCCATCCCCAACCAACTGTCCGGTTGAGATCCCAGGTGCCAATTCCAAAGTAAACAGTCCATACACTCGTAAAAGTAAAGACACCCAATAAGACATTGGCAATGGTAAAGGCAATTGTCCAACTTAAACTCGGAGCACGCTCAGTTGGAGCACAGATATCCTCTGTTATCTGATGGTAGGTCTTGTTGCCCGTAACCAATGGCTCCCTGATAGGCGATGTAATTGAACCCATAAATTCGTCTATTTATACTATTGTTAGGCTTCCTTATTAATATTCTCGTCTTTATTGATGACTTTCATCATGTATCCTACAGATGGTCGAACGTTGACCTCTTCAAGTACGTAGTAGCTGAGTGGACTCTCTTTGTCCTTCGTCACTGTGCTTTCTTTGTCATTCATATCACCGAACTGCAATGCTCCTGTCGGGCAGGCACTGACACAGGCGGTTTTGATATCGCCGTCTCTGAGTGCTCTGCGCTCATTCTTGGCCTTCAACTTGCCCTCCTGAATTCGCTGTACACAGAAACTACACTTCTCAATTACTCCCCGGCTACGAACTGTCACGTCGGGATTCAATACCATTCGCGTCAAATTGTCAGCGTAGAACGGCACCTCTGTTCCAAATGGATTGTTTTCATTGGCCGGGAACATGTCGTTGGTGGTATAATCCAACCAGTTAAACCTCCTCACTTTGAAAGGACAATTGTTCGCACAATATCTGGTCCCGATACAGCGATTATAAGTCATTTGATTCAATCCCTCTGAGGAGTGATTGGTGGCATTCACCGGACATACATTCTCACAGGGAGCATTGTCGCAGTGCTGGCACATCATCGGCTGATAGACCACATTGGGGTTGTCAAAATCTCCATAGTAGTACCTGTCAATTCTCAGCCACGTCATCTCCTGGTGTCTTCGAACCTGATTCTTACCTACTACAGGGACGTTATTTTCAGCCATACAGGCTACCTGGCAGGCTCCACAACCAATACATGCAGACAAATCAACCGTCATACCCCAGTGGTGACCATTGGCATATAGATCATCAAAACCCGGGTACAAACTCGTTTGATTGAGGTATTGATGGTGCTCTCTTTCCTTTACAAGATTTTCCACCGCCTCATCAAGCTCTGCTAAATTAGCATTTCGGATAACCGTTCGGCGGGTCAAAGCACCCTGGAATCCGGGGCCGATATCTACGATGGACTGCTCATCCACATTAATGCGCTCCTGCGTATTGGGGTCTTCATCCGCTACCCCGTAAGTATGGTGATACTGAACAGATGCATAAGATATGTCTTTCCCTTTAGGATCACTGACCTCAACCTGAGTGGCGTAGTACTGGATGTAGCCATCATTATCCCTCCACATACTTGGATAAATATTGGATCCCACATCTGTCCCGGCAGGTCCTGATACGACCCTACCATATCCGAGCGGCATCGCTACCTGACCCTCAAGCAAACCATATTGCGTGGTTACTGGTACGTCATACACCTTCTCACCAATCTTCAATTCAGCCTGGTCGCCATCCTCAAAGCCCTTCCAACCGGTAATTTTGTTGCGCCCATCCCATTTCAAGCTAACCGAAAGACAACTGTCGTAAACTGTCCTCAGAAGTGGATCCGGCATCTCTTGCAACCAGGGGTTGTTGGCATACTGACCATTGCCCACGTGAACAGTCTCGTAAAAACTAAGTTCTAATTCAGCGGAGGAAGGACTGGAAACTCTGTTTCCAAGCCCGGAAACCTCAATGGTTCCATACTCCTCTCCATTGTCGTTATTTTCAAGAGGGATATCTACAAAACCATTGTGCAGACTGTGGTCCCAAAACCGCTGAAATCCTGCAAACCGGCTCTGACGGGGGAATACCTCTTCCTCCCATGTCTCTCTTATAAAGTGATAAAACGGGCGTCCCTGACCTGTTGCTTCAGGTAAGGCATCGGCCCATTTCAAAATACTCTCTTCCTTTTCTCTGGTTTCAAAGAGGGGGTGAATGGTAGGCTGAACGATGCCATAGTGTCCATCCATTGGATTTACATCTCCCCATGACTCCAGAAAATGATGAGTTGGGCAAGAGTAGTGACATTTTGCGAGAGTTTCGTTGGGGAGTGTGGTCATCGATATCCTCAAACCCACATTATTCATAGCCCTTTCAAATTTTTCGCCGTCGGGAAGATCAAAAACCGGATTGGCTTCATCCAATACGATGAGTGCATCTACCCTACCATTTTCCATATCACTAATCAACTCATTCATAGCTGCATCGCTACCGAGCTTTAGGTTCATAGCCTGGTTTTTATCCAGCGACCTGCCGTAGTTTTCCAGCAGTTGATTTAATCGAATTGCAATGAGATGCTCAGCTTTATTGTTGGTGCCGGCTAAGACCATGGTTGCATGGCCGTTTCTGTAGGCATCCACCAGGTTTTGAGCCGCTCTCTTTATACCATTCTCTGCCTTTGGGTTCTTAAATGATCCACTTACGGTCACCTGTCCACCTGCATTGAGTAGGCTTGCAACTTCATTGTGAAGCATGGCAGTGGCCAAACCCATTTCAGATGGGCGAACCAGTACCCTGTTATCGGCATTGGATCCGGTGAGAGAGAAATGCGGTTCTATGCAAATAACCCTGCTCATCTCAGCATTTTTCGGATCGCGGATCTTGCGCTTTTTGGCCCACTGATGAGCAAATTGAACCGGAGATAACCAGGTACCAAGGAAGTCAGCACCCAGGGAAACCACCACAGAAGCTTCATCAAAGCGATGGCTCGGTAAGGCTCTTCTGCCAAATGCCTCCTCATAAGCATCCAGCATGGCAGCTGATGAGACAGCGTCGTACTGAACGTGGGTGGCATTGGAATACTTTTCTTTAAAAGCTTCCACCGCTCTTCTGGTGGAGGGGCTGTGCACTGTATTAGACAAAATAGCGATATTGGCATCTTCAGCCAATTCACCGATTATTTTTTCATCTATCTCCTCCCAACTCATTTTTTCAATACCACCCTCATCTTTAACCTTTCCCGGGTACTTCAACCGACTGGTATCGTAAAGTTCGAGCACTGAAGCCTGGGCCTTTGCAGAAGTTCCACCTCCGGCATAGGGAGAGAGTGGGTTGCCCTCGATCTTTATGGGTCTTCCCTCGCGGGTTTTGACTATGACCGGACAAAAATCACCCCCTTTAACAAAATTACTTGAGTAATAGGTGGAAACACCGGGAACAATTGAGTCAGGCTGCACTACATACGGCAAAGCTCTTCTAACCGGCATTTCACAACTGGCTGCCAGCGTCGCAGCTCCCAATCCGAAGCCGAGGTATTTCAAAAAATCTCTTCTCGAAGCCTGATGCATTTCACTGTCGGCAACTTCCTCATCGGAGAGGTCATTCAAAACAGGTGCATCAAAAAACTCTTTAGAGGAGTTCTCTTTAAAATTTTCGGGATTATTGACCTCTTCAGGTCCCACCCAAACATTGGAATTTTTATGCTTCATTTTATGATGACTTTGAAAGCTTTTTTAAGAAAAATCAATAGTGGCAAGCCTGACACTGCAATCCACCAATATCTTCAACAGTTACGCGGTCCATCTCATCTCTTGAGAGCGCATCGTGATATTTCTGATAAGCCTGCATATAGTATTCATTACCATCTGCAAATCCCTGAACTTCGGTCTGTCTATGACAATTTATACACCATCCCATAGAAAGGGTGCTGTACTGAGCCAAAACCTCCATTTCTTCCACTTTTCCGTGACAGGTTTGACAATCCACATTACCGGCCACTACGTGTTGAGCGTGGTTAAAGTAAACGTGATCAGGTAGATTGTGAACTCGCACCCACTCAATAGGTCCGGCCACGTGATCGCGATCTTCATGAGTTAGACTGGACACCACATTTTCCCACTGCCGGTCCACTTCTCTTCGGCCAGCGGCATCTATGTAATCCAGCTCATTTTCTCTGACATATTGTTCTTCAATCCATCTTTTATATATGGCGGCAACTTCGTCCATTGGCATCTCTTCGTAATTCTCGATGTATTCATCATTTGCGGGATCAAAGCCAATGGATGCAAAGATTTTAACCAGCTCAGCGGTTCCGTGCTCCGAACCAATCTTAATGGCAGTGTGACAATTCATACAGGTAGAAGTAGGTGGAATCAATGCATTTTTACTCCTTCTAGCCGCATCGTGACAGTACTGGCAATCTATTTCGTGTAAGCCGGCATGAACAGCATGGGAGAATTCAATGGGTTGCTGAGGGGCGTAATTTTGTTGTCGCCCGAGATCTATAGCATTATTTACAGTAGTATATCCACCCAGAACAATGACCGCAAACAGCACGAGGCCGATTACCGTCTTGCTTGTCAGCATACTCATTATGGTTCCCGGCTCGGGCGCCTGTCCGGTCTCTTTGGCTATGTGGATGGATCTGAGAACATTGGCGATTCTAGCCAAAATTAGCGCGAACAAGGTGAGAATAACAATAAGTGAGATCAACAGGAATGTGTTGTCTCGTTCTTCCTCTTCCACTTCACCAACCTCGCGAACAGCTACGTCAGGAACTCCATATTCACCTTTATAAACAGCATCTACATAAGCGAGGATATTGTCGATCTCACCATCCGTGAGATTTGGGAAATTATTCATGATGGCGGGTGCCCACTCATCCCAAATTTCAACAGCTTTGGGATGGCCTTCTTCTATCATCCGTTGAGAGTAGCGAATAAAGTATCGCAGGTCTTCAATGGGATAATCCGCCCAGCGCTCCTGAACTCCACCGAGTGCCGGACCTGTGAGGTCATCAACCATGTTGCGGTTGTGGCACGAAGCACACTGGGTCCTGAAAATCTCGCGACCTTCCTCCAGGTCGATACCCTCCGCTTCAGCCTCGGCTTCAACTTCAGCCATCTCTTCCATGGCCTCCAACTCCTCCTGAATATCTTCCTGAGAGAATAGATCCTGCGAAGTCAGTAGCATCAAACCTATAAATAAAAGGACGTAACCAAGTAGCGTAAATCTCATCCTGATATATAATTTATGTGAAATGTTTTTAACAATACTGTGACATTTAATCCAATGTCGGGGCAAATTTAGGTCAATAGGTTATCTTTAGCAATACAATTAATCGAATCCAAATTATTTAGATATATTCTAAATTGATCAAACAGCAATGGGCGCGCGAATGCCCGGTGCCGGATCATACTCTAACAATCTGATATCTTGACACTTAAACTGATCTATGTCTTTAATGGCTGTATTTAACTCCAATTGTGGAAGGCATCCCGGCTTTCGCTGAAGTTGTGTTTTTGCCTGCTCAAAGTGATTGGTGTAAAGATGGACATCTCCGAAAGTATGAATAAATTCACCCGGTTTCAGACCGCATATTTGAGCAATCATGTGCGTGAGTAAGCTGTAGGATGCGATATTAAAGGGAACACCCAGGAATACATCAGCGGACCGCTGATACAGTTGACAGCTTAAATGCCCTTCTTCAACATAGAATTGAAAGAGGCAGTGACAGGGCGTAAGCGCCATTTTATCCAGTTCACCGCTGTTCCAGGCATTCACTAAAATTCTCCTGGATTCGGGCTGATTTCGGATGAGATTGATGACGTATTTAATTTGGTCCACTTTACTGCCATCCGGGGCTTCCCACGATCTCCATTGTTTGCCATAAACAGGGCCCAGGTCGCCATTCTCATCGGCCCATTCATTCCAAATTCTGATACCGTTTTCCTGGAGATATGCCACATTGGTATCGCCTTTCAAAAACCACAACAATTCGTGCACAATGGACTTGAAGTGAACCTTTTTGGTAGTCAGAAGGGGAAAACCCGTTCGCAAATCAAAACGCATTTGATAGCCAAACACACTCCTTGTACCGGTTCCGGTCCGATCGCTCCTGTCATTTCCCTCTTTTAAGATGTGATTCAACAGCTGTAAATATTGCTTCAAATTTCCTTCCTTTTCGTGAAAGTAATAGTAATTATGGTCTTAGATATACATATATATTATATATATGTTTTCCATATCTAAAAACACCTCAAAACTACTACTTTTCCAAATGCTGGCAAAAATCAGGCAATGTTTTCGGAAAATCATTTCACAAAAATCATGAAATACCATCGTGTCAGAGGCTTCCGGAACAGCTTGATAATGCTATTTCTCGCGCATGAAAATTCAGCTTCTAAAATTGAATGGCCTAATTCACATGAGTGACTCTACCAAGACATAACATTCTGTCGGAAATGGCGATATTTTTCAACCACTCAATTACCTTTGGTCCACAAATCAAATAATATGGAACCGAGTCCGCATTTTTTCAGCATGGCAAAGGAGGTAATACCTGAGCGTGAGTTTTCTGATTTCAAAAACTCCCTGCTAAAAGATCCCGTGACCGGCCTTAAGTTAAACTCCCGAAAACCGATATCTCAGCCAGATTTCGATGGAGCTGAATTGGTTCCCTGGAATGCATCGGGAAGAATTTTGAAAGAGCGACCATCATTCACCAACGACCCCTTTTTTCACGCAGGAATATACTATGTTCAGGACCCTTCTGCCATGTTTGCGGAGTACATTGTAGTGCAGCTTGAGGATCTACTTCCCACAGAGCCTGTTATTGGAGACCTTTGTGCAGCACCTGGAGGAAAATCTGTCGGTCTATTAAATCATCTGAATGGCAGAGGAGTTTTATTTTCCAATGAAATAATTCCCAAGCGATTTCAAGTGTTGAAGGACAACTTAACCAAATGGGGACACACCAATGTGATGTTGAGCAATCACCGCATAGACCAACTCCTGAAGCTACCACCACTTTTCGATCTTTTGCTGATGGATGTTCCCTGCTCGGGGGAGGGAATGTTCAGGAAAAGCGAAGCCGCGGTTAAAGCATGGACTCCGGAGTTGGTGGAGATGAATGCAGAGCGGCAGAAAGAATTGATGCAAAAAGCCCTGCGTCTAGTGAAACCCGGTGGGATCGTCATCTACTGTACCTGCACGCTCAACCGCACTGAAAATGAGGCCGTAATTACGGGCCTGGGTGAAGAATTTGAGGTAGAGGGAATAGACCTTAAATACCCCGATGAATGGATTTTGCTGGAAACCACAGAAAACAACCACCAATTTATACGCTTTTTGCCACATCGGGTGAAGGGGGGAGGAATGACCTGGTCCTGCTTCAAAATGCTCGAAAACGATCACGATCCCGGGATCTCAATAAAAAAGCGACCCCAACTTTCAGAATTATCTTCCGGGAAAAGAAAAGTCCTCTCAGGTATTTTTGATCCAAAAAAAATGGAAGGTCATACCCTTTTTGAAGATGAAAGAGGACAAATTCACTTGATGAGTCGTAAACAGCGATCACTTTGGGATTTGATCACCGGATACGTAAAGTGCAGTACACTGCCCATCGGTACTTTTCGAAAAGACCGATTCAAACCCCATCATTTTTCAGCCATGGCGGGGTTTCACTATCAAGCAGCTAATCCCCTCTCCCTCAATCTTTCACAAAGCAGAAATTACTTAAGACGCCAAACCTTTTCCACTTCAGCTTCACTCTCAAAGGGCTATCGAATTGTGAAATATCACAATGCCTCACTTGGATGGGCAAAGGTGCACAAGGACGGCAAAAAATGGACCAACCTCTACCCCACTGCTCATAGAATTATCAATTGATATACATTCCGATATTCTGACTATAAAGACCTGATAATCGGCTATTTAATCTGACCGGACGACTGGTCTGCACAAAAAATAATTTTGATCATATTTTGGTGTATTAAACAAATAGTTGTTAATTGCGACCTTTTCCGGGAGAAGCGAAACAGAGAATAGGTTTCGATCCGAACTTAAAAAGTATTGAGTGAAAATGTTGATCATTCGGAAAAAATCCAACTAAAGCCTGACCAACCATAAGGCCGTCCATAGTGGTGGCGATTAAATCATAGACACAAGCCGGATGATAAAGCTCATCTGCCTAGTATTATTTAATGGAAAACCAAGAAAGATGAAAGGATTTTTACTCACCCTGGCTGCAATGCTTTACGCGAGCACAGGGCTTTTTGCACAGGAGAATTCAAGGGGCTGGGACGAGCGGATTAACGATGCCTTCGAACCGGTGAGTAATTTTATAACCGGAGTCGTCTTCTACGGTATTCCCGTCGCTGATGGTGTAAATCTGCCAGTGGTAGTTCTTCTATTGGTGACAGCGGCCATATTTTTCACCATCCACTTTAAGTTTATAAATTTAAGGGGGTTCAAAATTGCCATCAATACGGTGAGGGGCAAATACGACAAAATGTCCCCACATGAAGCCCTTCCCGAAGGACCTCCACAAACCACAGACGAAGGAGATATTTTAGAAACCATAAAGGTAGAGGGAAAAAAGGGTGAAATCTCCCATTTTCAGGCCCTGACAGCTGCCCTCTCCGCTACTGTCGGACTCGGTAACATCGCCGGTGTGGCTATTGCCATCACAATAGGTGGACCGGGTGCAACATTTTGGATGATAGTAGCCGGCTTTTTTAGTATGGCGACCAAGTTTGTCGAGTGTACGCTTGGTGTAAAATACAGAGATATTGGCCCGGACGGCACTGTGTATGGAGGTCCCATGTACTACATCTCCAAGGGTTTGAAAAAGCGTGGAATGGAGGGTGTGGGTAAAGTCGCAGCTGTTGTTTTCTGTATCATGTGTATTGGCGGATCTTTTGGTGGAGGAAATATGTTTCAATCCAACCAGGCAGCCTTACAGTTTAATCAAATGATCGGAGCCGATGTGGAGTCTGGAAATGCAGGTACCATTTTTGGAATCATTTTGGCAGCCTTTGTAGCCCTCGTGATCATCGGAGGAATCAAGCGAATAGGTAAGGTAACGGCCAAAGTTGTTCCCTTCATGGTTGGAATTTATGTGCTTGCGGCCCTTACTATACTTTTCTTACACATACCTCAAATCCCTGAGGCATTCGGACTTATCCTTGCTGGTGCCTTTTCACCAGATGGCATCACAGGTGGTCTCATCGGTGTACTAATCATTGGAATTCAGCGTGCGGCTTTCTCAAATGAGGCGGGTATTGGTTCCGCCCCCATTGCGCACTCAGCCGTAAAGACCAAGTACCCTGCAAGTGAAGGAATTGTCGCTCTCTTAGAGCCTTTTGTTGATACTGTAATTGTATGTACTATGACTGCATTGGTCATCATTATTACAGGTGCTTACATTAATGTGGACGGGCTGAGCGGAGTTGACCTCACCTCCAGTGCATTTGAGACCATCATTCCATGGTTCCCCTATGTGCTGACTTTTGCAGTGGTTCTTTTTGCCTTTTCAACCATGCTTTCCTGGAGTTATTACGGGCTGCAATCGTGGATGTACCTTTTTGGCCGGTCAAGAGCCTCAGACATCACCTACAAAGTGGTCTTCTGTTTCTTCATCGTCATAGGTGCAGGTGCCACACTGGATGCAGTTATTGACTTTTCAGATGCGATGATCTTTGCAATGCTGGTTCCCAACATGATCGGTCTTTTCCTCTTGTTGCCCGATGTGCGGTCAGAGTTGAAAAAATATCTGAAAGCCATAAAAAACTATGAGGCCAAAAACTAAGCTCCCCAAAGAGACTGTTTTTCTTGGCCTGGGAAGTAATTTGGGCAATAGGGAAGATCACCTGATCAATGCTATAGACGCCCTGAATGGAGATGAGATTCAGATTAAAGCCCACAGCAGTGTTTTTGAAACCGAAGCCTGGGGAGATGAAAACCTGAAGCCCTTTCTGAATATGGTTATTCAAATTGAGACCACATTGCCCCCGCTGCAATTGCTGCAAAGGGTAGAATCAATAGAGCGACAACTGGGTCGAAAAAGCGGCAAGGGAATGTTTCAAAATCGCAATATCGATATTGATATTTTGCTCTTCGGAAAACATATAGTGGATTTGGAAAATCTGAAGATTCCTCACAGGGGATTGCCGGTAAGAAGCTTTGTACTGGAACCCTTGAATGAACTAGCCCCGGATCTCATTCATCCCGTATCCGGGAAAACCATCCGTCAATTACTGAGAGAATGCCCGGATGATTCGAGGGTAATTAAACGGGAAACTCCCCTGAATATCCCTGGGGCTGGAAGCTGAAAAAACTGTGAACAAAAACCTTCAAAACCGACTTCAACCTTAGGTCAATAAGATAAAAATTAGCAAAGAAAAACCCGATGTCAAGTAAAATAAGTTTTACGGATGAAATACTGGAGGGCATACCCGATTACCTGCCCGCCACCAGACCCATTGAAGAAAATATCAGCCGGGCGCCGATCCGGGACACAGCCTCTCTGACTCTCAAGGAAAAAAGGCTGGCCGTCGCCAATGCCCTTAGGTATTTCCCCAAAAAGTTTCACGGAGAACTGGCTGCTGAATTTGCCTCGGAACTCGAAAAGTACGGCAGGATTTACATGTATCGATTCAGGCCAGTCCACGAAATTGTCCCCCGGCCAATTGATGAGTACCCGGCCAGGTCGAAGCAAGCGGCAGCCATTATGCTCATGATACAAAACAACCTTTGTGACACCATCGCCAAACACCCCAGGGAGCTGATCACCTACGGGGGTAACGGTGCCGTTTTTCAAAACTGGGCTCAGTACAGGCTGTGTATGAAATACCTCGCTGAAATGTCCGATGAACAAACCCTGGTCTTGTACTCAGGTCATCCTATGGGACTTTTTCCATCTTCAGAAGAAGCCCCGCGCGTGGTAGTTACCAACGGCATGATGATTCCCAACTACTCCTCAAAAGAGGACTGGAACAAATTCAACGCCCTGGGGGTGACACAGTACGGACAAATGACGGCGGGTTCCTTCATGTATATCGGTCCACAGGGAATCATTCACGGAACGACTATCACCCTGCTCAATGCAGGGCGGAGAATTCAGGCATGTATTGACGATCTCAAAGGAAAGCTGTTTGTCACTTCGGGCCTTGGAGGCATGTCCGGTGCCCAGTCAAAAGCCGCTGAAATAACCGGCGCTACTGCAATAATTGCAGAAGTTGACCCGGATTCCATTCAGCAGAGAATTACAGATGGATACGTCCAAAAAGAAAATGTGTACACCGACCTGGATGAATTACTTGCCAGGACCGCGGATGCCAAAAAGTCCGGTGAGGCAGTTTCGCTGATATATTCCGGTAACATAGTCGATCTCTGGGAGGCACTTGTAGAGAAAAACATAGCCGTGGAGTTCGGCTCCGATCAAACTTCCCTGCACAACATCACAGACCTGGGTTACTGCCCGGCGGGATACTCTTTTGAAGAAGCAAAAAAACTCCTTTACAGTGACAAAGCAGCATTTTTAGAGGCAGTGAAAAAATCCCTCATCCGTCATGTTGCAGCCGTGAACACCATGGCCCAACGCGGCATGTATTTTTGGGATTATGGAAATGCATTTTTGAAGGAAGCCGGAGAGGCCGGAGCCGATATATGGAAAAACGAAGAAGAGAGGATTTTCAGGTATTCCTCATATGTAGAGGATATCATGGGGCCCATGTGTTTTGACTATGGTTTTGGTCCTTTTCGCTGGGTGTGTACCTCGGGTTCAATGGAAGACCTGCGGACTTCGGACCGGATAGCCGCCGAGGTTTTGGAAAAGCAAAAGGCCCATGCACCTGCTGAAATCTGCGGGCAGCTTTCGGACAACATAAAATGGATTCAACAGGCACTGGACAACATCCCCAATGTGGGTTCGAAGTCGCGCATTTTGTATGCAGATTCAGACGGCCGCATCGCCATTGCGCGGGCTTTTAACGAGGCCATAAAATCCGGAAAACTGAGCGCTCCGCTTGTGCTCGGTCGCGATCACCACGATGTATCCGGGACCGACTCCCCCTTTCGGGAAACAGCAAACATATACGACGGCTCCAAATTTACAGCCGACATGGCCGTGCACAACGTCATCGGTGATTCATTTCGCGGTGCAACCTGGGTGAGTTTGCACAACGGTGGTGGAGTCGGCTGGGGTGAGGTTATCAATGGTGGATTCGGAATGGTACTCGATGGTTCGAAGGAATCGGATCGCAGGCTTGAGTCTATGTTGTTTTGGGATGTAAACAATGGCATCTCACGGAGAGCCTGGGCCCGCAATGACGAGGCCATCTTCGCGATAAAAAGAGCCATGGAATCCCGGCCCGACTTAAAGGTGACGCTTCCCGAGAAAACAGATGCAGACTTGCTGAATAGTTTGTTCCGGTGACCACATGAAAAGTCCGGAATTTGAAAATTTGGTCCCGGCCAGCCCCTCAAAAGGGTTAAAATTGTATTAAAGGGCTTTTCGATTTCAAAATATTGTATTACTTTTATCCAAAATTTTACTCTTATGAACGAACCAGTATCAACTATAATGACCACAAACCTGATCACAGCTTCTCCGGAAGTGACGCTAGACAAGATCAGGGACATTTTCAAATCCAGAAAAATTCACCACCTGCCAATTACTAAAAATGGGCATATAGTCGGGCTTGTCACTACCTCAGACCTGATGTGGTTAAACAGACCTTTTGAAGAGTACAACAAAATAAAGGCTAAATCCGTGATGACTACCCGGATTGCCAAGATGGGACCGCATGATAAGATTGGTGCCGCAGCGGATATTTTTCTGAGAAACTGGTTCCACGCAATTCCCATAGTGGACGATGAAGACAAGCTGGTAGGTTTGATCACTTCATTCGACATTATCAAGTATGCCTACGCAAAGGCATATCCAGATGATCCGGTGAATTATCTTACTTGATACCTAAAGGATTTTTCGTTTATTTCCATTTCTGAAGGCTAATTTGGTGTCTGCGTAATGTCATCTGCTAACGGGTGTAGGTTGACTATGTTCCTTTAGCATCTCATCTCAAAAGACAAGCTTGCGGTCACACAAGTTTATCTTAATACAAAAGCAAGAGATGCAAGCTTCAGGGATAAGCAAGTTTCAGTTTTTTATTTCTTGTTCTTGCCTCCCCAGCTATCTCTCAATCCCACGGTCATGTTAAAGGTGGGAAGGTCACCATCAGAATTTTCAGCTCTTACAAAATACCCCTTTCTCAAGAACTGAAAGGGTTTGAGTGCTTCGGATTCAGTGAGGGAGGGTTCAATTTTCACTCCTTTGACAACCTCCAGGCTGTCTTCATTGACATGCTCCAAAAAATCGACTTCTTTATCAGCCAATGGCTCGGGAACTTTGAATAGGCGGTCGTACATGTGCACAACGGCATTGTCTGCGTGTCTTGCGCTGACCCAGTGAAGGGTACCTTTAGCTTTAATGCCCGAAGTATCACTACCGCTGCGTGAGTCCGGGTAATACTCAGCCCTGATCTCAACCAACTCCCCATTCTCATCCCTTTCAAAGCCGGTACAATGGATGATAAAGGCATGTTTCAGTCTGACGTTTCTGCCCGGAGCCAGCCGGAAGAACTTTTTGGGTGGGTCTTCCATAAAATCGTCGCGCTCTACGTACAATTCCCGGCAAAAAGGCATTTCCCGCTCTCCCGCTGCTTCGTCTTCGGGATTGTTGATGGCAGGTAGCATTTCCTCCTTGTGCTCATCGTAATTTTCAATGATTAATTTAACTGGATTCAACACAGCCATCCTGCGCTCTGCCACCCTGTTCAGGTCCTCACGCACACAGAATTCCAGCAGCGACATGTCGATAACATTCTCTCTTTTCGCTATGCCCACTTTTTCACAAAAAAGACGAATAGCTGCCGGTGTATATCCTCTGTTGCGCATACCGGATATGGTAGGCATTCTCGGATCATCCCAACCGGACACCACTCCCTTCTCGACTAGTTGCATCAACTTCCGCTTGCTCATTACAGTGTAATTGAGGTTCAGGCGGGCAAATTCAATCTGTCTGGAAGGGTATATTTCCAGCTTTTCAATCAGCCAATTGTAGAGCGGACGGTGATTCTCAAACTCAAGGGTACAAAGCGAGTGGGTGATTTCTTCGATGGAATCTGACTGACCATGCGCAAAATCATACATGGGATAAATATTCCATTTGTTTCCCGTGCGGTGATGGGCCATTCGCTTGATCCTATAAATCACAGGGTCCCGCATGTGCATATTGGGAGAGGCCATGTCAATTTTAGCTCTCAGAACTCTGGAACCCTCTTCAAACTCCCCTTTTTTCATACCCTCAAAGAGATCCAGGTTTTCCTCCACTGAACGAGACCGGAATGTACTTTCAGTACCCGGTACGGTTACCGTCCCCTTTTGCTCCAGTATGGTCTCCGAATCAGAATCGTCCACATAGGCCAGACCTTCTTTTATCAGCTTCAGGGCGAAATCATACAACTGATCAAAGTAATCGGAGGTGTAATACTCCCGGTCCTCCCAATCGTAGCCCAGCCAGCGTATATCTCGCTTGATGGAATTGACATATTCCGTACTTTCCGTCTCCGGGTTGGTATCGTCAAATCTAAGATTGGTGGTTCCCTTGTACATTTGGGTCAGACCGAAATTCAGCACGATGGACTTGGCGTGTCCAATGTGTAGATATCCGTTGGGTTCTGGTGGAAACCGCGTTTTAATTCCATCCGGAAATTTACCCTCAGCGAGGTCATTTTGTATAATCTGTTCGATAAAATTGACTGATTCTTTTTCGCTCATTGCTGTGTTTTATGATAAATTACATTCGCTCGGGCATCTCAATACCCAACAAAAACATAGAGTCCTCAAGTGCAGAAGCCACCACCCCGGACAGTTTGATCCTGAAAGCGCGTGCGGCGTCGGATTCTGCCCTGATAATTTGGTGCTCATGATAAAACCGGTGGTAGGTGCGGGCGAGTTGGTAGGCAAAATTGGCCAGATGTGCGGGATCATAATCAGATGCAGACCGCTCGATTACCTCGCGATATGACAGCAGGAGTTTGAGCAACTCGCGCTCCTGGTCTTTCAGGTGGAAATAGTCATCAATACTACCATCAGCTATTGCATCCCCTGATTCATCTAACTTTCTCAGTATTGATTTGATCCGCACAAAGGCATTTTGAATATAGGGTCCGGTATGTCCCTGCAAATCAACCGATTCCTCGGGGTTGAAGACCATGCGTTTTTTGGGATTGACCTTGAGCAATTGGTATTTCAATGCAGCAATGCCTATTCTCCGCACACTCTCCTCTTGATCTTCCGGGCTGAGGTTTGTCATTCCATCGCGCTCCTCTACATTATTTGCAGCTATCTGTACCACTTCTGCAATCAGGTCATCGGCATCAACCACCGTCCCCTCCCTGCTTTTCATTCTACCGCCCGGTAGATCAACCATTCCGTATGATAGGTGGTAAAGGCCGTTGGCATATGGTTCCTTCAACAGCTTGAGAATGCTGAAAAGCACTTTAAAGTGATAATCCTGTTCATTACCCACCACATAGACCATCCGGTCCATTTTAAAATCATCGTACCGAACTCTTGCAGTTCCGAGGTCCTGAGTCATATAGACAGAAGTTCCGTCGCCTCGCAGCAACAGCTTCTTATCCATGCCCTCGTCAGTCAGGTCTGCCCAAACAGAGCCATCCTCTTCGGTGAAAAACACCCCTTTTTTCAAACCCTCCTTAACCAGGTTTTTACCGAGTTTGTATGTGTCTGATTCGTAATAGGTTTTGTCAAAATCAACCCCGAGTTTTTCATAAGTCTCGTCAAAACCACTGTACACCCAGGTATTCATGGTTTCCCAGAGGTGCACCACTTCCTTTTTTCCGGATTCCCAATCTCTTAGCATCTGGCGTACCTCTGCCCCAAGTTGGCTGACTTCATTGAAGTAATCATTTTTCCAGCGCTTGAAAAAAGCGTCCTTTGATTCGTCCTTTTTAGCATTGGAGTTAAATGCATTATCCGCTTCCGGAGATTCCTGCCATTGGAGGTATTCTTCCCGCAGTTCCGCGTCGAATTTAACGTAGTATTTACCCACCAGGTGGTCACCTTTAATTTCGGATTTTTCAGGCGTTTCTCCGTTGGCGAATTTTTTCCATGCCAGCATACTCTTACAGATAGCCACACCGCGATCATTGACGATTTGGGTTTTTACCAATTCATAGCCGTAGCGCTCCAAAATCCGGTACATAGACCAACCGATGAGGATATTTCTGATGTGTCCGAGATGAAGCGGCTTGTTGGTGTTCGGGGAGGAGTATTCCACTACCAGCTTGCCTTTGTTTTCAGTACTTGCCGTCATCTTGGCAGGGTCGGCAGTTATTTTCAGGCTCTCCTTCCAAAAGTGGACAGAAACAGACAAGTTCAGAAACCCCTTTACTACATTGTATCCGTCGATAAAGTCAGAGCGCTCCATTAAATACTGTCCCAGAACATCACCGCATTCTTCCGGGGACTTTTTCATAAACCGGACCAGTGGAAAAACAACCAGGGTGTAATCCCCTTCGAAGTCCTTCCTAGTATGAGCAAATTGGAGTTGGTCGGCACTTAACTCCAGGTCGTATTCGTCCGAAAAAAAATCGGACAACAGGGAGGCCGTATGCGTGTATAGTAGCATGGTTCACTTTTGACGAAATTAAGTTGCAAAAATAGCGGTATGTTGCTATTCTTAATAACTTTTAAGAACTTAAGTATGAAGGTGGATTTTTCCTTCCCTGGTCGTATTTGAGGTATAAATAATACATAAAGGAGCAATACTGTGAATGGTGCACCTTTTGGAAAGCTGGTTTTTAAACGAATGAAATGGGTAAGAGCCTTTTTTTCGATTGGTTTACTTGCCAATATCCTCACACCACAATTCCGGTTTTTCGGCCACAAATTGATTCATCATCTCAATGCATTCCGGGTCATTCATTACAATCAACTCCACTCCTCTACTTTTGAGAAGCTCTTCCTCGCCCATAAAATTGACATTCTCGCCTATCACAATTTTCGGAATTCCATAGAGCAAAATCGCACCGGAGCACATGGAGCAGGGTGAAAGTGTGGTGTACAATACACATTCTCGATAAACCCTGGCGGGTAACCTGCCAGCATTTTCGAGCGCATCCATCTCAGCGTGCAGTACGGGACTCTTTTTCTGTTCCCGCTGGTTGTGACCTCTTCCCAATATTTTGCCATTGTGGACGACTATCGAACCAATGGGAATTCCGCCGGAAGACTGTCCTTTTTTTGCTTCCAGGATAGCCTCCCTAAGGAATTCATGGTGGAACCTCGTAGAAATGGTACTCATTCTATAACATCTTCCTTTTTTATCATATCAGCCTCTCTGACGGCACGGAATTCCGAGTGATCACTCCACTCCGGCCAATCATCGCTCTCGGCCAATTTCACCCCCAATCTCAGATAAAACTGACCATCCTGGGAAACGCCCCCCAGGTCCCAGGTATCGGGATCGTAAACATCTCCGGGGCGGTGATAACGCTCGGCATTGTAACGTTCTCGAAGTTCTTTTCCAAGCTCTTTGCCGCCCTCTATGAGATCTGTTCCTCCCAGACCGTAAAAAGCAGGCACACCCACTTTGGCAAAGCTGAATTGATCAGATCGGTAAAAAAAGCCCTTTTCAGGTTCCTGATCAGGAGTAATGTAGCGGCCCTGGGTCTCGGCGATTTTTTCACCCCAATGTGTCATTTCGGACTGATCGTCACCAATTACAATGATATCATTGGTGGGGCCGAAGGGATAAATTCCATCGACGTTTAGATTGGCTACGGTTTGGTTGGTGGGGAACAGTGGATTGTTGGCATAATAGGCTGACCCGAGGAGTCCCTGTTCCTCTGCAGTGACAAAGAGAAAAACCAGCGTTCTGGCCGGTGGGGTTTCCATTTCCTGAACAGACCTGGCGATTTCCAGCAGTATGGCCACACCAGTGGCATTGTCAACCGCACCGTTGTATATGCTGTCTCCGTCAACCGGATCTCCTACTCCAAGGTGGTCCCAGTGTGCGGAATAAATTATGTACTCATCCGGGCGCTCGGAGCCCTCTATCATTCCTATCACATTTTGCGATACCCCGTGGTCGAAGGTATTATTGATAGTAGCACTTATTTCCAATCCGAGGGGCACCGGTTCAAAATCCGCACTTTTGGCACTTTCAAACAAGCTCTCCTGATCCTGTCCGCTTATCTCAAAAAGGCGCGAAGCTACATCAGAGGTCACCCAACCCTGAAGCGGTGCGCGCTCGAGTTCTGCTTCCGGCATGTCCAACTGCAGCTTGGGACCAGACCAGGACCGCTCGACCACAGCCCAGGGATAACCCGCAGCCTCATCTTCATGGATTATAATCACACCGGATGCACCCTGGCGAGCCGCTTCCTCATATTTGTAGGTCCAGCGACCGTAGTACGTCATGGCATTTCCGGTAAACAAATCCTCGTCTCCAATGGCAAAACCCGGGTCATTTACTAAAACAAGGGCGATTTTTCCCTCCATATCAATTCCCTCATAATCATTCCAGCCGTATTCAGGTGCTACCACTCCGTATCCGCAAAATACTATTTCAGCATCTTCCACGGATATTTCATCGTCCATTAACTGAGAATAAATCACATAATCAGGGCCGAAATTAATCGTAAATGGCTCGGAACCACCCCTCACATCCAGTTGATCGTCAGATGCGCTATTTACCTCTACCAGGCCGACTTCCTGAAACCAACTTCCGAAATTTCCCGGTTCGATTCCAATATCTTCAAGCTCATTGACCAGGTATTGCTTGGTGAGTTCTCCGCCTTCTGTCATGGGCATTCTTCCCATGTATTCATCAGAAGCGAGTTCGCCAATATGCCGCTCCAGATTTTCTTCACTGAGTTCGATATCCATTACGGGATGTTCTTCGACCACTTCGGGTTCTGCGCAGGAATAACCCAGTACGATCATGCAAAAAGTAAGGCAACAATAAAAAATATTTCTAAACATCATGGCTCATTAATTTAGTTTGGGCAAATATAGGGAATATGTGCATTAGAACTAAACCCAAAGGTCAATTCTTGCATCCCTTTGCCAATTAGTCAAAAGCATTTTTTGGGGCAATGAGTCACTTTTTTCAAAAATTTACCCATCGACTTTATGAGAGTGGCAGGCCCATCAACCACTCAGTGAAGCGATGCCAAAAGGAGTATTGATAAAAGTGGAGCACGGATAGGTGATATATGGTCAATGGTATCCAAACAATGATAAAAGCATTGAGCTGCTTGTTCTTTTTCCAATCCCATATGATCAAAGAAATGAGTATGATCTGTCCAAGTAAAAAGCCCAGTGCAGGAACCATGCGGATTCCATCTGCTGTCGGCGCATAACTTACCAAAGCAGGGATGTACTTGAATATTATTCTGTCAGTAATGGGAGTTATGAAAGGGAGAATGGTGCAGACCATGTAGCGAGCGTGCTGAAGCGGTTTTTTCCTGAAGTAAATTGCCAGGCCATAAATTATTGCAAATACCAGAATGGAGTTGAACATCAGTGCGGATTGGTAATACCGGGCAGGATGTCCCACCGGTGTATTTTCGATGGTAAAATGGGCAATATTGAACCCGGAGATTATTACCAGTGGAACCAACACGTAGGAGAGCTTGCCAGAAAACCGATGCCAACTGAATTTTTTGAATCTTATAAAAAAGGCCTGGCTGATGAGCATAATGCACCAAAGTGTCATCGCAATGCCGTGGAAGTGCATCTCAAAATCCATCGGAGCTGTCAATCGTCCATAGTAAGAAGACCAAAAGGCGATAAGCGCGAGTAAAAAAAACACTACAAAATAGATTCCACTGTAGCGGTAGAGGTGCTGATTGGCTTTCAATAAAAAACGCCTGTTTTTTCTCTTAGGGGAAACAGTTGCCATATTTACATTTACACCAAAAATAATTGAATATCGGAGATTGTTCGAACTATTGGAGACTTTATCTCTTTTCCAGTCCGTTTTTTTGAAATGAGGAGGCAGGCATAGTAT
This sequence comes from Saprospirales bacterium, assembly GCA_007695035.1. Lineage (GTDB taxonomy): Bacteria > Bacteroidota > Bacteroidia > Chitinophagales > Saprospiraceae > PWJY01. The sequence goes on along the minus strand of REEO01000067.1, from coordinate 107,517 downwards.
ATTACCTGGGGTAGGAGGAGGGCAAATCCGGGTAAATTTCCCCAAACTGTGCCCCTTTCCATTATTTATCAGAAAATATGCAGACAACGGCCCTGTTGCTATCAACTTAATAATCAGGACAAACCATAAACAGGTTAGCAGATTAGTAAACAATAGCGCATTGAAAAAAGGTTGTGAACTCACAATTGAACTCCTCGATAAAGACTTAATGAGGTATGCAATTTTTTGGGACCATTTAGGCAAAAATTTCAACCGGGAAATCTCAGGATGGAATGGGGGCCTCGTCCAAATTGCCTCACCCTTATTGGTGACAAGGATCTATTTATAACCCAACTAGAAAAAGTACCGGGGCGCGATAATGATGGAGTTCCCTGGACACTGCTTTTCATGAACGCGCCTTACTCCCCTTCTTTTCAAGTTTTCTACAAATATTTTTCATGAGGTGAGGACCGTGAAAGATCATTCCCGTGATCAGTTGCAAGAGGTCTGCGCCGGCCTCTAATTTTTCGATGGCGTCCTCAGCGGTGAGTATGCCTCCACAACCTATAATAGTAAATCTATCGCCCCAATTCGAACGAGTTTGACGAATCAACTCCGTGGAGCGGGTTCTACAAAGACTGCCACTCAATCCACCCCGGTATTCATTAGGGGCTTCCTCCGGATAGGGAGCTTCGTCGTAGTTTTTATTCAGGTTGCCAATCACCACTCCGTGCAACCCGGTCTTATCAATAACCTTTAGCATTTTATTAAATGAATCCCAATCCTGGTTGATGGGCATTTTGGCATACATTGGTTTATCGTGCTTAATGGTCCTTAGTCTGGTCAACAACTTCTCCAGTCTCTCCGGGCTGGAAAAATCCTCACCACCGTGTACATTGGGACAGGAAATATTGATGGTGTAAAAGTCTCCTACCTGCTCTTCCGTCAATCTCTTTAATGAATAGTAGTAGTCCTCAATTCCTTTCTCCAACCCCACACTCTCCCGGTCATTGGTTTTAGCTATGCTGATGCCAAGTACAAATCCGCCCCGTGGCCTCGCCTTTTTCAAGCGCGCAATAATCCTGTCAACACCCTGATTTTTCAACCCTTTGTAAACCACCAGGGCCTTGGATTTCACCATTCTCCTTAGCCGGGGTTTGGGGTTGCCGGGACAGGGTCGGGCAGTAACAGACCCCACCTCTTCTGAGCCAAATGTCATGTAGGGCAGAATGTTCGCCAATTCACCGTTGTAATCAAATCCGGCTGCCAGTCCGATGGGTGTCCGATGGACCACTCCATCGATTTTCTTCTCCAATTTCTGTCCGGGGTAATCGTAAAGCCATCCTATGAACCACCTACCAACAGCAAATTCCCCCAAAATTTTACCCAGACTGACGAAAGCTTTGTGCACTTTATCCGGGTCAAAACAGAATAAAACCGGTCTCAACAGTTTTCGATACAGAATCCCAATCATCGGAATGGAAATTATTTCGATAAAACACTTTTGCAACTAGCTCAGATACTATCATCAGAAAACAAAAACACTAAAAAGAGGTCAAATGAGTAAAGCTCAGGACCATTTTTTAGGGGAGCGCCACAGTCCGGATAACAACAATTCCCTCATGAAGAAGAAGTCCTTTGGCGTTCTGTCGTACATTTTCTCAAATAAATCCTGGTGGTCCAGCAATTCGCGCTTCCAGTCTTCGCGGTCAATGGACATAATTTCATCGAAGTCCTCTTTGGAAAAATCAAGTCCCGTCATATCGAGGTCTTCATAAGAGGGCATCCACCCTATGGGGGATTCCGCGGCTGAAGTTTTGCCATTGATTCTATCCACGATCCATTTGAGCACCCGCATATTCTCTCCAAATCCCGGCCAAATAAAATTCCCGTTTTTATCCTTTCGAAACCAATTTACGGAGAAAATCCTGGGCGGTGCAGGTAGCTGACGACCGAATTTGAGCCAGTGAAGAAAATAATCGGCCATGTGGTAACCCGCAAATGGAAGCATTGCAAAGGGATCTCTCCTCACTTTTCCAATCTCTCCGAATGCGGCAGCCGTCATTTCTGAGCCCATGGTGGCCGCCATATAAACACCGAAATTCCAGTTGTAGCTTTGGAAAACAAGCGGCATAGTGGTGCTCCTTCTGCCTCCGAATATAAAAGCACTGATCGGCACTCCCTCAGGATTCTCCCAGGCTGGATCTATACTGGGACATTGTGAGGCTGGTGTAGTAAAACGCGCGTTGGGATGCGCTACTGGGTCTCCGGATTCAGGATCGTGGACTTTGTTTTTCCAATTGATCACTCCCTCAGGTGGTTTTTCAGACAACCCTTCCCACCAGACATCTCCATCCTCAGTAATTCCCACGTTGGTAAAAATACTGTTGCCTTTGATGGTCTCCATGGCGTTGGGATTGGTCTCGTAGTTGGTCCCGGGCGCCACCCCGAAAAACCCAGCCTCCGGGTTGATAGCATACAACCGGCCGTCTTTACCCTGTTTGATCCATGCAATATCGTCCCCTACCGTGGTAATTTTGTATCCCTCAAATTCCTTAGGTGGAATAATCATGGCAAAATTCGTCTTTCCACAAGCACTGGGAAATGCAGCAGCGACATAATCTTTTTTGCCACCCGGGTCCTCCATTCCAAGAATCAACATATGTTCTGCAAGCCACTGTTCATCTCTGGCCATGGCAGAGGCAATCCTGAGTGCAAAACACTTTTTACCAAGGAGGGCATTGCCCCCGTATCCACTGCCGTAGGAAACTATGCTACGCTCCTCAGGGTAGTGGACTATGTATTTCACATCCGGATTGCAGGGCCACTTGACGTCCTCCTGACCTGGTTCTAATGGAGCTCCCAGGGTATGCAGCGCCTTGACATACTCCCCCTTTTTGCCAATTTGGTCATACACCTCCTTTCCCATGCGTGTCATGATCTTCATATTGACCACCACGTATTCCGAATCGGTAATTTCAATTCCGTATTTACTTATGGGCGAGCCCAACGGCCCCATGCAAAAGGGAATGACATACATCGTTCTTCCTCGCATTGAACCGGTGAGAAGTGGTTGGAGGGTTTTCTTCATCTCGCGCGGGTCCATCCAGTTGTTGGTCGGACCAGCATCTTCCTCCAGGCGACTGCAGATGTATGTTCTATCCTCCACTCTTGCCACATCGGAAGGGTCCGAAAAACAGGCAAAACTGTTTGGGCGCTTTTCCGGATTCAACCGCTTGAAAGTGCCCTTCTCCACCAGCATGTCGCACAATTCATTGTACTCTCTTTGACTCCCGTCACACCAGTAAACCCGATCAGGTTTGCAGAGGGAGGCAACTTCCTCCACCCAGCTTTTCAGTTCGTCGTGATTGAGATTCTCAGGATTATTCACTTCTTCCATCATTAATTAAATTTTGTGCAGTTTAAATCCGGTTTGCAAATCCTAAGAGGACTCCAATTCCCGGTATTCTTAAAAAATGCGGTTGGTCAACAACACCCACTGTGATTGGAAGCACCGACAGCCTTCTTCAGGTTTCTTTGGTCACTGCTGGCACTGGATAAAAAAAGGTTTTCGTGGGCTTTACTTCCACCATTCGGTTTTCTCCCCTCAAAGATATAAAAATTTCAGGTATCTCTGCGCTCAAACACCGGGCTTTTTCACTTATTGGATAGAATTTAGCCTCAACAATTCCAGGCCCTTTAATTTCCGAACAACTCAAATAAACAATTGCTGCCAACCCATTTGAGTTCAAACCAAATCCGGTATTACATCCACTGTATCAGGAAACTAAATCTTTTAATCGCAATACAACTCACCGAAAAATGCCAAACTTATACTCGCTCAACTCTACCAAAATTGCTCACAAGGTCATCACTTCAAAATCCAGGGCGAAAATTATTACAAACGACTGTAAAATATTCCAATCCCATTGGAGGTTTAGGAAAGTAGTGTATATTTGTATTGATATTTTATCTAATTCATAAATACTTACAAATGAGGAATCTTTTCATCTTATCCATGATAGCATTGATGTTGGGTTCATGTGTCTCACAGCGAAAATACGACGAGTTGTTGGCGACCAACAAAAGTCTGGAATCCAGGGTGGACAGGCTTGAGCAGGTAAAGCAAGCATACGACAAATTGGTTGTTGACCACGAAGCACTTCAAAGTGAGCGTGATCGGCTTGTAAGAGAGAAATCTGAACTCGAAAGAAGGGCCAACAATCTAAGGGAGAATCTCGACAAATTAAATGTAGAATACGAATCTCTTTTAAGCCAGAACGAGGTATTGCTGGCTTCGGCTACAGAAGAAAGACAAGCCCTGGTCGAGGAGTTGGGCAGGAAGGAAAACGAAATAGCCCAAAAAGAGAGGAGTCTTGAACGGCTTCAGCGAGATTTGGACGAAAAGGAGAAAGACCTTAATAAATTGCAGGCTTCACTGGAGGAACGCGAGGCCAGAATCAATGAACTCAACGATCAGATCAATGCCCAGCGCGATATTCTCGATAATGTAATGGCGGGGATTGAGCAGGCACTGATGGGTTTTTCAGATGCCGACCTCACAGTAACCCAAAAGGATGGAAGGGTTTATATTTCACTCAGTCAGCAACTGTTGTTTGAGGTGGGAAGTGACCGGATTGATGCCAAGGGCCGCGATGCAATCAACAAACTGGCCGAGGTACTCAATGTCAATCCCGATATCGCCATTACGGTAGAGGGGCATACCGATAGCGATGGGAGCGCCGAGAGAAACTGGGACCTGAGTGTCAGCAGGGCAACCTCTGTGGTAAAAATCCTGACCAGGGCCGGTGTGGATCCAATCAGGATCACCGCTTCGGGCAGGGCGTTATACGATCCGGTGGCTCCAAATGACAGCCCCGAAAACAAAGCGCTCAACAGGCGCACGGAGATTATTCTCTCGCCTGACCTAAGTAAATTATTTGAGCTGGTCCAGCGCGATTAAATTATTTCAGATTTTCCTGCGTTCTTTAGGTGGTTTTCTGGCGCAGCTCTGTAATTTTGAGTCCGCCGTGGAATACCATCTTTGAACTTAAGGCATCGAATGTACCCAATACCTGGAAAACAAACTACCGATTTTCAGCACCTCCAATCCCCGACTGGCTGGAAATGGATGGTGTTAGTGTGTTTTCTAATTCTTCCTTCGCTCTTTATTCAAGGCCAGGACACCATCGTCCGCTGCGCAGCGGATGTCTTTCTTCAGGAAGCACTTGAGCATCGTTCTGAATTGAAAGAAAAAAGAGTGAAGTGGGAGCAAGAGCTCCAGGAGCACATAAAAGAACACCGTGCTCTACCGCGCACCAACATCACCATCCCTGTAGTTTTTCACGTCGTGTGGCATACTGAGGAGCAAAATATATCCGACCTGCAAATTTACGATCAGCTCGAAATCTTAAACCGGGCCTTTAATATGCAAAACCGCAATTTGCATACCGTCAGGGGGCAGTTTCGCCATCTGATTTCCGATGTACAAATCGAGTTCTGCCTGGCCAAAAGAGCCCCGGATGGAATGCCAACAACCGGAATTACTCGCACACAAACCGATGTGGAAGGCATTGGAAATGAGCGGATTGATTTCACAAAAAGAGCAATACACTTTTCTGAATACGGAGGCAAGGACCTTTGGGACCCGGACCAGTACCTCAATATCTGGGTATGTGAGATAGGCGGGAACATTCTGGGTTCTGCCACATTTCCCAATAGCGCGCCCTACCCTGAAGCTGAGGGCGTTGTAGTGGATTACAGGGCCATTGGGAGTATTGGAACGGGCGTAGAAAAACTGCCATTCGCAGATGGCGGCAAGACTCTGGTGCATGAAATCGGGCATTACTTCAATCTTCACCACCCGTGGGGCCCGGGTTCGGGTAGTTGCGATACGGATGATTTTGTGGAGGATACGCCAAATCAGATTGGCCCCTATCGCTCCTGCAGCAACGAAACCACCGAATCCTGTGGAAGTGAGGACATAGTTACCAATTTCATGGATTATCCTGAAGACCAATGCCTCGCAATGTTTACCCACGGTCAGAAAGAGCGCATGATTGCCAGCCTGGAATTACACCGGCAGAATTTACTGGAAAGTGACGTCTGTGATCCACCGGGAGTTCCTGCTGAGAATAGTGCAGATCTAGCTGAAATACAGGTAAATTGGTTCCCAGGCCCTCAGAGAATAGGGTTGTTTGCACCCCGGCAGGGCAACTATTCTTTAGATATTGAAGTCTTTGACATGGCAGGTCGATTGGTTTTCTCTGAACGCAGTAGTTTTGGCCGGGTACACATGATTGGATTTGAGGGCTATCCTTCAGGAGTTTATATAATATGTTTGAGAGATGATCAGGACCGCGAATGCAGTCAGGTAATGGTTTTTTGAGGGGCAAAAAATGGAAGTCCAATATTAAGAAGTCAAAAAGTACGGCGCTCTGTCAGCCTTAAAAAGATGATACAGTTCAAAACCCGGAACCGGGCTAATCAACATTTAACCACCCTAAAGGGAAACTCGAACTTGCTTTAGTAGGGTGAACCCTTTTTTCATCGGGTCACTCTCCCGACAATCTTTAAACCACCATCAGGGAAAAAGTGAACTTGCAAGCCTCGACTGTTTCCCGACACCGGGAAAGCATTGATAAAACATTACGCGTACTGCCTTAATAAAAGAAAACCCCATAAAGACAGGGATTCAGACAGGGGCTTTAGCACGTGGAGAATCGGCCAATTTTCTCGCCATTTCGAGAATGTCGCTTCGGTCGAGGTGAACCACACCTCCATCAGGACCGGGTTCAACATGCAGGCTTACCACCTCGCCATCCACATACTTCCGGGCACCAAAGTAGTTGCGTACTGTTTGCTCTTCAATTCCCAACGCAGCAGCAATTCTTCTGATGCTTCCGGTAGGTAGAGCGTGCTTAATTCTCCTGAGCTCATTAAATGTTATCTTCATAAGAAAGAATTTAGGTCATCAATTTAATGGCATAAATTTAACATATTTTAACCCAATAGCCAAATTTTATTACCTGTTTTTTAACATTTTTTCAGGGGAGCCCATACTGTCTTACCAGGTGCGAATTGGGGTTGATATCAAATAACAAATCGAAACATTGGATTTAGGGAAGTTCCAGTCTGTACAACCTGGGTGGGATGCCATCTACTTCTTCGGCTGAGATATAAAAGGTGCTGTCATTTGTATAGACGATTGCCTCAATTTGACCAAGGGCAGAAAAAGAACCGAGAGTGAACATTCTTTTTGAACCTGAAAGTGGGTGACCATCTCCAAAGCCATCCAGCAACCAAACCACACAATTGTCATCCTTGTTGTAGCCTACTAGAGCAATTTGGTTTCCATCGGGGGATATATCACCACCCGTGATCCTATGGCCGGCGTTGAAGTAGGCCAATAATTGAGCGGTGTGGGAGCCTTCTTCAGCGGGTATTCTGTATAAATTGCTCAAGGGGTCCTTTCGGTGCTTCATAAAGAGATATAAATAGCCCTCCCGGTAGATCAGGGCTTCGCAATCCCAGTTGTGATTATTGTTGGCTTCAAAAACTTCCTGTTCCGGGTAGTAAAATTCTATCAGCCCCGAGATGGTAACTTCTCCGGTTTCAGTTCCAAAATCAAAGTCGGACTTCTTCACCATATATATCCGCAGATTCTTCCGGTCTCCGGGATTGTTTCCCATATCACCTACGAAAAGAATTTCATCGCTTTGAGCCAGGTCTTCCCAGTCCTCATTTTCAGCTCCGACAACCTCAAATGTGTTCAAGACCAGACCAGTTTCGGGATCAACTACAAAGAGTTCATTGCTGTGGCCACGGTCGTTATGTGTTATCAAGCGATCGTTCACAATGGCAAGGCCTGACGTCTCTTCAACTGCCTGATCAAGAAACGTCAACCATTCGGGATCAGCGGTATGTTCGTCAAATTCACAGTCCGAGAATCCAATGGCATCAGCGTTGAAGTTAATTGCTGATGGATCAGCACACTCAGGTGCTGAAGTATCGCCGCAACTGCTACACAGGAACGAAACAAAAAACAGACAGGAAGCCAACTGCAACGAAGACCTCCAAAAACAACTTCCAAAAAAGCTCCACAGATCACTCTTCATCGAAAAACAGATTTACTTTGTCTACATTGGGTATTTCCCTGAGTTCAGCGAGTAATTTCGGAGCCCGGGAATCTTTTTTTAGCATGATGTAGTAAGAAAACTCCATTATGTCACCCCGGTCATCTGTCAGATTTTTTACATTCACCAGATTGTACCTGGTCACATACTTCTCGATGGTTCGGTTGAAGAGTCCTTTTTCCACCTTTGAACCGAGATGCACAATTTGCAGGAGGTATTCTCTCTTCGCCGGGTTTTCGGCGTACACAGCAGAGGCGATCATGAGGGAAAAGCCGATGAACAAAGTCCCGGTCACCGCAATGGCGTACATACCCGCACCGCAAGCAAGTCCGGCAGCGAGAGCAAAGAAAATATACATGATGTCCTGGGTGTCTTTAACGGCTGTACGGAATCGAATAATGGACATCGCCCCCACCAGACCAAAAGCCCGGGCCAGATTGTTTCCAATGACCATAATTACCAGTGCGGTGATCATTGCGAGCATGATTATTGAGATTACATAGTGAGACGAATAACTCACGCCTTTGTAGGTCACCCTGTAAAACAGACTGATCAAAATGCCGCAAATCAGGGCTACCGCCAGATTAGTGAGAGCTTCCGCCGGTGTAATTCTGAATATGAAAATATTTTCAAGTTGCTCTTCCATAAAGTCTTTGCTATCAATTTTAATATGCCAATGGATGGCACCTGAATCCCTCCACGTACTTGGAAAGTGCCTCTGCCTTCAGATCAAACTCCCAGACCACGGCCTTGGCCCAGGATGGCATCGGAGGGTCAAAATACTTTATCTCCATGATAAAATGACCGGCCCACGGATAGACAAAATCCACATTTTCAAACAACTCTGTGACATGGGGATAGATGCGGGACCTAATGTCTTTGTCGAAGGTGATGCGGGTATCGGGATTGAAAACGCCGTGGTAAGGTTCCCTGTGATATACTATCAGATTCACCGGCTCCATGTGAAAACGCTTGAGATTGTACAAAAATCTTGCTGCATCGTCTCTGGACTGTTGATTATTTTTGAGCAAAAAGGGCTCGTAATCACCGGTTTCAATTACATGCTGTATGTCGTTGTAGCGAAATGGAGCGCGGTTTTTGCATATCCGATTGGATATCTTTCTCTTTATCTCTGCAATGACTAAACTGTCATCTTCTCTGGTGTTGTAGCCCCTTATCCTCAGTTTTTTCCGGTCGCGCAGGCCCTCAATTTTTTCAAAAACTGCATGGCGATGTATGCTGTCAAAATAAATGGATCGCACGGTGTATTGGGGTCTGCCATCCACCCTTCCGGCGTACACATCAGGCCTCAAAAAGGGGCTGAGCGCCTCCCTTACATCGTCTATAAGATGGTTAGGGACCAGGTATTTTCTCTCGTAGCGAAGTTTGTATGCCATACTTACATCGGGGATTGGAACAACTTAAGCGCGTAATCCCAGGGACGGAGGCCAACTCCCTCCACTTCTATTTCAACCATTTTTCCGGGCAACATGGAGTTTGGATTGCTTTTGAACCAGGTTGTGATGAAAACCACCGGCTCACCATTCAACACCTCTGCTACATTGTTAAAATCATAAACCGTACCCTCTGCAGAAAACCCATGCGTCTGATGCCTCATCCTCACCGGTTGACCTGCCTGAACATAATTTCTGTCTCTCAAGAGGACTGGAGCCACTCCGACAAAGGCAGTGGTGTCAACAACCCGCACCAATACGTCCCGCCTCATATAATTCCGGTCCAACACGACCTTCCCATCTATAGGAGCCAACAGGATTAATTGCTCCATGCGTCCCTCTAACTGGCTTATTCGATCTTTTAAAGCTGCCTTGCGAGTCCTGATGAGTTCAATTTGCTCCGGTTTGTCTCCCGAGGTCACAATTTCCAAACGGGCTTCGGCCAGCTCTACTTCCTTTTTCCTCATCTCCAAATCGTGTTCATCGATCTCCAATTGCTGTACAGAAATAAGGGAATCAACCATTAACATTCTCGAGCGATCGAGAATGCGGCGTTGATTTTCTACTCTCTCCAGGGCGAGCTCTATCTCTCGTTCAGCCCTTCTCACATCCTCTGCTTTTTGCCCGGTCATGTAGTACTGTAATTCAGCCCTGAGCACATCCACCTGGCCCCTTAGCTCTGCAATGCGAACCTGCTCATCATTTGAGTACAGGAAACCAATGGTATCTCCCTCGGCGACATAACCCTTGCGATAGATCTCCGGTCTGAGGTTAAAACTAACCACATCCCCCCGCCTGAATTCCGTGACGCCATAAGAATCAATGGAGCCGGTGAGTTGGTTTCTTATAAGTGACGACAAACTCCCATCCGGCAGTCGGCTCAACTCCCACTCCTGAACCGGCTGAATCAGCGCCTTGGTTCTTATACTGTAGGGAAATTCATGAGGAATCCAGTACAGGGCAGCAAATAAACCACCAATAAACAAGACGAGAAAAATGGTGTACCTCTTTCGTTTCAGCATGGGAACCCCTTCAGCAATTTACACGCACAATTTATCTATATGAGATGCCCAAAAACGGATGAACATCCCACCTTTTAACCAAATACAAATATAGGGACAATATTAATTTATTATAAATAAAAGGTTAACTATTAGCAATTGCCAGGCTTATATTTTCCCGAAATTTTAACTCAAGTAGGTGCTTTATAAATGACTACCCCCAATGCAAGGGCAGTTAGTAAAGTGAATTGACAATAGAGTAATGATTTGAAAATCAATTGGAGGGATTGGCAGAAAAATCCACGTCCCCCATTTTCAAGCCGGTTATCTCAAAGAAATAACCGGGATTGCCATTCAGGTCAAAATTGAGTGCGTCCGGCAACATTTTCCAGGAATCGGAATCGGGGAACTGGTTAATGATTTGGAGTATCAACCTTTGCATTATTAGAATATCCAAAATATTTACAAGCCCGTCGCCATTTAAATCCGCAGCCTGAAAAGAGTAGCCTTCCAGCGATTCAATATTCAGGATATGTCTCCGCATTGCAGCCACATCCAGGACATTGACCCCATTCCTCGGATGGGTATTCTTGCGAAATGAGAGTTGGCAGGCTTCTACCTCACCAGCAGGAAGGGATACTTCAATCTCAAATAAGCCATCAGCTCCAGTGATCGTTTCCCAACTCTCCTCGCCACATTCAAGCACCACCTCTACCATGCCCACAGGCATATCCACAGGGGTTCTGACTGTACCGTGGACAATAAACTCATCAAAAGCTTCCTCTCTCAAGTTGTGATCCAGTGTCAACTGTCCGGTATTTAATGGGTCCAACCAGTCTCTTAATCGCTCTGAGGAATCGTCTCCCAGGTCCCAACTATAGTAAAGTATGCCACTGTAAGCTAAAAAGGTGGAGCATGAGGGATTTCCCCCGTGCAACTGTCCCATAATTCTACCCTCTGGGGACAAGAGCGGACTTCCAGAGGAACCGGGTTCAAAAGTACCTGAAGTGAGGTCTTGTCGGTAGTGAGAATGAACGGGCGTAGTCACTCCATTATTCCAGTTTATCCTATTGGGATGCACCCGCAGGGATGAACTGTAGAGGGACACTTTTTTAATATCGGCAGATGGGTGATGAATAAGTGCCGTGTTCTGAGGCATATAATGCTCCCGGCGATCCCAGCCAAGAAATGGCACCTCAAAATCTCCGGGAAAGTCTGCGGTCAACTCCAGTAGTAAAAAATCCGTATCGGGATGACCGGCCCTGAATTCTGCCCCTGTCAGACTAAAAAAATCAGGCTCATCCAAAGGATCAGAACAGCTGAGAGACTCGTAGAAAAAATCAAAACGCCACATGTCATAAAGGGGCGTAAAACCATCCATACAGTGGTAGGCAGTAAGCAAATAAGGTGTGTGGTCTTCTGCCGTGTTATTTATCAATGCTCCACTGCAGTGACCAATACCCTCTTCAACCACCACCCGGATGCGGTTAATACCATCTCTCACCTCGTTAAAATTCAGTCCCTCAGGGCAAGTTACATTGATATGGCACTCCAGGGAAGTTCCAAATCCCGTTTCATTTGATCGGTAGGAACCAATGTGCAGGTATGCATTGCGCAACGGATTCTCCTCCACTACTTCTTCTGCCCGATCAGCGCTTCCATTCCACTCCACAACCAATTTACCGCGCTCCTTTTCTGTAAAAACAGGAGTCTGTCTTCTCTCAAATTCCTGGGAGTTCTCACTACCAATACGATAATAGTGGATACTTTCTCCCGGATGTAAAAAATCGACATTCAAAAGTAATTCGAGATCCTGTCCTCCCGTCTCAACCATGAGAAATACCACAGTGGCACTTTTTTCATCAAGAGAAATTATTTCGACTTCGAACTCCAAAAAAGGCATTACACTGGCAGCCACGAAGTGCTCAGGCAAATCAGCCCTCAAAATATCACCAGTCAATTCAACATATTTTCCATCCTCAAAGCCCTCATGCGCAAAATACTCATCCTTTTGAAGCAAGGACTGCGCACTGACTTGCATCAGGATTAAAAGGGTGAAAAAGACCACCCATAAAACCCGACTGAAATATTTATCTACCAAACAACCACTCTCCCGGTTAACAGGGTTAAATCCAGCTCTATATCCACTTTTCAACGAATCGGAAAACTTGGTTTGCACAAGAAACCTACTCAACATCTATTACTTTTATTCAACATATAAAATTACTAACCCAAAAATCCTCATAGAATTGTAAAGATAGGTATTTTGGGAAAAACAAATACTCAGACCTACTGTTTTCGTTAAATAAACAAGTACCAGCGTAGCATAACATGGGTCAGCGACAAATGAGTTGCAAAGTCAAAACACCCTGCATGCAACTCGCCCTAACACGAGCGGAGTTTCTCAAGTTTCTCTAAGTCATGGGGGTTCTTGAGCACAAAAACAATGCGTACTTCAAAAAACAAAGGGATGCGCAATAACTTCTCAATACAAACTCAACTAAGAAAATGGTCTTGGGGCTGTTTGGCCCTGCTGTTGTTTTTCCTTTGGATGCCTGATAATGCCGGTTACCTCTCTGCTCAGAGTCCCATTCCAGTCAGTGAAGATTCCGTCCTTTTTGAAAAAACATCCTTTCTAATTCTCTTCAATACGGACTGGGATTACACCCGCGCCTTCCCGGAGGAGGAGACTGATAGACTGTTAGAAGTTTTAGAAGATAACCCGAATTTAAAGGTGCGACTCGAGGCGAGAACAGACAGCGTAGGCGATTACACCTACAACAAAGACCTGGCAACCCGCAGGATGGAGTTTGCTAAACGAGAATTGAAGCAAAGAGGGGTTAAAGGTGACCGGTTTATTGAAAACGTGTACGGGGAGGACTTGCCGCTCGCCCCGAACATCAGCAGGGAGGGCAGGCAAACAAACCGATCGGTAAAAGTTGCAGCGGGATATCAAACCCCCTTTCAAGAAATTACAGGGAGCATAATTTCGAAGGATGGAGAAAACGGCGGTATTGAGGGTATGATGATTATCGGTTCCCGCTATCATCGAGACACCTTATTTACGGACAGCACGGGAAAATTTACATTTATCGCACCGGCAGGGGAAATTTTCTCCATGGAGTTTTACTCCGGGGACCACATCATGGAGCGAACCTATCACAATCTTGGCCGTGAGGCCCCCACACTCGGAGAAGTTGAGATTGAAAGGCTGGAAGTTGGGGCCACTTTTGATTTTGAAGACATACTGTTCATTTCAAACAAGGCTGTACTCATGCCGGGATTTCAGGATGCACTCCCCCGTCTCTTGAGGACAGTGCGCTTTGCTGCAAATTATCGGTTCGAAATACAGGGCCATGTCAACAATCCGTTCAGCCCCCCACAACCACGGGGCACATTTTACTACGACCTGTCAGAGCGAAGGGCCAGAAAAGTGTACAACTACCTGATTGAAAACAACATCGATTCTACCCGGCTGGAGTGGAAAGCTTACTCAAATTCCAAAATGATATACCCCAGAGCCAGGACTGAAAATGAGATGAAATACAATAGAAGGGTTACTGTGAAAGTCCTCGGTAAAATCGAGGATGATCAGTGAGACTAACCGGTCCGGGCAATGTTCTAAGCCGCCAGGACAAAATTTTCAAAAATTATTATCTTAGCTTTTAATCGAAAAACCAGGAAAACCCAATCATTCTATGGTAGCACGAAATTGTAATGGAAACAAAATTAATTGGAAATTAAGGGCTTTACTATGCTTTTTTGCACTAATGGCCTCCATAGTTTTACCATCCAGTGCTACCGGGCAGTCCAATTACTATTCAACCGGTGACACCATGTTTATCGAGAGCTACACCTTCCTCATACACTTTGAGACCAACCGCCATCAAACCGACACCCTTCCGGAAAATGATATAAAAAAGCTTCTCAGTGCCCTTGAGGACCACCCGGAATTCAGCGTCAGGATGGAAGCCAGAACAGACAGCATAGGGAGTCCTGAATATAACAGGAGACTCGCGCAAAGGCGGCTGGATTTCACGAGGGAGGAACTGGAGAAAAGAGGGGTGGAAAACAAACAGTTTATTGAATATGTATATGGAGAAGACACCCCTTTGGCCTCCAACCAAACTGCTTCTGGAAGAAAGATCAACCGTTCTGTTAAGGTACAAGCAGGCATGTATCGTCCTGTACAAATGATATCGGGAAGATTTTCTTCAGAAGCTGAAAAAGAGAGAGATATGAAGGGGGTAATTCTGATTGGCACCCGGTTCTACCAGGACACCTTTGCGGTGCAGGGTACAGGGGTGTTTTGTATTCCTGTTCCCAAAGGAGAAAATTTTTCTCTCGAGTTTTTCTCTAAAGACCACTACATGGAACCCCGTTTTTTCAATCCTGCACGCACAGGCCCGGGACTGGGTGTCATTCACCCAACAAAACTACAGGCTGGAAACCAATTTGATTTTCGGGATATATTGTTTTATCCCAGAACTGCAAAAGTGTACCTTGAAAGCCTGTACGAGCTTCCCCGTCTGCTGATGATGATTAGCCAGGCCGCCGATTATCGATTTGAGATTCAGGGACATGTAAACTTCCCACCCGGTATCAGATCAGCACATAATCTTCAAGAACTATCAGAAAAACGGGCAAAGTCCATTTTCAACTACCTGGTCGATAATGGGGTAGATTCGACCCGCCTGGAATGGAAGGGATACGCCAATCGAAGGATGATTTATCCAAGACCGGAGAATTCTCAACAAGAGCACAAAAACATGCGGGTGTCACTTAAAATACTGGACGAATTTCTTCTACTGGCTGAGTGACTTTTGCCGCGAATAAAATTAATACTACTGCACCCCACCAGAATGACCTTTGAAAATTCTCACTGTAAATTATTTATCCTCCGGATGGTATTTTACCGGTGAAAAAGTTATCCACTATTTCAGCAAGGTGTGAAAAAATCTTACTACCAATTTATTATTAATCGATTTTATATATTAAATATTTTTAATGTGTGTTAATATATGCCTGTTTACTGTGGATAAAATGTGGAAAGCGGAGGGGGACTTAAAGAGTAGGGCAAAAAACACAGTGGTGAATTTAATTGGCGGAGGTGCAAGACATAGTGAGGCAATTTTTTACCTTTAGGCCAGTAAAAGACCGGAATATGGAAAAATGGGATACAGCGAATCTGATAATTAACGATGCAGGTAGAATATATCACCTCGATTTGTGTGGTGACGACATTGCAAATACCATCATTTTGGTGGGCGACCCACAGCGCGTGGAGGTAGTCTCTTCCTTTTTTGATACCATCGATATCAAAAGAGAAAAGCGGGAATTTATAACCCACACCGGAACCCTCAGGGGAAAGCCCGTCTCCGTGATGTCCACAGGGATAAGCACCTCAAATATTGACATAGCTATCAATGAACTTGACGCAGTGGCCAACATCGATCTGGATAAGCGAGAAATACGCGAAAAATTCCGGCAACTAACTTTTGTGAGACTCGGCACCAGCGGGAGCATAGATCCGGAAGCCGATGTCGATACGGTAGTAGTTTCCGAATACGCCCTGGGATTTGATGCCCTTATGTTTATGTATCAAAAAGCAGAGAACCAGGAGCCATTTTTTATTGAATTGGAAAAGGCCATCCGGTTTCACTTTCACCTGCGCGGGCTCTCCTATCCGGTGTATTTGACTCAAGCACATCCTGAGCTCATCAAAAAGTTTGGTCCTCACTACAAAATGGGCATCACCACCACCATGCATGGATTTTACGGGCCACAAGGAAGGGAATTGAGACTTGCCGGGCGATACCCAAAACTTATCGATATCCTTCAGTCATTCGAATACAAGGGAAAGCGTTTTGCCAACATCGAGATGGAGTCCTCGGCTATTTTTGGTCTAAGTGATCTGCTCGGACACCGGGCCATTTCCTTTAATTGCATCATCGCCAATCGAACCGCCGGTCGTTTTTCAAAAGACCCTTATAAATCTGTCCGGAAAATGGTCGGAGAAGTACTGGATGAATTGATCTGATAAGGCTTTTTTTCGGGAAAATTATTGATCAAACAGGGGGCCTCTGCCATCCTCTTCTGCAGGTTTCAACAATCCTTCATGGTTGTTTTTGACTGCATTTACTTCGTTACTCACGCGGTAGGTTTTTGAAAACCTGACAGCAGATTCATCCAAGAGCTTTTGCAAATCCTTTTCAGAGAGTTCACCTTGCAACCAGTTGTCAAAATCCCCGGGTAAGATGGCAAAGGGCATTCTGTGGTGCAGATGTGCGATGGAATCTACGGCTTGCATGGTAACAATGGTAAAAGTTCTCAACTCCTTTCCGGTCTTTGGAGCGGTCCAAGACTCCCACAACCCGCAGAGAGCAAATAAACCATCGTCTTCAGGTACAATTCTAAAGGGCACTTTTTTTCCGTCCTTCACAACCCACTCGTAATAACCATCCACCGCGATCAGACAGCGTCGTTTTTTAAAGGCATTCCTAAAGGAGGGTTTTTCAGCGACAGTCTCCACCCTGGCATTGATGAGTTTGTAGCCAATTTTTCGATCTTTCGCCCAAAAGGGAACCAGACCCCACTGCAACAAATCGAGTTTTCGCTCCTCCTCTTGCAGCAGTACCGGCAGGTACTGGGTCGGAGCTCCATTGTAAAGCGGAAAAAGTTGATCGTACTCCTCCCCGTCTCCATCCTCAAACGGAGTCTCAAAGTAATTTTCCACCTTTTCACGATCTGCCACCAAAGTTACTCTGCCACACATTACTGTAATTTTATTCAAATATTTTCACATAACATCCTGCAAACCATATGAATACCGAAATTAAGGCCGCATAATTTCTTCACAGGTTTAATACAACAATTAAAGAGACAACAAGCATTGCGGCTAATTTTGTTGCGCTAAAATTTTATTTTGGAAAAAAAACCCTTACTTTTGGGTCCCAATGTTTATTTTGAAACACCATAAATGAGTCCACTCCGAAAACCCTTTTGTCATGAAAATGAGCGAAAAATTTAAGATCGAGGAAGAAGGGAAAATATTCCGCAGGCGTAGCCATAGCTAAGTTGAGGAAAGATTTTTCCTGATGACGAAGATATTGGCTTTTACAGCCATTTGTAATAAAAAGAGGTTTTCGGAGTGGACTCATAAATACTCAAAGATGTTGCCCCAATGGAGAAATTACTTGTATTGCTAAAAAATGGGGGAAATGACAGATATACAGCCCAGGAAAAATTATACAAAAAATTGAGGGACGAGGGCTGTGTAAATATTATTTACCGCAGTATTGAACCTTATCGCGGAACCTTGCATGATGCCGAAGATCTATTTCAGGAAGCCTATTTGGTTTTGATAAAAAAACTGGACAAGGGCGAACACCAGAATGATTTCAATACCAGGAACTACCTCGTTGCGATCGCGAGAAACCTCTGGAAAAACACCTCACGCGCCAACAAAGTAGCAGAGAACTATCAGAATAAATACGCCAACGATGCATCGGTTTCGGTTTGCTGCGACGAGCATTTAGAGAGGCGGGAAAAGAGAAAATTGATAGATGAGATAATTGGTAATCTGACCGACCAGTGTAAAGAGATTTTAAAATTGTGGATGGAGGATTTTTCCATGCGTGAAATTGCCGAAAAGCTTGACCTGAGTTCAGAACGCCTTGCGATCAAGTACAAATACCGATGCCACAAAAGGCTGGTAAAATACCTGGCAGGACGGCCGAATCTGGTTAACGAACTAAACAACTAAGACCATGGGGAGTGAAGAATTTGATAGAATTGAGGCATTTATCGATGGCAAGCTTAGTGACGATGAATTGAAAGAATTCATGGAACGCCTGGAAGTGGATGAAAAACTCCGGGAGAAATTGGAGGCTCATAAAGCAGCAAGGTTGGTAGCAGAATCACTGGCGGAGCATGACCTCAGAAATCGAATGAAGAAATGGAAAGCTCAAAATACGGGCACTTCTGATAAAGAAGCCAAGGGGGCTGGTCCCAAACAGGGTGTGGTCAGAAGAATGATATCCTACGGTATTGCGGCCTCATTGTTGGCATTTGTCGTCGGTGTATCTTACTTGTATGTAGATTCGCCCAGACATGCGAGCAATGTATTTGCAGAGAGAAATACAGGAGAATACACACTGACAGAGAGAGGAACAGAGCAAGATATGCCGATAGACCTCAGAGAAATCCACCAACTTTACGCAGCAGGGGAATGGGAAAGTGTTATTGAAGCTAGCCGGCAGTACCAGCCAATTAGCACTGATGAGAAAATGACACTAAATTTTCTTTTAGCCGATTCAAAGTACAGGATTGGTAATATTGGTGCAGCTCTGGATCAATACAACAATATACTCGAAACAGCAGACGATCGCTGGCATATTGACCGGGCAGAGTGGAAAAAAGTCTTAATACAGCTCGAGAGTGAGCCATTTAATCAAGATTACCAGATAGAGCTTGATAGAATTGCAGAAGACACCACCCATTTATATCAAAAGGCCGCACAAGGACTCAAATCCGAAATGCGCGGCCTTCGATTTACCTTTGGCAGGTTGTTTATTTGAGATCTTCTACCCAAATTGAATCGGGATTACTCCGGTGTAAATGTCATTGAAATACATTTGGAAATCAGTGACCATAATGGGGCGAATATAGGAGCTCCGATTTTTTTTCCTTGCCTCACTAATTTGACGATTTGCAGCGTTATACATGTGTATCCTTGTCCAATCTATGACAAGAATATCCTAACTAAATTGTCTTAACTTAAAAAATTAGACTATGAAGCGACTAATTGCATTCACGCTATCAGGAGTGGTAGGAGGACTTATTGTCCTTGCCGGCTTTGTTCTTTTTTTAGACGAAAAGCCAACACAGGCTGAACAACAATTCGACAATGTCTTTACGAGGAATGTGACTCACTTTGAAGCACCAACGACAACCATGCGGACACCGGTTTCCTTTGCGGAGGCTGCTGAAAAGTCAACGCCTGCGGTGGTTCACATCAGAGCAAGAGAAAGTGAAGAGAGTGCAAGGGAGCGCATGCAACAACAGCGTCAGCGACAAAACCCATTTTACCGCTTTTTCGGGCCGGACGATTGGTTTCACGGCGACTTTTTTGGTATGGACCAATTTCGGGGTCAGCGAAGTCCTGAATTCTTCCAAAGACGCGGTACAGGGTCCGGGGTTATTGTCTCCAGCGATGGTTATGTGGTCACCAACAACCATGTGTTACGGTTCGCCGACGAAATTACCGTAACCCTTAACGACAACAGGACCTTTGAGGCAGAACTGGTAGGCCGGGATGAAACCACCGACCTCGCTGTTCTAAAAATAGAAGGTAGCAACCTTCCCACCCTTGAGTTTGCTGACTCAGATAAGAGCAGGGTTGGCGACTGGGTGCTCGCTGTGGGAAATCCCTTTGACTACCTGACTTCAACAATTACGGCAGGCATCATTTCAGCCAAAGGAAGAAATCTAAACATCATAGACACTGAGGGGTCCATCGAGAGCTTTATCCAAACGGATGCGGCAGTAAATCCGGGTAATAGCGGAGGTGCGCTAGTGGATGATTCGGGCAGACTGCTCGGCATTAATACAGCCATTGCCACCCCAACCGGAGTTTATGCAGGGTACTCCTTTGCCATTCCCATTAATCTGGCTGCCAAAATTATCGATGACATCATTGAATACGGCTATTACAGAAGAGTTTTCCTTGGAATCACCATTACTGAAATGAGCTCATCCCTTGCCAATGAAATAGGTGTTGATGTAACATCAGGGGTATTGATAAAGGAGGTGGAAGAGGAGAGCTCAGCTTATCTGGCCGGCCTGGAATCCGATGACATAATTGTGTCCATAGATGGCAGAGATATTCGTAATGCATCGGAAATTCAAGCAATAGTTGGTGCCTCCAGGGTTGGTGACATACTAAATGTAACTGTTCTCAGAGGGGGTGAGGTCGTCACAGTAGCTGTACCCCTCAGGGAATAGTTTTTTGAAAATAGCTGAAGTGCATGTTAAGCTTAGAGAATATCCTACCAGCGCCTCATTCAAAAAATTACTGCCGTCAATGACGGTTTTATCACTCTCATTTGATCTTTGAAAAAGCATATCCGATTGGCTTCCTTCGGATATGCTTTTTTTCAATCTTACCTTCTGCCTTCTCGGGTTCTCAATAAGTGGAAGCGATACTTTTTAACTGCCATGCTCATTTTCTTTTGTAGAAAAAGGGTGCTATCTGGGTACATTTTCACGATTTAAAACACCTGAATACAAAGAAATAACAAAAATGCTTACAATAAAATCTCCGAATATCCTGGAGGGACTGCTGAACCTTGTTTACCCGGAGCTGTGCCCTTTTTGCAGATATGAACAACCTATTACCGGCCACTACCTCTGTCTTAATTGCCTGGCCGATCTTCCACTGACCAATCACCACCGCAACCCGCTTGAAAACGAATTGGCCTCCACTTTCTGGGGTCGATTGCCAGTTGCGGCTGCGGCAGCGCTCTTATTCTTCTCTCCGGGAGGTAAAACCCAAAACCTGATAGGCCGAATAAAGTACGAGGGTCGAAAAGATTTGGGGATTGAGATTGGAAAAGCCATGGGCCACTTTTTGAAAAAATCTGAACACTTCAACAGGGTCGATTTGATATTGCCGGTCCCTTTGCATCCAGGGAAAAAAGCCAAACGGGGTTTCAATCAATGTGACTTGCTCGCAAAGGGAATGAGCGAAGTCATGGACATTCCCTGGAGTACGAATACGGTTGCGCGAATCAGAAACAACCCCTCGCAAACCAAACTGGGAAGAGACCGCCGCTTCGACAACAGCCAATCGCTTTTCAAAGTGACTAAACCGGAAAACACCGAGGGTAAAAATATCCTGCTGGTGGACGATGTGATTACTACTGGTGCCACGCTTGAGAGTTGTGGTAGAGAAATACTCGAAAGTGGGGCCAAAAATCTCTACATCACTACATTGGGATGTGGTGAATTTAGCTGATTTACCACCATATATACAAGGGTTATTCCCTTTCGTCAAGTAAATCCTGAAGGTCTTCGTGATAGATGGAGCGAGCGGAGTGCAGGCTGTACTTTTTTATTACTTTGGTCTTGCAGCCGATTCTGACACCCAATAATAGACAATGGTCCATTTTACCATCCTTGGCAGCCTTGATTACACGGCCGAGTTCAGGCTCTAATCCCTCATCCTCCAGTTCAAGTCTGCCGATGCCATCTATCAAAAAATAATCGCTGTTGAGAGGAGGTTTCATCCGCAACCACGAAGCGGCCACTTTGTAGGCTTTCCTGGAATAAACCTCATCCCTGGATTCGTATATTTTATCCGGGTCTTTGACCTTTTGCTGAGGTTCTACCTCCACCTTGACATCCATATAGGGATTGTAAAAATACCTTACCCCTTTTATTTCAGGCACCAACACTCCGTGAGCCCGGAGCTTGTTTTTCTCAATCCATTTTTTGAGATAGGCCGAGTTGTCTTTGCCCTCTTCTTCTGTAAGAATTACTATTTCAGCACTCATAGGTTTTCTGATTGGGTGACAAATGTACACAAAAAGGACATCTGTTTTAACTCACGTAATAAAAATTTATGCCTTGCACCTGGCCTTTGACTTTTGGATTGCGCCTCAATCGGCCACAATGCAGAATCCATCTTTTGTGTGGATGAAGAAAGATCAAATACAATTTCCATTTCCAAAACCCACCTACTTATGGAATTCCGGCAATTTTGTACCTTGTGCATATGAAATATTTGAGTACATCTCTTTTGTGGAAAACATTTATTACAAAAACTCGCATTTCCAAACAAATAAAACATGGGTACACCAATGCAAAAGACATTGAAAACAATTTTGCTCACCGCAGTAATATGGGCCATTCCCGTTTCTCTCCTCAGTCAAATATACCTACAGGTAGAGCGGCAAAACAGGATCAAAACACACAAATTTCAGTCCGGTGATCAGTTTGAGATCAGACTTTATGACGATACAAGAACCTGGGTGGAAGTCACTATCTGGAAGATACTCCCCGAGCAGGAATTGATCGAATTTGACATTGGAATGGTGAAGCCCGCTGAGATCAGGTCAATGCGAACTATGCGGCAAAAAAGACGTGGAAATACAGTGTTTCATGCCGGCCTGAATTTTCTGGCGGGCACCCTGATATTCAGCGTAGGTGACTGGATATGGTCGGGCTCATACGACTGGGGTTTTGTAGCAGGCGCGGGTAGTCTGGCTGCCACCGGAGGACTGTTCAAGGTGGTCAACGATCAATTCCACTACCGCTTTGACCGGTGGCACCGGTTACGAATAGTGGACCTCCGGTTTTCCGTCGATTAAAATCCGAGACTCAGGATTCTCCCTTCAGTTTTTTGTACTTAAATTTTTGGCTACCCACTTCACCCAATCTTTTTCGTCTGTTTTCCTCGTAAGCAGAGTAGTCCCCTTCAAAAAAGTGCACCTGAGCATTTCCTTCAAAGGCCAAAATATGGGTTGCCACCCTATCGAGGAACCAACGGTCATGCGAAATAATCACTGCACATCCCGCAAAATTCTCAATGGCTTCCTCCAGTGCTCGAAGAGTGTTGATGTCAATATCATTGGTGGGCTCATCCAGCAGCAGCACATTGGCCTGTTGCTTTAGGCACATGGCGAGGTGCAATCTGTTTCTCTCTCCCCCGGACAACACACCGCATTTTTTCTCCTGATCAGAGCCCGTAAAATTAAATCGCGCAAGATAGGCCCTACTGTTAATCGAGGTGTTTCCGAGTTCTATGAAGTCATTTCCTCCCGATACGACCTCAAACACCGTTTTGTCAGGGTGTATGTCCTCATGTGCCTGATCCACATAACCAATCTGGACAGTTTCACCGATTTCAATATTCCCCTTGTCCGGTTTTTCCTGTCCCATTATCATTCTAAACAGGGTTGTTTTACCGGCGCCATTGGGTCCGATAACACCGACAATACCCGCCGGGGGCAGTTGGAAGCTGAGATTTTCGATAAGCAAGCGATCCTCATAGCCTTTGTAGAGTTCTTCAGCATTGATCACATTGTTGCCCAGTCGCTGACCTGCCGGGATAAATATCTCCAATTTGGCCTCTTTGGATTTGGCTTCTTCCGCGGCCATTTTTTCGTAATTGTTGAGCCTGGCCTTGGCTTTTGCCTGTCTTCCTTTGGGATTCATACGCACCCATTCCAACTCGCGTTCGAGGGCTTTTTGCCGCTTGCTCTCCTGTTTTTCCTCCAGTTTCAGGCGCTTTTTCTTTTGCTCCAACCAGGAGGAGTAATTCCCTTCCCAGGGTATGCCCTCTCCCCTGTCGAGCTCGAGTATCCATCCTGCCACGTTATCCAGGAAGTAACGGTCGTGGGTAACTGCTATGACCGTTCCCTTGTAGCGCTCCAGATGTTGTTCCAACCAATGTACAGATTCGGCGTCAAGGTGGTTGGTCGGCTCATCCAGTAGAAGGATGTCGGGACTTTGGAGCAGGAGTCTGCACAGTGCCACCCTTCTGCGTTCCCCACCGGAGCAAACAGAGATGGGTTTATCCGGCTCCGGGCAGCGGAGAGCATCCATTGCCCGCTCCAGAACCGAATCAATTTCCCAGCCATTTACATGGTCAATTTTCTCTCCGAGCTGACCTTGCTTGTCCAGCAGCTTGTCCATTTTATCGGGATCGCTGTAATTCTCTTCCAAACCCATGGCCGCATTGACTTCTTCGTAGGCTGCGAGAAGGTCCATTACTTCCTGTGTACCTTCACTTACGATTTCCTTTACGGTTTTACTTTCATCCAATTCGGGTTCCTGCTCGAGGAATCCAACGGTATAGCCCTTTTGGAACTCGACTTTTCCCTGGTAGTTTTGATCGACTCCTGCAATGATTCGCAACAGAGTTGATTTACCGGAACCATTCAATCCGATAATACCAATTTTGGCACCGTAGAAAAAAGACAGGTGAATATCCTTGATTATGGTCTTGTTATTCTGGGGCAAAGTCTTGCTCACCCCCATCATGGAGAAAATTATGTTCTTTTCCATCGTTTGATCTGGTATTTGTTAAAGCAAAGGTACAAAAAGCCGCACCACATTTTGGCGCTGAATCACTTAATAAAAAATGCATTTATGGAACAATGTGCATTAGTAAAACTTTGCGTATAACGCATTTGACCTCGGATACGATTTTGAACAAGTCAAACACTACAAAATGTCAGAAACTCAACAATAAAGTATCGTGCGACCGGCCTGACAGGAGTTAGTTTTAGTTGCGGTTGTTTTGAGGTCGGCCAAAAAGGTCTCTTCGAGGTCGATCACGAGCCGGAGGTGGTGGTGACACCTCAGGCACAGAGCGTTCCCTTACAACTTCAGGGACGTAAATCCACAATCCGTCCTGGTATTCATAGCCGTGATATTCGCCTGTGGGTATTCCGGTCATGCCCTGTCCGGGATGAATACCTTCTTTTCGGTCAACCTGGTTGAATACTATCAATTCGTACTCCGGGTCAAAATTCAGATAAATGGGAGCGTCATAACTGTATTCCATCAAAATCCTGGTTTTCCCGGACCGCTGAATTCCTTCAGGTTCTTCACCGAATACCGGCAATCCAAATAAAAAGCGGTCACCGTCTTTATAGAGCACATCCATTACTCTCAATCTGTTAAATCGCGACTTACCATTTATTCCAAAAAGCAGAAAGGCCTGATTCCCATCGGGCAAAATAAAGGGTTTCATATTGTAGTAAAAAGCGCCCGGCCAGTGGTCTGGGAGGAAGGTGGCATATTCATCCACTCTGCCGCTGTGCATCCGATCGACAAGACGTATGGGTTCGAATTCATCCTTCAGACTCTGGATGTAGCCAAAGTAGTGAAAATCAGAACCATTATTGACTATTAACTGCCAGGTGTAGAGGGCGAAGGTAGAATCCGGGTCAACTTTTACTGACAATACTGGCAGGTCTTTTAAATCATCAAAAGACTCAGGGCCTTTATTGAGAATGTCCACGAAGATATTTTCGAAATTTTCAGCTCCGAACTGCCTGTGTTTATCCAATCTTGAACTCACCAGTACATCAGCGTAAAACATCAATGTGTCCACCTTGGTTTCAAGGTGCTGGCTACTTACCGGTGGGATAAAAAAGAGGCAGAGAATAAGTGGTGCGATGAATAATTTCATGGATCGTCAACTACAGATTATCAATAAATAATTCAGTGGTTTCAGTATGTGAATTGAAACCTCTTTGAGTAACGCAGGACCGATTGAAACTATTTTAGCGCCCGAGTTGGGATATTTATTTTTCGGACTCCTCCACCTTGAGACCTGCTAATTTGATATAATCAGGTCTGTCTGAGATGGATTTGTGGTTGTAACTCTGCTCGATTTTATTTCCATTGAGCAAAAATATTCCCGGCATTTGAAAACCGTCTCCGATGGGGACAGACATTCCATGACCTTTTGCAAAAGCAGCATCAAAGCCCCTCATCCAGTTCTGAAAACCAAAAAGTTGATTGAAGTTGCCCTTCATGAGTCCAAAGGCCTGATAGAATTTTGCTGAAGTGTCGCTGACATGTCTAAGATCGTGAATATTATACTTTTTGAGGAATTTATTGGCAGTTTCTGTTTCAGACATATGAACCAGCACTATTTCGACCCCTTTGGACTGAATTTCTTTTTTCACCTTGTTGATATCATCCATAGCCTCTCTGCAAAACATGCATCCAAAATTTCTTAGAAAAACAATTAGGGTCGGTTTTTTACCACTTAGGTGGTACACATCGTCCCCTTTACTGGTGGTCATTTCCTTTAAAGTGGAGACTGGGATTGTTTTGTAGTTCATAAAACAGAGGCTGATTTATCTTCTTTCTATTGCCATTAAAGGCGTCACAAGGTTACCAAATATAACTCATTTTTCCAAAAAATAGTTTACAGTAGAGGCATTGTTATAAACGATCACGAATCCGGAAGTAATTCCAGCCTCCTATTGAATGTTTGCCAATTCAACTATCCTACATTTGGATCAAAAATTGCGGAAAAGGACATCCTGCTACTCACCCAGTCGCTCCTCAAGCACCCTCATTATGCGTTCTGCGGAAGCGTGGTCCCCAATAGCCAAATAACACTCCGCCAGCAGTCTGTATGATAGTTGAAAATTGGGATTGTAGCCTAGAGACATGGTGGCTGCATCTATTGCCTGGTGGTATTCCCCCATTCTGAACAGGGCAGCTGCCTTGTAGTAATGTATCATGTAATGATGGGGCATGTCCTCCAAAACCGCTTGAAATACGGAGACAGCCGCCTCGTATTGTCCTGTATTCAAAAAGGCTCCTCCCTTTAATTCCAGCACAGGGCCATAATCGGGCAAAAGGGTTAAGGCAGTTCGCGCTGCAGAAATTGTTGCTTCATACTGTTCCAGAAACATATATGCATCTGCCATTGCCGTCCAAACTTCTGCGTTATTGGGATCTTTTTCCAGGTAATTGGAGAAGTGGACCAGAGCCTCGACTGGATTGCCCTCGCGGAGTTTTTGATGTCCCTTATAATCCTCCTTCGAGACACGCCTGATAACTGCACCCACTATCGCTCCGTCAACCTCCGCATTGTAAATCGCCTCATGAGGTGGCCATAGCCCGTTTCTGATTTGAAAAGGTGCAATAAAAGAAGAATAGAAAGTCGCATAATCCCAATCTGCCTCAGATTTTTCATAGTAACGGGTGTACACAATTTCCACTACATCCAAATGGTCTCTAAAATAATACATTGAAGCCCGTCTGTCATTGGTGGCAATTCTCAGTTTATCCTCCCCCCGGTGACCTTCCACCACATTTTCTATCAGCCAGTTGGAGGTCTCGCGAAGAGAAATCATCGAATAGTCCAATTCATAATAGCCGGCAGCACCCCCGGTTCCACCAATCAGTTCGTTGTAATAGATGTACTCGTAGGGGTGATTTTGCACAATATACCTTAGCGGCAATGCCAACCCCAGCGCAATCACCACCCAAATGCCTGCTCTTGCAACCTTCTGGTTGATTTTTCGAAGTAAACCCTCTATCCCTATGCCTGCAAAAAGCACAACAAACGGATACACAAAGATAAAGTGGCGCCAGCCTCCGTAGTGATTGGTGGTCATAAAGCAGGCGTAATACAGAGGCAAAATGATAGCGGCTACCACCATCAATACCACAGGAAGATTGTGCCTGTCCGTAAAATCCCTGACAAATGCAAGGCCGGCAGCAAATCCAGCCAGAACAATCAGGGAAATGGTGAGTTGCATATACCGCAACACGTAGTACCAGGGCATAGCCGAAGAGAACAACTCCTCCCCTTCAAAAACCTGTCTCAGACTCACGCCTATATCTCCCGTGGCGTCCAGCACTTCAAGACTGTGTCGAATTGGGGCCTCCAGTCCAAAGGGCCAAAACAGCAAACTGATTCCCCAACCAATAGCCGCCAAAGCTACTGAGTAACCTGCCATTTTTCCGGCCACACCGAGATTATCCGATGCAAACCACATCTTAACGGGAAATCTGAGCGCGTAAAATATCCCGGCAAAAAACACCAGATAGCCGGCCATTAACACTCCACCTCCAAGTCTCAAACTAAATGCTGATGCAATTCCGACAATCACCCAGATGGCAGCTTTCTTGTTTATCCTCGGAAGGGATCTCAAAAAAGGGATCATCCAGTAAAAGGCAAACAAGACTGTCGTGGCCATCGGTATATCCCGGTGGTTGTTATAAGCGTGCCCTAAAAAACGCGGTGAGAGTAAAAGAAGGAGGCAAACCACAAAAGCCATCCTGTAGCCCCCACCCAGTCTCAAGGCGATTAAGGCGGCAAGTAAAATGGCCAACCACCCCACCACTGCATTCCAAAAATGCCTGAATCCAAAAGAGTCGGCCGGCATCCCCAACCACTTTTGGACGGTGAAGAGAATGTTGTCAAATGTCTGGGCATTGTAGTGCTGTGGGTCGATCCCTCTTTGAGAAACTGCAGCTTTATCGGACGCAAAAGAGGTGTAGTAGTTATAGACGCGCTCCGCCTGGTCTAAATACCTGTACTCATCCCCGGATATACCGGCATTCTGACTCAGAATGGTCATCCCGAAAAAAGCAACCACCATAAGACCGACAAAAGCCAGTCTGAAAAGTGGACTCTCGCATCCAATCGACAAGGGCGGCACAATTTTGCCCTTCCATTCCCGCACCGCATCACGGCTCAAAAAATGGATATTCTTTCGCCATCCGGGTCTGGATAATGTTTCGATCTCCCCTGAGATAAAAGCACCTGTTTCAAGTTGCGCATCGGGATAGCGCATTAAAACCTCATCCGATACCATTTCGATCGGATTGCCGTCAGAATTATCCTCGGATTTATTGATTGCAAAATGAGCAAGCCGGTTTTCAGCGAGAACTAAAGGTGCTAAAAGGCCAGCCTTTTCTCCGAAACCTGAAAGAACCCAGCCAGCACGGTTATTGATGTCTGTGGAGGAAAGTTTTGCTGCGAGGCTTTTCCAATTCACGGTCCCTTTGATTCTATCCTTGTCAATAAAGAGGACCGGGGCGTTTTCTTCCCCTTTTTCAAGTGAGGAGATTAAATCACCACGAGCAGATTCACCTTTTAAAACCGAGATGTTTAAATTTTCGAATTCACCGCTCAGGCTTCCGGCAGGGCCCTCGTTTGATCGTAGGTAAAGACAGTTGTTTTGGGGACCCTGAAAAAGAGAAAAGGCGGGGCGAAACATTTTAAAATCCTTTGGGAAAAAGGAATCTGCCACCACTACCAACTGCATATCCAATCCCTTTTTTTCACGCTTTCCGGTCACCTTCCTCTGTCTCTTTTTGCTTCCCTTCTTAGTCATTGGCTATTCGGTTTTCAATTGGAAATTTGACTATCGCGGATTTCTTCTGCCTTTTCCCTACTGTGTTCAATGGAGTACCTTAAGAGGTTTTCTACTACGGGTGTGGGTTGGAGTTCCGCATATATCTGGTAGGAAAAAAGCCTTTTGCTTATACGGATCAAGCCCTTATTCAAGCTCAGAAGCAGTATGGATATCCAGTTGTGCCCAATGGCCTCCGGATAGGGAGCAGGTATGCCTCTGGTTTTCTTTAATTTGTAGCCTGTCTGATTACAGAGTTTTTTGAGTGTTCCGAATGTAAAAAGCCTTTTGTGAGTCCGGTCTAGTATCCCCTTTTTTCCGTAATTAAAATTACCGAAGAACAACTGCAAACGGGTAATGAAAAAAGCGATATTCGGAGTGGTCAAAAGAATCAGTGGTTTGCGCGAAGGGTGAATGTGCTTTCGGATATAATCCATCAATAACTCGGGATCGTCCACGTGTTCTATCACGTCCAACATCAAAATCACATCGTAATCGCCGATCTGCAACTTAAAATCAGGGGCATTGAGATTACCTTTGATGTAGTTGTTGAAATTGATGTTTTCCTCCTGATCGTAAATGTCCAGACCGGTAATCTCACAGCCTTTTTTGAGAAGCTCTCCAGCCATCAGTCCGGGACCAGCTCCCAGATCGAGTACCTTGCTATTGTCGGGTACGCGATCCAGAGCCATGGTATGCGAACTCGTATATCCCAATTTCAGGGTGTAGGGGATTTTTCCAGAGTCAATATCATACTCCATTTTGTAAAACAAATTGAGTCTGTGCAATTTACTCTGAACCGATGCCACAAGTACATTCCAGGCGTACCTTATGCCGTTGACATGGCATATTTCGTCTCCGTAAAAGGTGGGAATGGGAATCTCGGCGATCTGCATCCGAGCCAATAACAACTGGATGATGATCTGGGTATCAAATTCAAAATCATTGGAATTCCTCTCAATCGGGAGTCCACTGAGTGCTTCCACCGAATAGGCCCTGTAACCGGAGTGAAATTCCGAAAGCCCGGCACCGAGAATCAAATTTTGAAGCCGGGTGAGAATGATGTTTCCCACAAATTTATACAGTGGCATCCCTCCTTTGAGAGCATCTTTTTTGCGTAGCATCCTGGAGCCAAAAACAGCCTGGTGACCTCCGTCTTTAAGGGGCTCCACCATTTTATCCAGAAATTCCGGGGCGTACTGGCCGTCTCCGTGCAGCAGTACCACATAGTCAAACCCATTGATGATGGCATAGCGATAACCGAGTTTTTGATTGCCACCGTACCCCTGGTTGTCGGGATTGAAAAGGACCGTTATGTTGAGATCGGGGTTGGAGCGGCGGTACTCACGGGCCACTTCAAAGGTGCGGTCAGCAGAGTGGTCATCAATAATGAGGATTTCGTAATCATAATCCTCAAAAATGGAACGGTGTATCCGGTCAAGCACTTTGGAAATGTGCTTCTCCGCATTGTAGGCAACTATGAATATTAGCAGCCTGTCGCCTCCATTATGTTGGCCTTCTCTCCGGGACATTATTCAGTGTTGATACTGGATTAAGTCACAAATATAACAAATAGCCCCGAAATAATATTGGACAGACCCCGCTTTGGATGTTTTAAGCTCCTCTGAAAAAAGTGAAAGTTCAATGCATCTGCGGCTGAGATGGGGAGATCATTCCAGTGTACCGAACTTGCCTGTATTAAATTCCCTGATAGCCTCATCCAGCTCTTCGCGGGTATTTATCAGGAATGGTCTGTACTGAGCAATGGGTTCATTAATGGGTTCGCCCGAGAGAAAAAGCACCACCGAGTCCTAAGAAGCCTCCAGTAAAATTTTGTCTCCGCTGTCGTCAGGTCTGAAGAAAACAAAGTGATCTGTGGGGGCTTTTTGGTCCCCATTGACCTTGAGATTCACCTCCACAATTAAAATCCCGGTATTAAAACCACTTTTACGGGCAGTTCGAATCGACCTCCCTTTTTCAGATAAATGTCAAACATATCTATGGGAGAGTAGGTTTTTGCAGGGCCTTGAACCCCATTTAATTCACCGGCTATCAAAAAGCAGGTCCCGCCGTCTCCCGGAATGGCCACTTTACCTTTATCCTCGTGCCTGATATCCTGATAGAGGGGATCCACAGATTTGTATTTGGCGGGCAGATTTACCCACAATTGGACCATCTGGAAAAGACCGCCACTTTGCTGAAAATCCTCCTCGTGAAACTCCTTATGAAGCACCCCCGAACCGGCAGTCATCCACTGTACACCACCCTTGCCGATAACACTACTGTTTCCCGCACTGTCGTAGTGGCGATTTTTCCGTGATACGCTATGGCTACTGTTTCAAATCCCTTGTGCGGATGTACATCCACGCCCCTGAGAGTGTCAGAGGGGTTGAACTCGATCTTTGAGTTGTAGTGCGACAGGTAAAACGGACTCATCATTCTGGATATCCGGTAGCTGGATGGAAAAAAATTGTGGGTCCTGAATCCATTTGCCACCCAGGATGGGTCAGGTGGGGGGGAGTACTCTTTCTATTATTCTGTACATCCCCTGTATTTTGAATCTAACAGTCCAATGGCCATTTGGTTTTCAGTGGATTATTGTGGAAATCCGGTGGAAATTAGTGGAGGAATGGCGAAAATATTACAACTCCTCAGGGATGGTAATTTGGTAGTAAAAACAGGATTGCGCCCCAAAAACACCGAGTCCGTTGTCTCCTTCAATATTTGATTCGACAAGGGTGTAATTAGTAAAAGGGCCCTGGTTGTTGCGGTTGTACTCGAGAGTTTCCCAAAAGCGAAATTGTGCCCTTTCAATGGTGCACCACTTTAAAATTACCTCATCTCCCCGGCTAAAAAAGCCAAAAGTCTCCGGGTCAAAATCAGTTCCCCGCGGCTCTGCTTTCAAAATATTGACTTCAAAACTCTGACCGTCAAACAGGGCGTCATCGGTAACTGAGGCCACTGGAGGAATAAAAGGACCACCATTGACTGAGGTGAAGTACCGGTAGAAATCAGGACCGGGAGGATCACTCAGCGACAACCTCAATTGTGCAAGAGTATCTGCATCTGGGTCCGGCACTGCGGTTGCCCACAGGGAGTCCAGGGGAACAGGTCGCGGTATAACCACAGTGGATGTGACTGTGACATCATCCACAATCACTTCCAATTCATATTGCTCGCCCGGAAAAGCTTCTAGTTCTCCATTGACATCCACATACAGACAGATATTGACCAATACAGAATCAATTCCCAGATTGGATATCACCTCATCTCTAAAGTCTTCGGGTATATCCTCCAGACACACTTTAGTTAGCTCTACCATCTCATCTACTTTAGAAACGAATACCATGGCATCCCGGATAAAAACATCACTGGCAAAGTCTGCATCGATTAATCCGGCAAATGGGAAACTCCTGCTGATTACCGCAAAGGTGGGCATCTCGCCTCCTTCGCTCCACTCTATATAAGCCTCAACCACTATTTCGTTCCTATCGACGGGAATACCAGGATCAAAGGGCTCTTCGCAGGAAGAAACCAGTAAAATGAGCATAAAAAGCAGCAAGGTAGTCACTGTGCTCAATATTTTATACGTTGGATTAATTGCTGTCATGGTGCGCTATTTAAAATTGAAGTTCCAGGTTACTGAGGGAATGATGGGAAACAGTGAGACCTGCACCAACTCAGCATTGACCTGTTCGGCTCCTGCCTGTTCGAAGGAAGGGTAAACGAAGAGCGGATTCTTTCTGCTGTAAACATTGTACACTGAAAAAGTCCAGTAGCTGTTGAATCGACCGTCTCTTCTCTCCGGTGGGGGTCTCAGTGTCACGGAAAGATCCAGACGATGATAGTCCGGAAGACTCGCGCTGTTTCGTTCTCCGTATATCTCTACCGGAAAACCATCAATCAGGTACATGCCTTCAATTGGTGTAAAAACCTGTCCCGAGCCAAACACAAATGTCGCTCCTATATCCACCCGATCACTCAGATCCCAGGTGCCCACTACAGACAGATCGTGCCGCCTGTCAAAGGGGGCTGAGAAACTCCGGCCGTTGTTTATTTCGTCAAAGGTCCGATCTGTAAAGGAGAGAGTGTATGCTATCCAGCCGGTGAAGTTCCCCTTCGTTTTATTCACAAAAAATTCAGCTCCGTAGGCTCGTCCTTTGCCCACAGCAAAATCATTCTCCAATCGCCCTGAAAGGGAAGGCACGTAATTCTCCTGGTAATCAAGTTGATTTTGAAGGTCCCTGTAATAGACCTCCACTGAAGTTTCCAGGGTATTGCCCAGGAAATTTCTAAAATAACCCAGGGAGTACTGAATACCTAGCTGTGGGGGTATCATCCTCGTGCTCGGCACCCAAATATCTGTTGGAAGGGTGCTGGTGGAATTGCTGACAAGGTGTAAAAACTGTTCATTGACTGAAAAACCGGCTTTGATGGAGCTTTCGGGGTTGAGACGCCAATTTACACTCAGTCGGGGCTCCAGGGCGTCGTACCAAACTGTGGATTCCCCACGGTCTAATTCTTCTGAAGTCTCCTCGTCAAAATAAGGTCCCCTGTGATTGAAAAAGGAATATCGAAGGCCACCAAGCAGACTTATGTTGTCCCGGAATTTCCACTCATCCTGTACGTAAATTCCTCCCTGAATGGCATATTCAGGTTCATCGGGTGATTCAAAAACCGTTTCTCCGGAGGACCCCGATGTTTGATTGGGTGATAATTTGTGGTCTGAAATGCTGAAACCAAATTTGACGTGGTGCTTGTCAGAGGGGAAAAAATCAAAGTCGCTTTTAAGATTGATATCCCTAATGCCCGACTTGAGACGGAAGTTAAAATCCTCCTGCCGGCCCCTAAAGTCAAATTGATAGTCATTGTAAATCAGGGAGGTATTGACGAACATTCTGCTTCCAATGGTTCTGTTCCACCGGAGGGTAGCCGTGGTATTTCCGTACGGCATACGGAGAGTAAAATCCCGGCTACGGGTATTGAAATCGAGCACATCCCGGCCCAAATATGAGCTAAAATACAGTCTGTCCCTGTCTGAAATCCTATAGTTGACCTTGACATTGAAATCGTAAAAAAAGTAATTGGTCCCCTCAAAATTACCGCCCTTTAGAGCGGGCTGTGCCAAATCGAATAAATACGTCCTCCTGCCACTGATCAAAAACGAAGCCCTGTCCTCGACTATCGGTCCCTGGAGAGTGAGACGACTTGCAATCAGTCCAATTCCACCCTGAGCTTCAAACTGCCGGTTGTTGCCCTCCTTCATTTGAATATCCAGCACCGAGGAAATCCGCCCTCCATACTGAGGGGGCATCCCGCCTTTTATAAGGGTTGTATTTTTGATGGCATCCGAGTTGAAAACCGAAACAAACCCCAGTAAATGACCTGTATTGTACACAGTGGCTTCATCCAAAAGGACTAGATTTTGATCGGCTCCACCACCCCTGACGTGGAATCCGGAAAAGCCCTCCCCGGCGGAGAGTACACCAGGCAAAAGTTGGATGGTTTTAAGTACATCCAGCTCTCCCAGTAGAATGGGCAGCGTACTGATGCGGTCCATATCCAGTTCAATGACACCCATCTCAGCCCTCGTCACATTTCGGTCACCCTCCTCAGCTGTGACCACCACCTCTGCGGTTTCCACTCCACTGAAGAGCCGAATATTAATTATGGTGTCATTTTGCAAATCGAGCTCCACCCTTTGAGAGTTTTTGCCGATGTAGGAATAAACCAATTCCTGCGGTCCGCTGTCCAGCGTCAGGGAATAAAAGCCGTAAGTATTGGTTACTGTTCCCGTTCCGGTCCTATCGGCGAGAAAGATATTGGCTCCAATAATACTTTCTCCGGTTTCAGCATCAGTAACATGGCCGGATATAGTGTGCCTGTCAGAGTCTTCTCCAGTTGTTTCTGCAGCGGAGGAAAACCCCAGGAGGAATAGTGCGAATAGTGTAAATGAAAATTGCATATTGACCAAACACATAAACACCCATTTGGGTCTGTCAAAGGTCCGATTTTATATTTTTCACCGGCTTCAATCGATAACCACATCGCTTAAGCAGACGAATAAGGCCAAAGCGGCCTGACAAATGACCTGCTCCCACAGCAATCAGGGCCGTTTGCTCGCGAAGCTGTTCTTCAATTTTATCGGCCATCCTGAAATTGCGTTCGTAGATGAGTTGCCGGCGGATAGGACCCATCTGGTTTTTGTTGTAACGGTAGAGCTCGTGGATTTTCTGATCCCGATACAGGCTTGCGGACCGAAGTATTCTTTTTCGGTGCACATCCACTCTCTTTGAAAAATCTTCCAGGGAGCTAATTTGTTGCTCCAGGGGAATGGCTTTGATGATTTTGGTCTGGTCTTCAACTGACTCCAATCCTGTAACCGGCATTTTCCTGCGCATGGCTTTTTGAAACAGGTGAAAATCCATTGAGAAGCTCTCTTTATCCGTTAAAAACCCCGCATAGATTACATTCAGGGTGTACAGAGGGGGAAAGAGATCAAATTCACGGATGTTTATTCCTGTGAAGCGTTTTAATTTATCTCTGATGCGGAAGTACTTGCGACGGGGAATTTTCAATGACAACCGCTTCGATTGAGGCAATTTCTGGAGATCAGCGATTTGATCGGGTTTTATTTCAGCGGGATTAAATTCGAGCATGAGACTTTCCACCCTATCGAGCATAACCTCTGCAGAATTTATCAAATGTACCTCAGAGGGTCCTGCCAGATGCATTGATCCAAACAAAAACCCCCTGAGATCTTCTCCATCTGCTATTGCCCACAATAAACTATTCTTCACTTGTCAGTGGTGGTTAAAGTGGTTAATAAACTGCACCGGCCGGATTTGATCAGAAAGGATTTATCTATTTGAAATTTAAAAAAGTAGTTGTGCACAGGAAGAGTTATTTCTTTTTGTCACCGTAGTCGTAGGGAAGCACTTTACTGTCCTTAATTTTAGATAGGGCTATGAGTGTTTTAAGCCGCTCTATCTCCTTAATCTGACTAAGCTTCTTGAACATTAGCTCCTCGTAAGCTGCCATATTGGAACAAACTACTTTGAGCATCATGTCGGCTTCTCCGGTAATGATGTAGGCTTCAATGACCTCATCGATCTCCTTAATTTGGTTGGAAAATTTCTCTAGAGCATTGGGTTTTTGCCAGGCCAAATCGACCAAAATAAAGGTTTCTACATTCAGACCTATTGACTTGGGGTTGAGATTGGCGTGATAGCTTGCAATAACATCAGCTCTTTCAAGTTTTTTTACACGCTCCAGGGTTGGGGCCGGAGACAAACCGATTAATCTGGACAATTCAAGGTTGGTGAGTTTGCTGTTTTCCTGTAAAATTTTCAGAATTCTTCTGTCGGTCTTGTCGATCTTAACTCTGACGTTGTTTTTGCGCTTCGGTTGTTTAGACATCGGTATATATTTGCTGTTAGGTTTAAGCCCCTTTTAAAAAATGTTACTGACCCGCAAGCCAGTAACATTTTTCAGTGTGGGAGTATCAAAATTCCTAACAAAGCAAACTCTTGAAAGGTTTATACCAAATTAAAGTCTTACGGGAAAACTCCCAGGTTGAGATAGTCGTTCCCAACTTTATTGAGTGCACTTACAAAAGCAGCGCTTCTCAGGTCATTGATGCGTTTTTTGCGCTTTCGCACCAACCTGATCTGCTGATAAGCTTCAACCATGGTTTCCTCAAGACCACTTCTCACCAGGTCAATTTCATCGGCTCCACGCGTCACCATGCGGCGCTCCCTCTCTCCAATGGTTTTTCCGGTCAACTTTTCGACCACATTCACGAGCGAATTGTAAGTGTTTTGGTTAAAGCGTTTTTCGATCCGTCCAAATCTCATGTGAGACAGGTTTTTCAACCACTCGAAATAAGATACGGTAACACCACCGGCATTGATATACATATCAGGTATTACAAGTATGCCATTTTTGATGAGTATCTCCTCCGCATCAAAAGAAATGGGACCGTTTGCAGCCTCTCCAATGATTTTTGCCTTGATTTTATGAGCGTTTTCCTTAGTGATGACATTTTCCAGTGCGGCGGGAACGAGAATATCGCATTCCAACTCCAGTGCAGCATCTCTGTGTGCTAGGGTGGTAGTACCGGGGTAGCCGACAATGGAGCCGGTTTCTTTTCTGAATTTGAGAAGCTTCTCCATGTCAATCCCCTTTTCAGAATAGATAGCACCTTCATACTCAGATACAGCGATAATTTTGGCATCTCCCTCTTTTTGAGAAATGAGGCCAGCGTGAGAACCCACGTTACCAAGCCCCTGGATGACCATAGTTTTTCCGGCCATTCCAGTTTCCAGGCCGAGTTTTTTCATGTCGTCCTCGAAACTTACTGCCTCTCTAAGCCCGTAGTAAACGCCTCTTCCGGTGGCCTCTGCCCTGCCCCGGATTCCATTTTGGCTAACGGGTTTTCCGGTTACACAACCGGCGAAGTCCAATTCTCCGTTTTTGAAAGTGAGGTAAGTATCCAGTATCCAGGCCATTTCTCTGGCTCCGGTTCCATAATCCGGTGCCGGGACATCAATACCGGGTCCGATGAAATTCTTTCTGATCAACTCTGTGGTATATCTCCGCGTGATACTTTCAAGCTGGCGATCGGTGTACTTAAAAGGGCTGATCTTGACTCCTCCCTTTGCACCACCAAATGGCACATCCACAATGGCACATTTATAGGTCATCAGTGCTGCCAATGCCATCACTTCGTCCTGATCGACGTGAATGCTGTACCTGATACCACCCTTGGTAGGCAAGCGGTGGTGCGAATGCTGCACCCTGTAGGCTTCAATCACCTTG
Organism: Saprospirales bacterium; assembly: GCA_007695035.1. Lineage (GTDB taxonomy): Bacteria > Bacteroidota > Bacteroidia > Chitinophagales > Saprospiraceae > PWJY01. Next base: position 69,229 of record REEO01000067.1, on the reverse strand, counting down.
ATTTGGTTGCCAACCTTTACAGGAAACTTCATCTGGTAAACCGCATTACAAACTTTGATTTGCTCTACCAATCCTTTTGGCAGATCGACAAACTTGGCAGCCCTGTCAAAGTTGAGGTTGACCGATTCGTAAAAACTAATGTTCTTGTTGCTCATTATCAAATTCTTTTTCGAGTTTTGAAATTCTTCTTTCAATGAAATAAAGGAACACGACGATTCCAAAAAATATTATTAGGAGAGAGGCCACAACGACCCATATTTTTCCAATGCTTCGCATAAAATCATTGACCGGGTTGAGGTACATCATGAGATATAACGAGGCAAACAAGAGAATCTGCTGAGTTAATGCCAAACTATTTATGCTTTTTCCAATCATGGTCCGAATTTATTACTAAAAATAATAACTGCTGTAAATTCTATGAATAATTTTTATCCAATGATCGTTTCTTCAATTCCGACAGTCTGTAAACCACATTGCTGATCCAATATGAAAACAATGTCCATCCGATGATGGCCGGATAAAAGACTGTTTTCATGGTATTATCCAAATCGTCTCCGCCAAAACCGGGATTTCCACCGCTACCGGGATGGAGACTGGGCTGCATACGCGGAATTATGTAGAGAAGGGGAATGCTGGCCAAAAAGGCAAAAAGCGTATAAACCGCCGTCACGCGTCCTCTCTTCACTCCCGGGCTCATCGCCTCCCGGAGCAGGAAATACGCCATAAATATCAGAAGCGTAATGGCAGCCATATCCTGCTTAATATCACCACTCCAATAGGAACCCCAGGTGTACCGTGCCCATATCGCTCCGGTAAATATACCCAACAAACCCAATACCGTACCCGTCAAATTGAGCGAATAAACGCGGGAGTCAAACCGCTGGTCTCCGGTCCTCAGCAATTTCACCGCGTAAAAAGATGACAGTAAAAAGATCAACATCATCCCAAACCACATCGGCACGTGATAGTAGGTATTGCGAATGGTCTCTTCCAAAATATTTCTCCACGGAAAGGACCAGGTCCACCGATGGCTCAAATCCCTTATCGGCTCTACCAACCAGGGGCCCGGATCGGCCTCCAGTCCCTCCTGTCCAATAATTGAAACTGCAGCGGGCAAAACCATAGAACCATCATAGTCGGTATCGACAATAAGGGAAGCCATTGCCACCCGCTCAGATGTCGGCATTTTTTCAGGAATGTCGAATGTCGCTTCTATATGCCGGTCGTCTACCACCACTATCTCACTTGCCAAAAGGGTAAATTCGTCATGTAAGCGAAGCCAGGCACGGTGATTTTCAGCCCTTGAGTAAAAGGTATTGTAGGACTGGACAGTCAATTCATGGGACTCGCCCGCCTGAATATTAAAGGCATCGGTTTTCATGAGACCAGGCCGGAGGGGAACCAGCATTCCTGCCGCAATGACATACACGAGTATAACGACCGACAACCACTTGTACCAATGTTTTCTAAATCCTTCCATGCATCAGTTTTTCCATAGATAGGGAAACAAAATCAACCCAAGGCCGATCAACAGCATTACCACGGCCACCAACATCAAAAAACTCTCGGTTGCATCCACGTCCCTGACCGCCATCGAAACCAGACTCAGCCTCATTACAGACAAAAGCACCGGCAACAAAACCGGAAATCCAAGCACTGCGAGTAGTAGGCCACTGTTGTTCGCATTCAATGCAACGGCAGATAAAAACGTAAAAACAACGGCAAATCCGAGGGAGCCGAGCAATATGGCCAAAAAGAACATAACTCCATCCACAATGGGGTTTCCGAGGACCACTCCCATTACAAACCAGGCCAAAAGCGCCAACATGAAGAGCTTCAGCCAGACCGACAAAATTTTTGCCAAAAACAGGGCAAGCGGATGGACATACTGGTAGTAAAACAGGTGGGCATCACCAAATTCGCGCAAAAAAGCCATAGTACCGGATTGCAAACCGGAAAAAAGTATAACCATCCAAAAAAGCGCGTTCCAAACAGCCGGTTCCGGGGATGCAAAACTGAGGTATATGATAAATGCCACAGCAATCACGTAAACAAGCAGTGCGGCAGAGGCAAACCTGTGTCTGAACTCCAGTAGAAACTCGTGGCGAATCATGGTACCAAAACCGGCTAATGTCATATACTAAGGCATATCATTTTACATGGATCAAATGCACTTCTAACAGCTTTCGGCAACCGTAAATTCACCCGTCCTTTTCGCACATTCAAGCCCTGCATTTTACCTGTCTCAATTGGAACGCGAAGATAAAATATTATTACATTACCACCGACTTATTTCTGACAATTTGGTCTTGTTAGCTGCATAGAATGCAGCGGCTGTTGGCCGATGGTTGATGGCACGATTGGCCGATGGTTATTGATTGATGGCAGATGGCTGCTAGCACCGTGAGAGAGTATAGTATCCTGTATAAAGCCGATCTTATGGGGTTATTCAATAACGTGAAAGATGGTTTTTGGCTGATTCCAGTTAGGTCTTTCCTGCCGGTCGTGAAAAGAGTTACCGGTAGTTTCTTCTTTGGAGGAAATTGATGTCGAGGGCCACTCCTACGGAAAAAATTTCACTGCCGGCGGATTCCCTGCCGTAACGAACGTACACGCTGGCAGCAGTCCCCTTGGTTCCATATCCGAACGCAACTTGCGCGAGAGGTGTGGCGATCAGGTTCAAACCTTCGTCCCGGATTTCATCATCACGGAAATAAAAATCGGTAATTCCCAGGTGAATGCCGCCCCCCACGGAAAAACCCCAGGACGCTTCCTCCTCTGCAAACCCACTGAGCCCTCCGTAATTTACACTGAAGATCGAGGGAGCGTAGAGAGTGCCCATACCGCGGAATTCGTCCCAATCCCACGAAAAGGGCGAAATACCGATGGCCGTCTGCACACTGACGCTCCACTCTCCCAAACCGTAGTAAAACCTGGGACCAAATGAAGGGCTTATAACAATGCTCCTGGCGTTGCTGTATTGTATCTCCTCATCGGGATTGGACACCGATTGATACAGGTCGTTGGAAAAGTGCATTCCGAAACCAAATTGACCGTACAGCCGCTCAGCCGGAATGGAGATAAACAGTGCAGAAAATAGCAACAAAATAGTGGTATTCCTCACCCTCATTTATTCAGGATATACAAAGTGAATGCCCAACAAACCCCTGTGGACCGTAATATCAGCCCTCTGTCCTTCCTCCCAACCAGCAGAAATTTCCCTGGAAAAACGAATGACCTCCTGTTTCCCGTTCTCACGCTCAACGACAATGTCGTAGGAGTCTGCTGAAACCTGCCCATCCTCATCGAGTCTTCCTTTGAATACCATTCCGTAAACCTCCCGGGTTTCCACATAAGTCAAATGCTCTCCGGTTTCAGTAACCTGGATGCGATTAACCATACTCAGGATGGACGGAAAAAAAATGGCGCACATTACTGCCAGTGAGACAAATATCTGAAACTTGGCGATGAGTTCTTCGGCGTAACGCTTGAAATAAAGGGCCAGCAGCACACCCGCCACGACCCCGGCCCCGATGGATATCAGCAGCACTTCCATGCGGTTGAAAGTGTTGATATTATAAGGTATCTCCCTGATAAAAATAAACACCAGCAGGATAAAAGCGGATATCGAAGCGAGTATTTTTATAAGATCCTGTTTACTGAGTTTCATAACCTGACATTTAAAACGCTGAAAGTTAATTAATGGATTCAAATTGAAGACCCGCAAGTCTGGAATAAAGTCCGCCGGAATTGATCAATTCCTCGTGTTTTCCCTGCTCGGCAACTTTGCCTTTGTCCAGAACCAATATTTTATCGGCATTGCGGATGGTTGCCAGCCTGTGAGCGATGATAATGGCGGTTCTTCCCTGCAGCAGATTGTCCAATGCCGCCTGAACGATTTTTTCCGAATCGGCATCCAGTGATGAAGTGGCCTCGTCCAGTATGAGTATCTCCGGGTCTTTGAGAATGGCCCGCGCGATGGCGATGCGCTGCCGCTGACCACCTGACAGTTTGACGCCCCTGTCGCCAACCACGGTGTCAAACCCATCTGAAAAACGCTCTATAAACTCCAGGGCGTTCGCGAGTCTCGCCGCTTCAATAACCTCCTCTTCGGGAGCGCCCGGCTTTCCGTATTCAATATTCTCTCGTATGGTTCCCCCAAACATCACAACCTCCTGAGGCACCAGAGCAAAATTATTACGGTAGGCTTTCAGGTCGAATTCTTCCACGGGGCGGTTGTCCAGGTATATTTGGCCCGAGAGCGGATTGTAAAAACGGAGAAGCAGTTTGACAATGGTGCTTTTCCCACTGCCACTCACACCCACAAGAGCCACTTTCTCGCCTTTTTCAACCGAAAAATCAATATCCTCCAGCACGGGACTCTCCAGCCGCCCGGGATACGAAAAGCTAACCGATTCGAATTGCAGTCCGCCTCTTATTTTTTCACCCTTCACTTCTGTTTTGGAAACACCATCGATCTCACCCTCGGTTTCCAGAATTTCCATCACGCGCTCCGATGCGCCCACTGCTCCTGCCAGCGAGGTGTAGAGGTTTCCAATACCGGCTATCGCCCCTCCGATAATTCCCGTGTAAATTATAAATGCAAAGAGGTCGCCCAGAGGCATGGTCCCCTGCTCCACCATTAACGCGCCGCGCCAGAGTATAAAAAAGATGCCCCCGAACAGCACGGTGATAATGAAGACAAAAAAGGCACCGCGAATGCGGGCGTAGCGCAGACTTATTTGTACCACCTGATCGACGGACTTGCTGTAGCGAAGCGTTTCAAACCACTCGTTGGCAAAAGATTTTACTACCTGGAAAGACTGAAATGCCTCTTCGGCGATGGTATTGGTCTGGGCTATTTCATCCTGTCTTTTCTTTGAAATGCGGCGGATGTACCTTCCAAAGAGCATGGCCAACAGTACAATTACCGGAAAGGTCAGCAACATGATGAGCGATAGGACCGGAGTGAGCCAGGCCAGTATGGCAATGCCCACAATCAGCACCACAATTTGCCTCAAAAATTCGGCCAGTGTTATCGAAAAAGCACTTTGCAATTGCTCCACGTCAGCAGTGATTCGGCTGGTCAACTCCCCCACCCTTCTATCCTCAAAAAAACTGAGGTGTTGAGACATCATTTTGGCGAAAAGGTCCTTTCTGACATCTGCCATACCTTTTTCACTCACAATGGCAAACAGCACCGTGCGAAAATAGGAGAAAGCACCCTGAAACACTAATATCACCAAAAAGAGCAGCGCGTAGTCCGAGACCGTGAATTCAAAGCGGCTTTCACCTGCTGCCGCATTGGCCATTTCACCGGCAGCACCGGGAAAGATCATAAACAGCAAGCTGCCCAATACCAGCAGTATAAGACCACCGGCAAACTGCAACCCATAGGGTCTGATGTAATAAAACACCCTGAAAAAGGTTCTCAAACCCTCTTTGGATACTTTGGCCTGTTTATCTTTTTTTCCCATGCTAAAATATGTCCGCTCAAAAGTTCCACACCATACCAACTCACTAAAAAGTCGATTTGCCGCAGTCCACTGGCGGTTGTTTCAAACCTCAAAGATGACAAAAAAATACCTCTGAAAAAAGCCCGACTAATTTGTGGGCACAATCCATACGCTTTTTTAAAAAATGGCTACTTTTGCACCATGGCTCCGTAGCTCAACTGGATAGAGCACCAGATTTCGGCTCTGGGGGTTGAGGGTTCGAATCCTTCCGGGGTCACCACCATGCCACCTAAGCCTCTCAAATACAGTTTTTTGTGCTGAGGAGGTGGCGAAAAGAGTGCCAAAACCACTGCCCTGCACTCCTGATAATTCGATGAATTTACCAAAACCGATAAGGAGTGCAGGGCTTTTTTCTTTGTATAGGGACAAAACCATATTAGTGAGATTGGTGACGGATACAATGGGATTCCGCAGGCTCCAAAAGCCTGTGAGGAATTAAGGGTAACACCAATTACACTTCAGCCAATCAAGTACTGTCTCAAAGCAGGCACTCCAGCAAATATTATTTTTAGGTTGACAAAAATGGGCTGAAGCAGAATTTCTAAGATGCAGGTTGTTTATAGCAACCATCGCTTTTCAGAAAGACCCGGTTCAATCTAAAAGTGTACCAGTGTTCTGGTTGGCAGATGCTCCACCCCATTTCGGAAACAAACGCTACCGCAATCCCAGGTCGGCATCACAATTCCCGGCGAGTCCCTCCGCCACCATAAATTAACAACATCTCAGGGAATGCCTTTAAAAGTAGGCTCCTTACGAGCCTCATCCCAGGGAACAAAATCCTCATCTTTTGCCGTTTCGATACGATCCCGAACGATGGCTTTGTGCTCTTCGGCAATATCAGTTTCTTCGGCAACCTCAATGCCCAGGTGTTGAATAAGCTCTAAGAAGAAGCTCAATTTTTTGTCCGGCACTTTAAGTATTACTCGTTTCATATCTTTTGAGTTCCAGGTGAATCTTGAAAAAACTTCGGTCAACTCCAGATGTCGAACCCCATTTTCATCCCAAATGGGGAGATATTGGTAACGGTACAAGCAAACTTAGTCATTTTTTACACTTCGACGGAGTGGACTCATCAATTGACAGGTTAAATATTGCACCAACTTCAAAGACCGGACAATTCAATATAGACCAATTATAATTTTATCGGCCTATACGGTCTCGCAACGACACCATAATTTTTGTCTCAGATTGTCCATGGTCCACTCACTGTGCTCTCGGTTCCCCTGTGGTGGACCACTAGACCCCAAAGTGTTCTTGCCCCCCACCAAAGGATTGTAGGCAGACTACGTTTTGGAGAGAGGGCAAGCTGTAAGTATAGCTTGGTTGGATCTATCTCTAAATTTTGAGGGTTGTACAGTTCGAGGATTTTCGCGCATGGCCACAATTTTGCTGAACCTCTTCAGGGTGCTGTTCTGAGGGCGTGCTTTAGCGATGGGCGATGGCCCACCGTTTTGTTGCTTGACCCCGTTGGGGTCTGTTGCGGAGATTTCATGAAATCTGAAGGTATTTTCTGTCTCTACTGGCTCTGAAGTGATAGGGAATTGGCCTTACCCCCTTCTTACTAATGCCCAAATCCTTGATAGCTCCTCCTGGTACTTTCCTCAATGCTGAGGGTTTGTAAAGCGATTAACAGCATTTAGGTATCAACATCACTATATTCAACCTTTGATAGTATCTCTTACTAATACCTAATCACGCCCAACGGCACAATGTCCAAACGTATGATCGCCCATTAATTAATGGAGATATGAGTATAGGCAAAAATCACTCCTTTATCACCTCAGGCAGGTCTTCTCCATTGGGAATGAACCTGATGGACAGAGAGTTGACGCAGTGGCGGGTGTTTTTTTCAGTAAAACGCTCGCCGGTGAATACGTGACCGAGGTGGCCTCCGCAATTGCCGCATATAATCTCAGTGCGTCTTCCATCTGGGTCCGGTCTGCGTACGACCTCGCCGGTGATTTCATCGTCAAATGAGGGCCAGCCGCATCCGCTGTCAAATTTATCCGAGGAGTGGTAGAGCGGGTTGTTGCACCTGCGACAGACGAAAGTACCCCTGGCATTGAAGTCATTGTACTCACCGGAAAACGGCATCTCCGTGCCAGCGTGCAGCAGGATGCGTTCCTCTTCAGGGCTCAGGGCGTTGTATCCGGGTTTGCTCATTTCTCTGCTATTCTTTTTTCAATCAATGCGTTGGCGTACCAAATGTAATTCTCAATATACCGGTCCATGGTGTTTTCAAAGTCCTCGTCCGCCAGTTCACCATTCTCAAATTTGGAGGTAACATTGGGTGTGAGCAGCATTTCAGGCATTGGGAATCCCTTCAGAGCCAACACCAGCAATTGCATTTGGAGAGCAGCTCTCATGCCACCCATTCCGCCCGTTGAAACAGTGGAAATCCCAATGGGCTTCTTCAAATAGGCGTCCTTTGGAAAGTGATCGACCACGTTTTTCAGTGCGGCTGAGTAACTCCCGTTGTGCTCGGGACTTACAAAGATGTATCCGTCACAGTCCATAAACCTGTCGAACAATTTTCCCATGCTCTCAGGCGGCTCGGGATGTGCTTTGTAAAGCCAGTGCAGATGGGGCAATGCCTCCTCCTTTAAGTCAACCACCTCCGCATCTATACCGTACTTCTCGCGCATCCTTTGACCAATTGCAGTTGCGACCATATGGGTATTTCTCTTTTCCCGAACACTGGATGACAATATCAATATCTTCATTTCGCTGTAATTTTTTTGTTGAAAATTGAGGGACTCCCTCTTTCTGAGAATTCCTGTGCCTTAAAATTTGGCAGTTTCCGTCCTTGCCATTCAAAAATCACCGGATCAGACGGCCAGCCCAGCAAAAGCATTGTTGGCAATTTCGGAAAAACGGCTGATTATTATTGCCCGACCCGTATGAATCAATAAAAAACTGCGGTCAATTGTTCAGCGATTAGGGGGTGAAAGTCCGGCTTATTGCATTGAAAATGGCCGGTCGTTCTCTCGAATCAAACCGACATGAACCCAAAAACCCATTTAGCGTTTATGAAACAGCACAGTTGGTGCAACTGGCACTTGATATAATCAACACAAAACCGCATGGAATTCAGCAGGCAACATTCATCCTACCTTTTAGTAGTCCTGGTAATAGCAGGTATATCCTTTCTATTTCTAAGCCTGTTGGCTTCTCTGCTCTACCTTCAGTTCAATCAATCGGTGGGCAGTTTAAATTTTCCGGGTTGGTTTGTGATAACCACCTTTTTTATTCTCGCCCTCAGTTACTACGCAGAGGGAACCAAAGTGGCCTTCCGCGAGGGCGATGCAGGCAAATATGGTCAAAACCTTCAATTTGCAATGGCTGCAGTCCTGCTCTTCCTGCTCGGACAGTTGAGGACGTGGTACGATGTCATCTCTGCCGATGCCTTTATGGAAACCAACAACGCCTACGCATTTTTATACCTGCTTTCCGGGCTCCACCTACTCCACGTCATTGCAGCGATTCCATTTATGATTTACATCTACTACCGTTTTCGCTATAATTACCGGGAAGAACACCAGCTCCAACTCTATTTTTCAGATGACAGCAAATACCGCCAACTCGATCAACTGGCAATTTATATCCACTTCATGGGGATTCTATGGCTGGTTTTGTTGGTGTCTTTTTTAGCGATGTCAATGATATAAATGGAACCGTTGGGGTCAGGGTTATTTGTATTTTGGGGGGCAGATAAAAAAACAACAATTAACTATTTTCCGCTCAAGGCATGAAACCAACATTTCTGCGGCCTCCACGTAAAAGCAACTCCCACTTTGTCTGAATGACGGATTATAGGGATTACACGGATTTTTTCTGTAGCCCAGGTAATTAGACCATCCTATAGAAAGGAACCCCGAGGGGGACATGATTATAAAAACGCCCCTCACGATAAATTGCAACCAGTTTGAGGACGCAAGGCATTGCGTCCCTACACATGATATTGGTCCAAAAATTTTTCCGCCATTTTCAAATGAAACTGATACGAGAAACCGATATCCTACACACCGAATTTCCCAAAAATCATTATTCAAGCCAGGAACCATGGAATTATCGCCCAAACCCAAATTCGTCATTCGTAATTAATCATCCCCGTTTTTCCAACAATGTGGTTCGCAACAGGGGAGACTAAATCTCACACCTCATTCCCAAGCCAAACCCCAGCCAGGTGCCAGAGTACGATGCCTCCGCAAACAGCTACATTTAGCGAGTGCTTGGTGCCGAACTGCGGGATTTCCAAGGCTGTGTCTGCGAGTTCCATAATGTCATCCGAAACACCGCCGACTTCATTTCCCAACACAACCGCGTACTTCCGGTTTTTGTCCGGTTCAAATTCATTCAATGGCACTGATTGCTCTGCCTGTTCAACCGCGAGGATCGTATATCCTTCTGCTTTAAGAGAAGAAATCAATTCGGCTCCGTCCTCCATCCCTTCCCAGGGAACTGTATCGGTAGCGCCCAGAGCCGTTTTGAGTATTTCCCGGTGGGGAGGTTTTGCCGTAATACCGAGACAGAAGATCTTTTCAATCCTGAAGGCGTCGGCCGTTCGAAACAGAGAGCCTACATTGAGACCGCTTCTGATGTTGTCGAGAACCACCACCACGGGGACAGGAGATACCTTGCGGTACTCCTCCGGACTTAGTCTGTTGAGCTCTTCAAGGCTGAGTTTTTTCATGAGACTACCCTTTAAATGTAAAAAAGCCCGAATCCTGAGATCCGGGCTTTGATATGTGTCATGAAATTTAGTTTTCAACTAAACCGCGTCTTTCCAAAAGCGGCTGTATATCCGGCTCCGATCCTCGGAATCTCTTGTAGAGGTCCATTGGTTCGGCTGTTCCACCCGTGGACAGGATGTGCTCTCTCAGAGATTCACCCAACTCCCGGTTGAAGAGTCCACCTTCTTTAAACACAGTGAAGGCATCTGCATCCAGTACTTCCGACCATATGTAACTGTAGTAATTGGAAGCGTATCCACCACTGAATATGTGCTGGAAATGGGTGCTTGCGTGCCTGTATGGAATGGCAGAGGGCTTATTTATCTTTTCTGCTACCATCGCTTCAAACTCATTGATCGGGGTAGTGAGCGGTTCTTCCCTGTGGTAATACGCCATATCTAACCATGAGGATGCGAGGTATTCCACCGTTCTGAAACCGGTGCCAAAAAGCGCACTTGCCTCCATTCTATCGACCAGGTCTTCGGGAATGAGTTCGCCGGTTTCGTAGTGGAAGGCAAAAAGCTCGAGCATTTCGCGCTCTGTAACCCAATTTTCGAGTAACTGGGAGGGAAGCTCCACAAAATCTCTGGAAACCGAAGTTCCTGCCTGTCCTCTGTATCTGACGTCGGACATCAAGCCGTGAAGGGCGTGTCCCATTTCGTGGTAGAGCGTAGTCACTTCATCCAGGCTGAAAAGTGCAGGGCGATCACCTGATGGAGCTGAAAAATTACACACAATGGTGACGATGGGGTGAACGCGATTGCCCTCCACATCCACGGACTGGGTGCGGAAACTGCTCATCCAGGCACCGGAGCGCTTACTGGCACGAGGGAAAAGGTCCATATAAAATATTCCCAACAGGCTGCCATCTTTTTCAAGTACCTTATAAACTTCCACATCCTCGTGGTGAACCGGTATATCGTCCAGTTTTTCAAAAGTTAATCCCCAGAGGCGGTTGATCATTTCAAACATACCATCCACTACCCTGCTTTTTTCAAAATAGGGACGCAAAGCCTCGTCATCGACATCGAATTCGGCCAGCCTGACCTTTTCGGAATAGTATCTCCAATCGGCGGCTGTGATTTCAAAATCGTGACCGTCTTCATAGACCATTTGCTGAAGCATATCCCGCTCCTGCTCTGCCACGCGCAAGGCCGGCTCCCAGAGTTGCTGCAAAAGGTCATTGACGGTTTCCGGATCATTGGCCATGCCCACTTCAAGAGCGAAGTGGGAAAAAGTTTCATACCCGAGGAGGTTGGCGCGCTCCAGTCTCAGGTTGGTAATTTCAGTCAGTATTTCCTTGTTGTCGTATTCATTGTCGTTGTTGCCGCGGTGGGTGTATCCGTGAATCATTCTCTTGCGCAGGTCGCGGTTATCTGCGTAGGAGAGGAATGGCAAGGCGCTGGGCGGGTGCAGGGTAAAAACCCATTTTCCTTCCATACCAGCTTGCTCAGCGGCAGATGCAGCTCCGTCTCTTACACTTTGCGGCAATCCTGCCAGGTCCTCCTCATTGTCGATGACCATCTTCCAATCATTTACATCAGCCAGTACATTGTCGCCAAATTGCAGAGTGAGTACCGAGAGTTTGGAGTTGATCTCCCTGAGTCGCTCTCTGGATGCACCTTCGAGTTCAGCACCACCACGCACAAAGTTCCTGTGCGTATCTTCCAGCAATTTTTTCTGATCGGGATCCAGGTTTAATTCGTCTTTCTGCCGGTAAACCTCATTGATGCGCTCAAAGAGCTGCATGTTGAGAATAATGTCATCGGAATTAGCAGAGAGTTTTGGGGCCGCTTCCTGTGCGATTTCCTGAATTTTGGCATTGGTGTTCGCACTGGCCAGGTTGTAAAACACCAGCAAAACTCTGGACAATGCAGCGCTGCTGTTATCGAGCATGACAATGGTGTTGTAGAAATCAGGGGGCTCGGGATTATCGATAATGGCCTGGATTATCCCCTGTTGAATTTTAATACCCTCTAAAATAGCGGGGAGGAAGTGCTCTTCTTCAATTTTGTCAAAAGGAGGCACACCATAGGGCGTATCAAATTCCTCGAGCAGAGGATTGCCCTCCAGCGTTTTAGTTTCAGCCAGCAGGGTCGCATAACTGAAAGCAGAAAAAATCATTAACATCAATAGGTTTTTCATTGGTTAAAATTTTACATCAAACATTAAGTGGCGGAAAAAATTTCACGGCAGTCCACCTTCTCTGCCTTATAAAAAAGCCCTGCGATAGGGCCCATCTGCATCCAGATTACTCCCAAATTATTGCTTTTCAGAAACTTTTACCGGCAGCCTCACTCCCAATACCACCTCTAATCATCAGAATTTGAAAACAAGCCCAAATTTACAAAATTTTCCACGAAATTTTACCGAAACTTCACCCGGTTAGCTGTAATGAGAACCGGCAGGGATTTATTTTGCCCTGAACAAGCCATACTTCGCAATACAGTAAAGGGCGCGAAATCCATCTCTCCATCCGATTTTTTTGCCCTCTTCATAAGTCCTTCCGTAGTAACTTATGCCCACTTCATAAATTCTGACCTTTTTGATTCTTGATATCTTTGCCGTGACCTCGGGTTCAAAACCAAATCGCCTTTCCTTCAATTCCAGGGACTTGATCAAATCCGCGCGAAAGAGCTTGTAGCAGGTCTCCATATCGGTCAGGTTGAGATTGGTGAACATATTGCTGCAGAAGGTCAAAAACTTATTTCCGATGGAGTGCCAAAAAAACAAAATACGGTGGGGATTTCCACCCATGAATCTCGATCCGTAAACCACATCAGCCTGCCCTCCGATGATGGGTTTGAGCAGTAAATTGTACTCTCTGGGGTCGTACTCCAAATCGGCATCCTGTATCACTAAGTAATCGCCACTGGCTTCGGCAATACCCCTGTGCAAGGCAGCTCCCTTACCCATATTTTTCTCCTGGTGTTTGAGCAGCAATCTCAGGTCAGGATTTTTCGCCTGAAATTTCTCAACCAAAGCAGCCGTGGAATCCGTACTGCAATCATTCACCACAATAATCTCCTTGTCAAAGCCCCCGTCAAGCACTACAAGCCTCACCGCTTCAAGAATTTCCAGGATCGTTTTTTCCTCGTTGTAGGCAGGAATAATTACAGAAAGTGTCTTAGCCATCGCAGTATTTTACCGGCAAAAATGCAGAATTTTTGAAAACTATCCGACCACAACTTGATTGCCGAAGGGCTTATGCCGGAAACTTACAACTCCAACAACCTGTTTATCATTCCTTTACAACAAAAGATAAACACGCTTACATATACGTAATTCATCAAAAACATCTGTCCAATGTCAATGGTGGAACATGCTGAAATAGGTCTTACCGTACTTTCGCAGCTCACTAAAACGAGGGTGAGCTGAAAACTCTCGATGAGGATTGTGCTCCAGTACAAAAAGTCCATCTTCTGCCAGGATATCCGCCTCAAATATCAGATTTGGAATATCGTCCAGCCAGCTCAGCGGATAGGGAGGACCTGCAAAAATGTAGTCGTATTTTTTCTTACCGGCCAGGGCCAAAAAATGACGGACATCCTGCCGGTGGATGGTAATAAAATCGTCAATACCCCACTCCAGGGCGATTTCACTGACGAATTTTACGCAGGGGGCAAATTGATCCACATAGGTCACATCCTCGCATCCCCTGCTCACCAGCTCAAAAGTATGACTTCCGGCCCCTCCGAAGAGGTCCAGACAACTCAGTTCCTCAAAAGCCAATTGATTCTGCAAAATATTGAACAGCCCCTCTCTGGCGTAATCGGTAGTAGGCCGCGTTGGCCACTTCCCTGCAGGGGGATTGAATCTCCGACCCTTTAATGTTCCACTTATTACGCGCATTGTAAATTATGTTTTAAAAATGCCCTTAATGAAAGAATAGAACCATTTAGCGAGCGCAAAGAAACCGTGTCTACGCGGAAATTTATTTAATCCCTATCCGCCATTTTCGATTGACACCTGTAGGTGAAACCAAAATCCCAAACACCGAATCTCCCAAACCCATTGTTGCTTCAAGAATCCCCGAATTATCGTCCTGAAAAACATTGTCCATTCTCAACTAGCCTGCCCCCAACGCTTTGGTGGGTCAAGTGTCATTTGTCATTTGTCATTTGAACCCTCCGCGAGAAACCGAACACCTAAACATCGAATTCCCTAAAAGTCATTACTCTTCCCTATTCCCTCGAATTATAGCCCCAAACCACCAATTGGTAATTCATAATTCGCAATTCGCAATTCGTAATCAAACCCTACAAATCCAATGCGTTGCAATCAACAACAATTCACCTACCCGGTTTTAAGAGCGTATCCTGAGACAACCTCAAGCCATCTGTCTCAATAGAGAAAAAGTATGGGCCGGGAAGTCCTTATCCAGATCGTTGGATTTCTTTCTCAATGAAGTGCCAAAGTGCAGGGGGGCGATGTAATTCTTTAGGGTATTGTGCAGGTTTGAACCGGTTTTTATAAGGCCATTAGCAAAAATGGGGACCTCGGCTTCGTCGGCAAACAACTCCTTTTTGATCCAGAGTAAATAGTAAAGGGCATCTGCGGGCACCTGATAACTGTATGTATTTACCAGAACCGGCTTCCCGTGTTTGACCGCCACCGCAAACATCTGGTTGTCCACGAAATAAAGGACAATTTTCGACCAGAGTGATACGAAATCCACCTTTTCCATATTCTCCAACAAAACACCGGCCAGGTGTTCCACTTTCTGATCATTTCTCAGGGAGGCTAGAAATTCAAAGTCTCCCGGGGCCATTTCAAAGGAAACGGAAACTGCGGGGCTCGATTTTTTATCTGAAACCAAAATGCCCTTCTGTGAATCACCGGGTAGGTGCTGGTGCCATTCTGTACTTCCTGAATCTGTGGCCATCTCATGCGGCATAAGGCTAAATCCTGGTCCTGCTGTCACAATGCGTATTGAATGGGGATTGAGTTTGTTGAGCAAGTCAATTATTCCTATCCTGTCCCTGTCTGCTACAGACCATTCATAAACAGCACCGGGACCTATGTTCGATTCCCCGACTTTGAATAATGCCAAACTGGTGCTGCGTTCTCTCCACAGCAAAACAGCCTCCAGGCCCTCAGGCCCGGAAAAAAAATCTTCTTCTTTATAAACCTGCATTGAAAATTTTATTCCCAGTTACCAGATAAATTCGGGTTATTCATACTCCCAAATCTCAATACTCCGTCGGGATTGTAGCGGTAGTCATACTTTCTGTAAGATGGATCGGCATACGGCCCCATAAACTTACTCCAACGGACACCCACCTCGGTGACAGGGGTGAGCGTCTGCTGATAAGTAATGGTGTCGGCATTTATATAAAACCGCTCGTTGTCGGTAAAGGGTACGTAAGGAAGTCTATCCAGATCGATACCCAATGCCACTACAGAGTCTAGCGCACTCAATCGGGTGGAGTCACGAACATAACCCTCACCAGTTGGGTCATCCGGGTCTCCAATCAGCCTGATGTGGTTAAAGCTGTCCGTTTTCATTACATGTATCAAGGTATCAAAATTATTGGCAAACATACCTTTGATGTCCCGGTACATTCGCTGGGTCTGCCTGATATCTCTCAATTGATCAATAACAGCACTGGACCTCATGTCCTTCTCATTTTGAAAATTGATGGGTTCGCGAATCGAGTCAATGAGCAGGTAAACCAACCCTCCGATAATCAAAACAATCACCAAGTTAATAATCAGTTTCATGGAGTTGAATATTTGAATAAGTATTAAACAATGCAAAGTGCCGGTCTATTATTCAAAGTCCGGATCACCAAACAAAATGGAATACATCAACCACACGATAAATGAGGGCGACTCTATTCCAGGTCACAATTATAGGACTTATTTAGCAAACATTTTGGTGTATGAGGATAAAAATTCTATGAAATCTCTTAAAACCGCCCGGAAGGTGGGATATTTGCAGTATGATAGACGAGACCAGACAATCGGGAACCATTTTGGCCATTGAGTCATCTTGTGATGATACGAGCTGTGCAGTTATGTCAGGCGGTAAAATACTATCCAATATAGTCGCCAATCAGGATGTGCACAAAAATTTTGGGGGGGTGGTACCGGAATTGGCCTCCCGTGCCCACCTGTCACACATCGTGCCCGTGGTGGACGAAGCATTGAAAAAAGCGGGATTGAAGATCGGACAGATCGATGCCTTTGCTTTCACTCGCGGTCCCGGCCTCCTGGGCTCTCTAATTGTCGGAGCCCAGTTTGCAAAAGGCCTGGCACTGGCAACCGGAAAACCCCTAATCGAGGTCAATCACATGGAAGCCCATATTTTGGCTCATTTCATCGATGAGCCAAAACCCGATTTTCCCTTTCTCAATCTGACAGTGAGCGGCGGCCATACTGAATTGGTCGTGATGCGCGGTCCTCTGGAACAGGAATTGATTGGGCAAACGCTGGATGATGCAGCGGGCGAGGCTTTTGACAAATGCGGCAAAATGATGGGACTCCCCTATCCCGCAGGCCCGGCCATCGACAAGCTAGCCAAAGAGGGAAGCCCCGTTTACCCCTTTCCTGATTCCAAAGTGCCCGGATTGGATTTTTCCTTCAGCGGCCTCAAAACTGCAGTGCTGTATTTTATAAGCGACCGGATCAAAGAGAATCCCGATTTTTTAGAAGAAAATAAAAGCGACCTGGCGGCATCCATCCAATACACCATCGCCAAAACCCTGGTTAAGAAGACGTTGCTGGCCGCCGGGAAAGAGGAACTGAACGATATTGCCATCTCCGGGGGAGTATCTGTCAATTCACAATTGAGAGAAATGATGAGGTCGGCCTGTCAAAAAAGTGGCAGAATGCTGTTTTTGGCCAGTCCTGAGTACTGCACCGACAACGCAGCAATGATTGCAATGGCCGCACATTTCAAGTTTTTACAAGGAGATTTTGCAGAACTCAATGCTACGGCAAGTCCCAGGCTGAAACGGGAATCGGCTGCATCCTGATTTCAGAATTGGCTTGACCCAGGGCCTCAATTGCCCTTGAGAATGCCCTTTTTCAATTCTTCAAATTCCTGTTCGGTAATGACACCCTTTTCCTTTAGCTCCGCCAGTTCTTTGAGTTTTTTGATCACCTGGTCGTGGTCCTGAGTGCCTCTCTCCTCTTCGACCTTCTCGGAAAAAGGTTCATCAGCCTTTTCGGCAATGATATCGCTGTAGGACTTTCCTGTGGCCTTTTTCTCTTCCTGGATATCGCTGGCCATCTTCTTGCCTTTTTCAAACAAATCGTCGTACTTCTTTTTGATGCGCTCGGTGTCCAGGTCCAGGAAAGTGCCGCCGGTTTCAAAGTGCTTTTTGAATGCCTCTCCAATGGCAAAAGTTGAAGCCCCTGAAAGTACAGACATGGTAACTCCGCCGACGATCGAGCCCATGCCGGGAACGAACTTAACGGCAGCACTGGCACCGAGACGCGAGAGGCCGGCACCTGTCAGGGCACTCACCACCGCCTTTCCATCTTTTTCCTTAAAATCAATTTCGTAAAGTTTGCACATCTGACGTATCATATCCAACTGAATCGCACCTACGGCAAAAAAGTCCGCCACGGGAACGGGAATCAGGCCGGCACCCATGGACCAGATCATGTGATTCCGAATGATCAACTCTACCTTTTTCTTTCGTTGGGGATTCTCTTCTCTCTTGTTTTCCATTGACCGGATTTTTGGTGTTTGACAAATGTACAACAATCCAGCCGGTGAAAATGTGCCTTTTCGACAAAATATCCATCCCCGGCGACAGGTTCGTCATCAAAATCCCGAAAATCCATCCACCCTGCTCTTGCGATAGGGTACATTGAGAAAGTCCATGGAGCCGGGCTTCACGCTGATAGTAAACTGGTAGGTGCCCCGTCTCGGCTGCCAGTTGAGCGCCATGGTCCAACAGTGGAGATCTCGACTGATTCCAAAGTCCGGGTATGAGATGCGACCCTGCTGAAAATTGTAATCGATGTTGGTAAAATTGAGGTTCCACTTCTCTGAGAGCGGAATACTTCCTCGAAAACTGATGAAATGGGTATTTATCTCCCATCCCTCTTCAAACTGTGCATTGTTGACAAAGCCGATCTGATGATTGATGGTTAGTTGCCGGATGAGGTCAAGCACACTGCTACCCTCACTGTCGGGATCGGGTCCGAAGGGTAGTATTTCCAGCAGTTGATTTATGGACATTCTACTGCTGATGCGCACATTGGCCTGGACAAATCGGAGTGGTCTTCCGGTTTCACTCATGTAAAATTTATCGATCCGGCGGCCCTCATCGTCCAGCGCATAAGGATCGTACATCAGCCCGAGAGTAAGCGTGGATATTCCGCCAAAAAGCCGGGATGTACCACGCACATTCACCATGCTCCAATTGAGAGAATCCCTGTTAAAATCATAGCTACCGCTGACGTTGACATTGTTGAGCAGGCTGATATTTCGCTCTGTGGAGTCCTTTCTGTTAAATACTTTGGCCTCAAGTGTATTTCCGATGGAGTAATTCATAAGCATTTGGCTGCCCCCGGTGGGAGGACCTCCGAATATCCCATCCTGAAAGCGGGAATAACGTATGGTATCCCGTTTCCCGGCTTGATTGATAATGGGAAGTTCTTCAAAATACCCCAAACTCTCCCTTGTAAAATCCGGTGCATAACTCAATCCAATATTGGGTTTCATGGTAT
This sequence comes from Saprospirales bacterium, assembly GCA_007695035.1. Lineage (GTDB taxonomy): Bacteria > Bacteroidota > Bacteroidia > Chitinophagales > Saprospiraceae > PWJY01. Next base: position 50,292 of record REEO01000067.1, on the reverse strand, counting down.
GGCGAACACCCCGCAAAAAACCGGACCTGAAACGGGCTGTTCCAAAAATCTGGGTATTGAGATTTAAACTGGCCCTGTAGGTCCTGAAACCATCGAGTCCCCGCCGGTCCAAATCCACCACCTCGCCAAACGAAATGGTATCCCGCTGAATAAAAAACTCGGTACTGTCCTGGTTGTAGATAGTATCCACTCTGATATCCAGGTCCTCCTGAAACTGCCTTTCCAAAGTCTGCACATACCAGGTTTCATTGTACTCGACAGATGGTGTAAGATTAAAATGGCGGGCTACTCTGAAAACTGCATTGGATGAAGCATTGTGACGAAATCCCATTCTGGATGATTCGAAAAATTCAGGAGACAGAAAAAGACTGTCGGGAGCAGAAAATCGATTCTGATAGGAGGCATTGTACCGGAAACTTATCTTCTCATACCACTGCTCAGGCCCGGTTCGCTGCCGGTTCTTAAATGGGAATATCTGATTCATTTGGAAGTTGACATTCGGGAAGGTGATGTCCATCTGCCCCGATTGGGTGTTTTGCCGGTGGCTCAAAGAGGCATTCACCCTAAAAGGCCTTCCCGGAAAAATCTGACTGAAGGAAAAATTAGAGCTTAGTTGGTTGTTAAATACGTTATCGTAATCATTGAAGTTCAGGCTCCTGAACTCATTGGTTTCAATGTGTATATTTCCGCCAAAGTTGCGGGTGGGATGGGCGCGCTGATCCTGATTGTGGTTGATCCGTATGCTGAATGACCTGCTTCGGTTGATGTCTGTTGAATTTTCAGCCTCTTCGCGAAAAACAGAGTAGTTTATATTGACATTGCCGTTGTATTTATACCGTCTGTTGTATCGTACATTGGCTCCTAGCGCCCAGGATCCGCGAAGGTAAATATTGCCATTCAATTCTACATCAATGTACTCGTTGATGGGCACGTAATAACCAATATTGCTAATCCCATAGCCCCAGCGGGGTGAGAACTCAAAATCCCTCGGGAAAATAATACCAGCCCTACCACCCTCTATGAGGGGAAAAAATCCAAAGGGCAACCACAGAGGCGTGGGCACCCCCGCAATCTCGAGATTGGAAGGGCCAATTACGGCCAATTCACCTGGAATAACCTTTTGCCTGCTGGAGCGAATTCCAAAATGGGGCTCGGGATGGTCGCAGGTGGTAAAAAGTGCATCCTGTTGATAAATCACAAAATCCGAGGCATCCTCACTCTCATCCTGACCTATGATTTTAGTCCGCCGCCCGTGTATATTCAAGTCACCCTGTTGCGTAAAAGCACCCTCCACCATACCCTTTCTGGTGACAAAATTGTACTCTATACGCTGAGCATGATACACCTGGTTGCCTTCCCTGAACACTGGAAATCCAACCAACTCTCCATCTTCATTCGGATACGGAACAGCATGGGCCGTATTTCGAGCCAAATCCAGGTAAATGTAGTTTGCATCCAAAGCAAGATCCTGGTATTTGATCTGAGCATTCCCGTACAGGTGAAAAATTCTGTTGGTGTTGTCCAGCCAATGACTGTCCTCAGCCATGTAGTGAACCACATCATCAGGCCCACCTTCTGCTATCCTCACCTCCCCGTAAAATGTAGATGTAACAGCTTCTTCAGCAGAGAGGGTATCATTTTGCGAATGTGCTACGTTATATCCCGCGGCTGCTAATGAAATGAGCAGTAATATATTATAAAAAAATATTTTCAAAAAATACCACAGATTTTACACCGGTTAATGAAACTATTCGTACCTTTATATTATTAAATTAATTAATGCGTAAATTAATCTTAAACAAGATGTAACATGGTGACAAAAAACATAATGTGTATTGTCGCGCTAATACTATTTCTCACAAAATTAGGTACATTATCATCAGTGCCGGTCATTTTTGCAACAAATAATGCGCATCTGATGGATAACGGCCTTCATTATCAGGACGTTGCTTTTGTTAATGTTAAAGCCAACAATCCGGTTAAGACCATAGTAATTGACCCTGGGCACGGGGGCAGGGACCCCGGAGGTATGGGAAGTTTCATTACGGAGAAGGAAGTAGTTTTAAATATTTCCCTCATCCTCAATGACCTTTTGGCCCGCTACTTTCCGGATGTCAATGTAATAATGACCCGGGAAGAGGATGTGTTTGTGCCGCTGCACGAAAGGGCGCGAATTGCCAATGAAAATAATGCGGATCTTTTTATATCCGTCCACTGCAATATAGCTCCAGGCAGACCCCATGTTAAGGGATCTGAAACTTTTGTTTTGGGATTGCACAGGGCTCAGGAGAATCTCGAAGTTGCCAAGCGGGAGAATGCGGTAATTGCACTGGAGGAGGATTACGAGGAGCACTACGGAGGGTATGATCCGAATTCACCGGAGGGTCACATTATTTTCTCTGCCTATCAAAACGCCTATCTCGGACACTCCATCCGATTTGCATCTCTGGTGGAAGAAGAATTTAAAAACACAGCCGGCAGAAACAGCCGCGGAGTAAAACAAGCGGGATTTCTGGTGCTCCGGCAGGCGACCATGCCCAGTGTGTTGGTAGAAGCTGGATTTTTGAGTAATCCCACGGAGGAAAAATACCTGGCCAGTGAGGAGGGTCAAAGAGAAATAGCTCTTTCCATTCTGCGGGGCATTCAACAATACCTTAGAGATTGGGGGTATGAACCCATCGCCCGGACACCGCGGGCAGAGGAAAATATTGTCACCGACACAGAGCTTAATGTCGCAGAATCTGCTGAGGCCCAGAACACGGAAAGTCTGGAAAAGCCAGTTGAGGAACGCGAAATCACTATCGAGGAAGCTTTCTTTGCCGTGCAATTGCTCTCGAGTTCGTCCGAAATAAACACAGAAGGCCTTGACGACCTGGGCAATTCATACATTTACACTATGGAAGAAGGGGGACTTTGGAGATTGTTGAGCGGAAGATTTAAATCCTACGACGAGGCCGCAGAGCACAGAACAAACCTCAACGAAATTGGTTATCAGGATGCGTTTATCATTGGAGTTAAGGATTCGCAGCGCATTCCAGTGAGTGAATTATTGAGTGCAGATTGATTTTAAGCGAAATAATACCCCTCTCCACCGAGTTTATTCTGTGTTAAATTACCGCAATGCTTCACTATATATATCTTTGCACCCCGGTTCATAAAAACAAGCAATTGTGAAAATAAGACCCGAAATTAAAATTGGGATTTTTAGTATTATAGTTATTGTGGCCTCAATCTGGGGTTATCAATTTCTAAAGGGAAATAATTTGCTCGTCAGGAGCATCCACTACTACGCTCAATTTGACAATATTGACCAACTGCCAAGAAATTCTGAAGTTCTACTACGTGGAAAAAGGGTTGGCACAGTTACAGATATTTTCTTCGAAAACAACATGGAGTTCATTACCATTCAACTTAGTGTTGAAAGAAACATTCGATTGCCCAGGGATGCTGAGGTGCATATCATGAGTACGGGCATTGCAGGACAAAAAGCTGTGGAGATTATATTTACCAGAGGATGCACCGGGGACGACTGTGCTCAAGCCGGCGACTACCTGAAAGGGGTCAACAAGAGCCTTATTGAAAGTCTGGTTACAAGGGATGAGGTGGATGAATATCTAATGCGAATTGGTGATGGGCTGGGAAATGTCATTGATACCCTGGGTGTGCGGTTTAGAGAGCAGGAAGAGACCAACGAATTTCTCGAGTCTTTTAAAAGGCTGGGGCACACCATCCGCAATCTAGAGCGGATCACAGCCAGAATGGACATTATGATGGCAGAGGCGGGACCCAATATCGCCGAGCTAACTGGCAATGTCAACAAGGCAACATCCAATTTGGACGAAAAAATGGGCAGTATCGGAGAGTCACTCGAAAATCTGCAGGAAATTACTGAAGGTCTGGCAGCTCAAAACATTCCCGAACAAATTTCGGGTACCATCGACCGCGCAGACCAAAGCCTGGATGGCCTCACCGCCTCGCTCAATAATTTCAATCAAACCCTGCTAATGCTCAATGATGGCGAGGGTACATTGGGCAAATTACTGACCGATCCCGAGATTGCTGACAACCTAAACCGCGGTATTAGCAACCTCAACCTCCTGCTGCAAGATATTAGATTGAATCCGCACCGCTACACCCATTTTAAAGTCACCCTATTCGGCAGGGGCAACAGGGACGAATACGAATTGCCCGAATACGATCCGGCACTCAATGTTGACAAGGATTAATTTGTTTGAAAAAACTGTTTCCGCGAAACTTTTGGCGAATCAAAGAGAAATCACATCTCCGTAATTCTCTGGCTGAACTATGTTGACTTCCGGCTCAAGGGTAATCCCAAATTCTGCTGCCACGGAGCGCTGGACTTCACCGGCAAAAGTCACCAAATCAGATGATTTTGCTCCGCCCCGGTTGACCAGGACGAGTGCCTGCTTTTTATAACAGCCCACAGGACCTTTGAATTTCCCCTTAAAGCCACAACGCTCAATCAGCCAACCTGCCGGGATTTTGTACATCATCTCGGAACCTTGCAACTCAAAAAACACCACATCCGAGTGCTTCATTCGAATTGATTCAAGGGTATCAGCATTCACCACAGGATTTTTGAAGAAGCTGCCGGCATTTCCAAGCTGATTTGGGTCGGGTAATTTTGACCTTCGGACTTCCACCACTGCCTTAAAAACATCTGAAATTCCGGGATTTTGGATTCCCTTTTTCTCTAGATCAGCAGTCAGCGCACCGTAAGAAGTATTGATCCGGTGGTCTTGGGTGGTGAGTTTCAGCCAAACATCTGCAATGATAAACTGGCCTTTGTACCTGCCTTTAAATACACTGTCCCGGTAACCAAATTTCATTTCTTCCCGGTTGAAACAGCGGTATTCTCCCGTTTGCAAATCGAAGGCATTCAGACAGACAAAAACATCTTTGAGTTCAAGCCCGTAAGCACCGATATTTTGAATGGGCGCGGCACCAGTACTGCCTGGTATGAGCGCGAGATTCTCAATGCCACCGTAGTTCTCTTTTACGCAAAAAGTAACCAGTTCATGCCAGTTCAAGCCCCCACCTGCATTTACCAGCACATCGGAATCACTCTCCCTGGTTTGAAGTTTATCCAGAGCAATTTGCACCACCAGACCATCAAAATAATCCGGCAGCAGCAGATTACTTCCACCACCGAGAATCAAATAATTTCCATAGTGGGAAATCAGCTCCGGCAATAGCGGCAATTCAGCGGGATTGTCTAACCTCAAAAATGCCCCGGCCGTACAGTCCAGCCCAAAGGTATTGAAGTCTTTGAGTGAGAAATTGCTTAGAATAGTATCTGTGGAAACTTGCATTCAACCTTTTTTCTTTAAAAACACCTATCCGCACTGAAAACTTACCTCACGTCCTTTCATCGCAATGTTAACAGACCATTTTTACAGGGAAGTATTTGAGATGCAAAGAAAAGGAGATTTGGGCATCTATTTAGTTTCCGGTTGAAAATTTGCTCTTTTGTGGCGGGTAAAAAACTGCCACATTTTTGCACTGGCATCAATATCCCTGTTGGTTCTTCCACTGCCTGAATGCGCCCTGGAGCCGGGCCAGGTATGTCCTCCTCCGTAAACTTTCCACAACTCCACTGCAGTTTGGTCCTGGCAAGGGCTGTGAGAAATTCGCACAACCGATATCACGCCCTGGTCGTTTGAGAAAGTCTCCATTGTATCCCGCATCATATTACAGCCATTTTGCAGTACCCAGTGATCCGTAACTTCTGCAACCTGTTTGACCCAGGATTGTCCTTCGAACAATATAACCCTGTCGTCATTTCCGTGCACAATCATTACCCCCACGGGATATTCCGGTTCGCAATCCAGGAATTGGGAGCGGCCCATGCTTCCACCAACCGAGGCAATGGCGGCAATCCGGTGACTCATTCGGCAAGCCATTTCAAAACTCATAAATGCCCCATTGGAAAAACCGCAAAAATAAATTCGCTCCGAATCTACAGGGTACCATTTTTCCAGGCTGTCCAAAATGGAGGACAGAAAGGCCACATCATCCACATCATTGAGAGTGATACCAAAATTCCAGGATGCCTGAATGCCCTGCGGGAAAACCGCGATAAAGCCCTCTTCCTCTGCCATTTCTACAAATCCAGAATAATTGGATATCCTGCGGGCACTTTGTGTGAACCCGTGAAGTGCAACCACGACAGGATAGCCCGACTCACTGTACATTTTTTCCGGCACCTTGACCAAAAAATTGCGATCTAGCCCCTCAAACTCAAAGGACTTCCGCTCCTGTGATTGTAATTTCGGCGTACCACATAAGAACAATATGGCCAGCAGGAATGAAATCCTGTAAAATCCCATCTGAATAAAGCGCTTCGTATTGTATTTCGACATTGTAAGCTACAGACTGTAAAAAAGTGAGGATTTATAATAATTCTCCAAAATTCATCGTAAATTTGGTGCCGATATAACGAAATATACATGATCAAACACATAATTACTACAATTATTTGGCTGTCTGCCACTGCCCTGATCTTTTCCGTCAGCCTGACAGCGAGCATTGCACAAACAAATCCGGATGTTGAAATACTCGTTACTGAGGGTGATACGAGTTTCTGCATTGGCGAATCGGTTACGCTGGCGGTATCTTCGGATGAAACTCCTGATTCTGTCAGATGGAATCCTGAGGATTTGTTTGCAAACCCCACAGCCCTTGAAACTACCATAACACCTGAACAAACCACCGAGGTTGAATTGGAATTTTTTGCAGGAGATACAGTTTTTACTATATCGCAGACCATTGTAGTAGATACTTTATCACCACTGGAATTCACTACCAGAGATACCACTATTTGCCAGGGTGAGAGCTTGCAACTCACTATTGGAATTGGCGATCTGGGAGCCACATACGCCTGGACACCTAATGAATATCTCAGTGACAGTTCTGCCTACGATGCCATTGCGACACCGCAAAGCACCATCACTTACGTCCTTTTTGCGGAAAGTGAAAATGGACTATGTACGGAAGTTGATTCAGTAGAGGTGGAAGTGCTACCCAACGAACTGGAAATTCAACTCGACGATATTCACTATGTCTGCCTGGATACACCAACTACAGAAGTAGTTCTGCAAACTAATTTCAATCCGCCCGGCTCCACTTTTGAGTGGCAGCCCAATGATGGGAGCCTGAATGATCGGACCATTGCCTCACCTACTGCGACCATTGATTTTTCTACCAGGTACACTGTACACATGGTCACTCCCGACGGATGTGAATCCCGGGACACAGTGGTTGTGCGACTTGATTCGCTTCCTCAGTTTGAATATGTCGTGGTGCCTGAGCCACGGGAAGAATGTAACAAATACTGTCCCGGAGACTTTATTACCATTTTCTCCAATCCCGCCAATCCCGAAAATTTTCCCGACATCAACTACGAGTGGAGTCCCGAAGATGGTTCCATTCAGGACGATATCACCAATCAAAATATATCCATAGAAGCCAGTGTCCCTCAATACTACGTAAGGACCAATATGAACAACGCCTGTGAATCGGTGGACAGCATTTTCATAGATGTGGTGGAACCCGAAGTTCCAATAACTCCTTCAGATACAGTGATTTGCGCCAATGAACCGGTCCAGATAGAAATTGACCCCACAGATCTTACAGACATTGAATGGTCCCCGGCTGAGGGTTTGAGTTGTACGGATTGTCCAAACCCCATCGCAATTACCGGTGAGACCACTACCTACACAATAGAGGCCACCAAGGAGGAGTGTTGCCCGGTCAGTGCTTCAGTAACCATCAATGTGATTTATCCACCTATTCCGATTGAAGACTTGATTGCCTGCCCCGGAGAACCCATACAGATATTGGTCGATTCGGAGGGATTTAGTGATCCGTCGTGGAGTGGACCGGTAGATATGCTGAGTTGCACCGATTGCTTTGAGCCCTTCGCCACTGTCAACACCACCACCACCTTTCAATTGACCGCCTTCGATGAGGAGGGGTGTGAATCGAGAGGCAATGTGGAAGTTGATGTCTTTTCCCCACCTGACCAATTGGAAATTGAAGCATCCCCCGGGAATGAAATCCCCATCGGAACCATAGGTGAATTTGAATTACTCTCTTTCCCAACCGTGCCTGTAGATGACATCGTTTGGCTGTACAATGGCGAGGTAGTTGCCGAGGGAGTGCGCGCAGCACAGATTGAAATCGTCGAAGAAGATGCCAACAATGTAATAACGGCAATGGTATTGGATGAAAATGGATGCGAGCGGGTAGTTAATATCAATATTTCGGGCATAGAACCCGTATTTGAGGTTCCCAACGTATTTACGCCGGGTGGCCAACAAGAGGTCAACCAGTACTTCCGACCTGTGGTTACCAATGCCGAGCTTTTCGATGGCTCTTTTATCACTGATTTCAAAATATGGAACAGATGGGGACAACTCGTTTACAACAACAACGACAATGAAACCGGCTGGGACGGAAGGCAAAACGGTTCCAGAGCTCCATCTGACGTATATGTATATGTAATCGAGATCAGCCTACCCAATGGAGATACCAGAACGCTAAAGGGGGATGTAACACTGTTGAGGTAAGAATCCAAGAACCTGGAAAACCTCCGCAATCCTCTTGCTCAATTTACCCTGCCGGGTGAATGCCTACCCCTCTTTGAAATTCCAATAAAAAGGGTTGGAAAAATAGCCTGACTTTGGAGTATTGGTAAATTGCCTATGACTCCAAACACTCCATGCGATTCTATAGTGCAGCTTATTTCATTTATAAAGTAGACCTGGTTGGTGGTCAAAAAGGCACTCCGTTGGGTAAAACAGCTATTTTTAAGAAAAAAGGAAATTATAATCCGGCACAGTCATTAAAATCCCGAACGCTCTGCGACACACAGTTCATGAGTTGAGCGCCGCTGTGCCAGTCCTGATACTCAAAAAGCCCATCGGAAACAGCAGTTTGGAGGCAAGACTGGTGATTTCGAATAAATTCTTCGTAGCATTCTTTTAAACGCTCCTGCCCTTCCGAAACAGCGATTTGCTCCAATCGGGAGTTTTTATCTCCGAGAATATGATCGATTACCCGGCCCACGCCATCCGTACTTCTCAAATTGGTTCCAATTTTTTCTGCAATGTTTTCAAAGGTCATTTGAAGTTCTCTGCACTGACTTCTGAAGGCCCTTACAGAACCGTATTTGGCCGCGGCCCATGAGCGAAAATCAGAATCGGTATAATCTCCTCTAGTGGCAGTTTCTGCGAGATGAGAATTAATGTTCATCAAAAACTCGCTCAGCATTTCAAAAGCTTCAGTTTCACCGGAACTTTGAAATTCCACTACTTTTTCAGCAGGTTTCACAGTCTCAGAAGCAGTGGCAATAAGAGGAGTGACGAGAAGCACAACAATCAGCAGTGGCTTTAATTTTAACAATGCTTGTGGTTTCATAATAAAGTTATTAAGGAGCTAATATAAGGCTTTTTTTTGCAATCGAAGGTTACGGTTACCAGGTGACTCTTCTGTAATCGGTATTCTAAACCAATTTTTGGTCGCTTTGATGTTCAATTTCCTTCAGTCAATTCCACATCAATTTGCACCTGAGGCAATGCCGGTATCGGTCACATCTTTATAATCTCTCTCACCCTCTTTTATTTTCAGAATACGGTTAATCGGAGGGTTTTCAAAAACCTCTGTATCTCCCGGTTTTGGCCAGTGAACCACAATTTTCTCTATCTCAATTGCATTGCCTAGACCCGACTCTACCCTCAAAGGCCCGGAGCCAAAAGTACCACCTGTGTTCACTCTTTTGAAAAAAGTCTTTTCCTTTCCCTCCTCATCCAGGGTGTGAATGGCAACACGAGCCCCGATGGCAGATCTGTTGGCCATATCTCCCTCCAATATCAGGTGAATCCAGCTGTGGTCATTTCCCGGATTTCTAAATAGCAGATTATAAGCCACATCGCCCTCGAAAGCACCGCCCTGCACAGCGTAAATATCTTGCTGTCCATTGTTGTCAAAGTCAGCGAAAGCGACACCATGTCCTTTTTGTATGTGCCCAAAACCCCGGTGGGTTATCTCTTCAAATTGACGACCATTAACATTGACAAACATTCGATTGGGCACTGTGGTCCTCAAATCAGGCGCCCCGGTACCGGAGTAAAAATCCGGAAAACCGCTGTTGTTCAGGTCTCCAAAATTGCAGCCCATGGTAAAAAGGGCTTTTTTCAATCCCGCTTTTTCCGTGTAATCCTCAAATTTTTCATTGCCCAAATTCCTGTACAATCGAAGGGTCTCAGCATTTGGAGCTTCGCCCCTTAGGCCTTTGACAAATTCACTTCCCAGGTCGGTTATCATGCTCGTTGTGTAGTCAAATACCAGTAAATCTTCATAGCCGTCATTGTCGAAGTCAAAAAAGAAGGCCGGAAAACTGTGAATGGGTTGCTGAACACCGGCGATTTGTGCGATCTCTTTAAATTTCCACTCCCTGTAATGGCTTCCTCCCCTGTTGGCAAAAAGCAGGTTGGGAGCACCCAATAGCGAAATGTACAAATCGGGCAATCCATTGTTGTTGATGTCACCCCAAACCACACCCTTTGTAAATCCGGAAATGTTGAGGCCGGTTTGGGCGGCCACATTCGCAAATGTTCCATCTCCGTTGTTTCTGTACAATTCATTGGAGTAACTGACTCCTGAACCTGGTAAAGTCTCGTTCCCTATATACAGATCCAGGTATCCATCACCGTCAAAATCGGCCCAGGCTGCCGTTTGAGTGGGTTTAAAACTCAACAGACCGGCTTCTTTGGTCACATCGGTAAACGTTCCGTCTCCGTTATTTCTCAATAGAGAATTGGGATGGTTGCCTCCAGGATTCAACCAACCACCTCTGAGGATAAAAATATCGGGGAATCCGCTGTTGTTGTAATCCGCATGAATTACATTCAACCCCGAAACTATACCCTTTAAACCAGCGGATTCCGTAACATCAGTAAAACTTCCATCTCCATTGTTAAAAAAGAGCCGGCATTGATCCCGGAGTCCGTAACTGGTCATAAAGATGTCGTGATATCCATTACCACTAAAATCATCCACTGCCACTCCACCGGACAAGCCCAGAATATTCAAGCCCAATTCACTGGCCACATCTCTGAATAAAAATCCTTCATCAGAACCAGGTGGCATCAATTCGACCAGCCACTCTTCAGGAACCTGATGCGGATACTTTCCCAGTGCCATATAGGAGACATTGAGCAACCACTTGCTGTTAAAATCGTCGGGAAAGTGACCCAAAATCCTTTCGTAAATCCGTCTAGCATTTTCAGCACCGGTTCTGGCCCTGTGAAAACCCTCGGGTTGAAGTGGCACAATACAAGAATAGGAAGTGGGATTATCCACACAATTTTGCAACTCCCCCATTCTCAAATAGGCGATGGCCAGCATATCATAAAAGGGTTTTGTACTCTCGTTGATTCCAAGGCCCTGATTTTCAAGACTTTGAATGAGTGTCTCAAATTGTTGAATAGCTGTCACCACTCTACCACCGTTGAAGAGCTCTTGAGAATATTGGAAATACAGCATGGTCTGCTCACTTGGATTGTTGCTCGCCTCCATCTCCTGTTTGTATATCTCCGCCAATGCCAAATTCATGTGGTAATTCTGGGTGGGATCTGAATGCTCTGCTATTGAGTCGAGGAGATAAACCATGTACTCAGTGCCATCAATTCTATCCCCCACTTTCTCAGAATCAGGAGAACAGGTTACAAAAACCATCAAAAATAAGACCAATCCACAGACTTTAATACCATTTGTCTGCAGAGGAAAATTCCGGTAAGTCACTTTTGAATCTTTCAAAACCCATATATTTACAGTTCGAAACTGTTACAAATATAATTATTTTTTCGAAAGTCTTAATACCGCTGCATTTGAGATAAAAGCTCGATAAAAAACTTGTGGAGGTGTCATTCCCGGCAATACTATACCGTTGATTTGCCGGCATTTTTTACAAAAAAATCCATTTATGAAATTTGATGAGATTCAGTTCAAAGGAAAAAAGGCACTGGTGAGAGCAGACCTTAATGTCCCAATAAAAAACGGCGAAATTACCGACAACACAAGGATAACGGCTTGCCTGCCCACGGTTGAAAAAATACTCCAAAACGGTGGGGCCGTCATTTTGATGAGTCACCTTGGTCGGCCTCAAAAAAAGCGCAAGGAAGACGGGAGCTTAGACAGGGAGCAATTTACCCTTAGACCCGTGGCCGACGAGATAGCAAAATTGACTGGCAAAGAGGTTGCGTTGGCTGAAGATGTGGCCGGTGAAGACAGTCAGAAAAAGGCCGCTAACCTAAAAGCCGGCTCCATCCTCGTGATCGAAAATACGCGTTTTGAGGAGGGAGAATCGGCAGGGGATAAAGATCTCGCTAAAAGAATGGCAGACATGGCTGATATATATATAAATGATGCTTTTGGAACCGCCCACAGGGAACACGCTTCTACGGCCACTGTAGCCAGGTTTTTCTCACGCGAAAATAAGGCATTTGGTCTGCTTATGGACCGGGAACTCCGGGAGGCATCCAGGGTCAGTTCAGACCCCAATAGGCCCTATACTGTAATCCTCGGTGGCGCCAAAGTGTCCGACAAGATTCAGCTGATAGAAAACCTGCTGCCCCGGGCCAACAACCTGCTCATCGGCGGCGGAATGGCCTATACCTTTCTCAAAGCAAAGGGCGGCCGGATAGGAAAATCCATATTAGAAGAAGACCAAATTCCCCTGGTAAAACGAATAATGGAGAAGGCAAAAGAATCCGGAGTGAACATTCACTTACCCATAGATGTAACAGCCGCATCCGAATTCTCCGAAAATGCGCAGGTCAAGGCCCTTCCTGCAGGCGAAATAGAGGATGGATTCATGGGACTGGACATCGGCCCCAAAACGGTCAAATCCTTTTCCGGAGTAATAAGTGACTCCAAAACCATTTTTTGGAATGGCCCGATGGGAGTTTTTGAAATGAAGCCCTTTGCATCCGGGACTATTGAGGTGGCAAAAGCCATTGGAGAAGCCACAAAAAACGGGGCCTACTCGCTGATCGGCGGCGGTGATTCAGTAGCAGCGGTCATCCAATTCGGCATGGAGAATAAAATGAGTTTCCTCTCCACAGGAGGCGGTGCCATGCTTACCCTTCTAGAAGGATCGGAACTACCTGCTATTAAAGCCATGGGGGGCTGAAAGTGATTTGGTGGGTCTGTTTTTTTCAGTTGTGAATTGGTGAGCCTGTGATTTGGTGAGTTGTTTTGTGATACGCTAGCTTGAAATAGCCGGCAGTTTTTCTAATTGCAGGGATTATTGATTTTCGTGGAATTTTGTCTGACACATGCCGTTTCGGTGGTTCCCTGGCGGCTGTCTTTCAGAACTCGCCTTTTGGATATGCGGGTTAATGTAGAGGCATCAGATGCTGTATTCAGTACTTCAAAGTATTTCCGTCAATTTTGAGAATCAAAGACCTTATAATTTTGCATAGGATTCCACACTGGGGACTCAGACGGCTTTTCCGTAATCTCAAATACAGAGGGATAAATTTTTAGGAAATGGAGGTTTGTCATCTTTTTGAGAATAGAATTTATGGAAGGGCAAAAACGCAGGGCCGAGCGTATCTAAAGATATTGACACTATCTGGCAATTCAGAACTTACTTCTTTGTTTGTACTTTCCTAACTTTCAACTGAAGTCTAATTCTTCATGTTTTGCATTTGCTGCATCATGCGTTCCATACCTCTGCCGCCGCCTTTGCTCATTTTGTGCATCATCTTCTTCATCTGATTGAACTGCTTGAGGAACATATTTACCTCGTGGAGAGACTTGCCGCTTCCCTTTGCAATTCTTCGCTTCCTGCTGACATTAAGGACCTCGGGATTGGCGCGTTCTTCGGGGGTCATCGATTGGATGATGGCCTCCACTTTGGAGAAGGCAGAATCATCGATATCCAGATTTTTCGTCATTTTTCCCATGCCGGGAATCATACCGAGCAAGCTCTTGAAGTCACCCATTTTGCGGATCTGGTTCAACTGTTTTAGGAAATCGTCGAAGTCGAATTTGTTCTTCTTAATCTTCTTCTCCAACTTTTTGGCCTCGGCTTCATCAAATTGCTCCTGGGCCTTTTCAACCAACGACACAATGTCCCCCATTCCGAGTATTCTCCGCGCCATTCGATCGGGATGGAAGACATCGAGGGTATCCATTTTTTCGCCACTGCTGACAAACTTAATAGGTTTGCCCACGGTGTACTTTATCGAAAGGGCTGCACCACCTCTGGTGTCACCATCGAGTTTGGTTAGCACCACCCCGTCGTAATTAATAACCTCATTAAAGGTTTTGGCGGTGTTGACTGCATCCTGACCCGTCATGGAATCGACTACAAAGAGCGTCTCAGTGGGCAACAAGCCCTTTTTCAGCGTTTCGATCTCATCCATCATTTGTTCGTCGATGGCAAGGCGTCCTGCAGTATCCACAATTACCACATCGTGTCCGTGCGTCTTGGCGTGGACAATTGCATTTTCAGCTATTTCCAGCGGGTTTTTATTCTCGGGTTCTTTGTAAACCGGCACATTAATTTGCTCACCCAAAACGGTGATCTGATCGATAGCAGCGGGTCTGTACACGTCACAAGCGACTAACAGCGGACTCATTTTACGCTTCGATTTGAGAAAGTACGCCAGCTTACCACTGAAGGTGGTCTTACCACTACCCTGTAGTCCGGCTACAAGTACCAAACCAGGATCGCCCTTCACATTGACTTCAGCAGCCTCAGAACCCATCAATTCGATGAGTTCGTCCTGGACGATTTTCACCATCAACTCACCTGGTCTGACAGACTTGAGTACATTGCTCTGCCCCAGGGCCTTCTCTTTAACCGTTTCGGTGAATTCCTTCGCTATTTTAAAGTTAACGTCCGCTGCCACCAATGCCCGTCTAATCTCCTTTACAGACTGGGCGACATTGATCTCTGTTATTTTGTGCTGTCCTTTCAGCAGCGAAAATGCTCCTTCTAATCTCTCGTTTAAACTGTCAAACATATGTTAGTGAATTTGGGTCCAAAGATACGCATACTATCGAAAATAACAATTGCCACGGCCGGCAGTTCAGCTTTCAAGCTAACTATAAGCATGCTCTTAGTGGCCTAGCGAGGCGATCCATACGATGGATGGCAAAACACCCCTTTCACCGTAAACAATAGCTTTCTGATCAAAATCTCCTGATAGTTCTACGGCTTCCTGCAAAGTGGAAACCTCCGCAAAAAATCCATATTCCGGTGGCCATGGAGAATCAGGATCAGCCTCCGCTACCAAATCCCGGTATCTTTTTCCTGCTTCATCCAGTCTTTTCTTCAACCGGCGGGTGGCGTGGTCGTTCAGTTTGTCATTTTGATGTCGAGAATTGGGATTAAAAGCAGTTATGACAGCCCATTTGTCAATGCCGTTTTCTTCGAGAAACAGGTCAAGTTGAGGACATATCCTCCCTGGTTTCAGCTCAATACGCGGCTTTATTATTCGGTAGATGGTTGAATAATAAGCCTTGACCAGGTCGTTAAAAGAATCATTGCTCATTTTTTCGGCTTCGATGGTTTACAAAATTGTACCTTTGCAAAATTATTTTTTTAAGCTGACAACATGGACAGGAATACTGCCATAGGCATTGTTTTATTGTTTATCCTTTTCGTTATTTGGGTCTTTATCAACTCCCCTACACAGGAGGAGATTGAGCAGCGGCGACTTGAACAAGAGCGCCAGGAAGCACTGGATGCCGCAAGGGACACCCTGGAAGGTGACACCCTTGAACTGGATGGAGACACCCTAATCGCCGAGACTGAACCTGAATTTGATGCGGCTCCTGAACTGGACACCGTTCGTCATGAGGAGGCGAGAATGGAGGAACTGCGCTCTTTGTACGGGCCTTTTGCAGCGGCGGGAGAAGGGGAAGGAGAGGAAATCGTACTGGAGAACGACCATCTCCGCATCGTTTTTTCCAATAAAGGCGGCAGGATCACGGAAGTTTGGGTAAAAAATTATTTGAGATCCTTTCTGACGGAGGACAAAGAGGAAATGAGGGATTCACTCTTTTTGATGAATCACCCGCGGAACCAGTTTGAGTACTTCCTGCAGTTAAGACAAAACAACATGATGGTCTCCACCGGGGATCTGTATTTTGATCATTCTCTGGATGGCAACAGGCTCACCTTTAGACTGCCCGCCGAAAACGGCGGTTACTTCGAACAGGTTTACACCATTCACGAGGGATCTTACGCGCTGGACTACCAGCTCAATTTTGTCAACCTTCAGAATATCCTGGCCCAGGAACCCAATCCGGTTTCACTCAATTGGATCAACTACCTCAACCGGCTCGAGCAAAATACTGACTACGAGCGGTATTTCTCGACGGTTTACTTCCGGGAGTACGACCGCCGGTCCAGTTATTGTTCATGCCGTCGAAGCGATACAGAAAACAAGGAAGGAAGTCCACTAAAATGGATTTCCCACTCCAATCAGTTTTTCAACTCAAGTTTATTGGCAAACGAAACCTTTAGTGGTGGTTTTCTGGAAACAGTTATGCTGGACGAGAATGCCGAAGAATTGAAATTGCTGCGGTCTCGATTGGATATTCCCGTGGAGAGAAGCAGCACCTCCACCTTTGAGATGACCTTTTACATAGGTCCGAACGATTTTGAAAGGCTGGGGGAACTGGGGTATGACATCACGGATATCGTGCCATTTGGCTGGAGTATTTTCGGTACCATCAACCGCTGGGTGGTCAGGCCAATGTTCTCCACACTGATGGGCTGGATTGGTAATGCTGGAATGGTAATTCTCATTCTGACCTTTATTGTAAAAATGGCACTGTATCCGCTGACCTATAAAATGCTTTACTCGCAGGCCAAAATGTCTGCACTCAAGCCGCATATGGAAAAACTGCGGGAAAAGTTCAAGGGTGATCAGCAGAAAATACAGATGGAGACCATGAAGATATACCGGGAGTTCGGCGTGAATCCGCTGGGCGGTTGTATGCCAATGGTCTTACAAATGCCCATTTGGTTTGCACTCTACCGGTTTTTCCCTGCCTCTATTGAGTTCCGTCAGGAGTCATTCCTCTGGGCCTCTGATCTCTCGTCCTACGATTCCATACTGTATCTCGGATTTGAGATACCCTTTTACGGGGCGCATATAAGTCTGTTCACTTTGCTCTGGGCCGGAACCACTGTACTGTACACTCACTACAACACCAGGCACATGGACATGAATGCCGTCAATCCTATGATGAAAAACATACAGTACTTTATGCCCATCATGTTCCTGTTTTTCTTTAACAGCTTTGCTTCGGGATTGACAGCATACCTGTTTTGCAGTAATCTCGTTAACATTGCGCAGATCGTCATCACCAAGAACTTTGTTTTTGACGAGGAAAAGATCAAGAAGCAGCTTGAGATCAACAAGAAGAAGCCGAAAAAGAAGGGCGGATTTCAGGCTCGCTTAGAGGAAGTTCTCAAAGAACAGCAGCGGGTTGCTGAAGAGCGCAAGAAAAAATCAGGAAAAAAATCGGGAAAGAAATGATATTCCAATCAGCAAAACCACTCATGCCGGTCGTACTCGTCCTCGCTGTAATTTTATTGGCGGCTTGCGGCCGTTGGACAGACCGGGCTGCAGAGGACCAAAATGGTCAGGATGATATTGCGCTGGAGGATTTTGACCCGGAAAATACGGAGCTAATGGCTGCATTCCGCCGCACGGGTTGCTTTGGACATTGTCCCATATTCAGGGTTCGTTTTTACCGCGGAGGCGTGGCTACTTTCAATGGGGAGGCCTTTGTCGAACCGCTTGGAATTCACCTCGGAAAATTTAATGAATCCCGGCTCGAATCTCTTATCAAGGAGGCTTTTGATATGGGATTTTTTGACATGGCAGATAACTACCCGATTGACAGGGATTACTACATCCCCGATATGTCCAATACCATAACCACGCTCGTTTTCAACAATCTTGAAAAAACAGTGAATCACAATAACGCGGGGCCCTCAGAACTCGAAGAAATTGAGCAAAAGCTACAAGACCTTGTTGACAAAATAGACTGGGAAGCCGACGAAAAACGAGGGGTGACCAGATAATTGGAATTTTGAATCAACCGGCTACATCGATGAAAGAGGAGGTCAATGGTTTATTGAACTGCGTGGGAGTAATTGGAGCAGGGGTCTTTGGAAGCACCATTGCCAATTTGCTCGCAAAAAACGCAGACAACGTCCTGCTCTATTCAAGGCGGCAAAGTTTTGTGGACCGGGTAAACACCGGTGACATGGGCCCTTATCTCAAACACCCGGAAAAGATAACCGCCACATCGGACCCGGCAGAAATGGCCAAAAAATGTACCCTGATTTTTCCCGTCCTCCCCTCGGCCAACTTCGGAGAAGTGCTTCGGTCTTTCACCCCCCACCTCAAACCTGCCCATATTTTGATTCACGGCACCAAGGGACTGGATGTAAAAAACAGCACGGAAAGCGAAATACTCAACACCAAAATAACCCGGAAACAGGTCCGCACCATGAGTGAGCTCATCTGCGAAGAGAGCAATGTAATCCGGGTCGGTTGCCTGTCGGGTCCCAATCTCGCAAAGGAAATCCTGGATGGGCAACCCACTGCCACGGTGATTGCATCTGAATTTGAGGAAGTGGTTGATATCGGCCAGCGGGCCCTTTCTAGTGATCAATTTTTTGTATTTGGTTCCAAGGACCTCGTAGGAGCAGAATTAGCCGGAGCCCTAAAAAACATCATTGCCCTGGGAGCAGGACTCCTCGATGGTTTGGAATACGGAAAAAACATGCAGGCCATGTTGATCACCCGCGGTCTCCGAGAGGTTATCTATTTTGGCAAAGCGATGGGGAGTTCAAGCCATGCATTTCTCGGTACGGCCGGTATAGGAGACCTGATTGCAACCTGCACAAGTGATAAAAGCCGGAATTTTCAGGTGGGGAGGCGACTGGCGCGCGGAGAAACCCTGGAAGATATTTTGGAGGACATGGAAGAGGTTGCCGAGGGAATTAGAACGCTCAAGATAGCCCGACAACTCAGCAAACACTACAACATACACGTTACCATCACCAAAATGCTGTACGATGTGGTTTTTGAAGGCTGCAACATCGAGCGAGCCATTCATTTTTTGATGAGGTATCCATTCGCCCCGGATGTGGATTTTCTGTAATTAGGGCATATGGATTTGAAATCGCCAGTGAAGAAAGTCCGATTCCGATTCACATATTATACCTGCGTTCCCAAAACCATTTCGGTTGATATTAATTTACCTGTTAAAAGGCTCTATTTGTCCAATTGCCCTTTATTTTGGTCGCATATTTGGGACAGATTCGCCTGAGTTTTGTAAATTGTCTTATATTTAGCCAAACAAATCGAGAAATATGAATCAGGTGCAAAATCCACAGTTCAAGGAGAAGTCATTTTGGAAAAGGCCGGAGGGAATTACAGGCATGTTGTTTATTGCTGGTCTTTTGATAGGCGGGGGGTATTTGCTTTACATCGCACTGCCTACTCTCATTGTTCTCGCTCAAAACACCCTTTATTTGGTAGGCATGTTGCTGGTCCTCTTTGCTATTCTGTATATGGTATTTGACCCGCGAATGCGAACGCTGATTTCTTACAGTTACCGGAGTATTATGCGTTGGCTTACCGGGGTTTTTATAACCATAGACCCCATCGGAATCCTGAAAAACTACGTCCAGGACCTGGAGAAAAACCTCCGCAAAATGGGCAAGCAAATAGGTGCAATAAGGGGCCAGATGCGCCGCCTGAAAACCATGATTTCAGACAATGAATCCGAAATAGAAAACAACCTGATGATGGCCAAAAGGGCCAATGAAGAAGGTATGGAGCGGCAGGTTATGCTCTCTACTCGAAAAGCTGCACGACTGCGGGATAGCAATGGAAAGTACAAGGAACTGCTTCAAAAAATGGAAGTGCTATACCGGGTACTGACCAAGATGTACCAAAACTCTGAAATACTTCTCGAGGACACTAAGGACCAGGTAAAGCTCAAAGAACAGGAGCGTAAAGCCATCCGGGCGAGCCACTCTGCAATGAAATCGGCCATGAATGTCATTTCAGGTGACAACGACAGACGAATCATGTTTGACAAAGCTCTGGAGGCCATTGCCGATGACGTGGCAAATAAAGTCGGTGAAATGGAGCGATTTATGGAAATGTCCTCCAATTTCATGAATTCTGTGGACTTACAAAACGGCATATTCGAAGAGCAGGGACTCAAAATGCTGGAAGAATGGGAAAAGGAAAGCCAACTAATGCTCATGGAAGGAAAATCCATGCCGGAAGATAAGCTGGATCTCAACCGACCAAAATCAGAAAAGATCAGGAAAAAGAATAATGATGATGACAAACAGAGTGGCTCTCGCTATGACAGCCTTTTTGATTGATTAATGAACATGATTCAAGAAATTCAATCCCGTTGCAATACCAGCGTCTCAAAAAAATCTATCATGAAAATCAGCTACATTCTCTCTCTGGTATTGGCCGGATTGATGTTGACCGGAATTTCACCGAAAACTGCTGTAATACATGCCCAACCAACCGATCCTGAATTTGGATGCAGGCACGCCCACGGCGGGATACAGCCGGGAATCGCATTTACCCAGCGGTCTGAGGAGGCCCTGAATATCAGGCGAAGAAGCGACACACTCAATCTATTTCACTACGAGATACACCTGGATGTGACCGACTTTCAGGGTGAACAAATAATGGGTAGAACCATCGTAAATTTGGAAGCGTTGATGGATTCTATCAAAAACATCACCCTCGATCTGGAGGGCCTTCTGGTAGATTCCATAAAAAGGGATGGGGAGCATCTAACCTTTAGTCACGATGGCAGGTATATCAGAATCAAGGAAAATGAGAAACTCAATAAAGGGGATACTGTGTATGCGGAAGTTTTTTACGGAGGCACCCCAATCACCTGTCCTTCGGGATTTGGAGGGTTTTATTTTGAGCAGGGTTACGCTTACAACCTGGGTATAGGACTTGCAGCAGACCCACACAATTTTGGCAGAGCTTGGATTCCCTGCTTTGACAATTTCGTTCAACGGTCCACTTTTGAATACCACCTTAAAACATCGGGAGGAAGAAGAGCCCATTGCGTGGGTAGGTTTATCGGTGAGGAAAATATAGGCGGCGACACCATAATCCGAAGCTACTTTATGGAGCAACCCATTCCCACGTACCTGAGCAGTGTGGCCATAAGCAACTATTCCACCCGCAATTGGACCCACGACGGGCGATACGGCCCCGTTGATATTGAGTTAATTGCCAGATCGAGCGACCTGGACAATTTCGAAGCATCACTCGAGGACCTGGGAGCTGCAATTGATGCCCTGGAGTACTGGTATGGCCCCTACCCTTTTGAGCGCATCGGATATGTTATCACTACCAGAGGTGCCATGGAACATCCGACCAATACAGCCTACCCGGCAAGCAGTATCGCCGGTGGAAATAAAAGCACCAGATTGATGGCCCACGAATTGGCTCACCATTGGTGGGGTAATGTCACGACCCTCACAACCTCTCACGATATGTGGATTAAAGAGGGACCTGCTGAGTATGGAGCCCACCTTACAGAGGAACAGCTGCACGGTCATGAGGGACTCCGGTCTTCTGTCCGGAGCAATCACTTTAATACCATTCGCAACGCCCATCAGATTGACGGAGATTACTACGCGCTATCTCCCATGCCGCCCCACAACACCTATGGAAGGCACACCTACAACAGAGGTGCTTCAATGATGCACAATCTCAGAGGGTACCTCGGTGACAGCCTTTACCGCCACAGTATGCGGGAGGTTTTGAGCAACAACTACTTTTCCGATATCAACGCCGAAAGGTTCAGGGATGAACTCTCAGCTTATTCTGGAATTGACCTTACAGATTTTTTTGACGACTGGATATTTGCCCCGGGATACTCAGATTTCAATGTAGATTCTTTCCGGGTTTTGGAAAATGCTGGTGAGCATTACAGAGTCGCCATCCATTTCAGACAACAGAAACACCACAGCCCCCACTTACACAACGGAGTGCCCATGCAGGTCACTTTTGGTTCCGGTATGCGGACTCAAACTGCAATACTCACAGCAGGGGGAGCATTTTCAGTGGATACGGCCACAGTCGATTTCAAACCTGATTGGGTGGTACTCAATGAGCGACAACATCTCAATCTCGCTTCTTTTTCGTCCCTTCACCTGGTTACGGGAACCGGCTCAACGCTTGATGCACATACCAATTCACGAATCATTACCAATCAAATAGCGGATTCGGTCCTGTTCTTTATTGAGCACCACCTCAGCCCACCACAAGAGGTCAGGTCAGAAGATCCTGATTTTAGAATAAGCGATTCCCATTACTTTAAAATAGGTGGCAGTTATGACGAGAACTGGGACGCCATTGTAATATTGAGATATACAGGGCGAGGTAGCTTCCCCTTAGATAGCAGCTTAACCGCACATTCAGAAGACAGCCTGATCCTGGTTTACCGACCTAACCCCTCCGTTGATTGGGTCGAGCATCCCGACTATGTTAAAAACGTCCTGCTTCCAAATGACGGCAATGGCTTTATCAACATCAACTCCCCCTTGCCAGGAGAATACGCATTTGCCAATTCTTTTTTTAAGGAACCAAGTACTATATCAGAGTTGGATATGAGGGGCCACAAACTACAGGTTTACCCCAATCCCGGCCCGGGAATTTTTAAGCTGCAATCCCAAGATCTGGACGGCAAATACGATATAAAAATCCACGATGGCGCTGGTAGATTGGTCAAGCACCTTAACAACTTAAAAATTCACCCTCAAACTCCCGTCACAATTGACATTGGAGGTGAAAGTCCGGGTGTGTATTTTATCCAACTCACCACAGCCGGCACCAACCACTCTGATTTGAGACATTCTGTGGTACCCGTCATCGTGCAGTGACCTGAACCAAGGCAGGAATTTAACTACCGTTTAATTCATATGAGTTGTAATCAACCACCCCTGAGGGCAATTTAGCTTCAGAGGAAAATTCTGGACCAGGAACACATATAATTTTTACATCAAATACTTTCAACTAAAAATCAATTACTTGATAAAACATTCATGTAAAAAACACACATGAAAAAATCTTACAATGCATTGTACTTCAACTAGTTGCGAGTTTTTGGCAATGTTTTTGCAGTAATTCCATGAATTCATTTTACGGACAATGGATTTTGGGAAAGAAAATTCGAGAAGAGGGGGCCATTCACTGGACTGGACATTAACAGTGTTTTTGATACTGCTGGTACTTTTCCTTGGGCTGTTGATATTAATCTACGACCACGGTTGGGATTTTGTATTCCAGTCAGGCATCAGAGAAGGTCTGGATGCGCTTGTCAACCGTTGATCTGGTAGCATAGGGGCTTTATTTGTTGGGAAAGAAGCTGCAATCTCACGAAAAAGGGCTTGCAGCAAAACAGCTACAAGCCCCGGTTTTTCTGTGATCTCGCTGGGAATCGAACCCAGGACCCTCTGATTAAAAGTCAGATGCTCTGCCAGCTGAGCTACGAGATCAGTTTCTCATTTGGAGTCGCAAAGATAAGACAATCTCATGGATTCAAAAGAATAAGACTGCATTTTTGCCTAAATCTCCATAACAAGCAGGGGTAAAAATCCGTATTGTACTGTGCTTCAGAAACTTGCACACTCCCATTTAGCCCTGCTTCAAGGTAAAAATTTTACTAAATCGGCAGTGATGATTACAATCGAGGAATGGATGATGAAGAAAAGGACTCATCCTATCGAGAACACATTGCCCTCTTCTGCCAGGTAAGTGTGTGGAAAAACAGATTGGGCCTCTTTGGAAAAATCGGTAAGGGATTTGTACCGGGAGGAGAAATGGCCGAGTAGCAAACGCCGCACTTCAGCATTTTTAGCAATTTCGGCAGCCTGCCGTGCAGTGGAGTGCATGGTTTTTTCAGCGCGTTCTTTTTCCGAGTCCAGAAAAGTGGCTTCGTGGTAGAGCAGGTCCACGCCTTCTACATAATCAGCGAGTTCTTCAAAGTAGCGGGTATCGGAACAGTAGGCATATTTGCCTGGTGTGATTTTCTCCGACTGAAAGTAGGATGCCGGATACCGCTTACCATTTTCGTCCGTAAAATCCCTGCCCGCGCGAATTTCCTCCCGCATACCCTCAGGCACACGGTGTTGGTCGAGCAACCTCCCATCTAGTTTTACCCGAACCTTTTTCTCCTCAAAAATAAAGCCGTATGTGGGAATTCTGTGCTGGAGAGGAAAAGCAACTACCCTGGACTCGCGGTCTTCGGTGATCAATTGCGGTCCCTCGTCAAAGTCCAATTCCACAATTTTGAGCTCGTACTTAAGCTCATTTCCCGTGCCGTGAATTACCGTGGATATCATTTTCTTTAAACCGGCGGGGCCAAAGACTTTCAGTGGCTGCGTGCGCTGCATGAGGTTGTAGGTGGTCAAGAGACCGAAAAGTCCAAAATAATGGTCTCCGTGTAAGTGGCTGATAAACACACAATCAATTCTGCTTTTCTTAGCATCGTAGCGGTCGAGCTGCATCTGTGTCCCCTCCCCGCAATCCATGAGGTAAAGCTGATCGTGGATGTTGATGAGTTGGGCACTCGGATGACGGCCGTGAGCTGGCAGTGCAGAATTACTTCCGAGAATCAAAACTTTGAATTCCATTGAATGGATTTACGAAATTATGGAGGGAGTTACTAATCCGCCTCCCTACTCCTCTTCCTTCTGAAGTTCCCTTTCTATTTCCTCCATCATCGCAAACTCCACCGATTCCTGAAGTGTGGGTATTATAGTCAAAATGCTGTCCAGTCTGGAGATTTCGATGATTTTTTTCACGTGTTCGTGATCCACACCGGTGATAATCAGCGAGCCATTGTTCTTCCAAAGTCGATTGGCAGTTAGAATGGCACTCAGGCCCGAACTGTCAATGTACTTCACCTGACTCAGGTCAAAAATCAGATTGGTAACCCCTTCGTTGTGAAGGAAGATAAACTCACTTTTCAACTGAGGGGCAAGGACCGAGTTGATGTTCTCCTCCTTTACCTTAAAAACAGTATATTGATCCTTCTTTTCAAGTTCGTACTTCATATTGTATATAAAATATAAGTTTGCAATTATGACAACCCCGGATGCAAAATTACAGAATTTTTGTCACAGGGCATCGATTCAACGCGCTACGGTATAAAAGGTTTAGCACTATTTCTCATTCAAATCACCCCCAGGCTCAGTCTTAGAAGCTAAATTGGGCGGATATACTCGGAAGTATGGGTAGTTGGTCCACCCGCTCCAGTTCTATTACATCAAAGTAGAAGATATTTTCCCTGTCGTAGGCATTGGTAACGCTGGCTGTGAGTTCCAGATCAATGTTGTTGGTCAATTTTACAAAGCGCTTGAGTGATAAATCGAGTCTGTGATAGTAAGGCAACCTTCCGACATTCAATTCCTCTTCAAAAATGGGGCGCACTTCCGGATTGCCGGTGATCACATCGAACTCATTGGACCGGTCAAATTGGAGGTCCCCGAAAAATGCCCTAATCCTCGTAAAGGGAAAACCGGATCCCAGGTTCCAGCGCGCACCTGCTTCCCACTGGTTTTCTTCTCCAAAGCTGTAGGTCACTAGCAGGTTGGCATTGTGTCTGCGGTCAAAATTGGTCGGATAGGTTTGAAAGCCATCGTCCCTGTCCACATACGCCAGCGAATAAGTTGCCCAAATGTAGAGGTCTTTTCTGTCGTAGGCCGCGGAAACATCCAATCCGTAAGCATTACCGGTCTCGGTTACATAGTTGGGATCGCCTGGTCTGAGTTTATTGCGATTGATGTTGATAATGCGATCAAAGCGCTTGTAGTAGGGCTCTACATTAAGCTCCAGAAAATTATTCATCAGATCCAGCTCAAAACCACCCCCAATATGCCACGCTTTTTGCAATCTGCTATCGGCCTCGCGGATAGTTGATCCTGGTTCATAAATAGTCTCCCCGGTTGCACTCAAAAACCCGTTGAACAGATTGACAATATCTCTTTCGTTTATGGTGCTTATAAGATTTTGAGAATATATTCCACCAGCGGCCTTCAACCTGAAATCGTCGGTCACATTCCACTTGGAACCTAACCTCGGCTCCAGACTCAGGGCATTGATGGATGCGTAATAGTGCAACCTCAACCCGGGCTCAATTATCGCATCGCCCCATTTTTGGTTGACATTGAAAAATGCGGATATCTCGGTATTGTTGGTCGTCTGAGAAAAGGTTATTCCCACCGGATTGCGGAAAGTAAAGTCGGTGCTGAGTCCGTGCACATTAAATCCATAGCGTATTTCGCTGGTAACGCCGAAGTAGGTGAAATCAAGCCCGATATCGAAGCCTGAAATCGCATTTCGTCTCGGGGGCTCATCGCCTTCGACCATCTCTATCTCATACTCACTAAAAGCCAGGGTGGAACCAATTATCAAATTACTGTTAGACGGAATGATACTGATCCGTGCACCTCCGCCGTATGAATTCCAATCCACCGTTGCTATGCCCGGATAATCAACACGGTCCTGGTGGTTGAAACCAAATAATGAAGCTTTGGAGCCATTCGACCCCAAAAAGGTTACTTTTCCATACAAATCAGTGAAAGAAAAAGGCAGTCCCAGTGAATCAGAAGCGTAAGAGTATATATTTTTTGAAGTTCGATCCAGGTAAGAGGTTTTGCCGGACATCATAAAGGATATGCTGCCTTCATCCCCTCTAGGAGTCATCTTTTTGATGGGTCCCTCAAGCAGGAAACGAGCCTGGAAAGGGCTTACCGAAACCATCCCGGCATTGCGGCGCATATTGCCATCCCGGGTTCTTACATCAATCACTGCGGATGTGCGCCCACCGTATTGCGCGCCAAACCCACCGGTGTACACATCCACGTTTTGTATAGTCTCTGTGTCAAAAACACTGTAAAAGCCAATGGAGTGAAAGGGATTGTAGATGGTCATTCCATCCAGTAAAACCCTGTTCTGAACCGGGCTACCTCCCCTTATGTATAGCTGTCCTCCCTGGTCACCGGTAAAAACCACACCTGGCAAAACCGGAAGATACTGGGCCAGGTCAGAATCGCCACCGGTGGAGGGAAGAGCTTTCAATTCACTGGGCGAAACCTGAATCCGCGACACCTGAACCTGGGTTTCGGCCTGATCGCGCCGGGCGGATACATCGACCTCACCCAAAGTCACGCCCGAGGGATCCAAAAAAACCCGCAAATACTCAATATCCCCTCTTCTGAGGTTAACTTCAACGGATGTGCTGTCAAAACCCAGATAGGTAAAAACCAGCCGATAGGAACCAACTTCCAGGTCAGAGAAATTGAAGAAACCATCCAAATCAGTATTGGTCCCTATTTCTAACTCCTTTATATAGACGTTACCAAAAGCAATGGGATCCCCACTCTCCGCATCGTAAAGGTTCCCGCGAATCGTACCCGTCTCCTGCCCAAAAAGCGACAAGTGGAAGAAAAACAAACCCACCATTACTCCCCAAAATCTCATGTTCTTCATCAAGTATGCTTTTAAAGGCTCAAATATAGGCAAAAAGGGTGTTCACTTCAGTCATAGGACCTGAATCCAACTGCATTTAACACCCCTTTAAGAACCCATTTGGCCATTCTTATGGTCTTTTCAATGACTTGCATAATAAAGGTCAATGGCTATTATTCGCCAAATTGACTCAAACCAACTCTTCTTTGATTCGGGTTTAGAAAAGTATGGCAACCACTCCAGGGCTGGCAAAGGATGATTGCCAGAGGCCGGAATCAATTTTCGGCGGTATTCGAACCACCAAAAGGTTCCACGACATCCCTGGCAAATCAATTTCCTCCCAACAGACCACAGAATAGCGATTAAAAATAAATTATGGTAAAACCATTATATATTAGTATAAAAATGCACGATTTTAACCCTACCCGGGCCGGAATGTCCAATGCCGAAGCACTCAGATCCGCTACCACTGTCCCCGCCAAATTCCTGGGAATCGATCAGGAAGCGGGCAACATAGCAAAGGGCAAACAGGCCACCTTTATTCTTTTGGTAAAAAATCCACTGGATGATATCCGAAACACCAGGACTCTAGAGCGCGTAATGCACCGGGGAACCTGGATCGAATAGAAGAATGCGCATGGTGTGTTTGCATTCCTCTCTAATGTAACCAAAATGGGTGAAATCCCAATTGAGGTTTATCTCGGTGCTTCTTTGACTCAGTTCCACTGCGCTCACCACATCGCACCGCGGAGGCCGCTTTGAACGCAGAGCGTTATATCGCGCTGTGCTGCGATGTGCTGAGCGATGTATCGAAGTCGAGATGCTTGTCGAAGTAAGCGGCCAGCCGAAGTAGGCGAAGTGGAGATAATGCTCGGTGAAAGTTGCATTGTATTACCCTCAGCGATTTTCTCTGCGTACTTTCCGGCCTTTGCGGTGAATCCTTTTTCTCACCATCAAAATCATCTGGGAGCATCTAATCCACCAAAATCATTTGTTATCTTTTTGCTGCTATATTTATTAATATTGCAAGACTAAAGGGTAAAAAAAGGTCACCCCCGGAAAGGCAAAGAGAATACAGTGATGTTAAAAATCCCTGCGTTTTTCTCCGCTTGCACTGCGACCTTAGCGGTGAACCCAAAAAGACAGTAACCCTGAAAACCTATAGGTTTAGCTACTTCACAATGGCAATATGCCTAATACTGAGTCGAAAACTCCCACATAAAAACCCTACCCAGGCAGATGAAATGCCGGGATTTGATTATTTTTGAGGATGAATGTTTTCCTTTACCAAACCAGTGGACTCGGACAAAGCATGGTCCCAGGTTAAAAAATAGAAACATGCCAACAATAGGCCAAATACTGAAAAATCCACTCAGTGGAGACACCTACGAGTTCATTGAAACCTCTAAGGACACGGATGGAGAGCGGGTAACGATGAAAGCCACTGTCAGGACCAAAGGGCCGCTCGTCCCCAATCACTTTCACGTTTTTCAGGATGAAACCTTTGAAATAATTTCGGGAAGTTTAACGGTAATGCTGGATGGGCAGACCAAAACCCTCACAGCAGGTGAGAAAATCACACTGCCCAAAAATACGCCTCATAACCACTACAACAATGACGAAATTCCCGTATCCTATATCCACACGATGTCTCCCGGTTCTGACTTTGATTACCTGATAGAAAACCTGGTTGGTCTGGCTGCTGACGGAAAGAGCAAAAATGGGAAATATGGATTGATTCAGGAATTGGTAACCCTCAAGTACCTGGACAGCAAAACCTATCTCGCCGACATTCCCCTCGGAGTTCAAAATTTACTGATGAACATCATTGGCCCCATTGGCAGACTCTTTGGGTACAGAGCTATTTACAAGAAGTATTCAGGTATAGAAAAATAACAGACGCATACAGTACCCACCCTACAATAACCCGGAAAACGTTCAGCAATCAGGCCAAAGACCGCATTGCACCCCCATCAGGCAAATGGGATGAGAAATCCGAAAACTGCATACATCCAACCGGGACACATCGCACCGCATCACTTCCCAAATGAGGATTACAAGGAATACTGAAAATAGCTAAACAGAGGAATTTGAGGCGCATGGATTTGACTTTGACGAAATCCTGAGTCTGGATAATGCGTCGTTAAATGATCTGTTTCCAACCGCTTTTGGGTTAAAAAACGCAGATTTGAGGATTTGGCCCAGTATTTTCCCTACTTAATTAAAGAGTAAAGCCCGGTTCTACTTTGGGAAAACTGTTGATATTTACCTGAAAGGCTAACCCATTGCCTTTCAGAGAAGAAATTTGAAGCAAGGCCGATATTCTACTGTAAAAGCACATCTCAGTATTGAAAATAAAGCTTCCACCACAAAAGGTAAGATTTCTGATTCATCCAAAATATCCGAACCAACCAATCCAGGGCGTTCAAAACCATTGCGCGCTAATTAATTGATGGGAATCCATCACCCGTTTTTAGGTGATTTTTCTAAAAAGTATCTCTAAAAAAATTTCTGCTTCCCACCTATTTATAGTAATATTGCAATGTATTTATAAATTGAAATTTGCAATGATGAAAATAACGATTTTAGACCCGGCAATGTGTTGCAGCACAGGAGTTTGTGGAGAGGAAGTGGATGAAACGCTGGTCCAAGCCGCTGCCAATGTAAAGTGGTTGAAAGAAATGGGCCACGAGGTTAGTCGGCACAATGTATCCAATGATGCAGCAGCATTCAAAAACTATCCCCAGGCAGTTGAAAAGCTTCAGAAAGAAGGCCTTGGATCACTACCCTATATTTTGATAAATGGCCAAATTGTCATGTCCGGTGCTTATCCTGCAAGGGGTCAATGGGAAAAATGGCTCAGTATCTCCCAAAAAGAGGAAATAGAAACTGCGGGAAGCAGCAAAGGATCTTGTTGCTCAGGACCGGGGTGCTGTTAGTCAATTGTACGACCGGGTTCCACCGCGAAATGAAAGTCGGAAATGAGTCCAGTACTGAAACACAGTCGTTTGTTTGACTGGTGCTCACCTGAGCTAGTTACTCCTTGTAGGAGGCTTTGAGCGGTTGGATTAAATTTTGAACCGGAGCCCAACAACAATGTTGTAAGGCCCGACAGAAAAGGGCATTTTTGAGTCCATTTTTGACAAAAAACTACATAAACAAATGAATCAAACAACCCCCTATTTATTTTTCACTGGCAAAGGCGGTGTGGGAAAAACTTCTCTGGCCTGCGCCAATGCTGTAAAACTCGCTGATGAAGGCAAGAGGGTTTTGCTGGTGAGTACAGATCCGGCATCCAACCTTCAGGATGTACTTGAGAGTTCAGTAGATGAAAAGATCAGTCCTGTAAAAGGAGTACCCAATCTTTTCTCCATCAACATCAACCCCGAAGTCTCAGCAGAGGAGTACCGCAAACGGGTGACGGAACCGCTAAAAGACATTCTCCCGGAGGCTGAAATAAGAAAAATGAATGAGGAACTCTCCGGAGCCTGTACAACTGAAATTGCTTCCTTTGATGAATTTTCGCGCTTCATTTCAGGCGAGAATGAGGGTGGCAAGTTCGATGTGGTAATTTTTGACACAGCGCCTACAGGTCACACATTGCGATTGCTTGAATTGCCGGCCGCCTGGGCTACATTTTCGGAAGAAAACCCGGACGGAGCTTCTTGTTTGGGGCCCACGTCGGCATTAAAGAGCAGTCAGGAGCGTTACAACAAGGTAGTAGCAACACTGCGAGATGCTTCCAAAACGACATTTTACCTCGTGGCCCGCGCAGAACAATCTTCGCTCAGAGAAGCATGGAGAACCAGCGAAGAGCTCAATCAATTGGGATTGCAAAATCAGGAACTGCTTGTCAATGGAGTATTCCAGTCCATGGATTCCTCAGATGCTCTGTCTCAAAAAATGGAAGCAATGGCGCAAAAACAATTGAATGAAATCCCTGAAAAGCTTCAAAATATTCCGCTGCAAACCTACCCATTGCTGCCCTATAATCTGCTGGGGATTGAAAAGTTGCGCTCGCTTTTGAATACAGAGCTTCAGGAAAAACTCGTCGCCGACCAGCTCACCGTCACCAGTGAATTGAGGTATGAACTCAATGGCCTTGACCAAATGGTTGAGGATCTCACCGGGAGGCAAGATCAAGGACTGATCATGACCATGGGAAAAGGCGGTGTTGGAAAAACCATTGCAGCTTCTGTTTTAGCGGTAATGATAGCGCGAAGAGGATTTGATGTGCACCTCACTACCACCGATCCTGCCGCCCATGTCCAGGATTTTATCAATCAATTGGATGAACTTCCCTCCAACATGACCATAGACCGCATTGATCCCAAACTAGAGACAAAGCGCTATACCGAAAAGGTGCTTGAGCGAAAGGGGAAAAAACTGAATGAAGAGGGACGGAAACTTCTCCTGGAAGACTTAAAATCACCATGCACGGAAGAGGTGGCCGTTTTTCACGCTTTTTCAAAGGCCATACAACAGGCCAGGCGGAAGTTTGTAGTGATTGATACTGCCCCGACCGGGCACACCTTGCTGCTACTGGATACTGCCGGAAGTTACCACCGTGAAGTACTCCGAAACACCGACATGGATCCTTCAAAAATCAAAACACCATACATGGCATTGCAGGATGCAGAAAAGTCAAAGGTGATTCTCGTCTCCCTTCCGGAAACAACTCCAATGCGGGAAGCCGCTGCACTTCAGGAGGATTTAAAGCGCGCCGGAATTCACCCCTATGCCTGGATTGTAAACCAAAGCCTTTCTATGCAGGATGGCCTGAAAGATCCCCTGCTCAAAAGCAGAGCACTGGCTGAGGGGGAGGTTATTCAAAACATAGACGAAAACCTGGCTAAGCGCCTGTACGGAATACCCTTCATTCCAGAGGAGAAGTTGCTACCAGCAATCCTCAGGTTTTATTCTGAAAATCAATTAATGAAAGCAAATTAAGATGGGGGTTACAAAATCTGATTTATTTACGGAGAAGCAAAACCAAATTGCCACATTTGCCAGGGTATTTGCTCATCCGGCCAGGGTTGCAATTATCGAATACTTATTAAAATCCAATACCTGCTGCAACAGTCATTTGGTAAAAGAGCTGGGGTTGGCCCAACCTACTATCAGCCAACACCTGAAAGAGCTTAAAAGCACCGGTATTCTCCAGGGAACCATTGAGGGGGTTTCGGTCAATTACTGCATCAATCCCCAAAAATGGAGTGAATTCAAAAATGTTTTTCACCAATTGTTTGAGAGATACACTCCCCCGGACTGCAATGATATCTGCTGAATCATAAAACCAACTATAATCCATGAAAAAAAAGCTATTCCCCAAAATTGAGGAGGCGGTCCGATCGCTGGATATCCAGTCCATTCCTGACGAGCGGAAAAAGATATTGCTGCCTTTGATCGATTACATTCAATCGAAGGTAAAAGACAGGGAGGAGATCAGGCTAAACTTTATATGCACCCATAATTCGCGCAGGAGTCACTTGTCGCAAGTCTGGGCTCAGGCGATTGGACACCACTTCGGAATCAATCGTCTGTTTTGTTATTCGGGTGGAACAGAGGCCACCGCTGTCTTTCCTGTGACAGCAAAGACCTTATCGAGTCAGGGCTTTGAGGTTACCCCCTTTTCAGAGGGGAAAAACCCGGTTTACAGTATCAAGTTTGCAGATAACGCACATCCGGTTACAGGCTTTTCAAAAAACTACGGCCATGCTTTCAATCCAAAATCTCACTTTGCCGCCGTATTAACCTGTTCACAAGCGGATGAAGACTGTCCATTTATCGCAGGTGCGGAAAAGCGCATACCCATACCTTATGAAGATCCAAAGGCTTTTGACAGTACTCCACAACAAACACAAAAGTACCTGGAGTGCAGCAATAAGATAGCCACTGAATTATTTTACGTATTCTCAAAACTTTAAAAGTAATATGACAACAGACACTACCCAGCCCAAAAAGAAAATTGCATTTTTTGAAAAATACCTGACCCTGTGGGTGGCTCTTTGCATCATCGGGGGAATTGGAATCGGCCATTTTGCGGGGGGCTGATGGAGCAACTCAGCTCACTCGAAATTGCCAAAGTCAATGTTCCCATAGCCATATTGATCTGGTTGATGATCTACCCAATGATGCTTCAGGTTGATTTTCGCAGTTTGAAGAAGATCGGCAAAAGACCCAAAGGTATTGTGTTGACAGTTATTGTCAACTGGCTGATTAAACCCTTTACCATGGCCTTTTTCGCATGGTTGTTTTTCTCTCATATATACTCCGCTTTTATTTCTCCTGAATTGGCTGGAGAATACATTGCCGGCGCCATTATCCTCGGAGCAGCTCCCTGCACGGCTATGGTTTTTGTGTGGTCTTATCTGAGTGATGGAGATCCGAACTACACTTTAATGCAAGTGACAGTAAACGACATTATTATTCTGATTGCCTTTGTTCCCATTGTGGGATTACTTCTGGGCATAACAGATGTTACCGTACCATACGATACACTGGTGTTAAGTGTTGTTATCTATGTCGTGGTTCCGCTTGTAGCGGGAATTCTAACAAGTAAATATTTGATTGGGAAAAAGGGAGAGCAGTGGTTTACCGGGACTTTCCTGCCAAAGTTTAAACCCCTGAGCATAATCGCTTTGCTACTCACACTTTTGCTGCTATTTGCTTTTCAGGGCGGAAACATTTTGAGCAATCCCTTTATCATCCTTTTCATCGCCATACCACTGATTATTCAGACCTATTTTATATTCTTTATCGCATGGTTTGGCGGAAAAAAACTAAACCTCAATTATCAGGTTTGCGCACCGGCTGCCATGATTGGGGCGAGTAATTTTTTCGAACTCGCCGTCGCTGTCGCCATTGCACTCTTTGGGCTCGATAGCCCTGCAGCACTTGTCTGTGTGGTTGGTGTTCTGGTGGAAGTGCCTGTGATGCTCTCTCTTGTAAAATACGCCAACAGGAATAAATATCCAAAAACCAAGATTAACCCACAAATACAACAATCATGATACAAAAAGCCATACTTGCGACTGATACCTCAAAAGCTGCAGAAGTATTACTTCATTGTACAGATCAATACAAGGCAATGGGGGTGCGGCATATTACTTTGTTTCACGCTCTGGGAATTCAGTATATGAACTTTTCGGGCTACACTTTTTTGGATCACACCAAAGCCAGACTGGAAGAAATAAAAAGCCAGTTAGTAGCGTCGGGATTTGAGGTAGATATCGTGATCAAAGAGGGACTTCCGTATAGCGAATTGGTAGAATTGGGAAGGGAAAGACCGGATGATTTGCTGATACTGGCGAGCAGGGGAATGGGCTTTGCCAAGGGTGTTTTATTGGGGAGCACGGCAGATCAGGTCATCAGAAGGAGCAAAAACCCAGTGCTTCTAATTCAATGCAATGAGGATTCAGAGGATGGCAAAGATGCCGGAGGCAAATTTTCCTGCCCTCTTTCCTTTGATCGGCTTTTGTTTGCAACAGATTTTTCCGACTGGTCAGAGGAAGCATTTCAATTTTTCAAGAAAAATCTCCTTCAATCTACTGAGGAAATAATCATTGCCCACATTGTTGATTCAGCAGCTCTCGAACATCGCAGCGAGGCGGACGTTGAAAAGCTGAAAAACAATTTCATGGAGAGGCTCAAACGATTGAAGAATGACATTCCCACTCAGAATGGACTGGAGATCTCGATTGAATTGCGCACCGGAAAACCAATAAAGGAACTCGCAGAGATCATTCGCGACAACAAAATCAAGCTCGTTTTGATGGGAACCCACGGAAAGGGCTTTATCAAGGATCATATTCTGGGCAGCACTACCAGAGGTGTAATTGAGGAGAGCAAAGTAAACCACTTGATTATTCCGTTTAATCATGGATGAGTTCAATCTCATGAAGTCAGTATAGCGTGAAAGTCCGAAAACGACTGCAATAGCCAATCCAGTCCCCGGAATCAACCTGATTTAGCTGATCTTTTTCTCTTCTTGCCCAAGATTTCCAATAAAATACTGACTAGTCTTGATAATTTAACAAAAATTATGTAGTTTTGGCCGGGAATAGTAATTTGTTTCTCAATGGTTGGATGTGACATAGACGAAATTTGGAAAACTACAAAGTAGGTAACAATACAAGAGAAAGAATCATATCCTTCTCTGATAATGGGGTATTTCCCAGGGTTCAAATGCATGCAGGTCTCGAAAATAGCTGCGCTCACTTCCTCAATACGGCAAACCCGGATAGCAAAAATCACAAAACGTACCCTCCTCCTGCAGAAAAAATAACAACGCCACGCCATTAGAATCTGCAGAAAATGGGTCGGCAGGAATTTCCATCGCCATCCTCTTTGGATCAAAGGTCAAAAACCATTTTGTGTACCGGAACTCTTATGCCGATAGCGTCAATATAGAAGTATTGAATTTTTCGGACGAGTTATCAGGAAAAAGGGGAGCATATATAGGAATCTACAGCATTGTGGGTAAATTCCAGCTTGGGGTGTTTTAATCCATTTTAATCCAGGGCTCGAGAGTCGAAGAGGGGTCACAGGCCAGGTTGGATAGCATTGAATTATTATCGTTTAAGAAAAACCAGACCTTATGAAAAAGTTTTTAAAGTACGCGCTTTATGTTATCGGCTTCTTTGTCCTGCTGGGTATTGTGGCCTATTTCACCTGGTTTCACAACCCGCATGAACACGAGCTTTGGTTGGATCCGGTAAGTGTATTTGAGGAGCGGGCGGCTCATCAGGGCTATCTCATCGCCAATGCCAACGTGGTGGACGTGGAATCCGGTAGCATTGTGGAGAAGCAGAATCTCCTGGTCATCGATGATCGGATTGACCATATATTCAGCGGACCACTGCCGGACAGCCTCACTCAGCTCTACACGGTAATTGATGTCAGCGATCGGTATATAATGCCCGGTTTGTTCGATATGCACGTCCATATAAACAGCGGGGGCCTGCTTCCACCTGAGGTGTCTAACCGAAAACCAGCCCTGGAGCAATTCCTTCGGTATGGAGTCACCTCCATTTATACGCTGGGCGGACACGGATTCAATGAAGAGGTGACCCTCGATTTGAGAGACAAACAGCAAAACAAAGAGATACTGGGTCCGGATATTTATATGACGGGGGACTTTTTAACCGAACCGGATGGCTACCCCCTCACATTGTTGTCGATGATGCTGGGCGTACCGGTTGAAGAAATTGATCTGGACGAAAACGGGATCATTTTCTTTACCGAAAACACAGATTTAGATCACATTTTATCAGAAAAAAAGAGAAAGGGAATTAACGGCCTTAAAATCATGTTGGAATCCAATCTGGGGGGCAACAACCCAATGCCCCGATTGTCCAATGAGATGGTTAAAAAAGCAACCGAAAAAGCTCCCCAATACGACCTGCCTGTTTTTATCCACGTGACGAGACAGCAGGACATGAGAGATGCCGTTGAGTCCGGGGTGAATGTCATTGGGCATA
The DNA here is from genome assembly GCA_007695035.1 of Saprospirales bacterium. GTDB lineage: Bacteria > Bacteroidota > Bacteroidia > Chitinophagales > Saprospiraceae > PWJY01. Next base: position 13,211 of record REEO01000067.1, on the reverse strand, counting down.
CAGTGGGAAATGTAGTCATGGAAGACGACCTTGCGCTTTTTGAAAAAATGAGAGTCGATTCGATTTACCTTACCCCTACCCTTTCCATCGCCTGGATGTTCCAGTACACAAAAGACCCGGTACTGCTGGGTGATCCGTTTCTCATGGAAAACAGCTCAAAACGCACTACCCGAAGTTTAAAAAACTGGCCCATACGTCAAATGGTGTTAGGTGACTGGGACGATGAAGTTTTCACCTATAAGGAAACCATGCCTGCCAATTTTCAATTGATGCACAAGGCCGGAGTGCCGATCATGATGGGTACCGATGCCGGAAATCTCGCAGTTATCCCCGGTTACAGCGCGCATTTTGAGCTCGAGCTCATGACCCGGGCCGGAATGTCCAATGCCGAAGCACTCAGATCCGCTACCACCGTCCCCGCCCATTTCCTGGGTATCGATCAGGAAGCGGGCAACATAGCAGAGGGTAAGCAGGCCACCTTTATCCTTTTGGAAAAAAATCCACTGGAGGATATCCGCAACACCAGGACTCTACAGCGCGTAATGCACCGGGGAACCTGGATCGAATAGATAGAATGCGCTTAGTGTGCTTGCATTCTCAATACATCACTCGATACAACGCACCTCGACTACGCTCGATACAGCGCATCTCGGCTTCGCTCGATACAGCGCCTGGCGAGAAACACATCTTTGCGATCTTGCAACCTGGCGACCTTGCGTTGTTTCGACTGCCGCTTATTTCGACTGCCACTCAATACATCGCAACACAGCGCCTTGCGAGAAACAAACCTCTGCGATCTTTCGACCTTGCGACCTTGCGCCCTTGCGAGATACAAACCTCTGCGACCTTTGCGCCAGGTTCGACTGCCGCTTACTTCGACAAGCAAAGCACAACGCTCAGTACATCGCATTGCGCACTCAGCGGCAATCCATTTTCCATAACACCCATACCCCACCAAGATAAATACCCCATCTCCATAATGATCCACCCCAAACAACCAAAAAAACTCCTTTTTGGAATTTTTTATCATTAAAAAGAGTAATAAACTTTGTATATCATATGAAAAATGCGTAATATTGATATTTTATTGTGAAATACATGGCCAAAAGCCACACTTAAGTGGGTAAATCGCTAACTAAAATACATCTCCATGAAAAGCCTGACTTATCTGATCGCTTTGCTATTCCTCCTCTTTGCCCACCTCCCTTTGAACAGCTCCCCACTACTGACAGACTCCATCCAAATAACATTTGTGGAAAGATACGCCTTTGAGACACCTATAACGGCCAGCTATTCCTCCTATTCAGCCCTTATGGACAGAAATGTGGGAGGATTTATCTACTCCGCATCGGCCGGGCTGGGAGTCGTTGTTTTTGAAGTAGACCAGGACCAGAAGATCAGACCGGTTGACTCCATCCCCATAAGCGAGTTCGGCGGTTTGCAGGCCATGAATCTCTATCAACATGAAGACTATCTGCTGGTCGCATTGGGCAGTTTCTTCGGAAGTCCACAGGCTGCAGGTCTCGCAATACTGGACATCAGCAATCCGCCGGACGTTCAGGTGGTATCCCAGTGGCATGATCCCCAGTTTACCAAAGGGTCCTCCGTAGTTGTCACCGATGGTCAGTATGCCTATCTGGGTGCCATGGAAGACGGACTGCTCATTTTTAACATTGAAAATAAGGCCGACATTCAACTCACAGCCCACATCCTCCCGGACCCCGATTTTCCAGAACCACCCGCAGGGCTTTCTCAACCCAAGGCCAGAGGACTTCACCTAAGCGGTGATTTGCTCTACCTCTGCAACGACGCCAAGGGCTTTCGGATAATTGACGTCAGCGACAAAACCAATCCGGTGGAGCTGTCAAAACACATGAACTGGGAATTACACGATCAGGCCAGACCCGCCTACAACGAGGTAGTCGTCAAAGCCCACATTGCTTATGTCACAGTGGACTACTGCGGCCTGGAGGTAGTGGATGTAAGCGACCCCTCCAATCCAGTCAGTTTAAAGTGGATCAACCTATGGGACTGTAACAACTTGCTGTGGGACAATCCCGGCAGTTGGTGGGACGCCCATGGCCACTCCAACCAAATAGTTCTGTCCGGCCCCAACCACCTCTTTATGTCCGGAGGAGAAACCGAAGTCGTCGCCTTTGATATTTCAGATCCGACCAATCCGGTGATAGCCGGTATATATGGCGAGCAGGATCACTCTGTGGCCTGGGGAATTGATGTGTACGGAGATCACATCATCACCGCCAACATTCACCAGGCCTTTCCCTCCCCGCCCCTTCCCTATCTGTCAGACTGGGGAGGCGTGCAATTACTCAGATGGGAAAAGCCCACCGGCCTGTCCGATCCCACTCCGGAAATCCATAAAGGATTCCACCTTTTCCCCAATCCGGTTAAGAGAGGAGACCCGATAACCATTCAGCCCTCAGACTGGAAGGAGGGGATCTTGAGGATATACAATTCCACCGGAACAATGACCGGAGCCCCCATCCAAATTGCCGGACAAGATCTGCAATTCACCACCGACGACCTTCCCCCCGGCTTTTACTTCTACAGGGCGGATTCCACCCACCGCACAGCAGCGGGTAGTTTTGTGGTGCACTGATTCCGCACTTGCGATTAATTGGTTTGAACGATCAACAAAAAAGTAATTAAAGCAATAAGCAGGTACCGGAAAATAAACTTACATAATCCCCGACATAGAAAGAGATGTGAACCCTTCACAGGGACCCGGGAACGAAATTTGGGACATTCAGTATATACAGTATCCACCATGTGCCAGATCTACCAGGTTTTACCCTAACCTCAGGGTAAAGAGTCGGGAAAATCCCCAAACAAACGAGACCACCGGCACTTAAATAATAGAAACATCCAATAAGTTATCTATTGGGCTTATATATGTAAATTTAATTTGATATAAAAATCTACATCAATGTTAGGAAAACTGCGTCCACCAGCCTGACCACAATCATACCTTTAAGTGACTACCATCATTTAATCAGCTTGAAAATTACGGTAATTTTGTCAATAACATTAGCAATAGGATTTTTCATTGGAAGAACAAACCTTGAAGTTGTTATTACAATAATTGGGACAAAAACCACCGCATGAAAAAATTTGTGAAACATTTTTCAGAAATCAATAAACATGACTTAGGAGTTGTAGGCGGGAAAAATGCCTCGTTGGGTGAAATGTACAACCAGTTAAACCCATTGGGTATCGCAATTCCGAATGGATTTGCCCTTACGGCAGACGCCTATCGGCTGTTCCTGAAGCATAATAATATAGAGCAGCGATTAAATGAATTGTTATTTTCACTAGACACTGACAATTATTCAAACCTACCCGGAATTGGCGATACTGCCAGAAATATGATTTTGTCAGGAGTGTTTCCACCAGAAATAATTAAAGCAGTTACTTCTGCTTATCAAAAACTCTCAGAACAATGTGCACGTAAAAATCTCGATGTAGCTGTTCGCAGCAGTGCAACTGCTGAAGATCTACCCACAGCGAGTTTTGCTGGAAGAATGGAATCTTACCTGAATATCAGTGGGAAAAAACAACTGCTCGAGGCTGTTCATCTCTGTTATGCATCTCTGTTTACCGACCGTGCCATAAAATACCGCCATGATATGGGCTTTACCGGAATGGATATCGCCATTTCGGTTGGAGTTCAGCAAATGGTACGCAGCGATAAAGCATCTGCAGGGGTAGCATTTACCATTGATCCGGACAGCGGCTTTGAAAATGGGATAATTATAAATAGTTCCTGGGGTCTGGGTGAGAATATAGTACAAGGAAGAGTAAGTCCCGATGAATGGCTGGTTTTTAAACCTACTCTAATTGAAAAAAAATTAAACCCAATTCTAAAAAGTCACTGCGGGAAGAAGGAACATACAATGATATATGTTGAGCATGCCGAAGGAGCAACTGCCGACAAAACAATTGTCAACATCGACACCACTATTGAAAAGCAAAATGAGTACTCCTTAACGGATGAGGAAGTAATTCAATTAGCACAGTGGTGTTACAAAATTGAACAGCACTATGGCAAGGCAATGGACATCGAGTGGGCAAAGGATGGATTGAATAATCAATTGTATATTGTTCAGGCCCGGCCGGAAACTGTTCACGGAAAAGAGAAGAAACAAGTGCGGGAAATATTTACCCTCAAAGAAAAAGGAAAGCTTCTTACAACTGGAATTGCCCTGGGGGACCAAATAGCTGCAGGAAAGGCACGCATATTAAGTCATCCGCAAGAAAGCGACCAATTGCAAAAAGGCGAAATATTGGTGACAGATAGTACTAATCCTGACTGGGATCCAGTGTTGAAAAAGGCGGCTGCAATCATCACCAATAAAGGTGGCAGAACAAGCCATGCAGCTATTGTCGCAAGAGAGCTCGGAACGGTAGCCGTGGTGGGCACCGGAAATGCAACTGATGTAATCCAAAACGGGCAGGAGATAACCGTATCCTGTGCGGAGGGAAAAACTGGAAATATCTACAAGGGTATTTTAAAATGGGATGTAGAGGAGCAGGACTACAGTCAATTATCTATGCCTGAAACTAAACCCATGTTAATTATTGCTGACCCCAACCGCGCTTTTGAACTAAGCAATTATCCCAACCATGGTGTTGGGCTGTTGCGTTTAGAGTTCGCGATAAGCAACAGTATTGGGATACACCCTTTGGCTTTGCTTGAACCTAAGAGAATTAAGGACAAAGAAACAAAAGCGGAAATTTCCGGATTAACAAGAGGATATTCAGATGGGAAACTTTACTTTGTTAATAAACTTGTTCAGGCCGTATCAACGGTAGCCGCAGCTTTCTACCCCAAAGATGTAATTGTTCGACTGAGTGATTTTAAAAGCAATGAATACGCTAATCTCATTGGCGGGAAATATTTTGAACCCCATGAGGAAAATCCGATGATTGGATTGCGTGGCGCTTCGCGCTATTACAGCGAATTTTACCGAAAAGGATTTGCATTGGAATGTGAAGCTATGAAAAAAGTACGGGATGAAATGGGTATGACCAATGTAAAGCTAATGATACCATTTTGTCGTACAATTGAAGAGGGTGAAAAAGTTTTAGCTGAGATGGAGGTCAATGGACTAAAACCAGGGGAAAATGGTCTGGAGATTTATGTAATGATTGAAATTCCAAGCAATGCATTACTGGCGGATGAATTTGCCAAACTATTTGACGGATTTTCAATAGGCTCTAATGATTTAACCCAACTCACACTGGGTTTAGACAGAGATTCAGCATTAATAAGCTATTTATTCAACGAAGAAAACCCGGCAATTAAAAGCTTGATAAGCCAAACCATCCGTGCGGCAAAGCGAAATCAAATCAAGGTGGGGCTGTGTGGGCAGGCTCCAAGCGACATTCCGGAATTTGCTGGTTTTCTAGTGGAAGAAGGGATAGATAGCATTTCGTTTAATCCGGATGCTTTGATAAGAGGAATAGAAAATATCAATTTAGCTGAATCCAAACTATCAATTGAAACTAATAGCTGAAAATACGGATCATAAAATAAATTTTTTAAAGGTTAAAAGCAATAAAAATGGGCAAGCAAATTAATAAGATATTACTGTTGACCGACTTCTCTGAAGTATCAAATCACGCTACGCATTATGCATTAAACATAGCTCAACAAGTGAAATCAGAGGTAGTCATCCTACACGTAATTAACACTCCTGTGGACTGGGTAAAACTTCCGTTGGATAAAGAAAGGTTGTATCCCGAAACAAAGTCTGAAATAGGAAGCGCAAAGACCAAACTAGCAGACCTGGTCAAAGAATTTGAAGGTGAGGGTATAAAAACCACCCAATCCCTGGTGTTTAATCTAGGGGTTGAAGATATCCCACAATACATTTCAAAAGATAAACATGATTTAATCATAATGGGATCTCATGGCTCAAAAGGAATTAAAAAGTATGGCCTTGGTTCTAACGCCCAAAAGGTAATACGAAGCTCTCAAGTGCCTGTGTTAATAGTAAAAAGCCCTCCAAAAAGTGAGTCAATTAAACGTATTGTAATGGCTTCTACATTTGAAGATAGTCAGAAAGATTGCTTCAAACGCATGTTTAATTATGCCTCTGATTTAGGAGCGGATGTTGATTTATTGTATATCAACACCCCGTATCACTTTAAGGAAACAGAAGATATAGACAAAATGCTCACTTCTTTTTGCGAAGATTGTCCGAAAAAGAGTTGCGGCAAACATCATGTTGATGCACTTAATGAAGAAAGGGGTATTCAATTTTTTATGAATGATTCCAATGCCGACTTTTTAGCAATAGCAACAAAGGGAAAATCACCATTCTCCAGATTATTCTCAGCTAGTTTAACAGAATCTGTTGTCAATAATCTAACCATTCCTGTGTTGGTATTCCGCCAATGATAAAAAAATTATTACCCCCAAAAACCAAACAATGGAAAATACACATCAATACGAAGTCAATCTGCATTGGGACAGCGAAAGCCGGGGGACATTGAGTTCTCCGGCTTTACCGCAACAAATTGAAGTGGCAATACCTCCGGAGTTTCCAAAGGGAATGCCCGGCATCTGGTCTCCTGAGCATTTGTTTGTGGCCTCTGTGAACGCCTGTCTGATGACCACCTTCCTGGTAATTGCCGAAAATTCAAAACTCGATTTCATTCGTTTTGAAAGCAAGGCCATTGGAACTGTGGAAAAAGTAGACAGGAAATACCGGGTTACAAAAATCTCTTTGAAACCTGTACTCACCATTCCTGACACCATGCGAAAAGATCGTGCCGTACGTATTTTAGAAATGAGTGAGGAGAACTGCCTGATCTCCAATTCTGTGAATACAGCTATTCATTTGCAGCCGCAAGTAATAACAGAATAACATAAAAACTACAAAACAATTATGATGAAAGGGAAAACAGATCATAAAGCGACCACAAATGAATTAAAACATCCCAATCTGCAGGAATACGACAAGCTGTACAATACGTTCAGTTGGGAGGATGAATACAAACACCTCAATGGTCTGTCAAACGGAAAGGGATTGAATATCGCTCATGAAGCGATTGACAGGCATGCTGAAAGTCATTTAAAGGATACTGTGGCGATCCGCCTGATTCGCAAGAATAATACGGTTCAGGATTTAACTTTTTCAGATATGAAAAAGCGGACTTCAAAATTTGCGAACGTCTTACAGGAATTGGGAATGGTAAAGGGAGAAAGAGTTTTTACATTAACCGGTAGAATCCCCGAATTGTACATCACAGCATTAGGCACATTGAAATACACGGCTGTTTTCTGTCCCTTGTTTTCTGTTTTTGGTCCCGAACCTATTTTTCAGCGATTACATAAGGGTGACGCAACCATATTGGTGACCACCAGGGCATTTTTTGAGAAAAAAATAATACCACTGGTAGATCAATTGCCTTCTTTGAGATACATTTTTCTAACGGATGTAGAAGATCACCTTTCAGACAAAGTGAAATCCCTTCCGGTATTAATGGAAGAGGCGTCCGATAATTTTACAATTCCGGATACCGATCCCGAATGCCCTGCACTACTACACTTTACCAGTGGTACTACCGGCATGCCCAAAGGTGCGTTACATGTACATAATGCCGTGATCACCCATTATACCACGGGAAAATACGTACTTGATTTTCACGAGGGTGATATTTTTTGGTGTACTGCCGACCCTGGTTGGGTTACAGGCACCTCGTATGGTATTATTTCCCCCCTTGTGAATGGAATTACCAGCATAGTTGATGAGGAGGAGTTTGATGCGCTAAGATGGTATGCCTTACTGGAAGAGCAAAAAGTGAATATATGGTACACAGCGCCTACTGCCATTCGCAGATTGATGCGTATGGATATTATTCCTAAAGAGAGTTATCACCTTGAAAACCTGCGACTAGTTCTAAGTGTGGGAGAACCATTGCATGCAGCAGAGGTAAGATGGGGAGAACAAGCTTTCGGAATGCCCATATTAGACAACTGGTGGCAAACTGAAACAGGAGGTATCATGATCGCAAACTATCTGTCTGTGCGCGTTAAGCCGGGTTCGATGGGCAAACCATTACCGGGAGTTGAAGCTGCCATAGCCGAAATAAAAGACAATGAATTAAAAATAATAACTGAACCTGAAGCAGAAGGTCATCTGGTGTTAAAAATCGGTATCCCCTCTCTCTTTCGGAACTATATTCATGAGGAAGAGCGATATAGAAAGTGCTTTATCGGGGATTGGTATGTCAGCGGAGATCTGGCTAAAAGAGATACAGATGGATACTTCTGGTTTATTGGTCGGGCAGATGATATTATTAAAACTTCGGGTCACATGGTTGGTCCATTTGAAGTAGAAAGTACATTGATGAAACATGAAGCGGTTGCTGAGGCTGCCGTAATAGGTAAGCCGGAACCCTCCATAGGCGAACTGGTGAAAGCCTTTGTCGTACTTAATTCAGGTTTTGATGCCGATGATGAAACCAGATTAGACATTATCGGATATGCGAGAAAAACAATGGGACCCGCAGTTGCACCTAAGCAAATTGAATTTATTGATAGTATACCGAAGACAAAAAGCGGAAAAATTCTGAGACGATTGCTAAAAGCCCGGGAACTTGGGTTGCCCGAAGGGGACACCTCGACGCTCGAGCAAAATTAAATGCCAATGGAACACAGTAATGCTAATAGCAAAAAAATAAAACGTGAAGAAGGTGCTAGGCTTCTTTATCAAATGATGTTGATCCGCAGATTTGAGGAGAAAGCAGCAGAACAATATACCAAAGGTAAAATCAGAGGCTTTTTACATCTTTATATTGGAGAAGAAGCCGTGGCGGTTGGAATCACACAGGCCTTATCTGAGGAGGATTATATTCTGAGCACATACCGGGAACACGGGCATGCACTTGCACGAAATCTGGACGCAGGTGAAATAATGGCTGAAATGTATGGCAAGCGAGAAGGTTGTAGTGGCGGAAGAGGAGGTTCAATGCACCTCTTTGACACCTCAAAAGAATTTTATGGCGGTAATGCCATTGTAGCAGGACACCTGCCTATGGCGGTTGGAATGGCACTAGCTTCTAAAAAACAGAATAAGGAGAATATTACCTGCTGTTATTTTGGAGAAGGTGCTGCAGCTGAGGGAGAATTTCATGAAGCCATGAATCTTGCAGCCTTGTGGCAAGTACCGGTATTATTCGTTTGTGAAAATAATTTATACGCTATGGGCACTGCCCTACGCTATACTCACGCTGAACAGAACCTGGCAAAAAAAGGGATAGCCTACGGAATTGAATCGGTCGCAATTGATGGAATGGACTTAATGGCGGTAATGGAAGCTGGCAATAAAGCTGTACAAACCATAAAAAGTACCGGAAAGCCTTATCTTCTGGTTTGCAATACCTATCGTTTTCGGGCGCATTCGATGTTTGACGCTGAATTATACCGCGATAAAAGTGAGGTAGAGCTTTGGAAAAAACGCGATCCGATCCCCCAATTTCAGCAATACCTCATTGAAGAGAAATTAATTGACAAATCAGGGATTCAGAATCTTGAAACCAGGGTTGAAAAGGAAATAGAAAAAGCGGTTGAGTTTGCTGAAGCTGGAACATGGGAGCCACTTGAAACCCTGACAAAATTTACCTATTCAGAAAAGAATTAAAATGGGCAATACAGTAAAATTTACCTATAGGGAAGCACTCAAACAAGGTATTCGCGAAGCGTTAATTAACGATGATACGGTTTTCCTAATGGGTGAGGATGTAGGGCGTTACGGTGGTGCCTTTGCCGTAAGTAAAGGCTTGTTTAAGGAATTTGGAGAGGAGCGTATCATGGATGTCCCTCTTTCCGAATCGGGATTTGTAGGCGCGGGAATTGGAGCCGCACTCGCCGGAATGAAACCCATTGTAGAAGTGATGACCGTTAATTTCAGCATGCTGGCCATGGATCAGATTGTAAACAATGCTGCAACACTCAACCACATGTCCGGTGGCCAACTAAATGTTCCAGTAGTAATCAGAATGGGTTGTGGTATCGGAAGACAACTGGCTGCACAACACTCCCATAGCTGGGAACCTTTGTACGCCCACATACCCGGTCTAATTGTACTGTCTGCAGGCACCCATGAGGATGCAAAAGGTATGTTACTCTCAGCTCTACTAAATCCCGACCCGGTAATTATTTTTGAATACACGTATATGCTCAACATGGAAAGGGAAATTCCGGCAGATTCAGGAAAGGTAGACATTAATAAAGCTAAGATAGTAAGGGAGGGCCAGGATATCTCCATTATTACATATGGTCTGGGTGTGTACAAATGCATAGAGGCAGCTAATAAGTTAGCAGAGGAGGGAATTGACGTTGAAGTGATTGATCTGCGTGTGTTGCGCCCGTTGGATGAAGATACTTTTCTCAATTCAGTCCGTAAAACACATCGCGCTTTGATAGTGGAGGATGCCTGGCGTTCAGTAAGCATTTCTTCAGAAGTATCAGCCAGAATCATGGAAAAGGCATTTTTCGAGCTGGATGCCCCTGTTGAGCGTTTATGCGGTATTGAAGTCCCTATTCCGTATCCCCTGCATCTAGAAGAAGCATGTGTCCCATCAGTCGTCGATATTATGAATACAACAAAAAAAATGACAGGTCTATGATAGAATTTAAAATGCCCAACCTGGGTGCAGACATGGAAGATGGCACGCTTGTAGAGTGGAGAATGAAGCCAGGAGATACCGTGAAACGTGGAGATATTATTGCAGATGTGGAAACACAAAAGGGCCTGATAGAAATTGAGGTTTTCGATGAAGGTGTAATCGAGAAGTTTATGATCAAAGAAGGTGATAAAGTACCTGTGGGAACCGTATTGGCTTTGATTCAACCAATAGAAGATAAACGGTCTGAGTTGAAAAAAGACCCTGTCAGTAAACCTGTTGATGTTAAAGTACACCCAATCGAAGAAGATTTAAAGGGGAAACCTTCAGATGAAACCACCACACCTGAGAGAGTCAAAATCTCTCCTCTGGCAAGGAAAATTGCAGAAACTAACAAAATAGACCTCTCCCGCATTAAAGGCACAGGTCAGGATGGGGCCATCACAAGGCAGGATGTGGAAAGTGCTATTGAAAGAGTGAAAAAAACAACAGATCAACCTGAATTGCCTGAAGAACAAAGAGATAAAGAAAAAACGCCCCAGGGAGAAACCATCCGATCTGCCATTGCAGCTGCCATGAGCAAATCCAATCGCGAAATTCCCCACTATTATTTGAGTAAAAAGATAAACATGCAACACGCCCTCGACTGGATGGGGGCAATAAATAAGGAACGTCCCCCTCAAAAAAGATTGCTTCTTGCTGCCCTGCTGATAAAGGCAATCGCCCACTCACTTCAAAAAGTTCCGGAATTGAATGCAACCTGGGAAAACGGACTGCGCTTAAAATCGTATATCAATATCGGATTTGTGATAGCATTGCGCGGTGGTGGAATCCTGATTCCCGCTATTCAGCGCGCAGATGAAAAAAGTGTGGATGAAATAATGGAAGCGCTGAATGATATAATTCCCCGGGCTAAAGCCATGAAATTGCGGAGTTCCGAACTGAGTGAATCTACCATAACTGTTACCAGCCTTGGTGAAGGTGGAGCTGATGAAGTATTTGGTATGATTTACCCCCCACAGGTTGCAATCATTGGTTTCGGAAGTATCGTGGAACAGCCTTTTGCAGAAAACGGTATGATGGGAATCCGTCCGGTTATAAGCGCTACCCTGGCTGGTGATCACCGGGCAACAGACGGACTGAGCGGAAGTCTTTTTTTGACCGCATTGAGTAAATGTTTACAAAAACCAGAAGAACTATGAATGAGACCGAAATTAGACAAGCTATTTTTCATTCTCTGAAACAAATAGCACCGGATACCGACCCCTCCTCATTACTTCCCGATAAAAGAATTCAGGAGTCGCTTAATATTGATTCATTTGATTACCTGCAATTTATTGTTTCTTTGGACGAGAAGTTTGGAATTGATATTCCTGAACAGGATTATGGAAAAATCACCACAGTGCGGGCACTAACTAATTATATCCTAACCCGCTTACAAGACGAAGATTAATTGATGGGCATACCTCAGGCCTAATCTCACAACTGACCCGTCTTCACAACTTTAGGAGCCATCCAGTTTCCACCAAAGGAGGAAATTTACGTCTGGAGCTGAGGAGGTAGTGAGGCAAAACCTGGATGTATACTAAAGAGCTCAAAACAACTCTGTCCATCAGGACTCAGCGCACCGAATAGTATTATTTTCTGGGCGTTCTGGAAGGTCTGTGATTCTCAGAAAGCCTCTGTGAGAAAAAAACGTAAAATAAAACCATTCACTGGGTACATTTCCCTTCCTCCATACACCTAACAATAAAAAAAGCTATGGAAGAGAATGAAATTTCAACAAAGATCATTGGAGCAGCCATTGAAGTCCACAGACAACTGGGGCCCGGTCTGTTCGAAAACAGCTACAGGCAATGCCTTCACCACGAGCTGAAGAGCAGGGGATTGAGCGTGAGCAATGGTGTACCCGTCCCGATAATTTACAAAGGGGAAAAACTGGATGCAGGCTACCACCTCGACCTACTGGTGGAAGACAAGGTGATTGTTGAAGTTCTTGCTGCAGAGGCAAAGACAAAGGTCCATTTTACGGAGCTACTCACCTATCTCAAGCTCAAGGACAAAAAACTGGGCCTCCTCATCAACTTCAATACTCATCTTCTCAAAGATGGCATTCAACGGGTGGTTAATAATTTGTGAGTAATGGAATACAGCCGAGAGGGCGCAGAAAAGATAGTGCAGTAAAAAAACACTTCGCCTTTCTCTGCGTGCATTTCGACTGACGCTTATTATGGCTGCCGCTTAGTACAGCTTCGCTTGCTTCGACAAACTCAGCACATCGCAGCACATCGCGATACAACGCATCTCGACTGCGCTTGCTTCGACAAGCTCAGCACATCGCGATACAGCGCCTGGCGAGAAATCTTTGCGACCTTTCGTCCTGGCGAGAAACACACCTTTGCGTCCTTTCGTCCTGGCGCTGGATTCGACAGGCTCACCACATCGCTTGGCGAGAAACACACCTTTGCGTCCTGGCGGGAATTGTACCAGTTTCTATATGTAGGGCCTACTAAAAAAATATAAAATAATGTATATAATGTTGTCCATCAAATAAT
>REEO01000060.1 GCA_007695035.1 Saprospirales bacterium | reverse complement strand
CCGATCAGGTCGATCTTCTAATCGATACCCTGGTCAATGAATTCGGCTGCGACAGCCTTGTCTTTACCGGTGTGCAATACCTTCCGCCGGACACCACCTCTCTGGTGCTTTACACCTGTCATCCCGATGAGGAGGGAAGTTCTACCGACACCCTGACCAACACCCACGGCTGCGATTCGCTGGTTTTTGTACAGGTGAACTACGTACCACCGGATACCCTTTTATCCATCGAATACACCTGTGTGGAAAGCGAAGCCGAATATATTGAAGAGCAGTACACCAACCAATGGGGCTGCGATTCGCTGGTGATATCGGTGGTGGAGTACATACCCCCCGATTCTACCTTCATACAGCTCTCCTCCTGCGATCCGGAGGACGAGGGAGTGTTTACCGATACGCTTACCAACACATTCGGCTGTGATTCACTCGTTATCACCACCGTGAATTTTTTCCTCTCAGATTCCACTTTTTTGACGGCCTACACCTGTGAGGCCGGTGAGGAAGGGATGGTTATTGACAGTTTTCAAAATCAGCAGGGATGCGACTCTCTGGTCTTTACACAAGTGATTTACTCACCCCCGGATACAGTTTATGTGTTCGACAGCAGTTGCGATCCGGAGCTGGAGGGAATTACGGGAACCACCCTTCAAAACAGCCTCGGCTGCGATTCTCTGGTCATTTTACAGGTGGACTTACTGCCTTCCGATTCGGTTTTTATTGAACAAACAACCTGCGATCCCGGGCAGGCGGGTACGCAGGTCAGTCATTACACCAATCAATACGGCTGCGACTCCACGGTGGTTGTGGAAGTGGAACTGCTGCCATCGGATGAGATCCACCTCTACGAGACGACATGTGATCCGCAGCAGGCAGGAACCTTTACGGAGACCTATGTCAATCAATACGGCTGTGATTCGGTGGTGGTCACAGAAATTAGTTTGTTGCCCTCAGATACGACCTATCTGATGTTTGCCGATTGCGAGGCCGGTCAGAGGGATACTACTGCCCAGGTACTGGAAAACCAACACGGCTGCGACAGTCTTGTTTTGTCCATTACTGTTCCGGTGGATCCGCCTGAAGTGGAACTCCTGTCCGTAGGCGATTACAACGGCTACGACATCTCCTGCGCGGGAGCGTCTGACGGCAGCCTTCGCGCCCTGGTGGAGGAGGGCATTCCGCCCTATCAGTTGGTCTGGGAGGACGGAAGTACCGGCTACGACCGGGATCAGTTGAGCGAGGGTAAGTACAGTCTCACCGTCACCGACGACAACGACTGCACTGCAGCCGACTCCATTCATCTTAGTGCTCCGGATTCACTGCGTATGGAACTTTTGGTAACCCACCCGGACTGTTTTGACGACCAGACCGGTGGCATAGAAATTACGGTTGTGGGTGGTGTTCCTCCCTACGAGTATAGGATCAACAGCGGATCCTATCAGGAACAGTCTGCATTTCCCGGTTTGGGTCCGGGAGTATTTGAGCTCAGTCTGCGGGATGCGAATGGCTGTGTGCAAAATGATATTGTAATTATTCAGTCGCCTGAGGAACTGGAGGTCAGTCTGGGAGAGGACAGGGAGGTCGTACCCGGCGATTCAGTTTTACTCGAGCTGATTACCAATGTACCTTACGACAGCCTCAGTCAGATAGACTGGAAAGGGCTTCAGGACCCCGATTGCGAAGACTGCCCCATCGTTTACGACCGCCCGGTAGTCAGTACCACTTACTCGGTCACCATCACCGACAAAGACGGCTGTATGGCCACAGACGAGATGACCGTAACCGTAGATCAGGACCGGAATATCTACATCCCCAACGCCTTTTCTCCCAACGGTGACGGAGTCAATGACTTTTTCCGGCCTTACTTCTCAAGTGGTGCAGAAAGAGTAAAAAGATTTGAAATTTTTGACCGGTGGGGAAACAAAGTTTTCTCCCGATTGGATGTTCAGTCAGATCACCCCACTCTCAGTTGGGACGGCACACATAACGGTCAACCAATGAATCCCGATGTATTTGTATTTGTACTTCAGGTGGAATACAGGGATGGATATACAACTACTTTGTCAGGCAATTTTTTACTTTTGCGGTAGGATACTATGCGGAAGGTGGACTTCCGGTCAAAATTTTAAACTATCTGTGACAGGTACAATCTTTTAACTTTTCCATCGTGTCTTGAAGTGGGGGATAAACACTCCCTATCAATAGTGGGACGGAGATGTAATTACTCTGAAGACAACCAAACTTTTCAGAATCTCAAGTTGACGAGCCCAAAAATTTCAATGTTAAAACCAACCAATAATGGCAGAAGTAACCACTGAAGACCCATTGGCAAAAGCAGTTGTCGAAGGCTTTTCGAAAGAGCCCAAATCCGTCCCTAGCTGGGCATTGTACGATCAGAAAGGGGATCAACTCTTCAGACAAATAATGGAGTTGCCCGAGTATTACCTCACGGATTGTGAGGCCGAAATTTTTAAAGAGTCAGCGGGGGAAATGCTCCGTATTTTCAGCTGGGATGTGGAGAGATTCAATCTGGTTGAACTCGGTGCCGGAGACGGTGTGAAAACCGAAATTCTGCTTCGCCAGTGGATGGAGATGGGAGGCCATTTAACTTACATTCCGGTGGATATTTCACCGCATATACTGGATATTCTGAAGGAGCGGATGCGCAGAAACATTCCCAATCTGGACATCCACACCATTCCACTGGATTTTAACAAAGCACTTGAAGGGCCAATACAGGAATTGAACCAGGACCGAAAAGTCTTCTTTTTCCTGGGTTCCAACATAGGCAATTTGCGCAGAGAAGAGGCGGTAGCGTTTTTGAAAAAAGTCAAATCTAAAATGCGCAAAGGAGATATGGCACTGGTTGGATTTGATCTCAGAAAAGACCCGAGGGTTGTTCAGCGGGCCTATGACGACTCAAAGGGAATTACTGCCGAATTCAATCTCAATTTGCTCGACCGATTGAACAGAGAGCTAGGTGCTGATTTTGACAAACGGTATTTTTCTCATTATCCCCTGTACGATCCGGTCAGCGGGACGGCCAAAAGCTATATTGTTAGCAGGAGGGAGCAGGAAGTACACTTTAAAAAATTAAATAAAAAATACGCCTTTCAGGCCTGGGAGTTGATCCACACCGAAATATCTCAGAAATTCAACCCGACTGAGATCAAAGACCTCGCATCTGAGGCCGGAATGGAGGTTGTCAATCATTTTCAGGACAGGAAGCGGTACTACCGCAATGTGCTGCTGATGTGACGCGCACTCAGCCCAACAGCATTCCTCAATTTTGACCAGTGGCAACAAGCAATATTTAGTGTAGTACTATAAAACTATTACTCCTTGATAGTCGGTTGTAATTTTGCCTGTTATTGCGAACCTGGATTTGTGATTTTCAGTAAAACCTCGTGTTTCAGTTTATCCTTTTTTATGGGAACAATGGCCGCGGAGGTATCGAATTGCACCTTCTCTCCATCCACAGTACCTTCGAGCATGCCCGACTGCAGCCCATCGGGATTGTCAATCCGGATATGATAGGTGGTTGTATCGTCATCTAAAATAAGGTCGATGCTGTACCCCTGCCAGCTCTTTGAAATTGAAGGTTTCAATACAATGGAATCCCCATGCAATTGCAGGCCGAGAACAGACTCCAGGGCCACTCTGTACATCCAGCCGGCAGATCCTGTGTACCAGCTCCATCCACCTTGACCGGTCAGGGGCTTTTCTCCGTAAACATCCGCGGCTACTACAAAGGGCTCCACTTTGTACTGGTCGGCAGATGCCCGGTCAAGGGAGTGGTTTACCGGATTGATCATATTCAAATAGTGAACGGCCTTTTCCCCCATACCCGTTTCTGCAAATGCTTTTATAGTCCAGAGAGCAGCGTGCGTATATTGCCCTCCATTTTCTCTTACACCCGGAATGTAACCCTTGATGTAGCCGGGATCTTTATCCGTTTTATCAAAGGGCGGGGCCAGCAGGCGAATGACCTTGTCCTTTTCAGAAACGAGATGTTCTTCCACGGCACCCAATACCTGTTTGCCTCTATCCCCGGAAGCGACTCCGGAAATAATGGACCACGCCTGAGAGATGGCATCGATCCTGCACTCGTCGTTTTTGGAGGACCCCAGCGGTGTTCCGTCGTCGTAAAAAGCCCTCAGATACCACTCTCCATCCCATCCCTCTTTATTCAGTCTTTGTTTCAGTTCTTCTGCTACGGACAGGTACCTTTCTGCTCTTGCTTCATCGTCCATTATCCGGCATATTTTTTCAAAACCGGTGAGAATATGGTAGATGAAAAAACCGAGCCAGACACTTTCTCCCTTTCCTTCTTCGCCCACGCGGTTCATTCCGTCGTTCCAGTCTCCCCCTCCGATCAGGGGTAAACCATGTGTGCCGAATTGCAGTGAAATATCAATGGCCTTGCAGCAATGTTCGTAAATTGTCCCTTTATCACGCAGGACATTTGGATGCAGATAGGCTTCGTGTTCTGAGGGTTCGAGTTTTCTCGAGCCAATGTAAGTTGCATACTCCTTCAGGATTGTTTCGTCGCCGGTGGATAGTATGTAGAACTCAACCACATAGGGAAGCCAGAGCCGGTCATCGGTAATTTTGGAGCGTATTCCCCTTCCGGTGGGCGGGTGCCACCAGTGAAGCACATCCCCCTCTTTGAATTGTTTTTCAGCATGCAGCAAAATCTGATCCCGGCATATTTTGGGATCCACATACAATGCTGCTGTGGCGTCCTGCAATTGATCCCGAAAACCATAGGCTCCTCCTGATTGATAAAAGGCGGTACGCGCCCACATCCGGCTGGATAAATTCTGATACATCAACCATCCGTTTACCAAGAGATCTAGTGATTGATCGGGCGTGGAGACCCTTATTTTTGAAAGGTTTTTTTTCCAAAAATCCCGGATATTATCGAGTTCTGCATCGGCTTGTGCGGTATCAGAATACCTGTGAATGATTGATTCAGCCTCTTTTTGGTTTTTGGTTTCTCCCTCCAGAAAAACCAGGGTTACGCTTTCGCCCGGTGCCAGTTCAAAAACTGTCTGTATTGCTGCACAGGGGTCTCCGCCAATAACCAACCTGTTGTCGAGCAGTTTTTCTGAAGTGATTGCAAGGGGCTTGTTCAGGGAGCGATTTCGCCCGATAAACCGCAGTCGGTCGGTAGTGTACCGAAAGGTTGCATTTTCAAGGGGATTGACAACAGAGCAAAATACAGTTCGCCCAGCAAACTCATTGTTGTAATTGTTTCTGGCAAACAGGCTTTTTCCATCTGCGGACGCCTCCTGATTGATATATCTCGAAGAAAGGGTCCTTTCCACGCCCAGCACTCTGTCAAGATACCTGAACACAGAGAGGTTTCGGGCTTCACTGCCCCTGTTTTTCAATACGAGTTTTGAAATTTTTACCGATTCATTTTCCGGCACAAATTGCACGAGCTTTTGGTCGAGCTCACTGGAAGAGTGTTCAAATGCGGCAAACCCAAAGCCGTGGATAACCCGGTAAAAGCCCGATCCTATAACTGGTCCGGGGGAGGGAGACCAGTATTTCTTTTTCACTTCGTCCCGAATGTAAAAAGCTTCAGAGTGCACATCGAGTACCGGATCATTCGACCAGGAGGTGAGTTTGTTTTCCCGGCTGTTTTCACTCCAGGTGTATCCACCACCCCGCTCTGATACCGTGAAACCAAATTTTGAGTTGGCAATTACATTGATCCAGGGCACAGGTGGAAATACGGGAAATCCTGTTTCTGGATCTCTTTTTATCAATATGTGATACTCATTGCCGTCTGCTGAAAATCCACCGTATCCGTTGAAGAATTGCAGTTCCTGCTTTTTCTGATCATACAAATCTCCTATGTCTGTCTCTTGTTCTTTTACCGGCAGATAAACCGACTCCCGACCACCGCTGTACCACGAATTTGTTTCCACATTCCGGTTGACTTTTGACAGGTCTGGGAGTTGTTTATCAAAAACAACATGTGCCACGCTCAATAAAAGCGTTAAGTCCTCCTGTTGAATTTTGTCTGCCCTGTAAATAAAAACACCCCCTCTTTGATTGATTACATCCCTCTCGAGTGAGGATTCAATCGCCACCTGAATGGCCTCCTGTACTTCGTCAATATAACCGGGAGGGTGTTCATTGATTATGAGTAATTCTGATTCAATCCCCCGCATTCGCCAAAAGGTGTGCGCTTTGAGCAAGGTCTTCACTTGCTTGAGTTGGTGGAGGTCATTAATCCGGAAAACGACCAGTGGATAATCTCCCGATATTCCATAGGCCCACAGGTCTTTCTGTTTTTTGCGATTCAGCAAAAGGCGTTGTTCCTCTGTTCGATAAGCTGAGTCGGCGTAGAAGATATAGGAGGCCAGTTTGTGGAAGTAGTGTGCCTGTCTGGTTTTGATCCCGAGATGGATCAACTCCACGGATCCGTATATGGTGGCGAGGTCAAAAGCCCTGTTCACAGAGAGTTGGTTGTCGTACATATTGGCAATCTGAATAGCATCTTCCCTCGATTCGGCATAGCCAAGTCCAAAGGTGAGCTGAACTTTTTCTCCCGGTTTGAGGGTGATTTTTTTCCTGAAACTGACAATGGGATCCGATACATTTCCCTGAGATCCATTGAGTTTGTACCCGTCGTCCATGGCTTCGGGATTACTCAGTGACCTGCCTTTACCGATGAAATTAGATCTCTCTGTTTCAAAATATAGGGTCTCTTTTGGTTGATCCAGGAAATTTCCTGCAAAGGTGTGAATCAGCCAAATCGGCTTTTCTCCCTTGCTGCGCGGTCTTCGCTTGGCGAAAATGGATCGGTTCCATTTCATGTATTCAGTTTCTACAAATAGCCTGGAGAATGCCGGATGCGAATTGTGGTCTGTCGGGCTGTTCAGTACCACTTCGGCGTAACTGGTTACCTCCAGGATGCGCTTGCGGTCGGAGTAGTTGGTAAGAGTCAGCTTTCTGAGTTCGATTTGATGGTCGGGTGAAACACAGATCTCTGTGGTGGTTTCAATCCATTCGTCCACCCGGGAGCACACCACTTTGCCGTTGTGAAACCAGGTGTCGTATCTGTCGGGTCTGCGCTTTACGGGCTGGTGCATGGCAGACCAGAACACATTGCTCTCCCTGTCTTTTATATAAAAGAACAAACCGAGCGGATCAATTGCAGG
This sequence comes from Saprospirales bacterium, assembly GCA_007695035.1. Classification (GTDB taxonomy): domain Bacteria; phylum Bacteroidota; class Bacteroidia; order Chitinophagales; family Saprospiraceae; genus PWJY01. The sequence continues at coordinate 59,996 of REEO01000060.1, read as the reverse complement.
GTCTGGTTTCCAGGCGTTCAATACAATTCCTTTTGAACTGGAATACCCGGTTCCCGCATGGGTTATCATCGCAGAGAAATTTCCATTGGAAAGGGTGTGCAACCTGGGCGGACTGGCATCGAGTTCATTGATTCCGGAATGTTCTGCAATGTTTTGAACAGAGGATTTTTCGCCGGGTTCGAGTTCGGCATCGATCGGGTGCGGCTCTTTGATGGGGACCCCTCTTGGAATCCTTTCCTGCAGCAACAGCTCACAACTTTTTATGCGGGGGTCTTCGTGGAAGTTGTTACTGATCGTCCAGTCATTAAGCAAGTTCTCAAGTGCGATCAAACTCATACCGTGATGGTGAACCATATAGGTTTTTACTATTTTAAAGGGCACGTCTGCATCGAAGTGTGAAGGGGTGTAATCAATGGCGTCGTAAAACCCTAAAATACCCAATCCCCCAGCCTTTTCGATCTGCTTCAGGTTTTGAATGGATACTTTTGATTTCACCATAAGGGCGAGTATGGTGGCATAGGGTGCAACCACATACTCGTCAGCCAAACCGCGTTTTAAACCGAGCCCGGGCACGCCGAATGTGCGGTATTGATAGTGCAAATCGATATTGAGAAAGTAATACGCACTTTCAGAAAATCCCCACGGAAGGCCCCGGCTGTCGCCGTACGTTTTTTGCCAGTTTATTACATTCTGATAGGTGTGATCCATCAGAGTTTCCGGATAAGACTTGAGAAAGAGCAAGGGCATCAGGTACTCAAACATAGTTCCGCCCCAGGAAAGTAAAATTTCTTCTCGGTTAATACTGGTTAGTCTTCTGCTCAGCCGGAACCAGTGTTCAACGGGTACATCTCCTTTAGAAATAGCAATATAAGAGGCAATTCTCGCCTCACTGGCCAGCAGGTCATAAGTGCTATTGTCGAACTGTGCAGAATCCAGATTGTATCCAATGCTGAACAAACCCCTCTTTTTTTGATAGAGAAATGAGAAATCCATTTCATCTATCATTTTTTCAGTAAGAAATGCGATTTCATCCGCTTGGGATTGCCATTTTTCCATGAGTAGAAAGCAACTGTGATGCCTGTATTTTTCCCTGAGTAAGATGCTCAATTCGTTGGGCGAATAGTCATTGATATCGAGCTCGTCCGGAAGGGTCATGCATTTGTATTCATCAATGGCCCTTTCGATATGCTTCAGAGGACTTTCTATCCAGAAAAGGAGATGACTCATGGTTTGGTCATCCAAATTGCTGCCGAGTGGCAAAAGATTGGTGGCACAAAGTTTTACGGCATCCTGTTTTAAAGTCTTCAATAAATCGAGATCGACAGAGGGAGGCTGGTCTCCTTCAGGATTGAGTTTATTGAGCATCAACTTTGTACAAATCAAAATCTGATCGTAAAAGGGCATCTTCAACTCTTCCCCGGTACATTTATCCCTAAAAACCCTTGGAATGGTCAGGAGGGTATCCCGCAATCCGGCAGTGAAATTTTTGTTGATACCTTTGGTTTCCATTATCTGCTTTAAGGCTTCTTTGGTGACCATTAAACTCGCGGCGAGATTTCCCGAATCGACAGTCGAAATATATTTGGGATTCAAAGCCTCTCCCAGTCGCGTTTCGTACCAGTTGAAGAGATGGCCGCGGTATTTTTCGAGCTCCCGGATCGCATACAGTGATTTTTGTTGGCGCTCCAGTAATCCGCCAAGGGTGATGTATCCCATATTATAGGCCACCTGACTGGATACCAGTGCCAAACCAATATTGGTAGGTGAAGTCCTCTCTACCACGTGCAGAGGCGGGTCTTCCTGGTAGTTGTCCGGCGGAAGCCAATAGTGCTCCTCGTTTACAAATCGCTCAAAATAGAACCAGGTGCGTCTGGCGTACATGCGGAGTTTCATTCGCTCCTCTTCTGAAAGAATAACCGGACGCTTTTTTACAGGCTGGCTGATGAACCACACATAGAGGGGTGAACCTGACCACAACAGAAAAACCGGTACGACTATCCACAGGTAATTGGGAGCCAGAACCACAGCAGTGATTAAGATGGCAAAACCCAATACAACCGAAACCATCAGCAAGCGAAAATAGGCACTGAGCGAATTGGGACTGGTGCGCTCCATATGAGATGCAGTAGTCCACTCGAGCAACCACTTTTTGGAAATGGTTAAGCGGTACAGGGTTCTGCAAACCGCATCCAGTTGAACAAATGCCTGGTGAGGCAGTATAATTATCGTGGAAATAGCCTGAATTGTATTTATTTTCAGATTGTTGCGGACTTTCGCCATGTAGATCTTCCACCTTACCCTGGCCGGTCGGTTTAACAGATCGCTGGACAGACTGACATAGGTGGGAAATGCCAAAATTCCCAGAGCGGCAGCTACCCATATCCAACCAGAGCCCGGCAGCCAAAACAAACCCGCGATTAAGAAGATGATCAGGAAAAAGAAGTTCAGCGACCTTCGCAGATTGTCGAATATTTTCCATTTGGACAAAAGGTCAATCGGATTCCGGTTCTTCCCATTTGGTCCCGGAACTTTAGGAAAAAGCCAGGAGGCAATTTGCCAATCACCCCTGGTCCAACGATGATTTCTTTTGGTAAAACTGATATAGGTGTTTGGGAAGTCGTCAAACAATTCGATGTCGGTAGCCAGGCCCGCTCTCAGGTAAGCACTTTCAATGAGATCGTGTGAGAGGATTCTGTTCTCCGGGAATTTCTTGTATAAAACCCCGTGAAAAGCCCTGACATCATAGATTCCCTTGCCTGTAAAAATGGCCTCTCCTGTCAGGTCCTGATAAATGTCCGAAACGGCGGCTGAGTAGGGGTCTATTCCCACATTTCCGGAGAATATCTTTGCAAACCAGGTCCTCCTTGCTGATTCAGGAGAGAAGGAAATGCGGGGCTGGATAATGGAGTATCCCTTGGTAACCCTTTGACGGACATCATCGTACCTGGCCCGGTTAAGTGGATGGGCAATGGTGCTGATCAGTTTTCTTGCAGATCCGGGGGGTAGTTTCGTGTCTGCGTCAAGTGTGATCACGAATTGTACCGTGTTGGAACTTATTGATTTGTGAAAATCACCCGCGAAAAACCGATAGGATGTCTCCGAAGTTGGATCGCAAATTAAGGTGTTCAATTCTTCGAGTTTTCCCCGCTTTCTCTCCCAACCCATCCACGCATTTTCAGATTCATTCCACTGACGTTCGCGATGGAGCATAAAAAATCGGTCGCCATAGCGGGAGGAGTACTTTTTATTGAGTTTAGCTATAGCATTTTCAGCCTCCCGGAGGATGGTTTCTTCTCCCTCCAGGTTTTTCTCATTGGCATCATTAAAATCTGTAAGCAATGCGTACTGAAGTCCGGGCGCGGGATTGGCCAGGGAGTGAGTTTCAATATTTTCAATCTGACGCAAGGCATCTTCAGGAGAAGACAACATAGTTGGAACCACAACCAGTGTCCTTGATTCATCGGGAATTGCCTCCTTGTAATTCATTTTGGGCAGGACGCGTGGAGGAACGAAAAAAGCAAAAAAGCGATTTACTACTGTAATTGACAGATCGAGTGCCGGGAAAAAAGCAATGAGTATTACAGCGATTATCACTACCGGAGAATAACTAACCGCCCCGGTTGCTAACCACAAAATCCCGAGAAATGTGAGGGTGAAGAGAAAAGTGATAATCAGGTAGAGCGAGAAATGAGCCTCAAAAGCCCTGAGGATCCGCTCCCTGAGTGGCATTGAATATCCGACATTTTCAATGAGTTCACTGTATCCCTCTCCCACAAGGAAGTAACCAATATGCTGCTTTACGCGACTGTTGTCCTGAATTAAATCATCGGGATTTTCAGTTGAGGTATTTTCATGTGCTCTTGCGAGTTTCAACGCGCAGTTCGATACCGCGCTCTCAGATAAATTACTGCGTCTGCTCAATCTCTCTACAGTCCTTCTGTACCTGTCCCTTGTTTGAAAGTCCATGGCTGTATAAATCCCGGCAGGATCCTGTTTCAGAATACTGTCAATTGCAGAACAATCCTCCACAAAATCCGACCAGTCCGTCTCTGTGACCTGCCGTAGGGAGATAATCGCATTTTGAATGGTGACCTGAAGCCTCGACTGCTTTTGTGCCTCCAGTCGCATAGCATCTTCCAGGGTTGTTTCGTATTGGTTGATTTGGTAATTGAACCAGCGTTTTTGCTCGTCGTGCAGTAGGCCGGCAGACTGGAGTTGATTGAACAACTCCAAAAGATACAACAAACCCGATTTTTCTGAATGGACTTTAGCCCAACCGGATATGGCATGTGAAAAGGACCCGGGTTCCTGCAAATCTTCCTTTTCAATCTCAACTACGAATTTTTCAACTTCACCCTTGATCTTCTTGTAATACAATATCCGGGAAGCTTTTTCCGCCAGTATTTGTATGAGAAACAAACGCACCATAATGGGTGTGGCCCAAAGCTCTCCAAGTTGAAGCGGCTGCTCTTCCTGATAACTTTGAATGTATTCCGTGAGGACTTCATTGTCTAAAACATTGTCGGTATGAGTGAGCATGTTGAGCACTATTTCATATACTCTTGGAAAACCCTTGTGCTCACCTATTGACAGTAGAGGAATGCTTTTTTGATACGCTTTGGGAAAATCGACGCCAATTTGCACAATCTGCTCCTGGATAATATAAAAGTTGTCCATCAGCCATTCTGAAGCGGGGGATATTTCCCTCTCAGATTTTACTATTTTTGAAAGTGTTCGGTAGGTATCAATGAGTACCTGTTTGGACTCTTTCAGAATCGGCTTAATCGGTTTCATTTCGCCGGAAGGAGGTGAAGCCTTGTGAATTTTAGCCAGACTAATGGCGCTCTCCTTCAAAAAGCGGATGTTAAACGATACGGTTAGTTTTTCTCCCATTGCTCAGTGATTTTCATTAAGTTTAATCACAAGAAGGAATTTCTCGCCTGCCTGCGTTACTGGTGGATCAATTGAATTCGGCACTTTACAATGTCCATCTGGTTTAAATTTTTAAAACCTTACCAACCATCATTGCGGAAAAAGTCCTCTTTCCAAAGCGATATAGTCAACCAAGGCTCAAAGTACAAATTTTTTTTGAAATGAGAACTGCAGGTTAAGATTTATTAAGTTGCCCTTAATAAGCGATAAACAAACTTTATTGATGTTTAATAAAATCTTGTAAGTTGTTGTGCATGGGCTTGTTAAACAAAAGTTTGTAACCATTTATTAAAGACATTGAGCAATATTCAAAGATATTGATTCTCTATCGCAAACAGAGGGAATTGCTGATTGTGATTATCAGTTGGATTGAACCTGGAAATTAACAGTAAGCTAAGCCATTTTGCTTTAGGGGATACGTTTTAAGTCAGCGCTGGTGAGCCCTTTTATCCAAATAATCGGTGATTTGATATAAAAAAGCTGTTCACACCCATGAGAATTGGTTAATATTGCCTTGTGGAATAAGGTATAAATTATGAAAATTACAAAATTTATTTTGATTGCTTCTGTAGTGATGCTAGTCGGGTTTAAGGCTGATGGACAGGAGGTTTGGACACTGGAGCAATGTGTCAGGCACGCATTGGAAAACAATCTCAGCATTAAAAATGCCCTGCTCAATGAGCAAATGGCGTTACTGAATAAAAATCAGGCCGGTCACAATCGCTACCCCTCCCTCAATGCCAACACCAATTTTGGAAATAACTTCGGTCGGACGATTGACCCTGCGACTAATCAGTTTCGCGCCCAAAATCTCACATTCAACAGTTGGTCCCTAAACTTCAATATGCCGATTTTCAATGGCTTTGCCATCAGCAATCGCATAAAACAGGCCAGAGCTGAGTTGGAGGCCAGTCAATTCGATACAAAGCAAACGAAGGACGATATACAACTCAATGTAGTCACCTTTTACCTCAATGTATTATTTGCCGAAGACAATCTCGCGAATGCTAACAATCAACTGGAGATTAGCACACGCCAATTGGAACGCATGAACGCAATGATACGCGCTGGGGCGGCTCCCGCATCCGAGCGATATGATTTGGAGGTCCAGGTGGCTTTGGATGAGGAGCGGCTTGTTCAGGCAGAAAATGCTGTCGAGCAAAGTCTGATAGAACTGAAAAACCTTTTGCAGCTCGACCCTACCAAAGAGATTGAGTTGGACAGGCCCGATCTGGAGATACCGGATTCGGACCCACTCCTGGCCGTGGATTTCCAAACCCTTTACAACAGGGCGCTGGAGAGTCAATCCATTGTTAAGAGCAGCGAGCGTCAAATTGAGGCAGCCAGGCTTGGAGAAAAAATCGCTTCCGGTGGGATGCTTCCTTCCGTTTCTTTTGGGGGTTCCATATCTACCAACTACTCCAACAGAGCACAGCGAATTACAGATATTGAGATCGTCCCGCAAAATTTACCAGTTGCAGTCAACGGCGTGCCTGTAGTGCTCACCTTACCTAGTGAAATGCCCGTTTTGGAGGACAACCCGTATTTCAGCCAATTGGATGAAAATTTTGGATACGGTGTGGGAATTACGGTGAGCATTCCCATTTACAACAATTTAAGCAACAGAATTAATCATCAGCGTGCGCGACTCAATACCATACAGGCAGAAAATGCCAGCGAACAAATTAGGCAAAACCTACGGACCAATGTCTCTGAGGCCAGGGCCAATGCGAGAGCTGCACTGCAAGCTTATCGAGCAGCAGAGCGCTCACTGGAAGCCAGTCAAATCGCCCTCAATAATGCAGAGCGAAAACTGGAAACCGGAACTGCCACCACTTTCGACCTTATCAATTCACAGAATCTGCTGAACAACTCCAGAAACAATCTGCTGCAGGCGAAATACGACTTTATTTTTAAACTGAAGGTCATCGATTACTACCTCGGTAATCCACTGACCCTTGAATAATAAAAACAGGCCGGCTTAAACCGGCGTTTTCCATACAGAAATACCTAACAAGATGAAATCAATTACAAAAATCTTCCAAATATTTCTCGTGCCAGCCATGGTCGCAATGGCATTTCTCCTCCCAGGTTGCGATGCGGGATACACCGAACGTGTCACTACCGAAGAGGTTAAAGAAAGGACCATCGTGGAGCGGGTAACGGCCAGCGGGAGGATTTTTCCGGAAAGGGAGGTTAAGATAAGCTCAGATGTTTCCGGAGAGATAGTCGAACTCAAAGTGTCGGAAGGTGATTCAGTCCAGCAGGGTCAAATGCTCGCCCGCATCAATCCCGATACTTATATTTCTGCCGTTGAGCGGGGCGAGGCCAATCTCAACAATGCGCGCGCACAAAAAGCTGTGGCAATGGCCTCTGTCGAAAATGCGAAGGCTCAAATGGAACAGGTTCGAGCTCAATACAACAATGCCAAGAGAACTCACGAGCGCAATACCAGCCTACTAGAGGACGGTATTATATCAGAGTCTGAATTTGACAACTCCCTGGCCAATTACGAATCGGCCAGAGCCAATCTCGAGGCCGCCATTGCATCCATATCATCTTCTGAACAGAATGTGCAGGCCGCTGAGTACAACATCAGAGGGGCCGAGGCCAATTTGAATGAGTTGCAGTCCAACCTCCGGAGAACCACCATTTTCGCCCCTGTATCAGGAATAATATCGCGACTTGATGTCGAACTCGGAGAAAGAGTGGTAGGGACCATGCAAATGGCCGGTACAGAAATGATGCGCATAGCCAACTTTGATGCCATGGAAGTGCAGGTAGAAGTGAGCGAAAACGACATTTTGCGGGTGTCTCTTAGAGATTCCGTAGAAATAGAGGTGGATGCATATGTCGATCGCGTTTTTTATGGACGCGTAACGGAAATTGCCAATTCGGCCGCCAATGTGATGCAAACCGGACAATCCCTCTCCACCGACCAGGTCACCAATTTTATTGTAAAAGTCCGCATTAATCCCGAATCCTACATGGACATGGTGCGAGAAGGACGACCATTCCCTCTCCGCCCCGGTATGTCTGCAGCAGTTGATATCATTACTAACATAGAAGAGGATGTGCTTTCGCTTCCCATTCAGGCAGTAACTACCAGAGAGGATGAGGATACAGGGGAGTTCAACGAGGTAGTATTTCTCTTTGACGATGGAACTGCTAAAATGAAACAGGTGGAGACAGGAATTCAGGACGATCGCTACATTCAGATCCTCTCGGGACTGGAGGAAGGCCAGGAGGTTATCACCGGACCGTTTACCGCCGTTTCCCGCCGCCTCTCAGATGGAGATGAAGTAAACCGATCTACGCGGAGGTCTGATGACAGAAATTGATTTGCCTGCACTGGCCGTATTTGTAAAAAATCTGGATCCGGGAACCTACAAAACCCGAATAGCCCGGGAAAGGGGAATAGATGTCGCCCGCGATGTGTACGTTGAATTGCTGAAATTGACAGAGAAAGTCGTAGCCGGTTACCGGGGCGAGGTGTATGTCTTTTTCAACAACTACCTGCCCCAACCAGACCAATTCCCCTTTCTAACCCAATATTCTAAGCGATTGCAACGTGGAAGCGATCTAGGTGAGAAAATGTCCGGGGCCATAGAAGAGCTATGTGAAACCCATAAGGGGGTTATTCTGATCGGAAGCGATTGCCCGCTCCTCAGCTCCGCACATCTGAATAAAGCCCGTAAAGCCCTTCAAGCAAACGACCTGGTCCTCGGTCCCGCTGACGACGGAGGCTATTACCTCATAGGAATGAACAAGCACCAACCGCAACTTTTCCGGAATATAGAGTGGAGCACCTCTTCGGTTTTGGAAAAAACCATGGAAAAAGCTAGCGGGGCAAACTTTAGAGTCCATCTGCTGGAAGAACTCTACGATGTGGATCACTACGAGGATTGGGAGAGGTATATGGAAGAGGGGGACAAATAATTGGGTCCAGTTCGATCAGGTCGGGATTCCTTTTGCAGCAGATCTGGTTTGTGGGTTTTGGTGTGTTTGTTCTTTGTTTATTTCGGCTTCGAAATGGAACAGAGGGCACGGTCCATCGGCAAAAGCTGAGCCATCCGCAGGAGCAGTTTACTTTGGATATCGGTCATTTGCCAGTCGGGGTTTATCATATAGAGTTGTATCCGGAGGATAATGCTGAGCGGGTGTTTTATGGGGTGCAGGTGGTTTTGAGTAAATAGATTTGTAGGGATTTGGGCGTTTTTTGAACTGAATACTGTGCACTATTTACTTAAAGGTTTCTCATCAGGCGATGTGATGAGTCTGTCGAATCCAGCGCTAAGTCCTAACGCCTATTTAGTAAACGCTATTTAGGCATCAACCCACTGCGAACTGTGAAACTGGGGACTGCCAACTGCCGACTGTGACGTGCGCTGACCTCGCAATGGACTAATTTCGTTGCGTGCGGGAAAATCTTCGACCGAAGATAAAATGCGAACTATAACTGCCTACTGCGATCTGTCGACTGCGCACTGCTGCTGCGAACTGCCTACTATTGGGTTTCGCGCAAAGCGATGTGTTGAGCGGCAGTCGAAACAGCGCTAATCCGCAAGACATACAGTGCATACTGCGAACTGCCCACTGGAATAATGCCATCCCTTCGAGGTTGAGAGACAATGATACTTTCGGTAAATCCATCCTGCGGACCGGGCTCAATCACTGCAAATTCGAGCGTTTTTTATCAAACTCTAAAAAAACTCCTATATTTAACCCCTAAAAAGAAAGCTGCCCGCAATGTCTTTACACACGGGCAACTTCAGGCGTTAGCCAAAATAGTCAACTTATGAAAAACGCTGTTGCGATAGCGTTAAAACTTAGTAAGGGCATCCGATCCAGGGTCTTATGACCCGGGAATCTTGTTGCGATCGAGTAAAATGATGTCGCTAGAGTTTTTGATTAGAAGAGACTCAACCCCACCACGGCCATCGAACAAGAAACTGAATCGGGTATCCTGACTTTGATCTTCAAACAGAAAATTGTGGACAGGAACCGGATAAAAGGATTGACCCTCAATTCCACTTATTTTCAAGTGACCACTCTCTACGGTAATATTCAATTTCACACCTTTCTCCAGATTAAAATAAGAGCCTGTCAGCATCCGGAGTTCATCCTCACCAATAAAAATACTCACCGAGGTGTCCGTTTTTGAACCCTTTTCCAGTACCCGCGAAAGCACTTTGTCCAATACCCTTGTGAAATTCTCATCCAAACCATTGCAAAGTACCGCTATCTCAATACCGGCATCCGGGTAATGTGCTACAAAACTGTAGTTCTCATCAAGGCTGCCGTAATGACCATAACCGAGATGGTGATAGAATGGAGTTTCCAAGAGTCCATAACCAAAACCCTCACGCGTTTCAAGCATCAATTGGAGAGATTCTGCACCGATCAATTTGTCATTGAACAAAGCATTCATAAATACATTTAAATCCCTTCCGGTAGATAAAACACCTCCGGCAGCGTGTGCATTGGTCAGATTCATCTCTGGCACCATGGGCACCCAGTCCCAATCGGTCTTGATAAAAGAGGTGCTCTGTAAATGGCCGGGAACCTCACCTCTGGTGAAAAATGTATTCTCCAGGCCCAGGGGTTCAATTATTCGGTGGTTGAGCAATTCCCCAAAAGAATATCCCGAGACATCCTCGAGTATGTACCCGAGCAACACGTAATTGGTATTACTATATGACACCTCAGTCCCGGGCTCAAAATCCAGGTCAAAACCTTCAAACCACCCCAACATTTCGCCTCGGTCCTTTTCTCTGTGCATCCAATACAGGAACTCATGCTCAGCAGTAAAATTAGTAATACCACTGGAATGCCCCAGAAGATCAGTAATCTGAATTTTTTCTGCTCCGGGCATATTTGGGAAAAAATCGACCAGCGACTGATCCAGACTCAGCGAGCCCTCTTCATACATTTGCAAAACCAGAGCCGAAGTCATCATTTTGGTAGCTGAGCCAATAGCCAGTGGGGTGTTGGAATCCATTTTCCTCTCTTCTCCCTCTTTGTACCAGGCAGAACCGGCACTCCATTCATAAACAGGTTCACCTCCTGAACTTACAACAACGGAACCCTTTATCCGGTCCTGACCATCCAATTTTTGCAGGTATTCATCCAGACCGGAAAAATCACCTGCAGTTTGAGAAAAAGTTACAGCGCACATCAACATCAGTGCAATAGTCGAATAAAATTTTGTATATCTCATATCTTCATTATTTTCATTGCAAAAATACGGAGAATGGTCCGTTGTGTTTTGTTTTTTACGACTATAAGACGTGAATATTCGATGAAAGGTTACTCGATAATTTTGGTGTTAGACTAACCAGTATAAATTATCGATGAACTCAAAAAGTCTTTGAGATTTTGCCCCGGCCATACCAATTCGGTGGTTCATATTGTTAACTTTGTAATCCGTTTTATTCCGGGCAAAAATCTGATTGGGAATGCCCATTTTATTAGTTATTAAATCCTTTGCCATGCCTGAATTTGTCCATTTACACAACCACTCCCAGTTTTCGCTCCTCGACGGTGCTTCTTCCATTGAAGATATGGTTAAGAAAGCCAGCGAGGATAACCAAAAAGGAGTGGCCCTAACCGACCACGGAAATATGTTCGGTGCCTTTAAGTTGGTCGCCGAAACCACAAAGCATGGAATCAAGCCGGTCATCGGTTGTGAGTTTTATCTGGTGGAGGACCGCTTCAAAAAATCATTTTCGCGAAAAGCGGGTGAAAAGGATGTCAGGTACCATCAGTTGATGCTCGCCAAAAACAAAACGGGCTACACCAATCTGATAAAAATGTGTTCGCTGGGTTACATCGACGGGCTTTACAGCGATTTTCCCAGAATCGATAAAACACTGGTTGAAAAATACCACGAGGGCGTCATTGCGACCTCTTGTTGCATTGGTGCAGAGGTGCCACAGACTATCCTGAAGGGAAAAATTGCCGAGGCTGAGGAAAAACTCAAGTGGTGGTTGAATATCTTCGGTGATGATTACTACATCGAGTTGCAGCGCCACTGTGGCATGGAAAATGTCGATAATACGGGCTACAGCCAGGAAGATGTCAATCAGGTCCTTCTTGGATTTGCAAAAAAGTACGACATCAAAGTCATTGCAACCAATGACAGCCATTATCTGGATAAAGACGACGCGGTCTCTCATGATATTTTGCTTTGTATTAACACAGGGAAAAAACTGACAGAAGAAAAGCGATTCAAGTTTGCCAGCGACGATTTCTTCTTCAAAACCCAAAGCGAGATGGGCGAAGTCTTCAGCGACATCCCCGAAGCACTGGATAACACCAATGAAATCCTCGACAAGGTAGAACCCCTTCAATTGGAAAGGGATGTTTTGCTGCCGGCATACCCCCTGCCACCGGGATTTGAAAATCAGGAAGACTACCTTAGACACCTGGCTTTTGAAGGGGCCAAAAAGCGGTATGGTGAATTGACCCAGGAAATAGTCGAGCGGCTGGACTTTGAGTTAAAAGTAATTAACGACTCGGGCTACCCCGGCTACTTTCTCATCGTCCAGGATTTTACCAATGTGGCCAGAGAAATGGGCGTTTCCGTGGGTCCGGGCCGGGGTTCAGCGGCGGGTTCTGCCGTGGCCTACTGCATCGGGATAACCAATGTGGATCCCATTAAGTACAAGCTGCTGTTTGAGCGATTTCTCAATCCCGAACGGGTTTCCATGCCGGATATCGACATCGATTTTGACGATGAGGGCAGATCCAAAATCATAGATTATGTAATTGAAAAGTACGGTCGCAATCAGGTGGCCCAGATTATCACCTACGGAACCATGGCTGCCAAATCCTCCATCAGGGACGTCGGTCGGGTGATGGATCTGGAGCTCAGAGATGTGGATCGCATCACGAAGATGTTTCCCACCCACATGGGTGCAAGTCTCAATAAAATACTGGGTGAGAATGGCGTCGATCAGGGATTGATGGAAAGCATGCGGTCTGACGACAAGGAGAAAGCAGTTAAGTTCAGAGAGTTGGCGCAGGGCAACAGTCCCATTTCCAAAATGCTTGAAAGCGCCAAAAAACTGGAGGGTTCGGTTCGAAACTCTGGCATCCATGCATGTGCTGTGGTTATTACCCCTACAGATATCACCGATTACGTGCCCGTCTCTCTCGGCAAGGGTTCCGACCTCTACGTATCGCAGTTTGACAACGAAGTGGCGGAGCGAGCCGGCTTGTTGAAAATGGACTTCCTGGGACTGCGCACCCTCAGCATAATTAAAGATGCGGTCCGGTTGGTTAAAGAAAACAGGGGTATTGACATGGACCCCGAAGAGGTTCCCCTGGATGACCCCAAAACCTATGAACTCTTTCAGCGCGGAGAGACAGTCGGTATATTCCAGTACGAATCCGACGGGATGCAAAAAGCACTCAAAGAGCTAAAGCCCAATAAATTTGAGGACCTGATAGCCATGAATGCGCTTTACAGACCCGGTCCTTTGGAGTACATCCCTTCCTTCATTGCACGAAAACACGGAAAAGAACCCATCAGTTACGACCTCCCGGAAATGGAGGAATACCTGGCGGAAACCTACGGCATAACCGTGTACCAGGAGCAGGTGATGCTGCTTTCACAGAAACTCGCCGGTTTTACCAAAGGCGAGGCGGATGCGCTGAGGAAGGCGATGGGGAAAAAGAAAAAGGAGATTATCGACCAGCTTTACCCCAAGTTTCTGGAAGGTTGTAAAACTAACGGTCACCCGGAAAAAGTGGTGCAGAAGATCTGGGGAGACTGGGAAAAATTTGCTCAATACGCATTCAACAAATCCCACTCCACCTGCTATGCCTTTGTCGCCTTTCAAACGGCCTACCTGAAAGCCAATTACCCCGAGGAATTCATGGCATCTGTCCTCAGTCACAACAACAACGACATCAGCAAAGTCAACTTTTTCCTCCGCGAAGCCAAGCGCATGGATGTCGAAGTGCTCGGACCGGATATCAACGAGAGTGACCCGGATTTTACGGTCAAAAAAGAGGGTGAAATCAGGGTTGGCCTCAAAGCGATCAAAGGGGTTGGTCAGGGTCCGGTGGAAGGCATCATCGAGGAGAGAAGAAAAAACGGTCCGTTTGAAGATCAGGTGGATGTCGTCAAGCGACTGAATCTGAGGCATTTTAACAAAAAGGTCTTTGATAGCCTCGTACTCTCGGGGGCTCTTGATAACTTTGGATTGACGAGGTCAGCCTATTTCGAAAACTCGGGCAAGTACACCACTTATATCGAACACCTGCTCCGTTTTGGGCAAAAATATCAGGAACAAAAAGCCCAAAATGTTAACAGTCTGTTTGGAGGGGGAATGGAGGATATGCTGGACGAACCCTCCGTACCCGAAGCCAAACCCTGGGATAAATTGATAGAGCTGGAAAAGGAAAAAGAGGTGGTGGGCATCTATCTCAGCGGACACCCATTGGATATGTACGAAGTGGAGTTGAAAAATTTCACGGACTGCGAACTGCGGCATCTCGAAAAAGTCAAGCGTGACGGCGCCAGGGGCAAAGTGGCCGGTAAAGTTTCCACTGCGCGGCACGGGATCGACAAAAAAGGCAACGGATACTGCTTTTTTACCCTGGAAGACTACCATGGTTCCTATGATTTTGCGCTCTTTTCTGAGGAATACCAACGATATGGTTCACTGGTTTCGGAAGGACAGGTGCTACATATTACCGGTATGTTCAAAAAGCGATTCAATTCCGGTGAGTTGCGATTTCAGATTCAATCAATCAAGTTGCTTAGCTCTGTGGCAGAGGAAAAAATTAAATCACTCACACTCAACCTGCAAATCCAGCAAATCGATGACCAACTGGTCTCAGAAATCCGTTCCATTACCGGCAAATACAAAGGAGAGCAAGACCTCCGCGTCAGGGTTTTGGAACCCAAAAACAAGTTGGAACTGGAATTGAAATCTCTCAACACCAAAATCACCGTGGACAATGATATGATAAGGGAATTGGAGAACCTAAAAGTCAAATGCACACTGAATTGAGAGGCTGCATTTTTTGACTAATAAATATATATCCCGGAGTATCTTAACCAAAGTGAAGTTTTTTGCGTTAGTACTTGTGTTTGAGCGAATAGCGAACGTAAGTTTGGCAATCAGTTAGTATGAAAATTATTTTGGTAGCATTGGGACTTCTCCTTGGCGCTAATTTCAGCGATGCCGGGGATTTTGCACAAAAAGCAGATAGAGTATCAAAGGTCGACGTGCTCAATTTCGATGAACTCGAACCAATGCTCTGTCCTGAGCGCGCAGGAGAGGAGACCATGGTGGTCAACTTTTTCGCGACCTGGTGCCAACCCTGCGTAAAAGAAATGCCCTACTTCCTCGAACTCTACGAAGAGTATAGAGAAGAGGGTCTGCGATTTATCATAGTCAGTCTTGACTTCCCACAACACCTGGAATCCAGACTGCTGCCCTTTATAGAAGAAAATAATATCGAAGTGGAAGTCTATTTGCTGGACGACACCCGCCAAAATTACTGGATTCCCAAAGTGAGCGAGGACTGGTCGGGTTCCATACCGGCAACCATTGTTTGCAACGGGGAAGTCCGCAAGTTTTACGAACGAGAATTTCACAACACCGGTGAACTCAAAGAAGTGGTGGACCCTTTACTTTTCAACTAAAAATTAAATCAAATAAACTATGATCAAGAATTTATTACAACTCAGTCTGCTCTCAGCGGCGCTCATGTTCTTTTCATTTGCCGATCCGGCTATTGAATCCACTGGCGGGGATGGTTTATCGATTGGAGATGTAGCGCCGGACTTTTCCCTGAAAAATGTGGACGGGAATTACGTATCCATGAGCGATTACGAAGATGCCAATGGGTTTATCATTATTTTTTCCTGCAATCACTGCCCATTCGTAGTGGCGTATGAGGATCGGTATAACGAGTTGCACGAAAAATACGCTCCCAGGGGCTGGCATTTAATAGCCATCAATCCCAACGATCCTGTTGTGGTACCGGAAGACAGTTTTGAAAACATGCAGGAACGCGCCCGGGAGAAACGATTTAAATTTCCATATGTATTTGACGATGGCCAGAGAATTTTTCCAAAATACGGAGCTACGCGCACCCCCCATGTCTTTTTGCTTGACAGCGACCGTGTTGTCCACTACATTGGTGCCATTGATGATAACCACCGTGATGCGGACCAGGTTGAAGAGAAGTATCTTGAAAATGCCATTTCAGCTATAGAGCGAGGAGAAAGACCGAATCCGGCTGAAACCAGAGCCATTGGTTGCACCATTAAGGTACAGGAGTAAATAAAGCTACCTGTTTTTTTATAATCTGGAATATTCAGGTCTAGTGAGAAATGTATCTTTGTACGAGGTGGAAATGAATCCACTTAACATAATTCTACAACCATGAAGTCATTAAGTATCTTTTTTTGGATGGTGCTCTCCGCCCTGATATTCTTCTCCTGCGCTTCAGACCCTGCCGATGGATGGTCAGAAAAGGATTTGATGCAGTATGGCTTGCCTATTAAAATGCTGGTGCCGGATGACGTAACCGTGAAAAAGTCAGAACTCGGACTTCAGCAAGACTTTACCATAGATGGTGGAGATGATTACGGTGTGCAGGTATTTGTCGCTGAACGCTCGGGTGGTAGCGTGGCAAATATTGTAGCTGAACTTCGCACTTCAATTGAAAACAATTCTGCCTTTCATGAAATAGTTCACGAGCAAGAAGATGGCTTTGTCTATGAATTTAAGTTTGGGCCGGAAAGGTCTAACTTTGGATTCCGCAGGGTGAAACTACAGGGAGATTATGAATACATCATCCAAAATGCCATGGGTAGGATTTTCGATAAGGAGCAGGCCATGAATATGTTTGAGGCTGTGATACCTTGATGGGCAAGCACTCGAAATTACCCTATCTTACCCTGTTTAGTAAGCGATATTGGTTTTATCCTGATGGGAAAGTTGCGTTCTCCTTATGCAAAAGGAGACCCGGGGCGGTTGATTGAACAATCGGTTTGGTTAATTGCTGTGACTCCTTTACCCCTAGGCCTCCTGTTGCAATTCACTTCCCAACAACAGGATTACAGTCAGTAGGAAGAATAAAAATATCATGGGATTAAGTCTTTTTGTAAAAAAACTGTTGACTGAATCATCAATCACCGATTTTAAAACAAAGACCGTACCAATCCGAAACCCCAGGTAGTGTTTTTTCATAAATAAAATATCATGGAGCTTTCACCATAAACTCCGGGTTGGGACAATTTTCAATAATTCTGCGGTTTTTAGCAGCTACCACTCCAGGATAATCCCCGCTGAAATTCATCATACTTTTTATCATTTGCAGATGCAGGTGCGGATACCATCCTCCATTTTCCTCCCTGGCTCCCAGTCGGCAAAATTGCTGACCGCGATTAATTATCACCCCGGCTTTTAATCCACTTAGAGATTCCTTACTCAAATGACCGTACAGGGTGTAGAACAACAGATCGTTCACCCGGTGTTCCAAAACAATGGTGCCACCGTAATCAAGGGGCTTGTCATTGTAGGCGAAACTGTGAACCTTCCCGGTGTAGGGTGCAAATACCGGGGTTCCGGGATGCCACCAGACATCGACACCTATGTGGATATTTCGAGCTGAACCGGGTTTTTTTACATACTGCCCTGCAGTGTAAATACCCCTTTTCTCCAGATAACCGCCATAGCAGCAGTACTTGCCATCTTGCGAGGTCAGGTCCACCCAGTATTTCAAACCGTAATAAGGGTCTTCGACCACAGGGCCGGTCCTGTCGGTTGACAAGTCAACGGGCACCAATTTTTCTGCAGGTATTTCCTCTCCCATAACCGGAAAAGGGGTGGGCAATCCCTTCATACTTTTTTCGCAAAATTACTGAAAAACTTCTTCAACCAGTCCACAGTGCAGCATTTGATCTCCAAAGTAGGGATTGAGGATTTCTTCTTCTGTACTGATCCAGTCAGCTCCCTCATTATCAAATGCCATGGGGCAATGCTGAAGGTAGAGAGCGTCAGTATCTATTTCAAAATGCCTGAGCCAGTATATGAGTGCCCGTGAAATATTTTCAAAAGCCTCCCGCTGAATGGAGATATCGTCACTTTCTGCCAGTGTTTGGATCGCTTCTACAGCACGCTCGTGCCATCTCATCCAATTGTCTCTGATTGAAGAATCATCAATGGTGCCGGGAATATTTTCCAGCTTTTCTCCCAAAGCCCTGGTCATGTACCTCGCATCTTCAGCATGGGATTCCACCAGTGCAGCTTTTACCCGCAGGTATTCTTGTATAAAGGCAACTGCAGCTTCATTGTGGTGTGGATTAATGCTTTCTCGATGCACATGCACCCCATCTTCCCCCACCAGTCTGTTCATCATGCTGCGTTGATTGTTCAGTTGAGCAGCTGCATCTATTACAAAAGCTCCCTGGCTCACCACCTGCTCACCGACCTCGAGTCCTTCCTTGATAATGGCGCGCCTGGTCGATAATCTCTGCAGGACCACTTCCCTGTATTCAAAGGAGGGGATGTCCCTGTCGGGCACTTTCACCCAAACTACCGAACGCGGACCGGTCCAGAGCACTGCTGAAGCAGGGATTTGTACCAGGGCCTCCTCTTCGGACTGATCGGAATAAAGATAGGCTCGGATGAGCATCTCCGGCTTGAGTCGTTGTTCAGCGGAAACCCTTGCACGAGCGATTACGGTTCGCTTTACCGGGTCAACCTGTGGGTCAATATAGTAAACGGTGGCTGAAAACTGGTGGCCGGGAACAGAAAGGGTCGTAAATGTCAGTTCACTGCCAATTCTAACCTGGTCCAGGTCTGTCTCTGGCACCTCAAATTCGGCCCAAAGTGAACTCAAGTCAGCGACCCGACCCAGCGAAGCACCTCTGCTTACCATATCACCCTCAGATACATTCAGAGTGCGCACAGTACCGGAAGCGGTTGCGTAAACGGGAAGGATGTCCAGTGCATGCCCGGTTTCAATGATCTTTTCCACCAGGCTGGAATCCATCCTCCAATTATCCAACTTTCGCCTGGTAGCGCGGTACAATCCGGGTGATTCATCGCGTCGCTTGTGGGCTTGGATCAATTCCTCCTGCTGCAAGCGCAATTCGGGGGAAAAGATATCAGCCATGTGCTGCCCCTTGCGAACCCTTTGACCTTCGTACTTGACATTGAGATTAATTATTTCCCCCGGTACGTAGGTGATTAGGCGGGCGGAGCGGTCCCGGTCTTCTCTCATTTTTCCACTGAAGGAGATTGTTTCACCTCCGTCGACACCCACCGGCAAGGCTTCGCTTGTTTCAAGTTGCGAGAGGCGCACTGCATTCTCCGTCATCTGAAGCAGGTGGGGATCATCAGATTCCACGGCAGATTTTGGGACCAGGTCCATTTCACAAATCGGACAGATTCCCGGTTCATCTCGTTCCACCTGGGGGTGCATAGAGCAAGTGTAAATGGTCGATTCTTCAGAACCGTTTTTAGGGGCAGTTTCTGTGGGGTGCTCATGGTCGGGGGAGGGCATCATAAAATACACCAAACCAGCTCCCAAAGCCAGAGCGATTAATGCGATTATTATTTCACGTTTTTTCATGATTACGGGTTTTTAAATTTTTGAATAAAATACCAGGCTTCCTGTGCTCTATGGGCCACATCCAATTTCGCCCATTTGTAATTGATGATTTCTTCCTGCAATTGCCAGTAATCGTAAAAAGTAGCTGTGTTGGACTCAATTTCGAGTTCGATCATTTGCAAAATGTCCTCAGTGTCGGCAATCTGCTGCTGGATGTTCCTATACCTGGAAATATTTTGCAAAAGCTCATCCAAAACTGAGCGAACAACAGAGTTCAGGCGGTTAAATTCATCCTCTCTGTTCAATTCCGTGGCCCTAATATTTCGCTCTAATTCCTGCCTCTTTAAACTGTAACGCGGGGTGAGAAACGGCATTTGGACACCGATCATGGGCATGAGTGCATTTTTTCCGTTATCGGGCAATTCCACATCCCTTCTCTGACTGTTGATAATGTAATCAAGTCCGATGGTAAATTGCGGGTAATTGTCCATCCGGGCCACCTCCTTTTCGGCAGTATATTCTCTGGACAATGCATCATAGGACTGCAAGTACGGATGGTGTTCAGAAAGCAGCTCCACTGGCAAATCTTCCGACGAAATAATTGTTGGGAATTCAGTTTCCAACTTAAAATTGGGTAAACTATCCACACCCACCCAATAACTGAGTTGGCGGAGAGCAGTTTGGTGTTGATACCCCAGTTGATTGATCTCCTCTTCATATCGTCTCATTATACGCCTAATCAAAAGAACTTGTGAGTATTTTCCCTCGCCCACCTCCATCTGTCTTATGCGATCATTTTTCTGTTCATTAAGAGATTCCAACATGCGATTTACCAACACTTCTTTCTCGCGGATTACATGGAGGGCGTAATAATTTTTTTGCACCTGGTATCGGAGTTCGATTTTGGTCTGCTCCTCCTCCATATCGATTCCATAGCGTCTGGCCTGAACGACCTCCCTGCGCGCTTGTTGAGCCCCGCTGTATGGGATGCGCTGCTGCACACCCAATCTCAAACGCTGCGGTCCTACCCGCGTTTCCACCGGCCTCAATCCCACGCCTGCGCTAAAGACAGGAGGTGTCCAAACATCCTGAAGTTTTTCCGTTGATTCAGTTGCCAGCCGGGATTCGGCCAATGCATCCAGACTGAGGTGCGATTCCAGGGCTTTTTGCACCATAGAATCCAGGGTTTGAGCATGGATGGTTCCAGGGAGCAAATAACACATTCCTAATATTAAAATGGCTGTTCGCATCATTATTTCATTTTGTAAGATTTCCAGATGTAAAAAAGCAATGGTACAGTAAACATGGTGACAATCTGCAACATCATTCCTCCAAAAGTGGGGATTGCCATTGGGATCATTACATCAGCTCCTTTCCCGGTAGAACTCAGAACCGGTAAAAGGGCCAAAAGTGTGGTAGCCGTGGTCATCATTGCAGGGCGAACCCTCCTAAGGCCTCCCTTGACCACAGCCTCCTTCAACTCTTCAAGAGTTTGGGGTGTATTCTGGCGAAAACTGTCTCTGAGGAATGTGGCCATCAACACCCCATCATCCGTGGCAATGCCGAAAAGGGCCAAAAATCCAACCCAAACGGCCACGCTTAGATACACGGTCTGAATATTGAAAACGTCCCGCATATTGGACCCCCAAACGGAAAAATCGAGGAAGCCCTCCATATTGTAGAGCCCAATCATCAGGAAGCCACCTGCAAAGGCCACCGCGACCCCAGAAAAAACCATAAGTGTAATAGGCGTGGACCGAAATTGGAGATACAGAATGATAAAGATCAATCCAAGGGCGAGAGGCACTGCAATTGCCAGTCTCTCATTGGCCCTGATCTGTTGTTGGTAATTTCCGGCAAATTCAATGTAAATGCCATCCGGCAGCGTCAGTTCACCGTGGCTGCGCATTTCACTTATCGTCCTTTTGGCCCTATCCACAACGTCAAACTCACCGTAACCACTCTCCCGGTCAAAAAGCACATAAGAGACCAGGAAGCCATTTTCACTTTTGATCGATTGGGGTCCTTGTACGTATTCAAGGGAGGCAATTTCTTTAAGGGGAATATGAGCACCTCCCGGGGTACGGACCAACACCTCTTCAATAGCAACCGGATGGGACCTTAATTCCCTGGGATACCGGACCCGAATATTGTATCGCTCACGACCCTCCACTGTGGTTCCTGTCACCGCTCCGCCAATAGCCGTTTGAATGTACGCCTGAACAGTTTGAATGCTGAGGCCGTGGCGGGCGATTTCATCTCTGTCAATATTGATGTGTAAATAGGGTTTGCCGACCACTCTTTCAGCAAAAACGGCCGGGGCATTGACCCCTTCTACATTCCTAAGCACCTCCTCTAAAGCCTGACTGGCTTCTTCAATAGTTTCAAGATCCGGCCCCCTCACTTTTATTCCCATTGGAGCGCGCATACCAGTTTGTAACATGACAAGCCTGGTTTCGATGGGCTGCAGTTTTGGTGCCGCTGTTATTCCCGGGATATTGGTCACCCTGGATATTTCACTCCAAATATCGTCCGGGCTTCGGATTTCGTCGCGCCAATTGCGGTAGTATTTACCCCTTCGGTCCGGAATGAGTTCGTCATCGCTATCTCTTTTAAATTCTCCGGAACCATCCACAGCAAAACGCAAACGGCGCCCCCTTTCATCCAGTTTGAACTCCGGTTTGTAGATGATTACATTTTCATACATAGATATTGGAGCGGGGTCAAGAGGGCTTTCGACCCGCCCGAGTTTTCCCACCACCATTTCCACCTCGGGGATTGCACTCACGGCCATATCGAGCAATCTGAGGTTTCGCATATTTTCTTCCATACCGGAATGTGGCATGGAGGTGGGCATCAATAGAAAAGAGCCCTCGTCCAGGTCGGGTAGAAATTGGGTCTGGGTTGATTTGTAAACTTGGAATCCTCCGTAAAACATACCAATAATCAACGCGAAAAACAGCCATGGAACCTTTAGTAAAAACCTGAGAATGTGTTCGTAGTAATAAATCACCACAGAAGAAAAACCATAAAAAATACAGATAAGGACAGCAGCAAAAATAAAATTGGGGATTAGGCCTTGTTCTACCCCGAGCGGCATCCAAATTTGAGTCAAAATAAAGGTAATCCAAACCGCATACAGCAGTACTGTGGTCCGCAAAATGAGTTGCTTCCAGGAAGGAAAATACTTAATCAGGATGGCCGACCCAATACCGACTGCTCCAATTAGAAGTACGAGTGCAGGCCAATACAAAAATCCGTTGATCAGCCCATACACCCCCAGAATTATTAATGCTATATGGGCAGCATGGGTCAACCAGGGGCCGTTTTTCCCCTTACTGTATAGTCTCTGGGCAGCAGGTGGGACGACAAAAAGAGTAAGCGTTATGGCAGCGATCAAGGCAAAAGTCTTGGTGTAGGCAAGTGGGGTAAACATCTTCCCCTCAGCACCCACCATGGTAAAAACCGGTAAAAAACTGATCACTGTGGTTGCTACAGCGGTGAGAACGGCACTACCTACCTCGCGGGTGCCATCATACACCAGATTAAACAATCGACTGTCTTCACCCGCCCTTTCGAGTTTATGCACAATACTTTCCACAAGTACAATACTCATATCTACCATGGTGCCAATGGCAATGGCAATACCGGTTAAGGCGACGATATTGGCTTCAATTCCCATGGCTTTCATTGCGATAAAGCAAAACAAAACCGAGACCGGCAATACACCGGCCACAAGTATGGATGCTTTGAGGCTGAGTAAGAGCAGTAGAATCACTATGGTAGTGATGATGATCTGCAAAAGCAGGGCTTCTTCCAGGGTGCCGATGGTCTCCCGGATCAATTCAGATCGGTCGTAGAAGGGGACGATTTCGAGTTGGGAAGTTGTTCCATCCGCCAGTGTCTTTGATGGAAGAGATGGGGCAATGTCCTCGATTTTGGACTTGACATTTTCAATGACCTGCATGGGGTTGCTGCCATAAGCTGCAACGACGACACCTCCGGCCACCTCAGCACCTGATTTGTCGAGTGCTCCGCGTCTGGTAGCAGGTCCTGAAGAAACCCTCGCCACATCCCCTACCACAATGGGTTGCTGATCGGTAGATCTGATCACTGCCTTTTCAATATCTTCAAGGCTCTGCACATAACCAAGGCCGCGGATAAAATATTCCACCTGGTTGATTTCCATGGTTTGAGCGCCGATGTCCAGATTGGATTCGGCAACCGCCTTCCTCAGGTCCAGTAGCGATATATCGTATTGTCGCATCTTTTGTGGGTCTGCCTCAACGAGATATTCCTTTACATGACCACCTACTGAGGCTACCTCAGCAACGCCCTCCACTGCAGCCAGGGCATATCCCACCTGAAAATCCTGGATGGACCTTATCTCCTCTAAACTCCACCCTCCGGTGGGGTTGCCATTGGAATCTCTGCCCTCCAGGGTGTACCAAAAAATTTGGCCAAGAGCAGTGGCATCTGGTCCCAGAGCTGGTTGGACTCCGGCGGGTAGAAGACCGGCTGGCAGTGAGTTGAGTTTTTCTAAAAGTCGCGCGCGACTCCAATAAAATTCGACCCCTTCCTCAAAAATCACATAAATGCTCGAAAACCCAAACATGGAGTTGGAGCGGACCTCCCTCACTCCGCTAAGCCCTAACAATGCAGTGCTAAGAGGATAGGTAATCTGATCCTCTATGTCCTGAGGTGAACGACCCGCCCACTCTGTAAATATTATTTGCTGATTTTCACCCAGATTGGGAATGGCATCTACAGCTATGGGGTCTTTGGGCAAAATATCTATCCCTGTATCAAAGGGAGAATGGATGAGACCCCATATTATCAGGCCCAGTAAAAGAAGACCTACAATGAGTTTATTGTCCAAACAAAATCGGACCAGTGATGACAACATATCGATTAGATTTCATCAGGTAAATTAATATAAAATTTCGGAATCTCCTCATGCCCGGAATACTGGACAGGGCAATGAATCCAACTTGATGAAATCTAACAGCGGAATGAGCAGTATAAAATGGGTAGGGGAACCAGTTTAAGTGGGGGTGGCCTGTAATTTCGGTCCGATGGGTTTTCCCGTAAATCCTGAGAAATTACAAAAACCGGATTGGGCAAACAGGCTGAAAAGTGCTGATCGAAATTGATTTTCTGGTGGTTGTCTGGAACGTAATCCCAGTCAGCTACCTCAAAACTCAGATCATCATCACAGCATTCCTTCTCGCTCTTTTCTCCGGATGGAATGGTACAAGAATTAGCTGAAGAACTACAAGTGGCTTCGTCTTCTTCATGACAGGAATTAGCGGGCGACCAAAATGCCACGTTTATCACTTTACCCTGACATAGGTGCTTATGAACCAACACCCCGGCCGAACTAATGTACAGCAGAATTGCCAGAGATATGTGAAGTGATTTACCCATTTTAACTGTCAATCAGAATTAACCCGGACCAAATTTACTAAAAAGGACCGAAACCGATGTCATGTCAAGTGCTATATTTCGGCTAAGTCGCAAGCATATTATCTTTTTCCGGGTCAGGAAAAAACCAAAAAAAACGAGACTCAAGCCAGATACCGCATGTTTTTAATGACACCGCGGCTTTGGCCAAAGATAATAATTCCTGAACGGTTTGCAACTATTGATATTATTCTTCTTAACATTAGCCAGTGTTTCAAAAGTTTTATCACTGTTTTGATTCTTTAAATAAAAGTATTTTTACAGGAATCGACCGTGTTGTATAAAGCGCTTTTTAGAGTGGACTCAAAAATGCATAGAACCGATAAAACGTACGACAGTCAATAAATCGATCAACAGGGAAAATAGATCGGTCAGCCAAATACCGTTAAATGATGATTTGCAACAAAAGGTCCTGTTTCCATTCGCAGGTCAATCAACCAGTTGGGGATTTTCCAGCATGGTCGGCAAGAGTTCAGATACAGTGGGGTGAACCTGCACCGAATCCCTTAGGACCGTGTAAGGCGCATCTGCATACATGAGGTTTGCAATGGATCCGACAACCTCATCGCCGCCCACTCCGAGGATGGAAGCCCCGAGAATTTTCTCTGTATTTTTATCGATGATTATCCTCATGAATCCGCGGGTTTCCCCCTTTTCTTTAGCCCTCGCTACCTTGCTCATTGGCCGGTATGCTTCCAAAATTTCATAACCTTTCTCAAGTGCCTGAGCTTTAGTAAGTCCCACCCTTCCAAGAGGGGGATCCACAAAAAGGCCGTAGATGAGTATGCGGTCGGAAACCTTTCTATCACCTCCCTCCAGCAGATTGGCAGCAACTATTTCAAAGTCATTGTAAGCAGTGTGAGTGAACGCTCCCTTACCATTGCAATCTCCCAGTGCATAAACACCATCTACATTGGTTTGCAGTTTGTCATCCACTACAATATTTCCTGCATCATCAACTTTCAGGGAGGTGTTGTCCAGACCCAGGTCTGCTGTATTTGGTTTTCTGCCCGTTGCGAGCAGCAAGTGAGATCCCTCAATATGCCTGGTTTCGCCAATGCAGTTCATCTGGACCCTAATCCGCCCATTTTGTCCAGCTTCTCCGGTGATGCAATCCGAGTTCAAGCGGATATCGACTCCCTCTTCCTTCAAAAACTCTTCGATGGCGGCGCTAACATCTTCGTCTTCTCTTGTGATAAGGCCAATTCCGCGCTCAACAATGGTGACTTTACTGCCAAAGCGACGAAACATTTGACCAAATTCCAAACCGATGTAACTGCCACCCACTACAATCAGGTGCTCTGGGACTTCTTCAAGTTCCAGGATGGTCTTATTGGTGAGATAATTGACATCTTGGAAACCGTCGGGAATAAAAGCACTTCCCCCCACATTGATAAAGATTTTGTCTGCGGTGATTTCCTCTCCTTTGACTTCGACCACTTTGTCAGACAGAAACCTGGCTTTTTCCGGGAAAAATTGGATGTTATCATTGGAATTTATGCCGGAGGTAATGCCATCTACCGAGCCTTTGATTATCTCGTCTTTTCGGTGTTTTACTTTCTTCAGGTCCACTGAGACTCCTCCGGGTATGTTTACTCCCAGGTCGGCGCCATTGCTAGCATCCCACATTCGGCGGGCACTGGCCACATAAGCTTTGGTCGGTGTGCATCCCGTATTAAGACAGGTTCCTCCCACCTTTTCTTTTTCAATAAAGGCCACCTTCCACCCTTCGGAAGCGAGGCGAAAAGCCAGGGGCGTTCCAGCCTGACCGGAACCAATGATAATTGCATCAAATTTTTTCATGATATCAGATTTTAATTTTTTAAAA
This sequence comes from Saprospirales bacterium, assembly GCA_007695035.1. GTDB lineage: Bacteria > Bacteroidota > Bacteroidia > Chitinophagales > Saprospiraceae > PWJY01. The sequence goes on along the minus strand of REEO01000060.1, from coordinate 33,187 downwards.
ATGCGAGACGAGTCACTTGGGCTCATCTAATTCAACTCTCTCGACAGGATAGTGAAAACATATAAGCAGGCAGCCTAAATAAAGACCAATCTTAAACTGCTTTTATTCGGCCATTGATGTGAAACCGCCATCCGCTTCCCGACGAGTTTTAACAAAGTGTGGGGTTGTTAACAGTCCAAAGCAACAACCGCTTTTTGATTGATTTTAATCAAATCCACTCTCGCGGGTTTACACGAGAATGACAGTAAAAACTTACATCAGGGAATTATTTGGCTGCCAGGGGCTTCAATTAATTTTTCGGAATAACACCTACCGACGAGCGAGTGACAACAAAAATCGCCGTTGGTCTAAATGGTTGCATAATTTTATTTCCCATTGAGTCAACAATTCCACCCTAAAAACCTACTTCCCCTCCACGGTCACTCCAACCAACTAAAATAGTTGCTTTGGCAGGACCATTTTTAGATCCCGGAGAGAATCAAGCTGAATGAATGAACACAAATTCATGCCGAATCATTAATTCAATGTGATTTTTTACTAACAAAGACAATTAAGAATGATCGAGGCTAAATGGCAGGGTGTATTGCTCGCGAGCGCGGAAAACACCGTAAGAGTTGAGGGCAATCACTACTTTCCCGTGGAGTCACTGAACAGGAAATATTTTAGAGAAAGTAAAACCACTACCTGGTGCCCATGGAAAGGAACTGCTCATTATTACGATCTTGTAAAGGAAGGTGGTGAAGTCAGTAAGGATGCTGCCTGGTATTATCCCAATCCCAAAAAGGCAGCTGAAAATATTAAAAATCACGTAGCCTTTTGGAAGGATGTGGAAATATCCTAAACCCTTGGGGCTTAATCATTTTAAAAACAGATCAAAATGGAGATTACAGCAAGTGAGGTCAGCATTCAATCGATGTACAAAACCACTCGTGCACTAACCAAAAGAATAACAGAACCACTGGAGATTGAAGATTTTGTGGTTCAGCCCGCCAGGTTTGTCAGTCCCCCTAAATGGCATTTGGCGCACACGACCTGGTTTTTCGAGCAGTTTGTGCTGGAGCGTTTTGTAGAAGGGTATCAGTGCTTTCACCCGGAGTTTAAATTTTTGTTCAACAGCTACTACCTGAAAGTAGGTGATGTGCCTGAGAGAGACTGCAGAGGATTTATGACCCGTCCCACGGTTAAGACTATTATGGAATACCGCGAGCACGTGGATGAAGCCATGGAGTCCTTTTTGATCGACCCACCTGAAGAATCGCTGTTTTTTATAAAAACCGGTATAAATCACGAGCAACAGCACCAGGAGTTGATGCTCACGGACATCAAGTACATTCTCGCTCAGCACCCGCTATATCCAGTTTACAGAAAGGATTTCAAAGAAGGATATGAGGCGGAACCCGATTATGATTTTTTAAGTATTTCCGGTGGTGTACATCAGATCGGTGCGGATACGGCCTTGTTTTTGTACGACAATGAAAAACCTAGACACGAGGTAATGCTTCGAGATTTTAAAATTGCCCGGAAGTTGGTCACCAATGGCGAATATCTGCAATTCGTGAAAGATGGCGGTTACGAGAAAACCGGGTTCTGGCACAGCGATGCGCGAGAATTTATCGAAAACCGGGGTATTAAAAAGCCCCTTTACTGGGTGGAAAAGGATGGAGAATGGCACAGATTCAGTCTTGCGGGGCTGGTAAAGCTGAAGAACCACGAACCGGTGACTCACATCAGTCATTACGAGGCCTTTGCATTTGCTGAATGGAGTGGCAAGCGACTACCCACGGAGGCCGAGTGGGAAGTGGCAGCTCCTGAGCTTAAAACGGGTCTCAGGTGGGAGCACACCTCAAGTCCCTACACACCCTATCCCGGATATCAAAAGCCGGAGGGAGCCATAGGAGAGTACAATGGAAAGTTTATGATAAACCAAATGGTTTGCCGCGGTCACAGTGTGGCAACCCCAAAGGGCCACAGCCGCCGGACGTACCGAAATTTCTTTCACCCGGAGATGCGCTGGCAGTTTACCGGAATTAGACTTGCGGGGGATGGGTGAAAAGGGGGTTTTACCAATTACTCCACAACCACAACCCGCTCCTCATCCAAAAACTCCTTTTTGATCTCTGCTCCATGACCGGGTTTTTCATCGGGGATTGTTGCCCGGCCATTGCTTTTAAGTGATACACCACCGGATACGGGATCCTCACTCAGCATAAGGGGGCTGTCGAGGTCGTAATGAATGACGATATCCCTTGCCATGACAAAATGAACCAGGGCGGAAATGGCCAGCCGCGTTTCTGAAAAACACCCGACCTGGCAGGGAATGCCGGCAGACTCTGCAATGGCAGCAATTTTCAGTGCATTGGAAATCCCCCCGGACTTGGAGAGCTTGATATTGAAATAGTCGCATGCCTGCATTTGCAGGAGATTGGCAGCATCACGGTGAGTGAAAAGACTCTCGTCTGCCATTATTGGAATGGGGCTGTTTTGGCGCACAAAACGGAGTCCGGTCAGGTCACCTGCTGCAATGGGTTCTTCACAGTGTTCTATATTGTAAGTTTCGAGAGCCCTCAAGGTCCTCACCGCCTGACTGACCGACCAGGCCTGATTGGCGTCCAAACGAAGGGGCGTATCCTCTCCAATGGATTCCCTGATGGTCCTAATTCGCGCCACATCAGACTCAAAGGGACCACCCAGTTTCACCTTTATGGACCTAAAGCCCATTTCCAGATAGCGGACAGCTTCTACCGCCATAGTAGCCGGATTTCCAACCGATACGGTTCGGTCACTCCAGAGGGGGCTTCGGTTTGTTCCGCCGAGAAATCGAAACAAAGGCAAGTTTGCAGCGCGCGCATTCAGGTCGTAGAGCGCCATGTCAAATGCGGATTTAAGGGCGTAATTTCCCGACAACAAGCCATCCAACTCCGTCATCCGGGCCTCTATCTCCCTGCAATCCTTACCTATCCACAAGCGCGCGAGCAAAGGTGCCAGTGCCAGTTGTCCCTCCAGCATTTCGCCGTTGATAAACGAATAAGGTGAGCACTCACCCTGACCCTTCAAACCTCCATCAGCACGAATCTCCACCAGCAGGTTTCGCGCGTGGGTAATGGTTCCAAGACTGATTACAAACGGCTCATTTAGTGGAATCTCCAGTGGATAGATTCCTATTTCCCGTATTTTCATTTCATTGATCTTTTTTCTCCGCGGTTACAAATGAATTCCCAATGGGTCTTTGCTTTACAATCTAATATTCCGGGAAATTGACCTACCGGGTTATTCATGCAAATATGTAAATATTTTAGAGAATGGGGGTGCGGAGTGTTTTAAGCAGGGTGAATTGACCGAATGATGTATAGCGGGTTTTTCTGGAGGTTAAGAGTAAAATTTTGTGAAAGGTAGCGCTTTTCAATACTTTTCGCAAAAAATCTATTTAATTTTTCAAGCTGAGGCCTCCAATGTTGATAGACATTTTGATGGAAGACCTTCCGGGCGAGAGGTTTTAGCAAATTGAATGGCAACTTTAAAAGTACACCTCAAAACAAAGCTCACTCCTATGTAAGTCGCCAACGAGCCTGTAGTTCCAATTCAAGCATTAACTTGTAACTTTTCTACTGGCCTTGCCGGGCCTTTTTAAGCCTTTCCTTTTAAGAACCCCCCAAATCTTTGGGGGGGGTGGGCTTGCAAATTCAAGATCGAGGCATCGGGTGAATTATTCCGCAGGCATAGCCTAAGCTACGTTGAGGAAAGATTTCACCCTATAACGAAAAGATTGAATTTTGTAGCCATTCGGAATAGAAATGGGATTTTAGAGTAGACTCATAAATATAATTTGGTGAATTTGACTCGTAATTCCGGTGCATGATTGCATTCATTATCAATTCCCGCAGTGCCCAGTACGTGTAATTTGCAATACTTTTTTATTTGAATGAATCTGCTCTAATTGCCACCATATCCCCACGTCCAAAGAAAAAACCTGACTGACAACTAGTGATGGTTGTGGTAGGACATTTCCATTGGGTTTAACATTTCCGATTTTTTGAAGATGCTCATCTGTTATGGTAATCCCCCCAACAATCCCATTATCCTCAACCCCAAGTAGGATATATCCCGGCTTCCTGTGATTGGGGAAATTATTGGCTAAGGCACACATAGCAGGCCCTAGTTCATCTTCTCGAAAAGAGGTGGTACGCTCGATTCGGTCAGATTGCAGGTCAGTCATTATTGATTTCACAAACTTAATGGCCATTCCAGTACTCTTAACTCTGTAATCAACCCAGCAAGGTAAAAAGGATTATAATTATTTATGCATCAAGTTTACATCAAATCTCATCAAGCCACCCTTAGAACCTTTCTTCAATCATCCTGCAATCATATACCTTTAACCTTTAGTCAACAATCAAATTTACATCTACTTAGTTGGCTCCGGTGTAAACTTTAGCCGTATTTCTCCTTAAATAATCTCCCCGGTAAAGGGCAATTGGGTTAAATTCCAATCAGGACCACCAATCTTTCTAAAATCATCAATTTATATTCAAGTAAAATACTATGAACTGTATCAATGAACGAATTTAATAGATTCACGACATCCTCACAGATTTTCAAAACCCCTCCTCACCCTCCCAATCGGTCTTGCTATAACAAGAGAACCGATAAATAGAAGCGATAATCCCATAGCGACCGGTTCAAATTTTAGTTTGAAGGATTTTGAATGAGGAGCCCTGTTTTCCTAACTCCACCAATCAATTCCTCACCACCTTACCCGATCCGGTAACTCGCTCATTCACTTCGGGATTTCCGCTGTAGAGCACTTTTCCATTGCCGGTTATGGATGCATCTAGTGTGCTGATGACGTTGCAAAAAATTTCACCAGAGCCGCGAATGCCCGCCTTGAGTTCTCCCACGCTCAGCCCCGATGCGCGTATGGTCCCCGATCCGTTGAGGCTGAAATCCGCTGTGGGCACCTCTCCGTCAAGGGTAATTTGCCCAGATCCATTTAGGGAAGCCTCAACTTTTCCGGCCTCTAGATTTGAGAAAAGATTACCTGAACCATTGAGTGAAACCCTGACCTTTTCACTATCCATTTTATCGACAAGAACAGATCCGGAGCCGAGTAGGGACAACACCTCCAATTTCGGGCCGGTCAACAATATCTCTATATCCTTTTTGGGTCTGAGACGAACATTTTGAGGGGTGGAAATTTCCAATCTGCCGTTTATGAGCTCGGTTTTAATGTGCTCCATCAGATTGTACTCAGCATTGATTTCCAGAGATGGCTCGGAGGAGAGCGTATGTTTAACCGTGAAGTTGCCCGCTACTTCAAGCTGCGTGAATTCACCTATTGTCCGCGCTTCCCGGCTCATTTCTCCATCGCCATGTACCGTTTTTTGATTAAAAAACTGGCATGATACCATGCTCACTGAGAGCGTCAATAATAAAAAGCTGAAGTTTTTCATCGTTGCTGAAGTTTGATTTGAGGGTCAAGATAAGGAGTTTTTGATAGTGCACTATGGTTTTTCGACAAAACCCTTTCAGAGACAGCCTTTCACAACTTTTCGTCACATCAATCTCCGGTTCCCTCGTTCTCATTCAAGCCTGATTGAGTGGATGGATCCTGAAAAGTCGGACATTTTGCGCGGGTAATTTTTTACTGCTTACTTTTGCAAGATGGAAATTGATTTCAGGAATCCGCGAGTGCTCGGTTACATTACCATAATAGGGTTTGGCCTTTCTGGTGTTGCGCTGATTTGGTTTGTGCGGGAGGAGTCTGTGATTGAATTTTTGCGGGGCCACTACAGTTTTCCTGTTCAAATTTTAACAGGTCTGATCTACGGCCTGGTGTGTGGGTATGCGGCCTGGTTCATTGTTCAAAGGCGCTTTATGCGGGGGATCTATACGAAGTACAGAGACCTTATCCGGGGCCTGAACCTGAGTATTGGCGATGTGTGGTTTTTGTCCTTCTGTGCGGGATTTGGTGAAGAGCTCTTCTTTCGAGGGGGATTGCAACCGCTGCTCGGCATATGGATTACGGCCATTATTTTTGTAGCCATCCACGGATACCTAAATCCCATGAACTGGAGGATCACGATTTACGGCATTGCCATGTGTTTCTTTATTGCCGGCATGGGATATTTGACGGAGGAGGTGGGGATTTTGAGTGCTGCAGTTGCTCATATGATGGTGGATGTGGTATTACTGAAAAAGTTGGCATTTTCGCAAAGAGAAGATGTTGAGTGATTCCGGCCATCGGGTTCCGGGCTACACAATGGGCTGTCTGTTGGTCCTTTATTTCTTAAAATTCCTGTGGTATTCTGGATTCGCCCATTAATCTGCTTTGTGCAATAAATTTTGGGTGAAGCCTGTAAGCATACCTTCCGAAAGCTGCATTTGGGATATCTTTGCAGGAATCCTAGCTGAATGATGAAAAAAAGAGAGGACGGTAACTTAACAGGAGGTGTGTCCCCCGATGAGTTGATTGGCAAATACGGGAGTCCACTTTATGTGTATGTAGCGGAAAAAATTGCCGAACAATACCACAGGCTGAAATATACCCTCGGCCCTGAAAAACTCAGGATCATGTACGCCTGCAAAGCCCTGAGCAACATCAACATTATCCGGTTTATGAAAAAGCTGGGTGCCGGTCTTGATGTGGTCTCTGTGGAGGAATTAGAACTGGGATTGATGGCGGGATTTCAACCGGAGGACATCATCTTCACCCCGAGTATGGTGGGTCCCGAAGACTATGATTTTGCAGTGGAAAAAGGGGTAAGAATTAATGTAGGAGACCTTGAGGCATTGGAGTATATTGGGGAGAACCACCCAGGTCAAGCCGTTTGTATCCGGCTGAATCCCCATGTTTACGCCGGGGGCAATGAAAAAATTTCTGTCGGCCACGAGCATTCCAAATTTGGCATATCGATTTTTCACCTTCCAGATATCCTTCGCCTGACAAAAACACACTCCATACCGGTTGAAGGACTGCACATTCACGTAGGATCGGATATTCAAGACGACGAGCAGTACCTCCGGGCCATTGAGGTGTTGTTCGACCACGCCCTTCATTTTCCCGATATACGATACCTGGACATTGGAAGTGGCTTTAAAGTGCCCTATTGGCGCGGTGGAAGCAGCTCGAACCTGGAATTATTGGGGAAATTTATTAGGGAAAAGAGAACCACTCTGGAAAAGCATTTAAAAAGGGACATTCAAATACTCACGGAACCAGGAAAAATATTGGTCAGTGAGTGCGGTGTGTTTTTGACTACGGTAAACACCATAAAGAAGGGACCTGTTGGGACTTTTGCAGGTCTTAATTCCGGTTTCAACCACTTTTTGCGCCCCATGTTTTACGATACCGAACACGAAATGCTCAATCTGAGCAATCCGGATGGGAGGTTGAAAGAGTACGATTTGGTCGGGTACATATGCGAGACCGACAATTTTGCGAAGCGTAGAAAAATGCCGGAACTCAGACCCGGTGATACGGTGGCTTTCTTAAATGCAGGCGCCTATGCATTCAATATGTCGTCCAACTACAACAGCAAGCCCAGACCGGCCGAAGTGTTAATTTACAAGGGTAAGGATTATCTCATTCGCAGAAGGGAAAACCTCGATGATCTTTTGTCCACCACGGTTGATAATGGGATTTTTTAAAAGAACTGGTATCCCCGCTCTGCGTAATTAGGCTTAATTTCATTCCATTAAGTGCTTACACCCAAATTGAATTATATCTCAGGATTATTTGGAATGAAGTAAGCCGGATATTTCAGACGGGGATACACAGCTCTACATCAAAAAGAATCCACCGCAAATATCCGGGTAGTTGCCGGGTGTATGTTGCACTATTGTTTCAAAAAGGTGCACTTATGTAACAAAATGACCAATTTTTATTGATGTTCATGATTAAACAAGGTTGAAGGAAAATATTGCAAATTTTAAATGGAATTAGGTACCCCGAATTACAAGCAGAAAAAAAGGACCTCTCTGCTTTTGTGATGTAAGTTCCTGTAATAGGCCAGGGGTTTTAATCCAGAGTAAAGAGCTAGAGATTGAAAATGCGCCTGTGCGTTTTTCTATTCTCTTGAGCATTTTTTACTCGCGCAGAGAGATCCACCAATTGTGTAAAAGAATCTGAGGCAAAGATCGGATGAAAGCCTCGCTTAAAGGACCTCATTATGTTTCAAAAAGGGTTACTTTTGTTGCAATCTCATTGACCTGGCTGAATTGTGTGATATCGTAACGCATTCAATCGTCCCAGGATTTGGGTTTTTGCGAAGACATTTGAGAAGAAATTAATTATCCCCCAGCAGCCGGATTTAACACACAATTTATCCATCGTTTTCCAGGGTTTTTACATATTTGTGCAAAAATCACTTGCTATATGAAAAGGGCTATCAAATTTTTACTTCTTCCGGGATTGCTTTTTACTTGTGGACTTCAGGCACAGGAAATCTTGCACTATTGGCACTTCAATGATGAATCCGGCGAATTGGATACAGTCAATGCGGATTTTTACCACAGCAATGAACCATCTTTTGTGCTCTATCGCCAGATTGAACCCGATGGGCTACCCATAGGAATTATGGACGATGTGAGTGGGTCGGATGTAAATGCCCGCCTGGGATTTGAGGCCGGGAACGGTATTCGTGCCAGAAACCCCTCTGTGAATGGCGAATTGCTAATTAACTTGAACAGTGAGGGTCACGAGAATTTGACACTTTCTTACGCCACGGAACGCTCTGGCTCAGGAATGCTGCGACAAGTGCTCTATTACACTCTGGACGGCGAGGAGTTTATTCCCTTTGGGGACACTGTTGGTATAACCACCAGTTATGAATTGGTGAACTTTGATTTCTCAGGTATCGAGGAGGTCAATGACAACCCACACTTTGCTGTAGCAATAAGATTTTTGGAGCAAAATGCCATCAGCAATGGTAATAACCGATTTGATAACATTGTATTGGAAGGGGACCCAATCTTAGACCCCCCCGGACTTATTCACTACTGGCATTTCAATGATGTTAATGGTGAGCTGGATACTGTTTTCTCTGATTTCTTCCCATCAGATGCCCCGTCTTTTTTGCGCTATCAAAAAATAGACTCCAGTGGAGATGACATTGGAATTATGGACGATGTAGGTGGTAGCTCGATCAATGCAAGAAACAATGAAGATGCAGGACGTGGTATCCGTCCGCGAAATCCCTCTGCCAACGGGGAACTCTTTTTAAAAATGAGTACCGTTGGATTTAGCGATATAATGCTGAGTTATGCCTCGGAGAGAACTGGCTCCGGTATGTTGTACCAGGTGCTGTACTACACCGTGGATGGGGAGAACTTCCTGCCCTTCGGTGACACCGTGGAAGTGGCCAGTGACTATAATCTTCTCTGGTTTGATTTTGCGGATATTCCAGAAGTCAATGACAATCCGGATTTTGCAGTGCGCATACGTTTTTTGGGTCAAAATACCGGGGACAGTGGCAACAACAGGTTTGACAACATCGCCCTCGACGGCATTCCCCTTGGGTCCGATGTGGAAGGAGTAGAAGTAGACCCTGAAGAACTGACTCTCGTCACTGGTGACAGTGCGCAGTTAACCGCAGCGGTTTTGCCCCTGCACGCTACCAACCGCAATGTTGAATGGAGGTCAGAAGATGAAGCTGTAGTAACCGTTTCCAATTCCGGGCTGGTGACTGCTCAATCTCCCGGGGTTGCTTTTGTAATTGTATCTACCGATGAGGGAGGGTTTGAAGATACGGCAACTATAGAGGTAATTGCGCCCTTTGAGTTGGAAGTGCAATTGGAAAGCAGGTTTGGATTGGTCGAGGGTGTTGAAGTCGGATTGAACGGCGAGATCCAGGAAACAGGATCCGATGGAGCAGTTGTATTTCATCGCGGCGCAGGTCTTTACCAATTAACTGTGGATGACCCCGACTTTTTACCCCTGAACCGGGAGATAGAATTGACTTCAGATACAACACTTACGCTTAATTTGGCTGACTTTCGCGAAAGGCTGGTAAATTACTGGCACTTTAATGAAGCCGACGGAGATTTGGGCGATGTGCCGGCTGATTATTTTGAAAGCAACAATGCACCTTTCATTCGCTACCAAAAAATTGATGAGGATGGTCCCGATATCGGCATCATGGATGATGTGGGAGGTACGGATATAAATGCCCGCATTGGATACGACGATGGCAGGGGAATACGCCCGCGCAACCCATCTGAAAACGGGGAGCTCCTCATAGAACTCAACTCGGAGGGATATGAAGATTTATTGCTGACTTATGCCTCGGAGCGGACCGGTTCCGGCATGCTCTACCAGTTGCTTTACTACACAACAGATGGTCAAAATTTTCACCCCTTTGGAGATACCATTGAAGTGGCATCTGATTACAGATTGGAGTATTTTGACTTTTCAGACATACCCGAGGCCAATGACAATCCGGACTTTGGAGTAAAGATCAGATTTTTGGGTCAAAATACGGGAACAAGTGGGAACAACCGCTTTGACAACATCGCACTGGAGGGTAACCCCATCCGGGAAATTGAATTGGTCCATTACTGGCACTTTAACGAGGCCGATGGAGTGCTGGATACCGTGCATGCAGATTACTTTTCCGGAGCCGAGGCTCCCTTCATATTATATCGGCAAATCGATGAGGCTGGCGATAATATCGGCATCATGGATGATGTGGCAGGAACCAACATCAATGCCAGGAAAAACGAACCGGCCGATAGGGGAATCAGAGCGCGCAACCCCTCAATCAACGGCGAATTGTTGATTACATTGAATTCACGAGGGTACGAAGATCTGCGATTGAGCTATGCCACCGAGCGGTCGGGACAGGGCATGTTGAAGCAAGTGTTGTATTACACAACCGACGGAGAGACCTTTGAGTCCTTTGGTGATACCGTTGACATCGTCACCGACTACCGTCTGGTGGAATTTAACTTTTCAGACATAGCTGAAGCCAATGACAATGAAGATTTTGCTGTTGTAATCCGATTTTTAGAGCAAAATACAGCTGATAACGGCAACAACCGCTTTGATAACGTGGTACTGGAGGGTACACCTCTGGACGAACCTGTATCCGGAGTGGTTATTAATGAAGGCGATGCCGAAATTCCGGTGGGAGAGACATTCTCTTTTACAGCCATTGTATTGCCACCCGGAGCCGGAAATCAGGAGGTGAGCTGGAGGTCGGAAGACGAATCTGTGGCAATCATTGATGAAAATGGTCTCGCCACAGGTGTTGCTGCGGGACTTTCTGATATAATAGTAAGAACCGAAGAGGGTGGTTTTGAAGATACAGTAAGGCTGGAAGTATTGGAGGATCTGCAGATTGAAGTAAGAGTGGTTGACAGCGATGGGCCGCTTGAGGATGTGGAAGTTACTCTTGACGGAGAGTTAAAACTGACGGATCAGGATGGTACAGTGGCCTTTGAAAGAGTGAGAGGCGAGTACCATTTGAGGGCTGAAAAAGAGGGTTTTATTACCTTTGACCGTCTGGTGGATATTCAATCGGATACCACACTGGAAATAAACCTTTCAGATTTCCCCCTTGGGCTTTTACACTACTGGCATTTCAATGGTATTCCAGTTGGTACCATAGAGGAAGTTGAGGCGGATTACTCCAATGTACACGGAGATAAACCCATTATATTTTACGGATTTTTACCGGATTACGAAGAGGATACGAATGTGACCAAAGGATACATGGATGATTATGTAAATGGAAGTGACCTCAATACCCAAATGGATTACCCCGCAGGTGCTGCTTTGCGCGTTCGCAATCGATCGGAAGGTCGGGCGTTGATCATCCAAATTCCAACCAACGGTGCAAAGGACATTGTGCTTACTTTTGATGTCCATCGAAGTGGTCAGGGAATGCTTTATAACAGGTTTGAATATACAGTGGATGGGATAAACTTCAACAATGAGGAAATTTACCCGGATAAAATCGGGATTACTGAAGAATATGTCACCCACACAATTGACCTGACCGGGGTCGAGGGCGCTGAAGACAATCCCAATTTTGCAGTCAGGATCACCTATGAGGGTAATACCGATCAGGGAAATGGAAACAACCGGTACGACAATATCGCTGTCTTTGGAAACAGTATCACCTCCACAACTGACCCACAGGCCCATTCCCTCAAAATATTCCCCAACCCCTCCACCGGAACCTTTTATGTCGCCGGACTGGAGGAGCTACACGGCAATGAGCACGAATTTTATTTGTTCGATACCGCGGGAAAAATGATCCGCAGCGGTAGTATCAGCCAAAGTGGCAATCGGGTTGAAGCAAATGGTTTGGCACCGGGTATGTACCTGATGATAGTTCGGTCTGGTGATGTGGAATTGCAGGAAAAAGTTTTTATAACGGAATAAGCGAAGTAAGGGAAGAGTAAAGGTTAGGAAAAGGATCGGACGGGTGAGTTTCCTTCTTGCCCTAAGGATGTAGTGGATCTTGGTAAATGATTTTGCTACGAATGAAAAATTTATAATAGTCTGGTAAATAGAATTTTACCTATAATTCCTTCTTTTGAAGTTCGGGTCTAAGTCCTCAATTCGGTAGTTTTTTCGAAAAAAAATCGGCCTTGATTTTGTGGAGAATTAATATTGTCCTATTTTTGCAACATTGTTGCACAAACAAAAACTACTAAATTATGATTAAGAATGGATTGATTTTGATGCTTTTTACCGGTATGCTTGTGTTGTTCTACGCCTGTGGGGATGACGATGACAATGGCCCCGGTGATGATGGTAATGCACCGCTTATTGGATTTGCAGAGGACAGGGATTCCTATCGACCTGATCACGGAGAGTCCAGAAGTGCCAGTACCGATCATATACACGTTAGATTCAGCGTGGAAGATCCTGCCGGTATTGACGAAATTCACGTTGGGACTTCTACCCAATTTATCGGTGAGGTGGATCACGGATTTGATCTATTAAATGTCCTTGAGGTTCACAGTTCTTCTGCTACCGAAGAACATCTCGTGATTGATGAGGGTGCCAATTTTGTGAATGTCGATAATTGGCGCACGGATATTTACTGGGAGGGGTCCACCTCGCGTATTGATGGTGAGGTTATTGCCGGGCCGTACGATTTTACTGTTGCCGCACGAGATATTTTCGGCAATGAGACCACGGGTGATGAAATGGTAACCAACCGGTTTTACATCAACCGAACCTACGCGCCTGCAGTAGAGGTTACCAACCATCACGATGGAGAAATCCACGGACACGGGGGTGAGGCACTTTCTGTTGAAGGAACCATTTCAACGGGAGAAGGTGATGAAGCTGGCGATCTTGCATTTATATGGATTCGATTGGTAGATGAAGACCTGCACGATGACTTTGATCCCGGTCAGGTTGTTGATGGACTGGAGGCAGTATGGGGTGAATCCCGAAGAATCGCTGCAAGCGGTGCAGATTTGCCACCTGTAGCTTCATTGAATCTTGAGGAAATTCTAACCGGAGATAACGAAATGGTACTTCCTGAAGGCCATGGACACTATGACCTTATTATTTGGGCTGAAGACGCTCATGGCAATGTGACCAGGACCGCAGTGCATGTGCATGCAGATTAAAAGTTGTTGGATATAGTTATGATAGTTTTTTAAAGGGGGTCGGAATGGCCCCCTTTTTTAATGCCACAACCCCTTCAACCGATATAATCCACTTGAGTGTATTGTATATATAGTTTCTGCAATTAGCCAGGCATTCTTTCTCTTCCGGAAAAGATTTAACAAAAGTTTCTTTTTATAGTAAGTGATTACTCACAAACCTATTTTCTAGCTACTAAAAATTTGATCATTTACTATTTCATGGATCGGAGTTAGTAATTCCTGCGGCAATAATTACAGAGCGTTCTTTCTTTCTCCCGGGCCATTTCAGTTGTTTTCCAGTATATTTCCCTGCTGCAGTTTTGTAGAAATCTGCACATGTGGTTCAGGTGGTAGGCACTGGCACCGGGACTGTTGCAAATAAAGGCAGTGTTCTGCACTTCAGAATTGTTTGAGGTGGCCCATTGGAGAAATGCTGGACTGGGTGCCGGATAATCACCGGTTTGGCGGGTAGCATTTCCGCCCTTTCTTCGCCATTCCCAGGGTGGAGTGGGATCTTCCTCCGCCCAAAGACCGAGTTTTGCAGAACGGGCAGCCTCCTCCGAACGCGCCAGCCGCTGGTCATCGGAATACTGTTTGTAGTGCCAGGCCAGTCCCTGTTCCACCAGTTCGCGGTTTAGCCACGTTCCATCCTTGTACACGTCTGCAATATATCTGCCATATCGGTCCATATCGCGTATTTTAAATTCTACGAGTTGATAGAGGTATTCGGCCGCAAAAGCGGTGGCTTCATACCCATATGCCTGGTCCAGTTCGGGACAATCAATTCCGTTTAATCGCACTTCATACCGCTTGCCCTCGGCAGCTATATGGAAAGAGTCTCCATCTGTAACCTGAATAACGGTCCCGGTTATGCCCCCGGTTGAGCATCCCAGGGCACAAAACAGGATTGCAATCAAAACCGACCGGAAAAGGAACTTTATAAATTGAGCCATCGCGCTGATTTTAAGCAAAACTAAGCATTTAAATGCTGACCTATAAAACCTGTGTTCCCGCAACAATTGACCGGAGTCTGTGTTTTTCTGTGGTCTGGTTCAAAAATAGGATCCGGATCACATAGTACATAAAACATTGTCGCACAAGACGGAAGATGATAAAGTGTTGGTTGTTTTCCTGCTCCCGATAGAAAAATAAACGAATGAAAAACACGCTGCTTCTTTGGCTTAATACGGTTTCTCTCTTGCTTGTCCTCGTGGTGAATTACCTATACGGTTCAGGCAGCATGGTAGAAAACACCGTGGGAGAAATAAGCGCAAAGTATCCTACCCTTATCACACCGGCCGGTTACGCTTTCTCCATTTGGGGACTGATATACCTTTTCTTAATCGGCTTTGTGGTATATCAATGGGTGGGCAGAAGTTCGGAAAAGGATCCTCAGTCGCTGCAGCCGGCGGGGATTTGGTTCTTTATCTCCAACCTGGCAAATGCAGGATGGATAATTGCCTGGACCGGTGATCAAATTATGGTTTCACTGCTACTCATCTTCGTTTTGTTGTTTTCGCTTATTAAGCTCTGTATCAATCTGCGGTTGGAAATTTGGGATGCACCAGTTCGGCAAATTTCACTGGTATGGTGGCCCATTTGTATTTACACCGGCTGGGTGATTTTGGCATCCGTTATAAACGTTGCTGTATTTCTAAAAGCCTCCGGTTGGGAAGGAGGAGGAGCCGGTGAGTCTATTTGGGCGGCTTTGATACTCATCGCTGCCGGGACTATTTACATTTTCCTCACCCTCCACCGCAATATGAGAGAAACGACCTTTGTCGCGGCCTGGGGACTCATTGCCATAGTTTTCAACCTTCCTGATGATCAGATGCTGGTTTGGTGGACGGCTCTGCTCGTAAGCGTAATTGTGTTTGGAGTTGGTTTGTACCACGGGATGAAAAATCACGATACCTCCCCTATTGAAAAATGGAAGAGGGGGGAGATTTGACCCGGCGTTTCACTGTTCTATCGGAAAGGGATCATTGAATCCCATTCTGTTTTCAAAAATCGGGTACTCACTTTCTTGTAACAAACAGCCACTTAGGTCAGCTATCATCTTGTCCTTGTCAATATCCTGCCCTATGAAAACCAGTTCATTGATGCGATCACCCCATTTTTCACTCCATTTACTCTCGATATAATCCTTGTTTTCGATAAAGGCTTCATACTGAATTCGTTGGTCGAAAGGCATGCTGCACCACCATACACCCGCTTTTTCCAGACGGGAAGAACCTCCTGCCTGTGAAAAGTTTAGTGCCTCGGCCGGTCTCGAGGCTAACCAAAACAAACCCTTGGCCCTGATAACAGTTGCCGGGTAGTGATTATTTAGATAGTTCCAAAAACGCTCAGGGTGAAAAGGTCTTTGGTCGCGGAAGACGAAAGAGCCAATCCCGTATTCTTCGGTTTCAGGGTTGTGGCTCTCAGCTTCCAATTCTTTTTGCCAGCCGGCTGATGTCAGTGCTTTTTCAAAGTCGAACAATCCTGTATTGAGAATGTGTTCAGGATGTACCCTGGCAAATTCTGAATAGATTATTCGCGCAGTTGGATTCAGCTTTTTTATTGCTGCCTTCAACAATCCTTTGGTCTTTTCATCCACCAGGTCGGTTTTATTCAGGATGATGATATTGGCAAACTCTACCTGATCAACCAGCAGGTTTACTATTGTTCGAAAGTCACCCTCTATATCAGTCAGATCCCGGTCCCGGAGGAGTTCATTCGTTCCGAAATCCTTGAAAAAGTTTAAACAGTCAACTACAGTAACCATGGTGTCCACATAGCTAAAACGAGACAGATCGATCCCATTTTCTTCGTCCACGTAATAGAAGGTTTGTGCAACCGGCACCGGCTCACTTATGCCTGTACTCTCAATCAGTAAATAGTCAAACCTTTTTTCCCTGGCCAATTTCTCAACTTCAATCATCAGATCTTCTCGAAGCGTGCAGCAAATACAACCGTTACTCATCTCTACAAGCTTCTCATCAGTGCGCGAAAGTGTGTTTTCGTTTTCAACCAGTTTTGCATCCACATTCACTTCACTCATGTCGTTTACAATAACTGCAACTCTCAAGCCCTCTTTGTTGTGTAGTATGTGATTGAGCAGGGTGGTCTTTCCTGCTCCCAAAAATCCGCTGAGTACAGTTACCGGTAACTTTTGTTGAATACTATTCATGTTCTTGTATTAATTTTTTAAAGTGTGCAGGTTTTTTCCTTAAAAGCAGTAGCTGACAATCAAAGTGAAGTCATAAATTCCTCAGTGTCAATTCTCAATAAAAGACGCTCCCGGCCGGATTCTTCAATGGTCGGACTGCGATGGACCACGGCCCTGGTTCCTTCAGCCGGATAGATACATCCTTTCAAAATGGCTACATCCCCTGATGAGACTTTCCCAATCATGGATTCATCTTTTACTATATTCTCGTTGTCCTTCATACTGTCAAGGGCATTTCGATTGAGATTCTCCTCCGGAAGCCACAGAGTTCCCTCTCCTATGTAGGTGCACAAAAGGCGCAAATCATTGACATCGGTATGAAAGCGTCTGCACATGTTGTTGTTAATGGTGGCCAAAAACACTTTGAAGGTTTCTGATTCAGATACTTTCTGAAAAAGATCTAAAAGATATTCAATGTCGCTTCTCATGGCGGAAGTTTCGAACGGAAAGGCTGTAAGATACTCCTTTAAGGCGTCCACAATTTGGCGGGGAGTTCCGCTTTTCCTAAACTCAATTTTTTGACCGGCCAAATTTTCTAACTCTTGCTTTAACCCAGAGGTATCCCTTTGATAAATCGCGATGTTTTTGTCCTCCTCGTGAATCTCAAATAAGTTTTTCGAGGAGTTGCCGATCGAGGCATTCTTAACAACCAAAGACTCATTTTTTATCATTGTCAATATCGTTTTATGATTACAGTTGTGAAAAAATTATATCAGCCGGCTCTAAATTAGTTTGACCCTCCTTATTACGCTGATGATGCAAATATAGGTAAAGATTTCATAAATGCAACAATGTTGCAAAAACATATTGTTACTTCTTTACCGAAAAGAGTGTCCTGGTTTTACTGCCATTGGTTGAGCGTGAAAGATTTAGTATTAACTTGTAGAATTATGGCTATTTGGCCAAAGGTCCAATCTCCAATTGCGCCATTTCCATTGCATATGGCCCACTTCCCTCAACCACGGTACTTTTATCTCCCTTCTCAAAAAGTACGGGCTTTTTAAAACACGGGCCATCGAAGCAGAATGTGTGGAATTCCCCATTTTCTCCGGCGGGATCCACTCCCGGGGGAAGGTCATTTAAAAACGCATGGTCAATTTCCCTTCCCAGAAATGAAGCATCCATTTTTGAAAGGTCGAGGGAAACCACCACAGCCCTAAATCCCAGATCGATAAAATTGTGCATATATTCATGGCTGTCCATTCCCCAAATCGGAAAAATCGGCCGGATGGCGGTACCACTGTACTGTTTTTCTCTGTATACTTTGATGTCTTCGAGAAAAATATCTCCAAAAGCCGCGAAGCGATATCCATCGCCCCGGAGTTGAGTCAGTTTTTCGGACCAGGTGTGTTCGTATTCGCGATTGGTGGCATTGGCCGGTAATTCCAGGATTTCACCTTTGACTCCGGTTGCTCTGAATTGCTCTTTAATCAAGTCCACGGGAATTTGGTGAATCGGCACTCTGAGGCTTTTTTCGTCCACGGCTGTCAGTAGCAAATCGGGAATCCGTATGCCATTTTTATTAAGCATATCAAGGGCAAAGGCGGAATCCTTGCCACTGCTCCAACTGAGAAATGTTCTGTCATTGTTTTTCATTCCATTGCTGTTTTCTTCAAAGTGATCTTTTACGGCTTATTGTTTAGAACCCTTTAACAACAATCCTGTTCGCTGTTTGCAACTAGAAATCAGGGGAATGGGATGGTGTTTTGAGAAAACACTCCATGGGGAACGGCTGGGATAAAATATTCGCTCCCGATGTCGTTACCATTTCCGTATCTTTGAATGACATGAGCGGGATATACATACACATACCATTTTGCCGGAAGGCCTGCACTTACTGCAATTTTCACTTTTCGACCAATCTCATCCGGCGTAGCGAAATGCTGGATTGCATTTTGGCAGAGTTGGAACAGAGATGCGATTTTTTAGAAGAAAAGACAGTCCGGAGCATCTATCTGGGTGGTGGAACGCCCTCGGTACTTGGGGAGAGAGAATTGGAACGGCTTTTTAGTAAAATTTACGACCTCTTTGAGGTGGATGCAGATTCGGAAATTACTCTGGAGTCCAATCCGGATGACCTCAACCGGGATTATCTAAAAATGCTTTCTGAAACCCCGGTTAACAGATTGAGTATCGGAATTCAGTGCCTCGATGAGGAGTATCTGCGCTGGATGAACAGGAGCCACAACTTGCATCAGGCTATCTCCAGCGTGGAAAATGCCCTGGAACTCGGATTCAACAAGCTCACTGCAGATTTGATCTTTGGTCTTCCTCATCGAAAGTCTGCGGACCTGCTCTCGGACCTGGAGCAGTTTAAGAATTGGGGTCTTCGTCATTTTTCGGCCTATGCCCTGACCGTAGAGCCCAAAACTGTTTTGGACCATCAAATCAAAACCGGGAAAATGCAGCCATTGCATGAAGAAGCTTCGGCTCAACAGTTTGAATTGTTGATGGGGTGGGCGGAAAATAATCAATATGAGCAGTATGAAATATCCAATTTTGCTAAAAACGGCTGCCGGGCTGTACACAACAGTTCGTATTGGAAGGGTTTAAAATATCTCGGTTGTGGACCCTCGGCCCATTCCTTTGACGGAGAAAAACGCTACTGGAACATCTCCAACAACGCCCTCTACATGAAAAGCATAGAGAATGGTCAGCTTCCCCTGGAGATGGAAAATTTGAGTCCCAAAGACAGGTACAATGAATATGTACTTACCGGGCTGCGTCTGATAGAGGGTATTTCTCTTGAAAGAGCATTGGAGCTGTATCCCGGTGCTGAAAAAGAGTTGAAATCTACGGTTGAGTACTTTTTAAAATTGGGATATATGAAGATTCGGGATGGTGGTAATTATGCGCTCAGCAGGCAAGGTAAATTAATGGCAGATTATATTTCCAGTGAAATGATGGTGGTGGAGTGAGGTTGATATTATTGTGTTACTGGAGGTCCGTATACTTTTTTTGAGGAGGTTCACGGAGATCACGGAGATCACGGAGATCACGGAGAAAAAGACACAAAGGGGAATTGGGGAAATTCCGTAGACTCACCAATTCACAACTGGAGAAAGCCATCAGCCGTCCCGACTCACCAATTCAAAACTGACTCCGACCAACCCCAAAAGAATTTTTACCCGCCAATACCCGTTTGACACGAGCAAAAAGGATAATTTGTAGGAAATCCCGCACCATCAATTACAGATGCTGCAAGTCGCTGATGCGTCAAATATTCCTTATCTTTGCGGGCTAAAACCGGTAAAATATGTTTACAGTAAATATATATCTGAGATTTGTACTGATTGTGGTCCTGCTGCCGCTGGCCATTTACACCTCCATTCTATTTGGATTTTGGTACAGCTTTCCCTTCTACATAATATGGGTGGGAATGGTGGTGGCCTATCTTATGCTGGGTACTGTACAGTCTGCAGCCAAGAAAATGGAGAAAATGGATTTTCTCGGAGCGGAAAAACGGCTGGGCCTGACACTCAGCCCCAAGTTGCTATTTAAGACCAACAGGGCTTATTTCTTTATGTTGAAAGGTACCATTGCCCTGAACCTCAAGGAGAATGAAAAAGCGGAGAAATATCTGCAATTGGCCAAGGATACCGGGCTGGCTACCGGCAACGAAAAAGCAATGGTGCATCTCCAACTCGCAAATTTGGCCGCCGGAAAGAACAACTGGCAGGGCGCTGTGCTGCACTTCAGAAAGGCCAAAAAATTTAAGGTCACCGATCCCAATCTGAGGGAACAAATGAGAACCTACGAAAAAGCACTGGCTAACAGGGGCGTACTCAAAACGGCCGGCATGGGCAACCAGGGTATGCACAGGCCAGGTGGTAAGAGAAAACGACCCAAAATGAGATAACCCTCGCCAAAAATTATCCCGACCTTTAATCCCCTCAAAAATTGGTTATATAATACTCCATTTGGTACTTTCGCCGAAAATGGCCTGTCCCCCCACAGAGGTGGACATTGACTTTGTCGAAATGAACGGAGGACAAAGAGAGAATCTCCATAGAAACTTACGACTAAAGTGAAAATCCGTGCAATCCCTTTAAATCCTTCATTCAGACAATGAACCGGCACCCAGACCCCATCATTTCCCACACAATTACTATATTTGTTGTGTATGTCAAACTGTGTAACCGGTACTGCAATAATCTCTGGCCTGCTATCTCTGGTGCCGGCAACCTCTTTTGTGACAAATGGGTGGCAGCTCGTAACGATTGGTGCCGGGGTACCAAGTTCTGAACCTCTTTACCTGTACAGTGCGATTTCACTTACGACCTGGATTGTGGTTTTGTTGACGGGCGGGCTGCTTTTCGCGACCGGTTTTGCAGTGTCCTGGTATTTTTTTCGGGTAAAAGGGGAGGAGCAGGCCGAACCGGATGAAAAGAGGGAAAATCCGGAGGGCGCGGAAAAAGCTAGTAAACTGCAGTTGTTGAAAAACCAAAGGTTGAATGCCTTTATTCACGAGATGAGATCCCATATGTCCATCGTCATTGAACCGGTGAGAAATGCTGCCAAAAGAGTCTCTGACCCCTCCATTCGTGAAAAGTTGAAAATGGCGGATGAGAGTTGCGTTCAAATGCTCAATACCCTCAATCACTTCGAACAGCTTTCCAACCTCAACGAAACGGTGGAATCCGGTATTAAGACCGCTGTTGACCTTAAAAAAATTCTC
Organism: Saprospirales bacterium; assembly: GCA_007695035.1. Classification (GTDB taxonomy): domain Bacteria; phylum Bacteroidota; class Bacteroidia; order Chitinophagales; family Saprospiraceae; genus PWJY01. Next base: position 11,693 of record REEO01000060.1, on the reverse strand, counting down.
CTGGCCATCGCCGACAATTTTATGCCCATACTCGAGCGAAAGGGCATAGATTTCAGACAGGAACTTCCTGGAGGAGATATTCAATTTTTGGCTGATAGCGCTTCCTTAAAACAGGTTTTTTACCTCCTATTTAGCAATGCAGTCAATGCGGTGCCCACGGAAGGAAAGATCAACGCTGAGTTGCAGATTATATCCATTGTTTTGAATGGGAGAAAAAAGCTGAAACTGGCTTTTCACTGCTCCGAAAGCTATTGCCCCAATTCAGATTCAAAAAGTTATATTACTACCAGGTTCAGCAATACCGACCTGCCGGGGAAAAAGAAGACAGAGCTCCTGATGGCGGGTGAAATCCTGGAAAAGATGGGTGGCAACCTCAAAACTGAGCGACCGGATGAGGACAGCCTTTTGATCGAAGCCTCCTTTTTTCTGGACCAGCTCTCCGGTGAAATGGCACATTCTGTTTCCAGGGCGCCTCATGCCAATCAATCAACCCGCGAAGCAATGGTTGAAAGTGAACGGGATATAGAGGGCGATGACAAGGAACTTATTTTGGTGGTCGAGGACAACGCGGACCTGAGAAACTACATAAGGACCATTATTGAACCCGGGTACAGGTTTGCCGAGGCCGAGGACGGTACGAGTGGTTTGAAAAAGGCGATTGAAGAGGTGCCGGATTTGATTGTTACAGACTTGATGATGCCCGGTTTGGATGGTCTGGCAATGACCAGAGCGCTTCGTAAGCACGAGATCAGTTGTCACATCCCCGTGCTCATCCTCACTGCTAAAGTCTCCCTGGATGATAGGCTCCATGGGTTGAGGGCAGGGGCAGACTGTTATCTTACCAAGCCCTTTCATGCGAGGGAATTGCTCACGCGCATCGAAAGTATGATTAGCAACCGCAAAACCATAATCAACAAATTTGAGGAGAATGATGCCTTATCGAAGGATGATGAAGTTGAGCCAAGGCACGATGCGAACTTCATAAAGCGGATCAATTCCGCAATTGACGAAAACATCATGGATGAAAATTTGGGAGCAGAGCTTTTGTCGAAAAAGCTGTTTTTGAGCAGAATGCAACTCTACCGAAAACTAAAGGCCGTCTCCGGGCATTCCGCTTCCATTTACATCCGGAATTACCGATTGGAAAAAGCCAGGAGTTTGTTGGTTGACCGCAAAATGAAAGTGGGGGAGGTGTCTTTGCAGGTCGGATTTTCCAGCCCCAATTATTTTTCGAGAAAGTTTAGCGAAAAATACGGCATTGCTCCCAGTAAATTCAGGAAAAAACAAGTGAGGGATTTGTGAGGGACTGGGATTTTTTGTGTATAATTGCCTCATTATGCCGATGTTGTGGAAAAAATGGTCAAAGGAAAAGTGGGGCAGGGGATACATTAAGTACCTTGCCCTTTTTGCACTGGTCATTATCCCGCTGTACACCTACCTTTTCGCGACTAAGGAATCCCCTTTTTACTACACCCTGAGTATGATTGGGAATATGGGCGATTACCGCGTCGATTTTATAGTGTGGGGAGTGGTAACGGGCTTTCTGATTACTTTTTACATCGGTAGATTGTACATGATGAAATCTTTTTATCACAAAAGAGCGCACCGGCTTTTACTCTGGTCTCATATTTTTCTAGTGCTCACCGTACTAATACCCGCAGTGGAAACGCTCCCATTCCTGAGACGACTGCACGCCCTAATGGCAGTCCTTTTTGCACTCAGTTTGCTGGCATCGCTGTATTTATTCATCCGCTACCTGGGGGAGATAGACAAAAGCTTGTTTCACTGGTCCGGTTGGATGCTTTTTATCGTATTGTTCGGTTCTTTGGGGTTGTTTTACTTCGTGGGGAATACTGGCATCTTTGAGTTGTTTTTCTTCCTGTCTATTTCGGCTTTTTTAGCCCTGCTGCGGCTGTGGTTAAAACCCTATGAAAACAGGATTTAATGCCCGGTACAATAGGCTGGACAGGGATTGACGTTTATTCAAAAAGCAGTTTTATGGGAAAAGTTATCGTGATAATAGGAATTATCATCATCGCTATCGGGCTTGGAATCCACTACGGTGTCCGCATCCCCTGGATTGGAAGACTACCCGGTGACATTTTAATCCAGCGCGAGAATTTCACCTTCTACTTTCCCCTAACCACAGGCATTTTACTGAGCTTGCTCATCATGGGTATCATCTACATTGTGCGAAAGATTAGCGGGGGTTAATCGCACAGCTCCTGTTGACATCTACTAGAATTGTCGCATTTCCTCAGTTTGTCTTTCCAGGTTTTCAGGCAGTGGGTGATTTCATTTTCACATAGCCTTGAAGCAAATAAGGAATACGCTGTGGGTAGCGAAGCAGTTTTTTCCTTAAAATCCAGGATCGGGCTGTAGGCAAATGATTAATGAACTTTACGCATAAAAAATAACCTGTTTTTTAAAGATTATCCGTGCTCTTTGTTGCTGAGGTAAACCACCTTCTATACAATCTCCATTCTCCTTTGGTAAACCATTTTTGACTCACCACAGAGCGCTGCATTGCGATGTACTGAGCGTCGTGCTGAGTGATAGTCGAAGTGCTTGCCGAAGTAAGCGACAGTCGAAATAAACGGAGCACAAAGAGAAATGGGTCATACTCAAATTGATACCATGGCATCCTCAATATTCTAATTCCCGCTACAGTCTTTCACCTAAAGCGAGAAAAGATGTAGGGCCTCCGACATTACTACCATTCCTCTACACCAGCCTCAAGCACCCCCAGGAACCGAATTCTGAATAGAGGCAGAAAAAATACTCAACTTACAACCAGTCAATGTGATGGGAAATCTATCCTGCAAAAGCAGTGACTTCACCCGCCATTTTTCGACGGTAATTTCGGGGGAATGCGGAAGTTTTCCAATAATTCGCTATTTTTGTATCCAAACCAAACTATCGCGATATGTTGAGAATAATTTTTACCACCATTATTGCCACATTGATCTGGACCACGGGAACTGCCCAGGAGTTTTTGACCGCCGAGCACTTGTGGAAACTCGATCGAATCTCCAATCTGACTGTTTCACCGGATGGATCGCAAAGCCTTTACCAGGTGACGCGTTATGACATTGAGGAGAACAGCCCATCGACCTACATTTTCCTCCTGGACAATGTCACCGGAGAGAGTCGAAAAATCACTTTCAACGGAAAGGAGAGTTCGCCTTTTTGGTGCCCGAAAGGAGAGAGAATCGGTTTTGTCAGCAGAAGAGCTGATGGTCCCGGTCAACTCTACATCCTGGAACATGGTTGGGGCGAGGCCAGAAAGGTTACCGACCTTCCTGTGGGGGTTTTCTCTCCCCGTTGGTTTCCCGATGGAAGTAAAATTGCCTTTGGTGCGAATATTCACCCCGATTACGATGGTTGTTGGACAACTATGCAAGAAATTATCGACGAGCAAAACGAATCTAAAGTCACCGCCAAAAGCACGGAGCACTACATGTACCGTTTTTGGGACCGATGGCTGACCAATGGTTTTTTTCCCCGGCTTTTTACAGTGGACCTGGAGTCTGAGAAAGTGACCGATCTGATGCCCAACACTTCAAATTACTTCAACATGATGGGCGGCGTTTCTTACGACATCGCCCCTGATGGTGACCGCATAGCCGTTTCTATGAATTCAACACCACCGCCCTTTGACCGGCTCAACTACGATATTTTCTTGTTGGATACAGATGGCAGTGGGAACATGGAAAACATCACCCCTGACAATGAGGCCTCGGACCTGAACCCGGTTTTCAGTCCTTCCGGAGATAAGTTGGCGTATGGAATGCAGAACCTATACCATTTTTATGCCGACAATGTCGAGATCGTGATTTACGACCTTGAGAACGGTAGCAGGAAGAACATCGGTTCAGGTATTGACCTCTCAGCCAGTGGTTGGAAGTGGTCAGCGGATGAGAATAGACTGTTTTTCCACGCTCAGCACAACGCCAGAACAGCGCTTTGGTCTCTGCCTGTCGCAGGTGGTGAGGCCGAACTCCTATTTCCGGGAGGATCTTCTTCAGGGGTTTCTGTGGCGGGTGACAGGCTGCTCTTTTTGAACCACAGCCTGAAGGATCCCGTGGATGTCTATGCGATGGATAAGGATGGAGAGAATGTTTCCCGCCTTACCAATGCCAATTCTCATATTCTTGAGGATGTCGTGTTGGGCGGTGTGGAGGATGTGGTTTACACTGGAGCCAATGATGTGGATATTCAGATGTTTGTAATCTACCCACCCGAATTTGATGAGGAGGAAGAATATCCGCTGGTGATGTTGATTCACGGAGGGCCACACGGTATTTTTGGGGATTCGTGGCACTACCGCTGGAATGCGAAGGTTTTTGCTGCGGCCGGTTACGTCGTAGCCATGCCGAATTTCCACGGTTCCACCAGTTTTGGACAGGAATTTGCCCAGTCCATTCACGGTTCGCATGCGGACTTGCCATTCCGGGATATTATGAAGGCCACCGATTTTATGGAAGAGAAAGACTATATCGATGCTGACAGAACTGCGGCAGCGGGTGGTAGCTACGGAGGTTATATGGTGAGTTGGATAGCCGGTCACACCGATCGCTACCGCGCACTGATCAACCACGCCGGAGTTTACAATATTCACATGCAGTTTTCTGCAGATTACACGGCAAATCGAAAGTACCAGTACGACGGATCCCCCTGGGAGAATTTTGACAATCTCATGGATGCCAACCCGGCCATGTTTGCCGAAAATTTCGAAACGCCCATGCTGGTCATTCACGGAGAATTGGACTACAGGGTGCCTGTCGGACACGGCTTGCTGGTGTACGGAATTTATAAAGAAATGGGTCTCGATGCCCGACTGGTCTATTTCCCCGATGAAAACCACTGGATACTCAGCCCCCAAAACAGCATTTACTGGTACGATGAGTTTGTCGATTGGTTAGACAGGTATTTGGGAGAGTGAGTTTTTTGGAAAAAAAAGTAAGCAGGCCCGTGATCACCCACCGGGAATCCCCACTTTCTCAAGAGGTGAATCGGGGCCGGATTTATATTCGCTCAATACCCTAAACAGATGTTGGGCTGTCACTGGTGATTTTAGACTGCTATTGGGAAAGTGTAATTCAACTAAATATCGGGATTATGGATGTGATAGAAAAGGGCTCAGAACTTTGCGAAATTATTCAAAAATGGAAAAGGGCAGGCAAGCGGATCGGCTTTGTGCCTACCATGGGAGCTCTTCATCGTGGACATATTGCACTTATTGAAAAGTCAGTGAAGCAGTGCGACAGAACTGTTTGCTCAGTATTTGTCAACCCTACACAATTTAACGACCCAAACGACCTTGAGAACTATCCACGGGATATTGATGGCGATGTGGATATGCTTAGAAAGGCAGGCTGCGATCTTGTGTTTTTTCCCGGGGAAAGGGAAATTTACCCGAACGGACGCGAATACACGCTCAATTTTGACCTCGGAAGATTGGACGGTGTGATGGAGGGTGAGTTCAGGCCTGGCCATTTCAGGGGAGTGGCCCAGGTGGTGCACCGATTTTTGGAACTGATTGAACCGGATGCCATTTACATGGGATTGAAAGATTTCCAACAGGTGGTTGTAGTTAACAAGTTGATAAAAGACCTGGGATTAAAGGTTGATTTGGTGCCTGTGGAAACAGTGCGGGAAGCAGATGGATTGGCAATGAGTTCCCGAAATATTCGTTTAAGCTCCGAAATGAGAAAGCGCGCACCGGTAATTTTCCAAACGCTAATGGATTGTAGCAAATGGATAAAAACCCATCCGGTTGAAGAAGTCAGAGAAATGGCACTGAAGCAAATCAGGGAGCGTGGTCTCGAACCGGAGTATTTTGAACTCGCAGCACCCGAATCCCTGTTGCCTTTAAATAGTGGGATGGTTAGAGACAAAGTGGTCGCCTGCGTTGCAGCTAAAGCCGGTGGTGTCCGGTTGATAGATAATCTGGTGATCAAACAGGGTGTGTGTTATTTTGCCGGTTAGTGTCACCCCGCACTTTCTCCCATTTCTTCAAAAATTATTAATTTTGCGCCGCTTATGTGGATACAGGTTTTTAAATCGAAAATACACCGGGCTGTGGTAACCGAAGCCAACCTCAATTATGTCGGCAGTATTACCATAGATGAGGACCTTTTAGAAGCTTCCAAAATTCAGGAAGGTGAGCGGGTTCAGATTGTGAACAACAATAATGGGGAACGCCTCGAGACCTATGTAATTAAAGGAGAGCGGGGCAGTGGCTCCATTTGTCTGAATGGCGCCGCCGCCAGGAGGGTTCAACCGGGAGATGTCATCATTGTCATTTCGTATGCGTACATGACTCCCGAAGAAGCAAGAGGATTTAAGCCCACCACCATTTTTCCCGGACCCAACAACAAACTAACGGATTAAAATTGACCAAATTAACCCGCCATATACTGAGAATGTTGCTTTTTCTGGGCGCGGGTTTACTGGTCCTGTATCTGGTCTATCTCAACTTCGACCAGTCCTATCAGGAACAGTGCAAACTGGACGGGATACCAGCAGAGGAGTGCAACCTCATCAGGAAGGTTATATCCGATTTCAAAACGGTCAATTACTTCTGGATAATGCTCGTCTTTGTCGCATTCCTCCTCAGTAATGTCAGCCGCACCATCAAGTGGAGAATGCTGTTAGAACCGATGGGGTATAAAGTGTCGGGCCTCAATGCTTTCCTCTCTGTCATGCTTGGATATTTTGCCAATTTGGGATTGCCGCGCATGGGAGAGGTCGTCCGCTGCGGCGCGCTTTCAAAGTACGAGAAAATCCCTATGGAAAAAGTGGTGGGCACGGTTTTTATGGATAGGGTCACCGATATGATACTGATGGTGTTGCTGGTTCTTTTTACCCTGGTCATGCAATACGATTTAATGGTTTCTTTCCTGCGGGAAAATGCCGAGTTTGCACTGAGTTGGAAAGGGGTATTAATCCTGTTTGGCGCAATGGTTTTCGCTGCGGGATTGGCCTTGTTGATTTTTCGCATCATAAGACTTTACAAGCCCGCCCTGGCGGATTACCTGATTGCACTGGGAAAGGGCTTTCTAGAGGGTATAAAAACCATTAAGAACCTGAAACGCCCGGGGCTGTTTGTCTTTCACTCTGTGACCATTTGGGTCATGTACTTTTTTATGACCTATCTCGCCTTCAATTCCTTTGCGCCGACGGCCCATTTGGGTGTACCCGCCGCCCTGATGGTTTTTACCCTGGGCACCCTGGGAATGCTTATTCCCACTCCCGGCGGAATGGGGTCTTTTCACTACCTCGCTGTCATAGGTCTCAGCCTGTACGGTATATTGCCCTCCGATGGCTTTTCACTCGCCAATGTGCTTTTTTTCAGTGTGCAGATTGGATGCAATGTTACCTTTGGACTACTGGCACTTATTTTGCTGCCCATTATCAATAAACCTGGCAAGGGAGAAGTTGAAACAAGGACCCCTGTGCAAACCAAATAGTATGAGTGATTCTCAAAAAAACAAGTTGAACCGGTTGAGGGAGTACTGGCGGGGAAGAGTTGTCCCGGATTTTGATTCTGCAGCCGGACGTGTACGGCAATGGAAGAAAGAAGGCCTGGTAGTCTCCTTTACCAACGGCTGCTTTGACCTCCTGCACCCCGGCCACATGCACTCCCTTATGGAGGCCCGTAGTTTTGGTGATAAATTGGTAGTGGGACTCAACTCGGACGAATCCGTGCGGAAACTCAAAGGAGTGAAGAGACCCATCATTCCTCTTGAAGACAGAATATCCATGTTGGCGGCCGTGCGTTGGGTGGATTTGGTAGTGCCTTTTGACGAGGAAGATCCCGGAAAACTCATAGAGGCTGTTCTCCCCGATGTGCTGGTGAAAGGTGGAGATTACCTTCCGGGAGAAATCGCCGGTGCTGAAACAGTACTTAAAAATGGAGGAAAAGTTTATACCCTCGGATTTATAGAGGGTTACTCATCTTCCCGTTTATTGAAAAAAATAAGAGAAGAATAAGCATGACAAAAATCGCTGAAGTAATCGCAGAACTTGAGAACATTGCTCCTCCCATGTACCAGGAGAGTTACGACAATTCTGGTTTGCTGGTAGGAAATAAAGGCGATGAAGTTTTTGGTGCCCTGGTGTCCCTGGACGTAACCGAATCCGTCATCGAGGAAGCCGAAGCGCTCAATTGTAATCTCGTTATCGCCCACCACCCACTCATTTTTAAAGGATTGAAATCCATTACAGATGATCATTGGATCGGCAGGGTGGTGAGGCGTGCCATCAAATCCGATATTGCCATCTACGCAATACACACCAATCTGGACAATGTGCTCAGGAAGGGAGTGAATGGAAAAATTGCAGAGCGCTTGGAGTTGCAGAACATCAGGGTACTGGCTCCCAAAAAAGGACTGTTGGCTTTTTCCATGCTGGTCCCCGGGTTGCTGGTGGACAATATCCGGGAAGCCCTGGAGGAAATCGAAACCATCGGCCTTCGCGAAAGTAAAATCGATTACCGCTTACCCTTCGATGGATCCCAGCCTGAATTGCAGGTTGCCGGAGAAATTATGCCCCACCTGCGGAGTGCGGTTCATCGCATTGCCTCCCGGCACCGCATTCCACTGAGCTTTTGGGAGACGCAGAATACCCATCCCAACTGGGGCTCGGGTGTGATAGGAGAGTTCGACATGCCCAAGGTGGAGGATTATTTTCTGGAGTTTGTAAAGGAAAAGTTGAACACACCGCTAATCAGGCATACGGCGAGAAGAGACCATTCTATCACTAAAGTGGCAGTGTGTGGAGGTGCCGGTTCCTTTTTGTTGAGTAGCGCAATAGCACAGGGAGCAGATGCCTACATCACCGGGGATTTTAAATACCACGAATTTTTTGAGGCCGATGGAAAAATACTCATAGCAGATACCGGACATTACGAATCCGAACAATTTACCATCGACCTGCTGTTTGATACTATTAGTAATAAATTTAGTACCTTTGCGCTCCATTGTAGCAAAGTGAATACAAATCCGGTAAAATATTTTTGATATGGCTACCAAGAAAGAAGTGAGTGTTGAGGACAGGCTCAAAGACTTATATAGGTTGCAACTTATTGATAGTGAGATCGATAAGATTCATGTTCTTAAAGGTGAACTCCCCGTGGAAGTGAGTGATTTGGAGGATGAAGTGGCCGGTCTGGAGACCAGAATGCAGAAAATGCAGGATGCCATCGATGAGGTCAAAGATCAGGTTTCCAAACACGAAGCCAATATTGCTGACAGCAACTCCCTCATTGAGCGGTATCTAGAACAACTTAAGCAGGTGAAAAACAACCGGGAGTTCGATGCGCTCAACAAGGAAATTGAGTATCAGAAATTGGAGATTCAGTTGTCTGAAAAGAAAATCCGGGAGGCCAAAGACCAGATTGAAGTAAAAGAAACTACTCTCGGTGAGGCCACTGATAAACGCGATAAGCGCGTGAAAAATCTCGAGGATAAGCAGAAAGAACTCAAGGGGATCATCAAAAAGACTGAAAAGGAGGAAACCAAGTTGCTCAAGGAGTCTGAAAAGGCTCGTAAAAAAATTGATGAGCGCCTGATGAAATCCTACGACAAGATTAGAAAAAGTTACCGTAACGGCCTCGCTGTGGTGACCATTGAAAGAGATGCTTGCGGCGGTTGCTACAACATGGTTCCACCACAGATTCAGATCGAGGTGGGCATGGCCAAAAAGATCGTCGTCTGCGAAAACTGCGGTCGAATTTTGGTGGATGAGGAATTGCTGGTGTCGGGTGCTAAGTAAGCCACCCCCCTGAACCTTCTGTTTTAAGCATAAGTCAGCCCTCATTCATCTTTGCAATGTGAGACTTTTCCATTGGGAAGGCCGACGCAATAAAATTTTTGAACCGTGAAAAATCCGGGAAAAGAGGAGCGTGCTTCTATAGCAAAAAAGATTACCGAAGCCATTGCGGAGTTGGAAGAACAAATTGCTCAACTCCAAACCAACACCCAACCCATTAGCCCTGAAAATTCCATTGGCAGGGTCAGCCGCATGGATGCCATCAACAACAAAGGCGTTTCGGATGCCGCCCTAAGCAACCGCAAATCCAGGCTGGCTAAGTTAAAAATGGCCCTCTCTAAAATCGATGAACCCAATTTTGGCATTTGTGACAGATGCGGAAATGCCATCGCCCTTCCCCGGTTGATGTATATGCCCGAGAGCGATAGTTGTGTTCACTGTGCCCGATAAATCACCTTTTACCATGGCCAAGCCTAAGAAAGTATTTGTTTGCAACCAATGCGGAGCCTCCCACGCTAAGTGGTCGGGCAAGTGCAGTGCCTGCGGAAGTTGGAATACGATGACCGAGGAAATCGTCAATGAGGGCGCACCCACTTCACTGGAAAAATACGACAAATCCCCTTCAACCCGGACCGCTCCCGTGGAACTCTCCGACATCGAAATGGGTGAAATGAAAAGAGTCCCAACCTCCGACAGGGAATTTGACCGCGTACTGGGAGGTGGACTGGTTCCCGGATCGGTGGTGCTAATCGGTGGAGAGCCGGGCATTGGGAAATCCACTCTGCTGTTGAAAATAGCCTTTTCTGCCAAATTTGACAAAAAAGCGCTTTATGTGTCCGGTGAGGAGAGTGCCGAGCAAATCAAAATGAGGGCTAATCGCATGGGGCTGGGTGAAAATGAAGGCTGGATTCTCCCCGAAACTCGATTGGACAATGTGCTCAAAGTAGCCAACAAAGTGAAACCCGGCATCGTAATTATTGATTCCGTGCAAACCATCACCAGCTCCTATTTGGACTCCGCGGCAGGTACCATTTCCCAGGTCAGGGAATGCGCAGCCACCCTTCAGCAATACGCCAAATCAAAAGGAATTCCGGTGATACTGGTCGGTCACATCACCAAAGAAGGCACCATCGCGGGCCCAAAGGTACTGGAGCACATCGTAGATACGGTCCTCAACTTCGAGGGTGACCGCAACTACATGTACCGCATCCTCCGAACGCAGAAAAACAGGTTTGGATCCACCGATGAGTTGGGCATCTACGAAATGAATGCCACGGGTCTGGAGGCTGTCGAGAACCCTTCCCGGTTTATGTTGCGGCAGAGTGAAGATGAGCTGTCGGGAAGCACCATTTCCGCCGCCATAGAGGGGATACGGCCCCTGTTGATCGAGACCCAGGCACTGGTCTCTCCGGCCATCTACGGTAATCCTCAGCGTTCACCCACTGGTTTTGATCTCCGAAGGCTCAGCATGCTACTCGCTGTTTTGGAGAAAAAAGGAGGCCACCAATTCGGCACCAAAGACGTCTTCCTGAATCTGGCAGGCGGTATAAAAATCATGGACCCTGCAATGGACTTATCCGTGGCAGCCGCTCTGCTTAGTTCCCTGGAAGACATTCCCGTTCCCGAGAACATCTGCTTTTGTGGAGAGATTGGGCTGTCGGGAGAAATAAGGGCGGTTGGGCGCATTGAACAGCGCATTCAGGAGGCCGCTCGACTCGGATTCAAGTACATGTACTACTCGAAGTACAACAACCTCAAGGCCATCAAGAAAGAAATTGAACTCGAGCTAATTCCATTGGGCAAGGTGGATGAGCTTTATTCGAGCTTGTTTGTGTAGGAGAGGCTTCAAGCGTTATCTACATAAATTCCATTGAGGGCGGTGTTGCTTGAATATGTTGAAGGAAATGGTGGTAACG
>REEO01000091.1 GCA_007695035.1 Saprospirales bacterium | reverse complement strand
CGCAACCGGTCAGATCGTCTGTGACTGTGAGTTCGTAGGTACCTGCTGCCAGATCATCTCCATTGTCGCCATTGATTGCAATGGGACCTGTCCACACAAATGTGAATGGACCCGGGCCGTCGGGAACGACATCCACAGAACCATTGTCCAGCCCACAGGTCGTAGGCTCAATAGTGATATCGAGATCCAGGTCACCGGCCATTTCAATTTCAAAGATTATTTCATCCCAGCAAAGGTCTATATCGCTGTCTTCAACTGTCACTGAATAAATTCCAGCCTCAAGATCTATTGCAGACGAGCCTGCAGAAACACCCGGATCCCAGGCGTAGGAATAGTTGCCAGACCCTCCTGTGACAATAAGATCGGCATTACCCAGAGTACCGTCGCATTCCGCATCGATTTTGGAAACGGATAGCTCGAGCGGATCTGAATCCGGGATTTCAACGGTGGTCTCTGTCTGGCAGCCGGTTTGATCGTCTGTAACTGTCAACTCATAAGTGCCTGCAGCCAGATTGTCTCCGGTGTCGCCGTTGATGGCAGTAGGTCCAGTCCAGGTATAGGAAAATGGACCGGGGCCATCGGGAGCGACCTCCACAGAGCCATTGTCCAGCCCACAAGTCGTGGGTATAATGGTAATATCGAGATCCAGTTCACCCACCATTTCAATCTCAAAACTTATTTCATTTGAGCAATTGGCTATATCGCTGTCTTCAACGGTTACGGTATAAGAGTCTGGTTCGAGGTCTGAGGCTGAAGGGCCTGTAGAAACTTCGGGATCCCAACTGTAGGTATAATTGCCCGATCCGCCAGTTACAGTTATATCAGCACTGCCCAGTGTCCCGTCACATTTTGCATTTTCAGTGGTGACAGTCAAATCTAATGGATCAGAATCCGGGACTTCAAGACTCAACATTGTTTCGCACTGGGTAATGTCATCCACTACAGTAAGATCATAAATGCCGGCTTCTATGTCACTCGCTTCATCTCCGGTCACTTGTGAAGGCCCTGACCAAGTGTAGGTGTAGCTTCCCGAACCCTGCGGATTGACTTGCAATCCTCCATTGTCCAGAGCACAGGAGGTGGGAAAAATATCAAAGTCAATGATCATTTCACCTGTTTCTTCAATTTGATAAGAAAATTCAGCTACGCAATCCGGATCATCGACATCGGTAATGGTGACATTGTAAGTCCCTGCATCGAGATCGGTGGCCACAGCCGAACTGCTCACCGCCGGCGACCAGCTGAAATTATACGATCCCGATCCTCCGGTGACATCCAAATCAATGTTTCCCAGGGTGCCGTTTTCACAATCTATATTTTCTATGGTAGCAGAAGCAATAGGCTCACAGGGAGGGTATTCACAGGAGCCATCGTCCACATCGGCATCAGGGTTGTAGTTGGAAGCGTCAGGGTCGGTGCATCCGCATGTTGGGGGGTTGTCAAAAATAGGTGTTATATCGGAAGCATAACCAATATCTCCCAAGGCATGATCACCGATACAGATGGTAAAAGTGTAAGGGTCACTTCCACATTCATCCGCCAGTTCCTGGAATGAATTAACAGTATTGATATTACAGGGGTCCCCAGATAAACCATAATCCCCACCATTTTGTGATAGTCCAATATCGGGATTTGGACCGGTATCCTGAAAAGTAAAAACACCATTTACTGAAAGAGATGACCCAAAAGGAGCCCCCCCATTGCAATTGCCACCTCCAGGTCTAGTGAGAACCATAAGTGTTTCGCCACAAGCAAAAATCCTTATGCTCAAGTCCCCTTGCCAGGTATGGTCGAGGTGTAAACTAATACCCTCAGGGTGCCCGGTGACGGAAGGATCAATAGTGAAATCAACGCAATACAGGCCACTGGGGTTAACAACCGGGTCGTTATTGTCAGGCAGTGCAACCTGAGCTGATTCACATTGCGCTGTAAGGCTTTCGGGAAAAGAGTTAATTCCAATCAATACACATAGATAGGCAGGGAGAGTCCTTGAAATTGTGTAAATAATGAGACCTGAACGCATGGTTTTCTGAACTAACTTGTCATTGCAACTTGATCCTTCATAGCACAGGGTTTTGCCTGGATAAGAAATTGCACATTCTAAGGCTGTGAATCAGGCTAATGAATTTTTCCAATGCGTGCAAAGTCCCAAGACTTCTCCCGTGTGCACAAATATATAGAAAGACAACAAACCTTCCAAATATAAATCAGTCCGTGTCTAACTTTCCTCTCTGACAGGTAATTGATTAAACATACTTTTGGGCTACCTCATTTTCCGGAGTGCTTATTAAATAGGGTAATGCAATAGTTTTAGTCAGGAGGGAATGTGCTGAGGGTATTTTTTGCCTTGTTGAACAACCATTCGGATTAAAATACCTGCATTTCCGGTGAAATAAATTGGAGAATGGAATTGATTGTACAAAATTTAAGATATTTGACGTCATTAAATACATGACATCACAAACTACCAATTAGGCTAATAGGCAAAACAATTCAAATGTATCCAGATCTCTCATATTTCCTACACGATGTGTTCGGCACTGAACGCGACAATATTTTCTCTATCATCCAGACATTCGGTTTGCTGTTGGCAATTGCCTTCCTGGTGAGTGCGTGGGTACTTTATTTGGAGATAAAGAGGAGGGAACAACTCGGCCAGTTTAAGCCCAAAAAGGTGGTCCGGGAAATTGGCCTGCCCGCATCGACATCGGAATTGATTACCAATGGTTTATTTGGTTTTATTCTGGGGTATAAATTGGTTTACGCGTATCAGGAGTGGGATCAGTTTTTGCTGGATGCTGCATCTGTTATTTTATCACCTTACGGAGATGCATTGGGTGGTTTGCTCGTCGGTGCTGCATTTGTAGCATACTCCTATTGGCAGGGACAAAGGAGGAAGTTGCCCAAACCTAAAAAGGTATCAGAGAAAATTTACCCCAGGCAGCGGGTGGGTGAAATTACAATTGTAGCTGCTTTGAGTGGAATTGTAGGAGCCAAATTTTTTGCCCTTTTTGAAAGTGCAGATACCTTCAGAGCGTTTTTGGCCGACCCTGTCAACACCTTGTTTTCTGGAAGTGGATTGGCCATATACGGGGGCCTGATCGTGGCCTTTGCAGTGTGTTTTTGGTGGGTTAAAAGACAGGGAATGAAACCCATCCACATGATGGATGCAGTGGCTCCAGCGCTTATGATCGGTTATGCAGTCGGCCGGCTGGGATGCCACTTTTCAGGCGACGGTGATTGGGGTATAGTCAATGAAATGCCACAACCTTCCTGGTTTATTTTGCCCGAGTGGATGTGGGCCTATGATTACCCGCACAATGTGTTGAATCAGGGTGTGCCCATCGAGGGATGTGAAGACAGGTATTGCAGAAGATTGGAATCTCCTGTTTACCCTACCCCGGTTTGGGAGAGCATCATTTGCACCGGTCTTTTTGGTGTTCTCTGGTATTTGCGAAAAAAATTAACCGTGCCGGGCATGCTTTTCGCTGTGTATCTGGTAATGAATGGAGTGGAGCGCTTCTTTATTGAAAAAATCAGGGTCAATGAAACCTTTTACTTGCTGGGAATTGAAATGACCCAGGCCGAGTTGATATCTTTTTTCACCATTCTGGCCGGACTGCTCTTCGGGGGATGGCTCTATAAAAAACACGGCAGGTTTTAAGTGACACCCAATGCTTTTTTAGGAGCCCCGGGGCTTTAAATTTCGGGATGATTTTGGCCAAAAATTTTTCCGGAAAAATACTCATCCCGGGTTCAATTCCTTGTTTCTACCTGAGCTGAAAAATCCTGTTGAGCACATACTTTAAGAACAGTACTGAGGGTGATATGATACAACACCTCAATCGCCAACTTTTACCTATCTTTGTCAACACTCAAATCTGGATTATGGCTAAGAAAAAATTGTTTTTGCTGGACGGAAATGCCCTGGTTTACCGCGCTCATTTTGCCTTTATAAGTCGTCCCCTTATCAACTCCAGGGGGCTTAATACCTCAGCCATTACTGGTTTTGTGCGCACCCTTTGGGATATTTTGCAGAATGCCGGACCCACGCACATCGCGGTTTCATTTGATTTGAAGGGCCCCACTTTTCGCAATGAACTCTACAGCGAATACAAAGCCAATCGGGACGAGCAGCCCGAGGACATTACCGCAGCCATGCCCTATGTTTACAAAATAGTCGAGGGCTTTAATATTCCGGTTTTGACTGCGGAAAATTACGAGGCAGATGATGTAATCGGCACCATAGCCAAAAAAGCAGAGAAGGACAATTTTGAGGTGTATATGGTTACCCCGGATAAGGATTACGCACAGTTGGTCTCGGACAAGGTCTTTATGTACAAACCCTCCAGACGTGGAAATGGAGTGGAGGTATTGGGCGAGGAGGAAGTATTGGAGCAATGGGAAATTGACAAAGTCGAACAGGTTATTGATATTTTGGGATTGCAGGGGGATTCCAGTGATAACATACCCGGAATTCCCGGCATTGGTCCTAAAACAGCGAAAAAGTTGCTGAAAACATTTGGAAGCGTGGAGAGCCTAATTGAAAAATCAGACCAACTGAAAGGCAAGCAAAAGGAGAATGTGAAAAAGTTTGCCGATCAGGCCATTTTGTCCAAGAAGCTGGCTACCATAGAGCAAAACGTACCCATTGAATTCGATCCAAAGTCGTTGGAAATTGAACCCTTTGACCGGGAAAAACTCTCGGAATTGTTTAAAGAACTCGAATTCAGAACGCTGGCAAGGTCCATTCTCGGTGAGGGTGAGGAACAAAAGCGCGAAGCTGTCCAGGGGGAGCTTTTTGAGCAGGTTTCAGATAAGGTGCAAGATAAAATGAGCCCCAGTTTAAAAAAACATTCCGTGGCTGAAAAAACCATTGAGGATGTCGATGTGGATTACAAATTGGTCAAAAGTGAGGAGGAGATCGACCGCCTGATTGACCTTTTGAAAAAAGCCGGTCACTTTGCCTTCGATACCGAAACCACCAGTCTGAACCCGCACAATGCTGAACTCGTAGGGGTTTCTTTTGCCGTCAAACCCGGCGAGGCTTTTTACCTGGCGAGCCCAACAAAATTTGAAGAGGCGAAACGGCAAATTCAGCGCTTTAAAGATTTGTTTGAGAATGAAAAAATAGCAAAAACAGCCCAAAATATCAAGTACGATGCACTGGTCTTAAGGAAGTACGACATAGTGGTGAAAGGGTATTACTTCGACACTATGATCATGCACTACCTGTTGGAACCCGGGATGAGGCACAGCATGGATTTTCTCGCAGAAACCTATTTGAAATACAAGCCCATTTCCATAGAATCACTCATTGGCAAAAAGGGTAAATCCCAGCGAAGTATGCGGTCTGTGGAGGAGGAAAAGGTGGTGGTTTACGCCTGTGAAGATGCGGATATTACCCTGCAGTTGAAGGAATACCTCGATAAGGAACTCGAGAGTGAAAATCTCAAAGAACTCTATGACCATATCGAGGAACCCCTCATAGATGCCATCATTGAGATGGAATCAGCGGGCGTAAAAGTGGATCGCGAATATCTGAAAAAATACTCAGAAGAACTTCAGGAAAAAATTGATGCACTGGTGAAAGAAGTGCATGAAATGGCCGGGGTTGAATTCAATATCGCCTCACCCAGACAGGTAGGAGAGGTCCTTTTTGACAAGATGGACATTCCCTACAAATGGCGAAAGACCAAATCCGGCCAGTATTCCACCAATGAGGAAAAGCTGAGCGAACTGAGCAAAAACCACGAAATCGCGAGGAAAATTCTCGATTACCGTGGACTGACAAAGTTGAAGTCAACCTACGTCGATGCCTTACCGGCACTTATCAACAAAAACACTGGCCGCATTCATTCGTCATTCAATCAGGCCCTGACCTCCACCGGGAGACTCAGTTCCAACAATCCCAATCTTCAAAATATCCCCATTAGAACAGCGGAAGGAAGAAGGGTGAGGGAGGCTTTTGTTCCGGGAAGTGACAAGCATATTCTCCTGGCAGCGGATTACTCCCAGATTGAGTTGCGCCTGATAGCTGAAATAAGCAAAGACGAGGCCATGTTGGAGGCTTTTTTGAACGATCAGGATATTCACAGAGCGACTGCAGCTCGCGTTTATGACATTGCTTACGAAGAAGTGACGGCCGACCAAAGACGCAATGCCAAAACGGTGAATTTTTCGATTATTTACGGGGCAGGTGCAACCAATCTCTCTCGCCAACTGGAAATTAGCCGCAAGGAAGCCACTGATTTAATCAATGAGTATTTCAAACAATACAGTGGGTTGAAAAAGTACATGGACGAAATAGTCGAATTTGCAAGAGAAAATGGCTATGTGTCCACGCTGATGAAGAGGAGGAGATTTTTGCGAGATATCAATTCTCGCAATGGAATGATGCGCAGCCAGGCAGAGCGAATGGCGATCAATACCCCCATCCAGGGTACGGCCGCAGACATGATAAAAAAGGCGATGATAGACCTTCATCAGTACATTCAAAAGAAAGGTCTTAAATCGAGAATAATCATGCAGGTGCACGATGAACTCGTTATTGATGCATTGAAATCAGAGACTGAGGGTCTTATCCCCGTCATTCGGGAAAAGATGAAAAATGCACAGCCCGGACTGCGGGTTCCCATTAAAGTGGAAATAGGCAAGGGTCAAAATTGGTTGGAGGCCCATTGATGAATTTATTGCACGTGGGTATAATTGTACCTTACACATGCAAGAAAACAGCCCCAACCGATGGTAAAAATATTATTCCATACGGTTTAGTTTCCGACTTACTTAGCCAGTCTTTCAGAGACGGCCTTCGTGAGGGCAGCTTCGCGTTTGTTGGCTTTTTCTTTGAGAGCATCGGCTTTTTTCATCAAATTGCTGACATAGGCTTCATCGTCCAGGTCCTTGCAATTTACGACCACATTCATGTAGGCAGCGATTGATGCCGCTCTGGCACAGAGGGCTCCAACACCGGCGTCCGTAACAGAAGTCGGATTGCCTTCCCTGATCATAGCCTCAGCCACATCAAAAACCTCGTCGGCCAGTTGCATGGTTCTGAATGGGACTTCGATGGCATTTTTGGTTGCGCCATCGATGGCTTTTGCCCTTTCAGTTTTTTCTTCCTCAGTGCTTTTCGGCATTCTAATGGCGCTGATGATGGCATTGAAAGCATTGGTGTCTTCGTCCACGAGGCCGAGCAATTCCTCTTTGAGCTTTTCACCCTTTACAGCCCAGTCTGAAAAGAAATCCCAACGTTCGTCCCAACCCCTTTTATGGCTGGATAGATTGGCTACCATGGTAGCAAGCGAAGCACCTAGAGAACCTACATAAGCGGCGATTGAACCTCCTCCCGGAGCTACACTTTCCGAGGCCGTTTCATTGGCAAACTCCCTCAGGTTTTTGGATGCGAGAGGACCTGGTTCCAGGCTTTCAATCTGGTATTCAATAATCTTTTTTTCGAGCTCAAAGGGATAAAACTCATCCAGGCCCATTGATTTTACTGCAATGTGAATGATTTCCTCCTCGGGAATACCGTGAGACCTTTTTTGTTGAGTAAGGTAGTACTTGCCTGCATCAATCATCACCTGTTTGGGTACGAGTCCCACCAATTCAGAGCCGGTTACCCTGAGACCTCTTTTAGAAGCGCTTTTTCTACACTCTTCAAAGGCTTTGTGAAGAGGGGTCTGACGGATGTCCGTAATATTCATGGAAATCTGGGCAATTTCGTACTCGTCTATATACCAGCCGATGGCTTTTACGCCCTTGCAAGTACCTGGTACGCGTAGTGGATCTCCATTGTCATCCCGAACAATTTCTCCGGAGATGGGATCACCCTTTCTCTTAACTCTTCCTTTTTCCCGCACATCAAATGCCACGGAATTGGTGCGCCTCACGCTGGTGGTATTGAGGTTGACGTTGTAGGCTATCAAAAAGTCGCGTGCTGAAATGGCTGTGGCTCCCGTCCGGGGGTTGAATTTAGCCGGGCCAAAATCAGGCTTCCACTCAGGGTCTTTAAATTTATCGGCCAGCCCTTCGTACTCGCCCGAACGGACAGTGGCCAGATTTTTTCGCTCCGGGCGCGTTGCCGCATTTTCGTAGAGGTAAACTGGAATTTCCAACTCCTCCCCCACTCTTTTTCCGAGTTTGGCAGCGAGCTTTGCAGTTTCCTCCATGCTGATATCTCTGACAGGTATGAGTGGACAAACGTCGGTTGCACCCATCCTCGGATGTTCTCCCTTATGCCCCGACATATCGATCAGCTCAGAAGCTTTTTTTACGGCATTAAAGGCAGCTTCCAATACAGGTTCAGGCTCTCCAACAAAAGTCACAACAGTTCGATTAGTAGCTGCACCGGGATCTACATCCAGTAGTTTAACCCCTTCCTGACGACTAATTTCATTGGTGATTTGATCTATGACTTTGCGGTTCCTCCCTTCACTGAAATTGGGAACACACTCAACTAATGGCTTTTTACTCATGATACCAGTTTATTTTTGAAAAAATGCGGGTAGAACCCGTGAAGTAATTAAGTGCGCGAATATAGAAATGCAGACGATATTTTCCAAAGTCGAGAAGTTAATTATAGGTTACAGGATAAGAGGAAGGCGTTAAAATAGCCACTATCCAAAGAAGAATTGTTGTTTTTGAAGCCCTTGTTGAAACTTAGCCGATGTGAGTTCCGTTGTAGAAATGACTTATTCTGAAGAGCCTAAAAGCACAGCATTGTCTCGGTTTTAGGTTTATTCATTTAAAGTAAGATTGGGTTTTTTATCATCATACAGAATATATTATTTTCAATCACTCTATTATGAAGCACATCCTGAGGTTTTTGCTTCCATTGTTGATTCTGAGTTTGGGTTTTCCCCATTTGACAGCGCAGCGCGTAACTGTTTCTGAAGAAGTTTCGATTCGCTCAGATGACCGCTTTAGGATCGTAGGTCAGGTGGGGGACCACATTGTGTTACTGATAGCTAAACACAATCGCATTGAACTCAGGTCATTTGATCGCGATCTTCGTCTGGTTCAAAGGGAAGAAAAGAGCATTATTGATCGCCACAGTCGTGTGGTTGGTCACACTAAGTTGGACAATAGTTTCCTGGTATTCACCCAGATGCGTGAGGGGGATGACCAGTATATTATTGAGTGGGAGTTTGACGAGAGGGCGCGAATGATCGATTCAACCAAAATAGCGGTTGCCTCACATATACCGGGTTTTAGTGGATTTCGCTTTACGACTTCAGAGAATAGCACCAAGGCCTTGTTTTTCCGTAGTGACAATGCTCACAGGCTTCAGATATTTTGCTATGATTTAAAAAACCAGGAAATTTCATGGGATCGCAACATTGAAGTGGAGGGGGATATCAGGTCGGGCTTTCGAAGTATTTTGGTGGCAGACGATGGTAAAATGGTCCTCGCTATGGAAAGAACAGAGCGAAGGTTCCGTCGTGATGGTATGCACTTCGAGTTTTTCTTATTCGAGCGGGATTCAGATAGGTTTAACTTTCAAAAAGTGAGCATGCCGGATCTGCACGCTTTTTCTCAGGATTTTACGCTCGACCTTCGCAACAATCAACTCGTGGGTGCAGGATTATACTACGAAAACTCGTCCTCCAGAGCCGAAGGACATTTTCTGATGAAAATTGATTTGGATAATCCAAACGAGCCCGAATTCCACAAGAACCCCTTTTCCAGGGACTTGTTGAACAATATCAGCGACCAAAATGTCAATCGTGATGGCATTGCAGATGTGGAGGTCACAGATGTGATGCTTCGCAATGACGGAGGGGTTGTTATTTTTACAGAGGTTCAAAAAGTATACGAAAGACGCCCCACCTACGGACAGCGTACTTTCCAAAGGTCAATGGGTAGAGTAGGTTGGGTAGATTACTATCTGGAGGATGTCATTATCACTTCTTTCAATCCCGATGGTTCAGAATTGTGGACTAATGTACTTTACAAAAGACAATATTCCCAGGACGACGACGCAGTATTTTCCGGTTTTTTTATCATGGAATCTCCCTCTTTCGTACGCCTGATTTTTAATGATGAAATCGGTTCAAACAGCACAGTTTCAGAATACCTTGTGGGCGCAGATGGGATGACAGAACGAAAAAGTGTTCTAAACACCGAATACCAAAACTTGAGACTTCGGTTCAGGGAAACCTACCAATTAAATTCCTCGGCTATTATCGTGCCCAGTGAGTCGCAATCAAACCTCAATCTGGTAATGGTTCAGTATTAGTCTCCAGACTTGTAATGTTTAAGTTGAGTCACAGGATTAATGGTGCCTAAACATAGTAATAATTTGACCTCTTTAGATATTATCGAAATTTTTCGTAACAATACCTTCACTAGAGATGTTAGACTAAATAAAACTATGGCAAATTTAAATTTAGTAAAGGATGGTCCTATTCAGGTTAAAGGTAGTTTTGATCTCAAAGGACCAGATGGAAACCCTATCGATTGCAAGGAACAAATTTTTCTCTGTCGTTGTGGCGCCACCAACAATAAGCCCTTTTGCGATGGCTCACATAGTAAATCCGGTTTCTCCGATTAACAATCCCCAAAGGTTTCACTAGAGAAGTATTAAATTTTTTGATTCACAAGATCGGAAATTATTAACCCGATCTAAAAATTGGTTAATGGCTTATACTGAAAGTACCATGTTGCCCCTGGGCACCGAAGCCCCGGATTTCAAGCTCGTTGATACCGTTTCTGGAAAGAAATTAAGTTTGGATGACATAAAAGGAGAGCGCGGGACAGTAATTATGTTTATCTGTAACCACTGTCCCTATGTCAAATATGTTAATCCCCTTATTTCCAAAATAGCTGAAAAATACAGTAAAAAGGGGATAGGATTCGTCGGGATTAGTTCAAATGATGTAGAAAACTACCCGGATGACAGTCCCGAAAAGATGAAAGAAGTGGCTGAGAAGGAAGGTTATACCTTTCCCTATCTGTACGATGAAAGTCAGACCGTTGCCCGCGCATATCAAGCGGTTTGTACTCCGGAATTTTATTTATTTAACAGCCATATGCACCTTGAGTACAGAGGTCAATTGGACAATTCTCGACCGGGAAATGATGTCGAGCTTTCCGGTGAAGACCTGACTACCGCTATAGATAATTTATTGAGGGGATTGCCCATCGACAGAAATCAAAGACCCGCCGGAGGTTGCAATATTAAGTGGAAAAAAGGCATGGAACCGTCCTGAGCAACCTAAAGCTACTATTTCCTTTTGCTTTTGATTCCTTCTCGGCATGTTTTAATGGTTATCGATTGTTTATAACACTTGATTTACAATAATTGTCACCGGATTTTGGCTTTCAATCCTTAAGTTTGCACCCCATATCAATCTTACAGGAAGTCAAATGAGAGAGACAATTTATGCTGCTGTAATGGCGGGAGGTGTCGGTACCAGGTTTTGGCCCGCAAGCCGATCAAAATATCCCAAGCAATTTTTGGATGTATTGAACACCGGCAGAACGCTTATACAACAAACCTACGACAGATACGCACGTATTTTAGAAGACCAAAATATAAAAGTGGTCTGTGGAGAAAAATACAGCCACCTTGTCCGGGAACAACTCCCCCTGGATATACAATCGATCATCCCCGAACCCTTTATGCGAAATACCGCTGCAGCCGTGGCGCTTACTGCTTTTGACATCGCTTCAAAAGACCCCGAAGCTGTGATTGTGATGACCCCTGCCGACCACTACATTGGAAATGACCAAAAATACCAGGAAATAATACTGGAATGTGCAGAATTTGCAGCTGCTGAGGATGTACTCATTACACTGGGTATTCAACCTACCTCTGCCCACACGGGATACGGCTACATAAAGCGTTCAGATAAAAAGGGGGCATTTTACAAGGTGGAGCGCTTTACCGAAAAACCAGCTAAAAAGCAAGCCCGGGAGTTTTTGGAATCCGGTGACTACTACTGGAATGCGGGGATCTTCGTTTGGAGCGCCAAAAGCATATTAAAGGCTTTTTCCAATTACGCTGAGGAGATTTACCGACCCCTTGCAGATCTCTACAAAAAAGGCACGCCCGGACTGGATGAACTAAACCATGTTTACAAATCAATTCCCTCTATTTCTGTGGATTATGCCATCATGGAAAAAGCAGAAAATGTCTTTACCATTCCCGCACAATTTGGCTGGTCAGATCTGGGGAGTTGGAACACTATCTACCAACTTTCGGAAAAGGATCAAAATGGGCATGTTACCGGTAGTGCAGTGGTCCAGAGTTTGGACAGTCGCAATTGTTTCGTTCGGGGCGAAAAGGGGAAACTCTACGCCCTGATTGGTCTGGAGGACATCGGCTTGATAGAGATGGACGACGTTACGGTGTTGTTTCCACTGAGTCGCGATCAGGACATCAAAAAGCTGCTGGCCAATATTCGCAAAGAGCGCGGAAATCAATACGATTAACATGAAAGAAATAGAGCAGCACTTCCCCGATCTGAGCGGCGATGAACGCAAGAAGTTTGCTGATCTGGGTCCGGTAATTGCGGATTGGAACAGCAAGATAAACGTGATATCACGCCGTGATATGGACAATTTTTACCTACATCACGTACTGCACAGTTTGTGTATCTACAAATTCATTGAATTCAGCCCGGGCAGCAGAATATTGGATTTGGGTACCGGAGGAGGGTTCCCGGGGATACCCCTGGCGATTATGATGCCCGAGGTGGAATTTACCCTTATTGATGCGAGAGCAAAAAAGCTAAAGGTGGTGGATAATACAGCGGCATCATTAAAACTCTCCAATGTAAAAACACTGCACATCCGGGCCGAGGAACTCAAAGGCAGCTATGATTTTGTAGTTAGTCGTGCAGTTACTTCACTGGAACAGTTGTGTCGCTGGAGCCAGTCTCTCATCAGTCAGAAAGAGCAAAATCCCCTTCCCAACGGACTCATTTGCCTTAAGGGCGGAAACCTGAAGCCCGAATTAAAGGCCCTGCGCAAGGGAATCTATGTAGAGACCGTTCCCATTAATCGCTGGTTTAGGGAGGATTTCTTTGAAGAAAAACACCTGCTTTACGTTCAGATCTGATCAGTTTTACCACCATTTTACAATGGATACCACAGTTGCATTTTGACCAGTTTATTACTGTGGACTAACTTTGCAGAAAAATGCCGGCTATCGGGTGGTGTTTTGTTTTTCTCAGGTTGTTATATTATAAACCATTTTGAGAATTGAAGTGTGATAATAAGCATAAAAAAGGAATTGGACTTGACAGATAGAAACAATCGATAATTTTTACATTATGAAAACTGCCATTGTTGGAGCCACAGGGCTCGTTGGACAAACATTTTTGAGATTGTTGGAAGAGCGAGCTTTTCCGGTAGATGATTTGATACCCGTTGCATCGGGCAGATCCTTTGGGAAATCAGTCAAGTTTCTAGACAAACAATATATCGTCACCGGACTTGAACAGGCTCTGGAGGCCAAACCCGATGTGGCATTTTTCTCTGCAGGCTCAGGGATATCGAGAGAGTGGGCGAAGAGATTTGCAGAGGAAGATATACTCGTTATTGATAACTCTTCGGCCTGGAGAATGGACCCGGGCATTCCCCTGGTTGTACCTGAAATCAACGGCTCTGCCATTTCAGAATACGACAGGCTGGTGGCCAATCCCAATTGCTCCACCATTCAGTTGTTGATAGCAGTCCACAACCTCCACCGTAGATTTGAAATAGAGCGAATGGTAGTATCGACCTATCAGTCGGTTTCAGGATCAGGTCAGTCTGCAATCGACCAAATGGAAAAAGAGCGCCGGGGTAAAATGGGTGCCGGGGTTTATCCCCATCCCATTGACAGGAATTGTCTTCCACACTGCGGAGACTTTGATGAATACGGCTATACCGAGGAGGAGACAAAGCTCGAGCGCGAAACTGCAAAGATTTTGGACCCCTCGATTAAATTGACGGCCACTGCAGTGCGGGTGCCCGTATCAGGTGGTCATTCTGAAGCGGTAAATATCCGGTTCAAAAAAGACTTTGAATTGGCCGAGGTCAATGACCTCCTCAACCAAAGCAGAGGAGTAACCCTGCTGGACGACCCGCTGAACCAAACTTACCCCATGCCATTGATCGCATATGGAAAAGACGATGTCTTTGTCGGACGTGTGCGCCGCGATCGCTCAGCGTCCCGATCACTCAATATGTGGGTGGTTGCGGATAATCTGCGAAAAGGAGCGGCCACCAATGCCATTCAAATTGCAGAATACTGTCTGGACCAGGGTTTGCTGAAAAAGGACTAAAATTCATCTCCGAGATGCCAAAGCGTGAATATATTTTAGTTTTCAAGTGAATAAGCACGCCACTTAGGCCAATGAAAGCCACTGGAATGCTACATTTGCACTGATAAAATCAGTAGATATGGATTTGCCCAAACCAGTGCCGGTTAAAGAACTTGCCAAAGAGACCGGATGCAAACTTGTCGGAAACAGCCAATTAATGGTCCGAGGCTTGAATGAGATTCACAAAGTCAGAGAGGGTGACCTCACTTTCGTGGATGTGGAAAAGTACTATTCAAAATCGCTCGATTCAGCAGCCTCCGTCATATTGATAAATAAGGAAGTGGAAGCCCCTGAGGGTAAAGCCCTTCTCATTTGCGATCAGCCTTTTGAAGTGTACAATTCACTGGTAGATAAGCACTGTCCGTTTACTCCCCTAAAAACTACCATTCATCCGGCGGCTGATATTCACCCTACTGCCATACTCGAGCCCCACGTAGTGGTGGGGCCAAAAACCACTATCGCTGCAGGCGCATATGTGCGTGCCAATACCTATATTGGAAGCAACTGCACCATTGGAAAAAATGTTATCATAGGTCCGAATTCCAGTATTGGTGGGGACGCATTTTACTTTAAAAAAACGGATGAAGGTTACCGGAAGTGGACCACGGGTGGCAGAGTAATTATTGAAGATGATGTGGAAATTGGTTGCAATTGCACACTGGACAAGGGGGTGTCAGGAGATACCATCATAGGCAAGGGCTCCAAATTGGACAATCTCATCCATATCGGCCACGGTGTGGTAATGGGAAAAAATTGCCTGATAGCTGGGCAGTCAGGTATTAGCGGCAAGACCATCCTGGGGGACAATGTCACCATAATGGGTCAGGTGGGCATTGCTCAAAATCTAAAAATAGGGGATAATGCCACCATTTTGGCCAAATCAGGTGTTTCTAAAGATGTTCCTGAAGGTGCCGTTTACTTTGGTTATCCCGCAGGAGAAACCAGAGAAAAATATCGAGAATTGGCAGCAGTAAAAATGTTGGCTCGCAGAGATAAAAAAGGCTAAAACTTCGGCCTCCGCATTCCTTTTTTCAGATGCCGCCTGTCGCTCAGCAAAATATAATTACCTCGAACATCCATGAGCTCGGCCCCGGGGAAGACCACAGCAAATTTTTCAAAGTAGAACTCCTCGGACATTTCCTTATCCTGATCTGTGGCGGCCAGTGTATTGTAGAGTAGCATTCCCTCAGGAGTGAGAAGCGACCTGCACTTTTCCAGAAATGAAATGGATTGAAAATCATCCGGTATAACATCTCCTTCGAACACATCGACGGCGATCAAATCAAAGGTGGGTTGAGCCGGCTGTAATTCCATGTATATCGCTGCATCGGCAGCAATTAATTCCAGAGGCAGATGGATTTTATCCAGACCGTATTTAGCTGCCAGTTCGATTACATGCTCATCCAACTCTATACCGGTTATTAAGCAATCACCTATTCCATGTTTTTGCAGTAAAATGGGGATGCTCCCAAGGCCAAATCCCAAAATAAGACCGCTCCCACCCTGTAAAGGCGACAGATCAATCCGTTTAAATGCAATCCCAAAATTGTCGTATTTATCTTCGAAGGAATAAACTGCATTGTCTGTGCAGAGCTGGTACCGGCCTTTTCGCAAACTTACATACAGATGCGGGTTTAATGAGCTGGGATGACTTTCAACATGGATTTCAGTGAGGTAACTAAGCAGTTTTTTCAGGAAAAGCAGCATGGATGTGCTTAAGATTTTTCGCTTTCCCAGGGCCGATATGGGGCACTTTGCTGAAAAACAGCCTCAAAAATCGCCCTGTCTGATTCGGTTAGCTTTCGTGCTCTGCGCTTCATAACGGCCTCAGCCGTGCGGAGCGCACCTTCTAACTCGTGAGTCTCCCAACTACTGGCTCCTCCCCATGAAAAGGAGGGCACAAATCGCGGGTGCATAAACGGGCCCACCATATTAGATGCAAACCCGACTACAGTTCCTGTATTGAAGGTTGTATTAATGCCGCATTTGGTGTGGTCAGCCATGAAGAGTCCGCAAAATAATTTGCCGGTGTCCAGGGCTTCTTTCTCCGGGTAATTCCACAAGCGGACATTGGAATAGGTGTTTTTCAGATTGGAGTTGTTTGTACCCGCTCCGAGGTTGCACCACTCGCCCAGGTAAGAGTGACCCAAAAATCCATCATGGGTCTTGTTGCTATATCCTACAATGGTTACATTACTGAGTTCTCCACCCACCTTGCAATAGGGTCCGAGGGAAACAGGTCCGTAGATTCTGGTGCACATTTTTACCACACCACCACGGGCAGCATAAAACGGTCCTCGTATTACGGCCCCCTCCATGATCTTGCAGTCCTGGGAAATATAAATCGGTCCTGTGGAGGCATTAAGTGAACAATTAGTCAGTTCAGCCCCTTTCTCCAGAAAAATTTTCCCATTTCCAATCGTCTGAATTCCCTTTGGAATAGGAGCCGATTTCCGTCCATCGGTAAGTCTTTCAAAATCCCGCTCAAATTCGGATTGGTGGTCGTGAATAAGATCGGTAAGTCCTGCGAGTCTTTTGACCGGAGTGGTGGTGAGTTCGTAGCCCACCAATTCATCCACCGGCTGGTTGCTTTTCAGCTTATCAAACTGACTCCTGTTCAACCGGGCAGCGATGAGTTCCTCTTTGTAAAGAAGGGCCTCATTAAAATCCAGTTCGGAAATGAGTCTGACCAGTCTTTTATT
This sequence comes from Saprospirales bacterium, assembly GCA_007695035.1. GTDB lineage: Bacteria > Bacteroidota > Bacteroidia > Chitinophagales > Saprospiraceae > PWJY01. The sequence goes on along the minus strand of REEO01000091.1, from coordinate 5,783 downwards.
AGGGACTACCGAGCCGTTAATGACGGTATTGTCATTCGATATTTCGATGGGGAATTTTTGAGCCAGATACTCCCTTGTGATAAATGATCCTTTTCCTTCCAGCTCTCTCTCCCATTTGTCTCTCAACGTGAGCATGCCAAACCTGAGCTCACAAACCGGTCTGGAATAAGTGAGTGGCAGCAAGTGTTCGCGCTCCGCATCGTCAAAGAATATCAGGTTTTTCATGACTTCACATAATAAAAAATAGCCCCAATGGGTGGATTGAGGCTATTGTAAAAGTTAGACTTCGGAAATTTTAATATCTTTATTACTCAGCCTTTTCAGCCTCTTTCTCAGCTTTTTCCTCCTCCTTTTTGGCAAATTTTGAACTGCCAAACTTCTTGTTAAACTTATCGATTCTACCGGCGGTATCAACGAACTTCATCTTACCGGTAAAGAAGGGGTGAGATTTGTTGGAGATTTCCAACTTCACCAACGGATATTCTTTACCATCTTCCCATGTAATGGTCTCCTTACTGGGAGCGGCAGATTTCGTGAGAAATGCCTCATCGCAGCTGAAGTCCTTAAAAACGACCAGCCTGTAGTTTTCCGGATGTGTATCTTTTTTCATCTTATTATGATTTTCCAACTAACATTTAAGCAGCGGGAGTAATGTGCTTGCCCGCCTTTTTGTAATTGATTTTGTTGTCCCAAAAGTAGGGAATCACTCCCATTTTCCTTCAGCAAAACCCACCGGATAAACAATGAATCACGGTAGAAAATTTTTCCGCATGGTAGCTTTTCCCAAAACGGAGTGCAAAGATACTACAATTATCTGTTTTACAAAATGCTGCCCGGAAAAAATGCATCTTCCACATGCTGGGTGCGATAATTTTTTTCATCGTAATACGTAACTGCAACAAGGTCAAACCTGACTTCGCCATCCCTTTCATTATGGACCATATAGCAGTGGGCAGCTTTGGCAAGGCGATTTATCTGGTCTTCGGTCATCGAGTATTTGGCTTCAAGCGGTCCACCCCAGCTTCTTAGCTTTACCTCCACAAACACTAGTACATCTCCGTCTTCTGCAATAATATCAAGTTCCAGATGACCTACCCTCCAGTTGGTCTCCACCACCTCTATTCCCTTTTTTTCCAGGTAGGACTTCGCTATTTTCTCTCCCCAATCGCCCTTTTTCTTGCTCATAATATTGCCTCTCAATCAGCTCCAAATATAGGGATTTATTTTGTTCTAAAACCGGGTAATGACAGGAGGGATGGTAATAGTGGGAGATTGCCTGATTAGAAATTCACTGTTGCATCAAGAGTTAATCCGGAATCGGGGCCTGAGATATACCCGGATTGGAGTTTCCCATAAAATTTTATATTTGCGCAGGCATCTTCGGGCTGTACTGCAAAACTTCTAATGAAATGGATTGATTGCGGACAAACATTATCCCGGAGTTCCCGGTTTTATTGGGTATAGGTGTTGATGATTTGTGATTTGAAAAACCAACTTAAATGGATAAACTAATAGCGCGCTTTTCTGATCAACTGAGAGAAGCAATTGAAATAGGAAACAATGCCAAAATTTCTAAACCGCAGAGAGTAATCGACAGGGTTTTGATAGCAGGACTCGGTGGCAGTGGTATAGGAGGAGATTATGCGGAGGAATTTGTGAGAAACCAGTGCCCTGTTCCGATTATTGCTTCCAAAGGATACGATATTCCCGCATGGGTGAATGAATCTACCTTGGCTATCGTGTCTTCGTATTCGGGAAACACCGAAGAAACCCTGGCCGCTTTTGAAAAAATCGAGAAGACAGGGGCCAGGATTATCTGCATTACCAGTGGCGGCAAACTCAAGGAATTAGCTGAGGAAAAGTCCCTCGACCATATATTGATACCGGACGATTGGCCATCTCCCAGAGCTTGTCTGGGTTATTCCATGGTCCAGCAATTGTTCGTCCTGCATTACTGTGGTTTGACTGGTGATGATTTTATTGAACAAATCGGACTTGCTGCAGACTTACTGGATCGCGAAGAAGACGATATCAAAACCCGCGCACGGCAAATAGCCGGTATGTTAGACGGCAAAACTCCTGTCTTATACATCGCTGATAGGATGGAGGCCGTGGCTGTCAGATTGCGTCAACAGATCAATGAAAACAGCAAAATGCTGTGCTGGCATCACGTAATCCCCGAAATGAACCACAACGAACTGGTGGGCTGGCGCGATCAGCGAAATGACCTGGCCGTGGTTATGTTTAGAAATCGCGATGACCATCCGCGTGTACAAATGAGAATGAAGATCAACAAAGAGATCATTACAGAATACACCGACAGTTGGATTGAGGTTTTCAGCAAGGGAGGGTCTCAGGTTCAGCGCGCGATGTATCTAACCAATCTGGGCGATTGGATATCCTGGTATTTAGCAGACATGAGAAACATGGATGCCATTGAAGTAAAAGTTATCGATTACCTGAAGGGCGAACTGGCCCGGAATTAAAAAATATATTATGTCAATATTGGAAGGAAAAGTTGCAGTAGTAACCGGAGGATCACGTGGAATAGGCGAGGCCATTGTAAGAAAATATGCAGATCACGGAGCTACCGTGGTGTTTACATACCGGTCTTCAGCGGAAAGGGCCGAGCAAATTGTAGCAGAACTGAAGCAGTCCGGAGCTGCAGTAAAAGCCGTTCAATCCGATGCCGCTTCTTTTGAGGCCGCCGGTGAATTCATCGACCAAACTGTAAAAGAGTTTGGCAAAATGGATATTTTGGTGAACAATGCCGGGATAACCCGAGACAATCTGTTGTTGAGGATGACGGAAGAGCAGTGGAATGAGGTCATGGATGCCAACCTGAAGTCGGTTTTCAACCTTACAAAACACGCAGTCAAACCCATGATGCGCAATAGGGGAGGAAGTATAATCAACATCAGTTCGGTTGTAGGTGTTTTTGGAAATGCAGGACAAGCCAATTACGCTGCTTCCAAGGCCGGAATCATCGGCTTTTCTAAATCTGTTGCCAAAGAACTCGGCAGTCGCAATGTGCGGTGCAATGTCATTGCTCCCGGGTTTATCGGGACTGAAATGACCGATGCACTGGACGAAAAGACCAAAAAGGAATTCCTGGCCAATATTCCATTGAAACGCCTTGGTGATGGGCGAGAAGTTGCTGAGACCTGCACTTTTCTGGGCTCTGACATGTCGTCCTATATTACCGGGCAAGTCATCAGTGTATGTGGCGGGATGAACACCTGATACATTGGGATCACTAAAGATTGTTGTTTTTAGATTGCCTTCAGTACTGTATGGATCTGAAGTCCTCATTCTCAATTATTCATTCTGTAAGGGTGAACCCTAACAAGCCGTTTTCATACGTTTATAAACGTTTATTCTACGACTAAAGGAAACCCGCGTCCTTAGCTTTTCGGCATGGCAAAGGACAAAAACATACACGACCATTTTATGAAGTCGGTTTTCCGGGATATTGACGTGCACAATCTTTCTTTCAACACCGCCTGCCCGCAGATTTGATTGAGCAAGTCGATTTATCCTCAATCAGGGAAGTGCCTGGAAGTTTCCTGAACGAGGACCTCAAGACTTCCTTTGCGGACATTTTATTTGAAGTACCACTTAAGAGTCATAAGAAGTCTTTGTATCTGCCCATATTGCTGGAGTTCAAATCGTGAAAGGACAAATATGTGACCATCTAACTGGGCCAGTATATATTTTCCGGACTGGGCAAGCAGGTAAAAGAGGATAAAAAAGCCCCGGCAGGTGATTTCCGTTCTTTTCTACCACGGGAAAGACCCCTTAGAGTACCACAGGCACAGGAGCCTCTACAGCGATTTGGATGATTCATTTAATAAGTACATACCAGAATTCGACTACGTATTTGACAACATTCAAGCCACAGAAGAGAGTGAAATACTGATGTTACAGGAAGGCATATGGAGAGGCATCAAGTGGCTGTTCAAACAGGCCTGGAAAGAAGAGATTTTAATGAGTTCAGCAAGCAAGATTTTTTTAGGAATAGATAAAAGCGACAGGAATCTTACGAAATCAGCCTTCGTTTACTACAGCGTGATTACAAACAAAGAAAAAGCCATGGAATCATTAGAATCAATATCCAGTATTATAAAACGTGGGGCGAAAAATGCCTACGAAGAGATTTTGATAGAGGAATATGAAAAGACACAGAGGGAAAACATAGAGGAGTAAAAAGCTCCTATTCGAAAATCAGTGGTGAATTTATACAAGCTTGGTGTGTCCGCCCAACATATAAGTAAAACGCTTGAAATTTCGGAAAGCGAAACAGGTAAAATACTTCGTGAGGAGGGTCTGATTTAGCCGACTCAGGAAGTCTAATGAAAAAGTCATGGAGTCTTCAAAATCAATTCCAGCATTGTAGAGTTCGAGCCGGGAAATATCTGTTGAGGAGGTTCAAACATTTCGACAAAAGATGGAATCCTGTAACCAACCATAATATCAGAAAAATGTCAGTGGTTGGCAACCAATGAACCATAGGACGATCCGGGTGGTTCCAGGTTAAATTTCCGGATTTTAATTGGTGAAATCCCGGTCATCTGCCCGGCTTAGCAGATGGCTCAAAATCAACTCCGGATAGGTTTGTTTTGAAACCGGCCAATGAGGAAATCCTACATGTCCTCCGTGCTTTGGGAAAATGGTTCTAAGCATTGAATTGTCCCTAACAGTCGGATAGCACGAATTGGATAAAAAACTGTCGTTTTTCGCAGAAAGTAACAAAGACGGAACAGCGATGCGATCAAGATAAAACAGGGAGGAACTTCTGCGATAGTAATCCGCTGCATCTTCAAATCCGTGAAGTGGCGCCGTAATAAACTCATCAAATTCCCGGAAGGTCCGGGCTATCAAACCTTTTTTCCAATCAATTTCTCCAGGGTGTATATTCATTTTCTGTCGCACCTTTCCTTTGAGCGACTTTAAAAATCTGCGCAGGTAAAGTCGGTTTTGAAGGGACTCAATTTGGTCGGAGGAACCGCTCAGGTCCACGGGCACTGAAATGGCCATTGCAAATTCAATCTCTGGTTGGACGGAATTTCCTTTTTCTCCGAGATACTTTAATGCCACATTCCCACCGAGACTGAATCCAACAAGTACCACCCTTTTAAATCCCATCTTCTCTGTCAGGTGGTTTATCAGCACCTCAACGTCCCCCGTGTCACCACTGTGGTAAAACCTCGCCCTGGAATTCATCTGGCCGTTACAACTCCTAAAATTCATGGCAGCCACTCCCCAACCCCGGCCAATTGCGACCTGAGCCATTCCCATAATGTACGGCCTTTGGCTATTTCCCTCCAATCCATGTAGCAGAACCACTATTCCTCCATTATTCCCAGTTACCATATCCGCGTAGAAAAAATCCCCATCGGAGGTATCCAGTCGGAGCCCCTCAGTGTATTTAACCGAAGATTTTTTGAAAAAATGGGTGCCAAGGGTCGCCCCATGACCTCCTCTGAAAACAAGTGGAGCTCTGTAATCTGGTATAGGTAAAACTTTCCAGGACTCCCGTTTCAGCAATTTATCTCTTTGATGCATACCATCTTTAAATAAACAGTCCACCTGTCCAAAACAGAAGACCTTAGATTATGGTTCCGACCGACTGAAACGGTAGCCATCCTATTCCGAATACACCACTTTGTTGAAGAGCATACCGTACTCTTGCTGCTTCCATATTAATCCATTGTTCAATGATTCTACAGACAACTTTTAGTCCCGCAGTATTAAGAAATATAGCACCAAAAAAATAACAATGG
>REEO01000036.1 GCA_007695035.1 Saprospirales bacterium | reverse complement strand
GTAACAAATCCGGCGGTGCGGTTAATTCTCGAGTAAATGTTGGCAATCATAAGTTCGTTGTTTTACTTAAATGAATTAGGCTTAATTAATCTAATAAGACCTTTTACAACAATTTTGGAAGGCTGGAGTCTGAAACATCACCTTGGTACAATTGATTACACACCCAAAGTTTGCGAATTCATACACCTCGCCCCTATTCTTTCCGGCCGTAAAGATAAACCACTATTTATAATATCCCAACTTAATAATTCCCTATCCCCTCCTATTTCCAAAAACTTTACCATCAACCAGGCAAAGAAACCTCACAAAGGAATTTAATTAGTTATTTTTCTATGGTTTACAAATATAAATTATTACGCATATAAATTCTTTGCAATCTAAAAATTTGTAATTAATCCCATGGACACCATTTCTGAAACCCACAAAAAATAAGCACATTGTTGATAAAATGCAAACAATTTGTTGACAGGAATTTAAAGATAGGGTATTAACATATCTGTTAATTGTTGTTGGGTAAGGAGTTCCATCATCAATGGATACAAATTAAATGATGGGTAATATATTTTTCTTAAAAAAACAACCTACAGGGGAATATTGCCGTGCTTCTTCTCGGGGCGCCACACTTTCTTTTGTTCTAAAGAATCGAAGGCGGCAATGAGTCTGACCCTCGTTTCCTCCGGCTGGATAATCTCATCGATAAACCCGCGTTCTGCAGCCCGGTAGGGATGTGCAAATTTTTCGGCATATTCCGCCTCCTTCTCTTTGAGCTTGGCTTCCGGGTCTTCAGCTTCGGCAATTTCTCTTCGGAATATGATCTCTGAAGCCCCCTTCGCACCCATCACCGCAATTTCTGCACTCGGCCAGGCAAAATTCATATCGGCTCCGATGTGTTTGGAATTCATCACATCGTACGCACCGCCGTAGGCTTTTCGAGTGATTACAGTAACACTGGGCACCGTGGCCTCACTGAAAGCGTAAAGCAATTTTGCTCCGTTGGATATGATGCCATTCCATTCCTGATCAGTTCCGGGAAGGAATCCGGGCACATCGACCAGCACCAGCATGGGGATATTAAATGCATCGCAAAATCTCACAAAACGCGCCGCCTTTTTACTGCTATCTACGTCAAGCACACCGGCAAGGGAATAAGGTTGATTGGCAATAACCCCCACCGATCGACCGGCAAGGCGAATAAATCCAACTACTATATTGTCCGCAAAATCGGCCTGTACTTCAAAAAAGGAATCTGCATCGGCCAAATGATCGATTACTGCCTTCATATCGTAAGGCTGATTGGAACTCTCGGGAATAATTCCATTGAGTTGTGGGCGGGATTCTTCACCGTATTCGTAAGATAAATTCGGAGGTGCTTCGCGATTGTTTTGAGGCAGGTAGCTCAACAGGTTTTTGATCTTCGCAATGCAATCCACATCGTTTTGCGCCACCAACTGAGTCACCCCGGATTTGGTGCTGTGGGCACTGGCTCCACCGAGTTCCTCCGCGCTTACGCTCTCGTTGGTAACCGTTTTTACCACATTGGGACCGGTTACGAACATATAGGAGGTTTTCTGCACCATCACCACAAAATCGGTCATGGCAGGCGAGTAAACAGCTCCTCCGGCACAGGGGCCCATTATTGCAGAAATTTGGGGCACCACTCCACTTGCAAGTACATTTCTGTAAAAAATATCGGCATAGCCGCCCAGGGAATTAACTCCTTCCTGTATCCGCGCTCCCCCACTGTCATTCAAACCGATGAGTGGTGCGCCGTTGGCCATAGCCTGGTCCATTACCTTGCAGATTTTTTCAGCGTGGGTTTCTGAAAGTGAGCCACCAAAAACAGTGAAATCCTGAGAGAAGACATACACCAATCGCCCGTTCACGGTTCCGTAACCGGTAACCACCCCATCGCCGGGGATTTTTTGATTCTCCATCCCAAAATCTGAAGACCGGTGGCTGACAAACATGCCAATTTCCTGAAAACTCCCCTTATCAATTAATAGCTCTATCCGCTCTCTTGCGGTGAGTTTACCTTTGCCGTGTTGTTTTTCTATTCGCTTTTCCCCTCCTCCGATCTTCGCTTCCTCTCTCCTTTTCTCAAGTTCGCGCTCCCTTTCTGTCATTTTCTAGCTTTTCGTTGTTCGGCGACAAAACTACTAATAATTTTTGATCCGGGGAAGGGACAAATCTCTGAGGCAGAAAACAGTTTGTATCCAGGTGGACACGTATTATATATACGCCCAAAAAAGGTTTGTTTCCCAATGGCAACCTCTTAAACTATCATCCCTGCAAGGTGAATGCAAGAAATCCAATAATTCCGCAACTCGACCAGACCATTGGCAAATTTGGAATTCACCTCCAGGCCTATTCCGAGAATTTTGGAAAAAAATACCGCAGTCACAGGCCGGCAAGCATGCGACTGCGGGAACAAAACTGTTAATTTGTTTGAATATTCATATTGCTGGCCACCGTCGGAGTGACGTGATAACCTGCCGGCACCTCTGCATTGTCACCTTTCATGGTGAGGAAAAGTATGCATACAAAAACACCGAGGAGAATAGAGAGTGTTTGTTTGTCATCTCCCTCTGCATAAACATTGCCACCGCTGAGTATCACCTCCTGGCCGTCAACGGCCTGAACTGAGCGCAGTTGAACTTCCACATAACCCTCGCGGCCAATTCCACGTGCACGCTGTGCTCTGATGACCTGTCCACGTGCGATGGTTCCCGCTTCGATCACGGTTTTGCCATCCACTTTGACATCGGATCTCACTCTGAAGTCAATATTTTGACCCACCTGAACCTGGTCTGACCTCAATGTATGCATGGTTTCCAAGGAGATGCTAGTACCTGCTCGAAGTACTGTATCACCGGCATTGTCATACACCTTAAATGACATAAACAACATGCTCGCAGCCATCCAGACCAGCACATGTTTGAAAAGTACGGAATTTTGTAAAGCTCCTATCATCTTATAAAATATTAAATGGTTAAAAATTTGAATTGAATTCTAAACTATTAATTACTGACCTCCATTGATGGTCATTGAAACGGTGCGCACTTCTCACAGCGCCAGAAATATTACCCACGTAAAAGGCCAGATTGAAAATTCCAGCCAGTATTCCCAGTCCGTAATTGCCATTATCAATGCTCGAGTAAGTGGCATAACCGAGCAGTCCATTCAGTAAAAAAGCTGAGATGGCGGTGTGGGTGTGGCCTGTGTAAGCATATCCTGCTCCCGGCACTATCGACAAAAGTCCGGCCAGGGTTGGATCTTTCCTTTTGAGCGGTAATCTTCGCTCCAATATATTGAGATTGGCTTCAGCCAGTTGCCGGTAATTTTGAAATTGCAGCATTTCGCTGTAGCTCTCTTCCGCTTCATTCCAATCTTTGTGTTGCGCATGAGCCAGCCCATTCAAAACCAAAAATCTGGGACGGGTAAATTCTTCACTCTCCGGCAATTCCCCCAGTGCGACCGAGGAGTGTTCCAAAACCCGATTGTGATTTCCCAAATCGTACTCAATGGCAGCAATTTGAAAAAGCAGCTCAGGATCGGTTCGGTACTCCTCTGGAATCCGCGTTGAAAAGTCAAAAAGGGCATTTTCATGCTCATCCAATGCCCGGTAGCATATCATTTTGTTCGTGAGCAATTCCAGGTCCGCTCCCTTGTAAAATTCCACGCGCCTTATTTCCAAAAGTGCCTCACGGTAATGCCCATTGTTAATCAATTTCTTGATAAACATGGTGGTGGAATCGTCCCTAATCAAATCTGAATAGGCGAAAAAATAGGCATTGCCCCTGTAAAGCATATCGGAAGGAAAGGGGTTCTCAGCCGGGTAATCCAGCAATCTAAATCCTCTTTCAGTAAAAGTGAACGGGTAGTAATCGTGATCGTGACCACAACGCATCAAGCGCTCAGCCGTCCAGGCAAAAGCTGTGGGAAAATTGTTGTTGTTAAAAGCAGCCATCCCGTAATGCGAACAACTCGGATACATCGGGCATTCCTGTCCGCGAATTCCACTTATGTACTTCTGATAAAATCGTATATAATCAGAGGTGGCCAAATCCCCATTTGAACTCGTATCACTCTTTTCGGAAAAAGTTATGAAAACACTGTGCGAAGCATAATCTGACGCCATTGCATACAGGGAATTGGAAAGGCTCCAACCCAAAAAGGCCACAAAGAATATGACCAAATGCACACCCACATTCATCGGGGAACGTTTTTTCTTTTTCATCACAAATCGCTTTAACAACCGGTTCTGCAGAATAACCTAATCATGAATAACAGCTGCAAGCAGAATTGTCATTGTTAACCTGCAAATCCACGCCCAAAGCTATTCCTTTTTTTTATTCTTTTGTGAAATTCATTGGAAAAAATGTTACGTATTTTGAAACCAGTACAGAACAACGGTCTATATAAAAAATGGACTGCCAGCAACTTTACTACTCAGGCGTTGGAAAAGAAATTCAATCAAGACTATTAATCAGTTCACCCATTAGTTCAATAGCCCGACTGAGCTCCTCCTCCGAGGCCGCATACGAAACCCTGAAGCAATTGGGCGCCCCAAATGCAGCTCCCGGGACAACTGCAACTCCTTTTTCTTCCAGCAGCAGCATGCAAAAATCATCCACGGAATTCAACCTCCGTCCCTCGTATTTTTTATCGACCAGATCGACAGCCTCCGGAAAAACGTAAAAAGCACCCATTGGATCGTTGACTTTGAGTCCGGGGATTTGAGACAATCCGGAGACAACCAGGTCTTTTCTCTTTCGGAATGCCGATCTCATTTTGTCCACTTCCTCTCTGGAGTTTTTTAAGGCAAAAACAGCGGCTTGCTGGGAAAAAGAATTGGCCCCTGAAGTGAATTGACCCTGAACCTTTGCACATCCGGCTGCCAACCAGTCCGGTGCTCCCATGTACCCAAGTCTCCAACCCGTCATCGCAAAACCCTTGGAAAAGCCATTGACCGTGATCGTCCGATTTTCCATACCATCAACGGCCCCTATACTGAAGTAATCGCTGTCAAAATTGATGTATTCGTATATTTCATCGGAGAGTATCATCAGATAGGGGTGCTCAAGTATTACACTTGCAATTGCGCGCAACTCCTGCTCTGAAAAAACACTGCCCGTCGGATTGCAGGGGGAAGAAAAAATAACGAGCTTCGTTTTGTCCGAAATGGCCTCTGCCAATTGCTCAGCCGAAACTTTGTAATCTGCCTCCACTCCGGCCGAAAGTTCAACGGGAACACCCCCAGCCAACCTCACAATCTCAACATAAGAAACCCAGTAGGGAGCAAGGAGAATCACCTCATCCCCCGGATTAATAAGTGAAAGACAGACATTGGCAATGCATTGCTTGGCTCCATTGGAGACCACAATATTTTCTGCGCGGTAAGGAAGCCTGTTTTCGGTCCGAAACTTCTCCGCAATGGCTTCTCGGAGTGCCGGAATTCCGGGTACGGGTGTGTACTTGGTATGTCCCTCCTGCAGCGCGCGCCAGGCTGCTTCTTTTATGGGTTCAGGTGTGTCAAAGTCGGGCTCACCCAGAGAGAGTGAAATGACCTCTTTACCCGCAGCTTTTCTGTCACGGGCCAATTGAGCCATCAGCAAGGTTGCCGACTCCTCCATATTCTCCAATCTTTCAGACAATTTCATATGCTCCATTTATTGCAAAGTTGGCAAAAATACGGAATATTCAAAGATTGGGGGGAATTAAATGTCTTGGGTTTTACGGGATTGGTGTGGAGGGATGGGATGGTTTTTGGCGGATGGCCGGTTTCCAGTTGTGAATTGCTTTGCCCTGAGCCTGCCGAAGGGGTGAGTCTGTGAGTTTGTGAGTTGTTTTTCAGGCGAAACCTCGATGTAAACGGCAGGATATCTATTCGCAGGGATTGTAAATTTTTGAGGATTTTGCCTGTAAATACTATTTCGATGGCATCCAGTCAACTTTTTTACACCGGGACGTGTGGTATGAGGTTCCCGCAGAGGCCACGAAGGCTGTATTCAGTAATTCTTTGAGTTTCCGTAAATTATAAGAATCGAAGGGTTTCTAATAACAGATAGGATTCTACGCAAAGTCCGCAGATGGCTTTTCCGAAATCTCAGGGACTGAAAGGTAAATTTTGACAACCGGGTAATTTATGGATTTATGGGAATAGAATTAATGAAAGGTCAAATACGCACGAAGATATTGGCCATAAACCCCAAAGGCCTATCTCAACTTTTCACCTTCCAAACTTTCTACTTTCCGAACTTTCTACTGTCAATTGAACCCTTTGCGACCTTTACCTCTTCAGCCCCAAAGCTTTGGGGGGTGAACCTTAATCCCAGCCAAAGGATTACCCCAAGATTCCTTATTAATGCCGGATGAATCAGAATTTTCGCCACTACCCCAATTCGTAATTCGTAATTGATCAACTACAATACCTAATCCTCCCTTTTCGGCTTCCGCCCTTTGTACTGGAGTTCGTGCCTGCGGAGGAAGTCTTCGAATAACTGTTGTTTTCCATGTTCGACAAAGTCGATATCGTCTCGGTACAGGCCGGCCAGTTTTCGCTGACGGACAGCTTCAAACACAATGGCAGAGCATGCCACGGACACATTCAGTGATCTGACCATTCCCATCATGGGGATAAGGAGGTTTCCGTCGGCAAGTTGACTGGCGCGGTCGGATACACCCAGTTTTTCATTGCCCAGGATGATGGCCGTGCTCTTTGTGAGATCGGCGTCAAAAAGTTCTGTGGCCTGGTCTCCCAGGGCTGTGCAGTATATCGTGCTGTAAGATTTTCTCAACCTTTCTATGCAGTCTTCAATGGTTTCGTGGAGATAGACATCCAGCCATTTTCTCGCCCCTGCAGTGGTGCGCTTGCCGAGGACGGGGTTCTTCATTCGCTCCTCTTCAGGATGCGGTATGATGTGCACATTTTGAATGCCGGCCGATTCACAGGTTCTCATTACTGCTCCGATGTTGTGCATGTCCGAAAAGTGCTCAAGCACCACGGTGAAGTCCAACTGTCGATAGGCTACCGTTTGCCTTATCCGTTCGTATCTTTCCGGCTTGATTTTCATTCAATTAATTTTTTAATTTAATCGTAGGCCCACCTGAATCAATCTTCCAAACTTATTCAGCACCATACACTATAGGTAAATTAAAAAATTTAACAAAACAAAATTTTGGTGATGCGTGAAGACTGATTGTTAGTCAAATAATATACGAAATTTCCCCTCGTCGAAACGCAGCAAATACAAACCTTTGTTTCTCAAATTCGATGGAATTCGGCCAAATTCATCCACGGCTTTTTCCTCTAATCCGTACTCCCGGAAGCGGAAGTTAAAATATCCGGGATTGGCATCAGAATAGGGTAAGTAAAGCGGAAAATCAGCCCCGTAAACCAGCAAATTGCGCCTGGCAAATTCGCCCGTGATAAATCCTTCGTACTCGTTGGTGGAGCCAATGTATCCCATGTAGTCATAAAATCCCTGATTAAAATGTATGAGTATGCTGTCTCCGAAAACCGGGCTGTGGGCCGAGGTATTGTACAAATCGATCTTGGTTTGTAACTCCTGGTGTACATCGCGATCCCAGAGGGTCAGACCGAGTACTTTGTATTCCTTATCCTCAGATCTGGCATCCAGTGTGCGCAGAACCGGATAGATAAAGGGATGATTTCTCGTCATTGGGAGGAAAAACCAGGTGGTAGATTCTTCGTCAAAAAATTCGTCGAACTCAAACTCCAAAATTTCTACATCATCCTGAAAAAACAACTCTCTAAACTCCCGATCGGGAAAAAATTCATGGAATATCTCTCTGAACTCCTCTACTCTACTTCTTTCACGGGGCGAATAGACCACGTAAAAGACATCCTCCTCCTCCATTTGCCCCAATTTTCTCGCTACCATATCGAAATGGTCGCGCAATCCGGGTTGCAAACTCACTACCTGCGCATCCGGCGCCACTTCAAAATTTCCGGGAAACCACGGGTTCAACAATACGGCCTGGTTGGAAGCTGCAAAGGCTGACAGTGCCTCTAATTCCGCTCTGGTCCGGCCTCCAATCATCAGGTCCGCTGAAAAATTAAGCTCACTTAGTTTTGTGAGTATCTCGTCCCTGGGTCGGCGCTCACCAATGGCGTGCACCTCTACAACAATCTGAACACCCTCGGCCAACTCTCTCTTCAAGGCGTATTCGAAACCATTGAGAAATTCCAGTGCTTCTTCATTCAGGGTGGGAATGAGTTCTTCAATTTCCTCTAGCTCCTCCTCTTCCAAATCCTCCTCTTCCAAAAATATCTCCCAAATTTCGGTTTCAGGCCACTCTTCCATAGACAAAAACAGGGCTATGCGGTATTTCTCTTTCAAAACCGGGGGTGGGATGGTTTCGGGAATTCGGTCGCGGTAGGGAGAATCTTCCGGGTATCCGACGGGGGGATAATCTTCCGGTGAAATTACGGACCATTGAATAGTATCGATCGGAATGCGCACCGGTTCTTCTTTATCACTGTCCTTTTCCGCGGTATCCTCCACCGGAGCGCGCTGGGTTTTACATCCGGCTACCATTAACACAAGTGCCAGGAAGAAACAACACAAAAATGCTGCCTTATTCCCATTCGATCGTGGACGGTGGTTTATTGCTGATGTCATATACGACCCTGTTTATTCCTTTCACATTGTTGATAATAGCCGTGGAGATATCGCCCAGAAAATCGTAGGACAATTCAGCCCACTGAGCGGTCATGCCATCTACGGAGGTAACTGCGCGGAGAGCTACTACCTGTTCGTAGGTTCGCTCATCACCCATTACTCCAACGGAGTGTATGGGTAGTAAAATTGCACCAGCCTGCCAAACCTGATCGTAGAGACCGAATTTCCTCAAGCCCTCGATAAATATATGGTCTGCCTTTTGGAGCATTTCCACCCTTTCACGAGTGACAGGACCCAGAATTCGAATCGCCAGTCCGGGCCCCGGAAATGGGTGCCTGGCAAGCAAATCAGATGGCAGTTCGAGTTCAGCGCCCACTTTTCTCACCTCGTCCTTAAACAACATGCGCAGGGGCTCTACTATATTGAGGCTAAGTGCTTCGGGAAGTCCCCCGACATTGTGATGAGATTTTATGGTGACAGAGGGGCCATGAACAGAAACTGACTCAATTACATCGGGATAAATGGTGCCCTGACCAAGCCATTTTACATTGTCAAGTTCCTCGGCCTCTGATTGAAAAACATCAATAAAAACCCGGCCTATGATCTTGCGTTTTTGCTCCGGATCCGACACCCCTTCAAGGGGATCCAAAAATTGATCGCGGGCATCCACACCCTTTACATTTAACCCTCTGTCTTTATATACTTCCAGCACCTCCTCAAATTCATTTTTCCTCAGCAGCCCATTATCGACAAATATGCAGTGCAGCCTGTCTCCGATGGCTCTGTGCAGTAGCGTGGCAGCCACAGAGGAATCCACTCCGCCGGACAAGCCCATTACCACGCGCTCTCCCTCCAATTGACTGCGAAGCGATTCTACGGTCTCCTCCACAAAAGAGGCAGGGGTCCAGTTGGGCTCCATATCGGATATCCGGGATACAAAATTCTCCAACAGCGTACTTCCTGAAACGGTATGGGTCACTTCCGGGTGAAACTGCAGACCGTAAACTGGTGATCTTCCAGATTCCGGGTGCGACCGAAAGGCGGCAACAGGTATAGATTGGGTGGTGGAAATGGTCTCAAAACCACGGGGCAATGATAAAATATGATCCGCATGGGACATCCATACCTGGGTTCCACTTTCAACCCCCTGCATCAGTGGATCGGGAAGCAAATTGGTAAGGACCGCCCGACCATATTCGCGACTGTTGGAACGCTCCACTTTTCCTCCCAGCTTTTGAGCGATCAATTGGGCGCCGTAGCATATCCCCAGCACCGGCACCTTTCCGATATAGCGTTCGAGATCAAAATCCGGGGCATTTGAATTCCGCACCGAAAAAGGAGAGCCCGAAAGCACAATAGCTTTTACATCCGGGCCGGGTTCGATCTCTTTGGTGAAGGGGTGAATTTCACAATAGTAATTCAACTCCCGAATTCGCCTTCCAATCAATTGGGTGTACTGAGATCCAAAATCAAAAATGACAATTCTCTGTTCCATTATTTATGTCAGGTATGGGGCCGGGTCAGCCTTTCAACCCCCTGCCCTTTTTTTTAATCATGCCTTTTTCACGCAAATCCCCAGCGAGTTTATCCAAAATCCCATTGAGAAAATCCTTGGAGCGTGCCGTGCTGTAATCCTTGGAAATTTCCATGTACTCATTGATGGTGACCGTGGTTGGAATGGTGGGAAAGTGAAGCATTTCACAGAGGGCCATTTTGATGAGGATATTATCCACAGTATTGAGTCTGTCCTCATCCCAATTTTTTAGTGTGGGGCTGATGGTCTTCCTCAATTCACTATCCTCCTCTATGGTCAATTGGAGCAGTTGCTCCCCAAATTCCTTCCAGGTCTCCTCGTCCGGATAGTGTTCCTTCAAAAAGTCATCCGGCTGTCCAGGAAGGGCTTTCACGACTTTCTTTACAGCCCCTACGACCAGCGACTTATCGTCCTCCCAGTTGCTGTAATTGCTCTCTAGAAGCTCCTCAAAAACCTCGCTCTTTCTCATAAACCTGAACAAATCCAGCAGGGCCTTGCGGTGTTCCTTGTCCCCTGATTCGCTATAGACATACTCCCTGTAAACCTCCTCTTTAGCAAATTTTCGGTAAATCTGTCTGACGAGGTCCCCATCGACCAGAGCGGCAAAATTTTTCTTCTCGATTATTGAGGTAAAATGCTCAGAATTCTCTAGCTCTTGAATGAGTGGATTCTGGTAGAGTTTGGGGGTAAAATTCCGGTCTTCATCTTTGGGCAGCAATTTTGCCTTGCGTCGCTCTTCTTCTTCCAGGGCAATCCGGGTGGTTTTCAACACCACATACAGGGAGAACAAAAACAAATCGTAAGTCTGATTGACACCCTTGCGATAAATTCCCTGCAAGTCCGAAGCCCCAAGCTGCTTATCGGCCTGAAGGTTATACAGCAATTGCATCACTTTAACTCGTACTATTCTCCTGCTCAACATTATGAACGAAAATTTCTAACCATTGCACAGGCGCTAACCAAATGAGCGCGTGGAAATTGATTATTTTACAATGCAGAACCTCCGGCGATCGCGATTTTCTTTCCTGAATCAACCGCATAAAGGCATCTGCTTTTACACTGCAAAGAAATAGAATCCGGGGGACTATATGTATAAAATGCTGCAAAAAAGGCAAAAAGAATTTCCAAACCGGTTCAAGACACCGAATTAACCGGACACAACCTATATGTATTCAATCCTCCCGACGCCAAAAAATAAAAGCTAAAGAAATCAGTCAATCCGGTCGGCCAGGCCGAGTAAAAAGGTAAAATTCCTGGCTGTTTCCCTGTGTCTTTCGAACCTTCCCGCTGCACCGGAATGTCCCGTGGACAGATTGGTGTACAAAAGCAGGGGGTTGTCATCCGTCTTATTTTCGCGCAACTTCGCAACCCATTTGGCCGGCTCCCAATACTGAACCTGGGAATCGTGAAGCCCCGTGGTGACGAGCATGGGTGGGTAGTCTTGCCCGACCACATTGTCGTAAGGCGAATAGGACTTTATGTAGAAGTAATACTCTTCGACATTAGGATTTCCCCATTCGTCGTATTCACCGGTAGTGAGCGGAATGGATTCGTCCAACATGGTGGTGACCACATCCACAAACGGCACAGCGGCAATAATACCGGCCCATAGGTCGGGGGCTTTATTGACCACCGCTCCCATTAAGAGGCCACCGGCGCTGCCGCCCATTGCGTACAAATGATCGGGATGCGCATAGTTATTTTCAACCAGATACTTTCCACAGTCAATGAAGTCCCGGAATGTGTTTTTCTTCTTCAAAAGTTTCCCGTCTTCATACCAGTGCCTGCCCATTTCCTCACCACCGCGTATGTGGGCAATGGCGTAAATAAACCCACGGTCCAACAAACTCAATCGCACGCTATTGAAATGGGGCTCCATACTGATACCGTAAGAGCCGTAAGCGTAGAGCAAAAGTGGACTCGTTCCATCAAGGGGAGTATCCTTGTGAAAAACCATCGAAACCGGCACTTCCACTCCGTCCCGCACTTTCACCATTTTTCGCTTAGACACGTAATGGCCTGAATCAAAATCACCCAGGACTTCCTGTTGCTTCATCAACTTGAGCTCGCGCGTATTCATATTGTAGTCGAAAACCGAATTGGGAGTAGTCAGACTGGAGAAACCTATTCTCACTACATCGGTATCCATTTGTCGGTTGGTCCCGGGGTAAACCACAAATGCCTCATCCTCAAATTCGATATAGTGTTCCTCATCTCCTTCCCATTCCATTACCCTGAGCTGGCTGAGTCCCTCTATGCGCTCCTGAACCACCAGGTGATCATCGAACAACTCCATACCCTCAACGAGAACATCGTCGCGATGGGGGATAAAATCCCGCCAATTTTCCCGGCCGGTAGCATCAACGGGTGTGACCATTATCCTAAAATTCCGGGCATCTAAATTCGTGCGGATGTAAAATTTATCTCCTTTGTGGGCAATGGAATACTCCAGATTTCCCTCTCTGTCCCGCGGCTCAAAAACACTGGGCTCCGCTGTGGGATCGTCTGCAGGAATCAAACGGTAGTCCTGGGTCAGAGTGGCGTAGGAACCAATCACAATGTAATCGCGTGATTTGGTTTTATATAAAAAGGTGAGAAAGGTGTTGTCCTCCTCGTGATAGACCAATTCAGCCTCCTCTGGGTCGTTTCCAATCTCATGGCGGAATACTTTGTACGATCGGAGAGTTTCAGCGTCCCTCAAATTGTAAAAAAGATGCTTCCCGTCCCCTGACCAGACGCTCCTGCCGGTAGTAGCTCCAATGGTTTCCGGCAAAAATTCTCCGGTCTTCAGATCCTTTATGCGGAGAGTGAATATCCTCCTACTCAGGGTGTCCTCTCCAAAAGCCACGTAGCGATTATCCGGGCTAACGGAAAGTCCGGTGACATTGTAGTATTCAAAACCGTCTGCCAGTTTATTTACATTCAAAACAATCTCCTCTTCCGCATCCAGAGAGCCCTTTTTTCGCGCGTAAATGGGGTGCTCCTGACCCGACTCATAGCGGGTGTAGTAGTAGTACCCATTGTCGAAATAGGGCACACTCTCATCGTCCTGCTTTATCCTGCCGACAATTTCATCAAACAAATCACTCTGAAAATCGGCCGTGTGAGCCATCGCACTGTCGAGGTATTCGTTCTCGGCCTTAAGGTAATCAATTACCGCCTCGTCCTCGCGCTGGTTGAGCCAGTAGTAATTGTCTATCCGCACATCTCCGTGCTTCTCTAACTCAACAGGTCTCTTTTCAGCTTGCGGTGCATCGAGCTTCAGCACCTTCTCTTTTATCGTCATAGGTTTATCTGATTTTGTTTCCCCGCAGGCACTGATTGCCAACAGGATTGCAAAAGTAAGAAATCCTGTCAGTACTAATAAATATGACTTTTTCATCTGAATAGAATTTAATGGTTGAGCGACCGATGATAAAAATTCAGCACCCCCACTTTTCAGACCTTTGTCAGTAAGTAGTTCAATATGCCCGGTTTGATCGCATTGAAAATCCGGTAAATATACCGTGCATTCTGATCACTGCCTAAGATTGAAAGGATTTTTATTAACACCTCTAACCTATGGGTTTCCTTCAGTCAATGTGATTGCAAACTCGAGTGTAGTTAATAATTTGATACCTGAATTTTCTCAGGTTATACTTAACTGTATGCAAACTGTTTAAACATTACTACTGAATAATTATATGTCTTCTTTTAATTGTATTTCAGCGATTTATGTGAAATTTACACCTGACATAAATTTATACCATCTCAGGTTAATAGTTTTGCTGCAAGTATCAAATCCTTCTTACTTTTGTCTGATCCACTAAAGAATTGGGGACAACTACAAAAAGTAACAATCCCCACCTAAAGTATAGGGTGCACTGCCAAAGTCTAGGGGTAAACTTGTCATGTATTTGGCTAAAAAATGCATTCCTCCCCTAAGCGTTGTGTGTTGAAGCTGAAATTGGGCTATCTTTTGTAGGCAAGCTTTTATTCTTTCTCAATCCACTCAACCCCACCAATCTCGCAATTCACTAATTGCCTCACAATACACAAAGCCCTCATAATTTCCACGAAAGAAAACTGCGAAACTTGAGTAACCTACCAGCCCTATCAGGATTGCAAGGTTTGTAAAATCACCTACCATTACAACCCGGGTGGCAAACCCGTCGCCTATCGGGATCAGGAATTTCCCGACAGGGAATTTGTGTTAACTTATGAGTGAGTCCGTTTCAATTATCCTTCAATCTGGTGAGCCTTTCCAAACCCCACAAGTGACCTTTCCCTACATTTCTCACCAACTCCCGGTCAAAGCTCCCCCATGGATACCCACCTCCCAAAAATATTCCCTATTTTTGCGCCCCGATGAGACTGAAGACGATAGAGTTAAAAGGCTTTAAGAGTTTTGGAAACGCCACCACCCTGCATTTCAACGAGGATGTGGTGGGGGTTGTAGGTCCCAATGGGTCGGGCAAGAGCAACATTGTAGATGCTTTCAGGTGGGTTTTGGGAGAGCAAAAAACCTCCGGGCTGAGGCTCGACAAAATGCAGGACGTACTCTTTAACGGCACCAAATCGCGCCGCCCGGCCAACGCCTGCAGTGTTTCTCTAATTTTTGACAACGACAAAGGCACACTGCCTTCAGAATACAACGAAGTATCCATATCCAGGCACCTTTACCGGAGTGGAAACAGCGAATACCGACTCAACGGCGTTCCCTGCCGACTCAAGGACATCTCTTCCCTTCTCTCCGATACCGGCATTGCATCCAACTCCTACGCCATAATCGCACTTGATATGGTGGACGACATACTGTCCGACAAGGATCACGCCCGGAGGAAAATGTTCGAACAAGCGGCAGGAATTTCGAAGTTCAAACAGCGCAAAAAGGAGGTCCAAAATAAGCTCAAAGCCTCGGAACAGGACCTCGAGCGGGTTCAGGACCTGCTCTTTGAGATCAGTGGCAACTTAAAAGAACTGGAAAAACAGGCCAAAAAGGCTAAATCCTTCAACAAGCTCAAGGACAAGCACAAAACCCAGCGCATCCGCCTTGCCAGAATTGAAATCGCCAGCCTGCTCAACTCAAACCAAACCCTGGTTCAAAACCTGGAAAAGCACAAAGGCGATCAAAGCGAATTGAAAGCGCATATTTCAACGATTGAAGCGCAACTGGAAAAAGACAAGCAGGAAACGCTCAAAGAGGAGGAAAATCTCAATCAGAGCCAAAAACAGGCGGCTTCCATCTCAAATCAACTCAAGGACGTGGAAAGCCAGTTAAACCTCGGTCGGCAATCTCTCAAAAATACCCAGGAGTCGAACGAGCGGCGAGAGAGTCGCCTTCGCGAACTCAGGGAGCAGAAATCAAAGATCAGTGCCCGGATGGAATACCTCCGGAATCAGGTGATAGTGGAGAAAAAAGTGAGCCACACCCTGCAGCAATCATTGGATGCGCTAACCGGCCAGAAAACAGAAGCAGATCAG
The DNA here is from genome assembly GCA_007695035.1 of Saprospirales bacterium. Taxonomy (GTDB): domain Bacteria; phylum Bacteroidota; class Bacteroidia; order Chitinophagales; family Saprospiraceae; genus PWJY01. Next base: position 52,942 of record REEO01000036.1, on the reverse strand, counting down.
GCCGCAGCTAAAGTCAAAAGCGAACACGATCAATTGCTGCAAGATGTGAGAAAACTGGAAGCCCAAAAGTCAGAGCGGGAAAAACAATTGTCTGTTCTCCAAAGCAAATTGGACTCCATTCAGGAGGAGGGCGAAAGACTGCGAGAGGAGGAAAAGATTGAAAAAGACAAGCACCGCGAACTCGAACAGGCACTGCTCTCTGTTAGCGAGGCATATAAAGAGCTGGAACAAAAAAAATCACAGTGCATCCTCCGGGAGGAAAAGCGAAAAAACAAGCTCGGTGAGCAAAAGGAAAAACGGGACGCCATCGAGCAGGAGCAAAAGCAGCTGGAACGCAAGCTGGATTCCCTAAAAAACGAACGCAACCTCCTTAAATCACTGCTAGAAAAGCTAGAGGGGTACCCGGATTCCATTAAGCACCTAAGCGGTCATAAAGATTGGAGAAAAAAAGCGGTACTGCTATCAGAACTCATCTACTGTCCGGATGAATTTCGCCCCGCCATTGAGGCAGTGCTGGCTCCGGTTTTGGATCACTACGTAGTGCCCGATTGGGCCACTGCACTAGAGGGTATCGAAACCCTGAAAAATGCGCAAAAAGGCAAGGCCCAGTTCCTCCTACTGGACGCACTGGATGAGGAAACTTCATCCCCGGATGACAAAGATATCGCAGGTGCCGTTTCAGCCTATAAGGTGGTGGAAATAGACAGGGTTTACCGACCATTGTTTCGGTTCCTCTTAAAGGGCGTTTTTATTTCCCAAACAGAAACCCTGCCACCAAAAACCCCGGCCGAAGTCAGTGTGCTGGTATCCTCGGACGGGCAGACGGTCCGCAGAAAAACCACAGCGGAAGGGGGAAGCTCAGACCTCTTTGCAGGAAAAAAAATAGGGAGGAAAAAAGCCCTGGAAAAGACCAATAAGAAAATCAGCGATCTGGAAAAAAAGGTGGACCAGGCACGGGCAGAACTTCAACAGATCAAAGTTTCCATATCAAAATTGGACACAGAGGATATCCAGCGGGAACTGACGAAGATCGAATCGGAAATTGCCGGGGTAAAAGCGCGCGAGGCCGGTATCCAGGCCACCAAAAACTCCGGCATTGAAGCGGTGGAAAAACGCAACCGCAGGCTCAAAGTGCTCAACGACCAGCACCGGGAAGTCAAAGTCGGATTCAGCGAAGAAGAGCAAGAGATCGAAAACCTTAAAGACCGGCTCACCAACCTCAATAAACAGCTCGAAAACAGCGCTAAAAAGATGGAAAAAACCTTGGCGCTGAAAGGAGAACGAGCTGAGGAATTCAACAACAAAAACATTGAGCTCATCCGCCAGCAAAATAAACTCAGCGGCTTTGAGAAGGAACTGGACTTTCAAGAAGGACGCCTGAGGGACCTCAATGCAGAGGAGAAAAAAACCGACGCGCTCATTCGAGAAAGTGAAGCCCAAATTGAAACCCTGAAGAAAAAAATAGCCAACCAGGAGGAGGAATTGCAGGAGTTTTACCGCAGAAAAAAAGAAGTGGAAGCCAGTTTGAGTGAAAAAGAACAACAGTACTTCAGTTCCCGCAATGCCATTTTTGAAAAAGAGAAAAACGTCGCAGAACTCAAACGGAAGTCGAACGACCTGGAAGAAGTGATGACCGGAATGAGGGAGAAAAACAGGGAGGTAGAATTCAATGTCAAGAGCATTTCCGAACGCCTTTCGGTAGAATTCGGCTATGAATTAGACCCGAAAAAGGTCACTCTGGATGAAGAGGAAGAGAAAATCGATGTCAATGAACTAGGCAGAAAAGTGGAGCGATTAAAAGCCCGGCTCACCAATTTTGGGGAAGTCAACCCGCTCGCACTCGAGGCTTTCGAAGAGATGAAAGTGCGATATGACGACATCCAGGAGCAGAAAAAAGACATAGAAAATGCGCGTGATTCACTGAGGGAAACCATAACGGAGATTGAAACCACAGCCAAAGAGCGATACATTGAGGCTTTCGACCGTATCCGGTTCAATTTCATCAATGTGTTCCGTAGCCTTTTTACCGAGGATGACAATTGCGACCTGGTAATGACCGACCCAGGAACACCGTTAGATTCAGATATTGAGATAATCGCCAAACCCAAAGGCAAGCGCCCTCAATCCATCTCCCAGTTGTCCGGTGGGGAAAAAACCCTGACCGCCATTTCATTGCTTTTTGCCCTTTACTTACTCAAACCGGCGCCATTCTGTATTTTTGACGAAGTGGACGCCCCGCTGGACGACTCCAATATCGAGAAATTCAACAAGATTATTAAGAATTTCTCCAGCGAATCGCAGTTTATCATTGTCACCCACAACAAACAAACCATGAGCCACCTGGACATCATCTACGGGGTTTACATGGAGGAATCCGGTGTATCGGGAGTGAGTGCCGTGGACTTCAGAGCATTGAAGAATGTGGATTTTCTAACCGATGTACAAGAGCGAGAAGTTTAAGCCAAAACCCATAAATGCCCGTTATTTTACATGAAAAAATAAAAAATTAAAAGCCGGAATACAGGAAAATGCCTTTGACCAGGCCTTCAGCTTTTTTAGATGTCAAAGGCCCTGACCAATGGGGAGAGAAATCGAGGAAGACTGATTCAACAGAAAAAAATAGTTATGTCTGACAAGTTAAAATACGATCACAGAGGAGTAAGCGCTTCTAAATCAGAGGTTCACAAAGCCATAAAAAACCAGGACAAGGGGCTCTACCCCAATGCCTTCTGCAAAATACTGCCAGACCACACAGGGGGCGATGAAAATTACTGCAATCTCATGCACGCCGATACGGCAGGCACCAAAGCCGGACTGGCTTACCTCTACTGGAAAGAAACTGGAGACCTCTCCGTTTGGAAGGGCATTGCGAGAGACGCCATTGTCATGAATGTGGACGACATGGCTTGCGTAGGCTGCTACAACAACCTGCTACTCTCCTCCACCATCGGACGCAACAAAAACCTGATCCCCGGGGAAATCATCGAACAGATTATCGCATCTGCGGTAGAATTTACAGATCAAATGGCAGGATACGGAGTGGAAATCCACCTTGCCGGAGGAGAAACGGCCGATGTAGGAGACATCGTGCGTACCATAGATGTGGGCTACACGGCATTTGGCAGATTGCACAGAAAAGAACTCATTGTCAACGACTTTGAGGAGGGTCTGGAAATCGTGGGGCTGGCCTCCAGCGGGCAGACAGAATACGAAAACACCTACAATTCCGGCATAGGTTCCAACGGACTCACTTCGGCCCGTCACGACCTGCTCAGCAAATACTACGACCAAAATTTCAAGGAGGCTTACGATCCTATGGTTCCGGAAACCTACCGGTTTACAGGCCCCTACCGACTCAGGGATGAAGTGGAAATAGGAGGCCGAAAACACAGCATCGGCAAACTAATGCTCTCCCCCACACGCACCTTTTTACCCTTTTTTGCCAAACACCTCAACAAATACAAGCCAGAAATTAAGGGCATTATCCACTGCACGGGAGGCGGACTCACCAAGTCCTCAAAATTTACAGCAGGGTACCACGTGATCAAGGACAATCTCCTCCCCGTGGCTCCCGTCTTTAAATTAATTCAGAAAACCACCAACACCCCCTGGAGGGAAATGGTGCAGGTTTTCAATCTCGGCACGCGTTTGGAAATATACTGCAAACCAGAAATTTCGGCTGACCTAATCAAGGATGCTCAATCGATGGGAATTGATGCCGATGTAATTGGCAGGGTGGAAAAACACAAGGGCACATCTCTGACCATTAAAGGAGATTTTGGCCAGTTGGAATTTTGATAAAAGGAGCTGAATTAGAATTAAGTCAAACATACTTTATCCGGCCTCCCCGAATGCTGGCTGATCAAAAACCATCCAGGTCTCTGACCAGTGAACGCCGGTTCTCAAAGTCGTAAAGAGTCAACCCTCTCAAGTCAAAGTGAGTTTGCCAATAAGACCTTAGCGCACTGATATAGGCCCTTCGGGCAGATTCTCTTTCCGTAATTGCCAGGTTCAGGTCCAGCGTTCCAATTTTACCAATTAGATAGCGATTCCGAGTGATCTCCAATCGTTGGTTCGTAATTTCCATGGCTTGTTTTGAAAGCGCCACCTGCTGCCGCACCTGGTAAAACTGCTGAACCGTAATGAGAATATCCCGCTCAAAGTTAACCTCCTCCTGCCTGATTGTTCTCTCGGTTAGCTCCAGTTGAGAGCGAGCAATTTCCTTCCTGGCCCTGGATTTCCCCCAATCAGCAATGGGGAGTGATATACCCACGGAGAGCTGCTCCTGATCGATAAGGTTTCGGTATGCGTCAGCAAATTGGTCTGCAGTCTGCGAAAAGCCAATCGAACCGGAGATCTGAATATCGATACCGGAATTGCGTTCTGCTCGCTCCAATTGACTCTGGCTCTCGAGCAATCGCCGCTGAAAGGAGATGATCTGGCTCCTGTGGGACCGGGCGTGCTCAAGCGCAAAATGCGGATCCACTTCCATTTCCGAAAGTTCATCAGGCAACTCAAAATGGAAGTAAACTTCAGATTCTATACCGAGGAAGTCCCGCAACCGCTCCATGGCAATGTCCAAAGAAATAGTAGAACGGGCAATTTGCGCTTCTGCATTTCTCAGGTTCAACTCCATTTGCAACAGATCGGTCTCAGCTATTCTCCCCAGGTCGTATCTGCCCAGGGACAATTGATACAGAGTATCGGCATTCTCCGCATCCAATCGGGCCGCTTCAAGGTCCAACTGGGCGGTTATGACATCAAAAAACAGGCTCACAGCGCGCCGGTATATACTTTCGAGTTCTTCTGAAAAAGCCAGTTCGGATTCCTCCATACGCAGCGGCTCAATCATTCGATTCCACTTAAATTGATTGAATCTGAAGAGCGGTTGGTTGATGCCGAGACTGACCGGTGAGGATAGCCAGGAGGTGGACCCCGTAATACCATCCCCGCTAAAAAGGTCAATTCGCCTAAGACCGGAGGATAAAAAAACCTGACCTCCTGTAGATGGAATTACCTGGCTTAGTGATACATTGAGGCTGTTGCTCATGAGCGAACGCGAGCGAAAATCTTCACTTCCATCGGGTAATACGATGGGTTCTATAGCCCGATTCAATACCGGCAGATTTGCGCCCAGCTCAATTTGTGGTCTTAAATCTGCCAGAAACGATTGGTACTGCCAATAACTGTTGGAGTAGCGGATCCGTGCAATCATCAGATCAGGCGATTCACTACCGGCGAGTTCCAGTAATTCGTTCATATTTAATCTCAGTGTATCCTGGGCCATTGATTCAGAAGAGATCATACTGCTTCCCAGCACTATTAAGGCAGCCAACAGAAGATTTTTCACCATTTTCATCATGCAGTTATTTTTTCATTTCTCTAAAGTCGTTGAGGTATTCACCTCAGAGGGTCTATAGCTGTTTTTTTACTTTGGAGTATTAAGTCTGGTTAGGGTAAAACCATCATCAAAATGACTCCTACCGGGCCTACTCCACCCTGAGCGATTGTATGGGGTCTCTTTTGGCCGCCCTGGATGCCGGGAAATAACCAAAAGCAAGTCCAATCAGAGTAGCTACCCCAAAAGACAAAATCACCGACCAGGCAGTAACAATGGCCGGAATACCGGAGTACCAGGTCACTACCTCCGCTGCAGCTATTCCAAAACCGATACCGAGCAATCCCCCAAATAAACTTATAAATACGGCCTCCATCAAAAACTGCATCCTGATATCCCCTTCGGTTGCTCCCACCGACCTTCGGATTCCAATTTCACGCGTTCGCTCCATCACCGAAGCCAGCATGATGTTCATTATCCCTATACCTCCCACCAGAAGAGAAATGGCAGCGATAACAGCCAGCACCAGATTGAATGTATCCTGCGTCTGTCTCTGTTGCTCCAACAGCAATTCCGGGATATCGAGGTAGAAATCTTTGTTTTCATTGTTCAGCCTTTCCAGCATGGTGGCAATAATCGAAGCACTGGCGGTGAGCTGCTCGGAGTTCTTGAGCTTTACAGTCAGTCTGTCCAACTGGTGGTAATTCTCTCTACCTTCTCTCCTTCCCCTGCGGTCAATATCGCCTTCAGAAATAGCGCCTCTGTTCTTAAACCGGACGAAAAAGGACTGCACAGGTACGTAAATGTCCGAGTTGACATCCCTCAATCCAAAATTTTCACTGAGTGCCTCATTGTGAGTTCTGGAGCTCAATACCCCAATAATCTGCAGCCAGATTTGGCCCACTTTTATATAGCTGCCAACGGGGTCTTCATTTTGAAATAAATAACGGGCCACGCGATCCCCTACAATAGCCACATCCCGGCCTTCACTGAGGTGATTATCAGTAAAGAAAGTGCCCGATCTGATTGTGAGGTTGTTGACTGCAAAAAAATCATTGTTAACGCCCATTGCTCTAGTGCTCAGCATCCTATCGCGATAAATGGCTCTTTGGCTCATCCCCACTTCGGCTCCAACCGCTTCCACACCGGGCAATACATCCTTGATCGCGTATATCAAATCCAAATTCAATCCGGGTGAAAATTTCGCTGTCTCATCTTCCTCATCATCATCGGATTCTTCCGCGTCTTCAGAAACGTCGATGGCATTGACCACGATGTTATTTGTACCTATCAGGGAGAGTTGTTCAAGAATGTTTTGGCGCGCCCCGGTCCCGATAGCCAACATACAGATCACTGCACCCACTCCGAACAAAATACCAAGACCCGTTAAAAAAGCCCGCAATTTGTTGGCTCCCACTCCGAGAAGTGCCAGCCCTGAGTTTAGAACAATCCTTCGAAACCCCATTTTTAGCAATTAGTTAATGATAATAACAGAACCTCCATTAGATGACCTCCGTGGTGCCGGGGTTTCATCTCGAAATTCCCTGCTCCTTTGCCTTCTCTTTTCTTCCCGGGCAGCCCGATCCTCCCTGATATCTTGAAGGGCTTTTTCTTTGGTTTCACGCTCCAGCTCTACGAAAGGCAACTCACTTTTATCGCCGCTGTAGGCAAGATAAACATTTTGGTCCTCTTGAACTCCGGCAGCCACTGTGAACCTGATGTTATTGGCCGCTCCCATAACCACCTCCTGCCGGATCGGTCTCCCGTCCACTTCGGCAATCACATAGGGAACAGTATCCCGGTGGACTGCTTCCAGTGGCAAATGAAGGACCTCTTCAAAACGATCGACAAGAATCCTGTTTCCTGTAGTCATGGCGGGCCTGAGCAGGCTGTCGCTGTCATTTAGCAAAATGGTCACTTCAAAGACCCTCGCATCCTGATTTCTCAATTGCTGGCCGATATTGGCGACCTCAGTGACTCGGCCAGTATAGGTATTTTCCGGGAAGGCATCCACGGTAATCTGAACATCCTGCCCGACACTTACCTTGCTGATATCAATTTCATTCACAAAAGTGCGGGAAATAAATTCACTCAGGTCAGGTAATTCAGCCACGGTGGGATCCCAGGGAGTTATTTCCGATCCGGGGCCTTTCCTTCCTCCCCAACTTCGCTGGTAAATAACCATCCCCGGTGCCGGTGATCGTACAGTAAACTCTTCAGCCAATTCATTGAGGTTGTCAAGTTTCATTTGTTCCTGCCGATGAGTAGATCTCACTTCTGCGATTCTGGCCGCAGCCTGTTCCTGTTTAAGCAGGTAATTTGATTTTTGCTGATTGTAGGTTCGCTCAGCCCGCTGAAAGTCGATCTCAGCCTGTCGAATGGTCATTTGGGGTTCGTACTTACTTTGCGCCAATTGTATTTCCCGCTCTTCCAAAACCGACCGCTGATTGATAAGTTGGTCCCTCAAACTCTGCATTTCGAGTGCTGTGTCAATGCGCAACTGGACCAATTGGTTGTTAATCCGCTCAAGTTCTGCTTCAGTGGCCTGTATTTGATGGGTGACCTCCGAGCGGTCCAGGGTAGCCACATAATCACCTTCCTCCACCACCGTTCCTTCCGGTATCAGATCCGAAATAGTAGTTCGAAAAATACCGGCTGTACGCATTCCCGAGGGCCCCGTTATTTTGACTGAATTCCTTGCCTGAAGCTCTCCAGTAGCCCGTACCTGAATCTCGAGGTCGGAGTGCTCTACCCGAACTTTTACATCCCCCTCCCCACTCATACTCCCGGTTCTGTCAAATGCAAGACTGTAAATCAACCAGATCACAAGGCCCGCCGCCAATACCCCCAGGAGGTTTTTTACCAGTGAATCCATACCTTTCAATCTTTTTAAATCAATACCGATAAAACACCAATATTATTGCTCAAGTGTAAGGATAGCAAAATATTCGTTCAAAATAGCCCTATAGACCAATAATTAATTAATATTTAACTGGTTTTGCGAATAAACCATTAATTTTCGGAAAAAACCTTTGAGCAAAATCACCTTTATGGCAATCCCTTCTAAAAATGCGCTACAGGCCGCCAGACGGTCAACGATTACCTCCACCCTATTGCTCCCCTCTTCACCCAGCGCAACCGAAAAAATCATTGTCGCCCGGAAATCACCAAAGAAATAGTAAGCGATGCCCAATCCCTCGGCATCAGTGCTCAGAAAATGGGACATGTGGAAAAGCAGAAGGATAGGGAATTGACAATTGAGGGGGAGTTTGGGGTGGTAGAGTTTTAGGGGTAAGATCAATTTTTTTCGCTACCATAATTAAAAAGAACACCGCACACTTTCTCAACCATTGATTATCAATAATCTAAACAGTTAAAATTTTATTTATTCGAAAAATACCAGTCTTTTATTTTTTTTTTTTCGAAAATCACCTATACCTTTGTTGTGAAAGTTTTATTTGCGCAAACACACTTTTGTGGGCCATCCCGAAACCACTCCAAAAGAAGTAGGGTTACTTAAATTTTTTAATCATGAAAGCGTTATTAATTTCATTATTCATTTTACCTTTGTTATTCATTGGCGATGCTATTGTGGATGCTCCTCAGACAGAAGAGGATCCAAGGGTTAAGGTTACGGTGGAATACACCTTCGGAACGAGAGTCCATGTTGTACCACTATCAGAATTGCAGGCCTTAACCCAGCAAATAACTAGCGGCCCCGATGCAGATCAAGCTACATCATGTTCGTACGAATTTGACGGATTGACAATCTGTGCAACTGGACCCTATCCAAACTGTGCTCAGGCAGCGGATGTATTTTGGCATTGTGCAATTTGTGATCATGGGTTTCCTGTACCAAGTGGAATGGAAGATCCTTGTTGATTTAAATCTTCAAGGTGGACTTTAAACAAGGATGATTTAACTATAATAATGGGCCCATTATTTTCTGATTCCGTTTTAAATACGCACGACAATATTCTGAGACCAAAATAGTTATTAACACAATCACTTTTTACCCAAAATTTTTCTATATCAAAAACTAATCCTAAATGCTACCCCAAGCCCTGATTGCCCCCCTGGCCTCACTTTTGAGCTTTTCTTTGGCAGCTCAGGACAGCACCATTTATCAGGTGGAATACATTTGTGAGACCAAAATTCGAAAGGGCAGATCCCAGGATGGCTTGAATACGCTTTACTTTTCAGGCAACCGCAGTCTCTATGTTCACAACGATTTCCCTATTGAATCCGGGTGGGCCGGTGAAAGTGGGAATGAAAACAGACGTGTACTTCACTACATATTCGGGGACAGTGAAGGATTACCTGTTTACATGGATCACTCCACCGATACTATGACCTACAAAAACGAATGGGGAGACCCAAACGTAAATTTTATTTTTTCTAAACCTATTCCCGGGATAGACTGGACCATACTTTGTCTTGAAAGGGAAATTGGCGGATATACCGCCAGGTTGGCCGTGGGTGAATTTGGTGGTCGAACCTACGAGGTCTGGTTTACTGAAGAGATTCCCGTCCCATTCGGCCCCTACAAACTAAACGGATTGCCGGGACTTATCCTGGAGGCTTTCTCAAGAGATGAAATGGTCATTTATCGATTTAAATCCTTTCGTGAACTAAAAGACCCGGTAGTCCAAATTATTCCCCCTGCCGATGGAGTCGAAATAACAATGGAGGAGTTCAGGGATATACGGATTGAAATGCTGTATAGGGTTGAATCAAGAGGTGATGTGACAGACAATTCTCCACATCCAAACTATGAAATAGAGAAAAACAAATGGACAATTCTGAGAGACTACAAAATGAAAAGGGCTGAGAAGCGTAAACAGCGGAGGTGATGTAACCCTATTTTGCCGATGGAATCAACCAAAAACTTTTTGTGCAGAATAAATTCAAGTACCGTTTCAATCTGTGCTCAAAATTTTATACCTTTAAAAAAATTGCCAACTAAATGGTACCAAAAACCCTGATTGGCATCCTTCCAACACTACTGCTGAGCTTTCCCCTGGCAGCTCAGGAAGTCATCATTTATCAGGTAGAATACATTTGTGAAACCAAAATACAAACAAGGCATTACGATGGACTGAACACCCTTTACATTTCTGGGGACAAGAGTTTATATGTTCACGATGAGTTCCCGAAAGTATCGGGCTTTACTGGAGTAGTAAGGGGGAGTCCAGACAAAAGGAGAGTTGGCTACATTAAAGGTGATAGTGAAGGCCTTCCGGTTTATCTGGATTTCAGTAAGGATACTATGATTTATAAAACGGATTACTTCATTCTTTCGAGAGATAATTTTATTCTTTCATCTAAAATCCCCAAAATCAACTGGGCTATCCATACTCTGGAACGAGATATTGGGAGCTATCGAACCCGTCTAGCCGTTGGAGATTTTGGTGGTCGAACATATGACGTTTGGTTTACTGAAGAGATTCCTCTTCCCTTTGGCCCCTATATGTTAAATGGTTTACCCGGGCTAATTTTGGAAGCTTTTTCCAGGGACGAAATGGTCAGTTATAGATTTAAATCTTTCAAAAAAAATGAAGATGCAGGAATAGAGGTTACCCCTCCCTCTGATGGAATGATTCTATCCATGGAAAAATTGACGGATATACTTATTACAGATCTATACCGGGCAGAATCTTTGGGGGCAACCCACAACGATCCACTCCCAAACAGGGAAATTATAAAAAATAAATGGACCATTTTTGGTGACTATAAGAAGAAAAGAGAGGAAAGGCAAAAATAACAGAGGTATGGTTCAGGCAGATGAAGAGAATTATGAAGGTTGGAAGCGGGCAAGTTTGATGTAAGTAGTCAATTATAACACAGAATAATGGAAGGCCAAAATGCCAATCCTTTTTTGAGAGACAAATTAATTAAGCCCCATAGAGTGAAGAACTTTCACTTAATCCCCGCATGGATCACTCTTTTTATCCTGCTTTCGGCTACCCCGGGATTGGGGCAATCGGTTATAGACATCAGTGGAAAGGTAATGGACAGGGAGGAGGAGACACCCCTGCAGGGGGCATCGGTGATGCTGCTCGCTGACACTGTGGACAACGAAGTGCTCGATTTTACCTTCAGCGACCAAATGGGTGAATTTAAGCTCGAAATGACTGAGTCCAGAGATACGGCATGGTTGCGGATTCGCCATCTTGGATTTCAACACATAACCATTCCGGTTTATCCGGAGGACACGGGGGAATTGATAGCAGAACTGGGCAGAACCGACTCGCAACTGAGAGAAGTGGTTGTGGAATCAGACAGACCTCCCATCACCCTCAGGGGGGACACCACCACATTCGACCTCAGTACTTTTATTGATTCTACCGAACACAATGTGGAAGATATTCTCAAAAAACTGCCCGGGATAGAAGTCGGTGAAGACGGGCAGGTCACCGTTTACGGCAAGGCAATTGAAGCTTTGCTGATCGAGGGAGATGATCTGTTTGGCCGCAGCTATACCATTGGTACCAGAAACATCAGGGCCGAATACATCAGCCATGTCCAGATTTTCGAAAATTACGAAGAAAACCCGGTTCTGAGAAATGTAAGTATGTCGGAATCGGTAGCCTTAAACCTGGTTCTGGATGAAAACATGGGTATGGAGCTCAACGGATCTGTAATAACCGGTGGCGGAGTTGGAGTAAAAAGAGAGGGAAAGTGGCAACTCCAATCCAACATATTTTCCATACCCAGCGGACACAAAATGATCTATCTGGGAAGCAATGGAAATACCGGGAGAGGCTATACTATGAATGAAATGAACGCGCGCTACGGTGGGGCCATAGGAAACCCCGGTCTAAGGGACAACAACATGGTCGTGCCCCGGAATCAACACATTTCCAGATTTGTCAATCCCGGCCTTCCGGTCTGGTACGTTGACAATTCCCGCACCCTCTTCAATACAGTGCGCTCAATTTCCAGGCTCAGCGATCGTTGGAGGCTCAGCATCAACGGTCTGTTGCACCACAAAAACGGACAACAATTCAGGACCAGTGAGCAAAGTTTTTCTCTGCGGGACGACACCTATTTTCTCCAAACAGAGCAGGATCATCACCATCGCAACAGAATTGGGGATATAGATGCCCATCTCGACTACATGAGCCAAAACAAAAAGACGAGATTCGAAACCTACTTTAAGTGGGCGGGCACAAACCGAAGCAATGACATTGACCTACTTCAGTTTGAAAACAATGGCTCAACTGAACAACTGACCACGCTCGAAAGAGAAAGTAGCCGGGAGTACTTCGGAAGTGCATTGCTGACAACCGAAGCAGGTGAAAATCAGGTTTTTCAGGCTCAGGTTAAATGGAGTCGCTTTACAAAGCCCCAACATTTAGAAGGGCGAAACAGCGATTTTCCCTTCTACTTCAACCTGCAGGATAAATTCAACACCCTGCACCAATCGCTGGATTACTCTCAGAATCGGATAGAAACCACAGGCAGATACCTCTACCAAAGGGGAAAACTTGGTCTTAACCTGGAGGTACAATACGAACAGATTCGATCCAAAATGAGCAATCACAGCGACCTTACTGATGAACATCACAGCGGTGAACCAGACAGTTTTCAGGTGAGAAAAACCAATGAGTCCGTCAACACCCGAATAATCGGTCTCAATTCCCGATCACGGGTTCAACTGAACAGCAAGTCACATATTCAACTGAATTTTCAGCCAGGAGTCATCAGACACCAAAACGAGGATTTGGACCGGCAGTCCGACAGAGCATTCTACCTGGCTGCCGCATCCTACCAAAGAGATCTGACGAGGGAGTGGCAATTAAACATGGCCTTAACCTCCTCTAAACAACCCCTGCATTCCTACATGCACTTTGGAAGCCCCTATTTCAGAAGTCTTTATTCCGATGTAAATCCCTCCTACCGCGGGAATCAGTCCGAGGGTCAACGCGTGGACATCTCCATGAGATACCGCAATATCTTGAGGCATTCAGGTGCACATTTAAGGGCTACATACGCATTCAGAGAAAATCGCTGGAGCAATGCATTTGACTTCTTTGGATCCATCATTGCCAGCGATCCGATTTACATAAAAAACTCGGACAGATGGAGTGTCAGTGGTGGCTACAATTGGTTTTACAGCCCGCTTAAAACCAACATCAGGCTGGGATCGGGCTACACAGCTTCCAGCGGTCAATCTGTTGTCCTCGGAGAATTAACTCCGACCAAACAGCAAAATACCCACCTGAGCCTGAGATTAGAATCCCGCATTGCTCACGGTCTTACAGCCGGATTGACTCACCGATTTCGCCACAGCGCAGTGAAAACCGATTCGGGCATGTCCAACAATCAATCCAATAGCATAAGCCACAGAACAGACCTCCGTTTTTCCTATTCTGACAGAGGGTGGAGAGTGGTATTGACCGGCACTTATCACGGATCGACGGGCAGTGGATTGTCTCGAGCCCGCTTATTTGGTTCACATTTGGAGGTATACCGCCAAATCAAGCTCGGAGAAAAAGACATAAACCTGTCCCTCAATGCCACGAATTTGACCAACACCAAATCCTTTGATACAGTAGCAGCCGGCACCGAATTTTACTCCAGGTCTGGCACAAGGGCGGTTCCTTTCTTTTTCTACCTCAACATAGGGTTTTCAATCTTCTGAGCCGTTTTTTTGCCGGTCAGCCGGCTCGAGTTGAGTATCATCTGTGGAATCCTTATCCCCAACAATAGTGCTTTCCACCTTCCGCTTGTAGTAGAAGTAGGTCTCGTACTGTGACCTGATGTTCAAATCGCTGGTGCCGCGTCTGTACTCATTGGTTTGATTGAAGTGAATGTACCTGGCCTTCACATTATCGGACAATTGAATAGCCAGCAAATCCATCAATTCTGCTCTGATGTGCTCGTCGTACACCGGCACAATGGTTTCAATGCGGTAACTCAGGTTTCGCACCATCCAATCAGCCGAAGACAGAAAAATTCGCTCCTCACCCCCATTGTGAAAAACAAAGATACGGGAGTGTTCAAGGAATCGATCGACAATACTAACTGCGGTGATATTTTCGCTTATCCCTGGCACTCCAGGCACCAGAGAGCATAGGCCCCTGACTATCAGATCGATCTTCACACCAGCCTGGCTCGCCTGGTATAGCCAATCAATCATAGCCGGGTCCTGCAGGCTGTTCATCTTGAGAATAATGCGAGCTTCTTTTCCCTCTCTTGCATTCTCAATTTCCTGTCGCACCAGATTCACCAATTCTGTTCGGAGGTTAAACTGACCAACCAGTAGGTGTTCGAATGGCTCCTCAGGCAACTTAACCGTCTCCAAATAACCGAAAAGCCGGGCCGCCTCGGAAGTAATCCCACTGTGAGCAGTAAAAAGCCCGAGATCACTGTATATTTTTACCGTATCTTCGTGAAAATTGCCTGTACTGACGTAGGAATACAGTTGGGCAGAGCCACCCTCCATGCGCCTTACCAGGGCCATTTTGGAGTGCACCTTGAGGCCGGGAAAGCTATAATGGACGCTAATTCCGGCTTTCTGAAGCGTATCCCCCCACCGCAAGTTGGTCTCCTCATCAAAACGCGCTTTTACCTCGATAAAAACGGTTACCTGCTTTCCATTTCTCACCGCTTTGATAAGTGCATCCATTATCCTGGACTTTTTCGCCACGCGGTACTGGATGATTTTTATATGAGTGACATCGGGATCCTGAGCTGCATCCTCAAAAAATCGAATTACCGACTCATAAGAGTGGTAAGGAGGGTGGTTGATGTGGTCCCGCTCGCTGATTGCTTCAAAAATATTATCCACATCCTCCAGCCCCGGATATGGCAATGGCGGGAGGGAGATATTTTTCAACTGGTTCATACCAAAATCCGGGAAGGAAAAGAAGTCGAAATTGTTGTGGTAGCGCCCCTCCTCGAGCAGGTCAAAGTTCTCCAGGTCCAGGAGTCCCATGAGAAATTTCAACATGTCAGGTGGCGTTGAGCGGTCGTAAACAAATCGGGAAGCCGGGCCCACATTCCGTTTGGACAGGCTGTTCTTTATTTTTTCCACAAGGTCACCCGAATACTCATCATCGATGTACAGTTCAGCATCGCGCGTCAATTTGATCGAGTAAGACCCCAGAATATTAAAGCCAGGAAAAAGGTACTTTTCAATACTGTGGCGCACCACGTCGTCCAGCATGATGAGGTCGTAGCGTTTGCCCACCGATGGGAGCCTGATAAATCGGGGCATGTGATCGGAGGGGATTTTCACGATAGCATATTCATCAAAAGCGTTTCCCTCCTTCGCTTCATCGCTTTTATCCTCAAGCTGAACGGCCAGATACAATGCCCCGTTATTAAGAAAGGGTCGCACTTTGTTTTCTATCAGCAAAACGGGTTGCACAAAAGGGAGGAGGTGTTCCTTGAAATAGTCGTCAATGAACTGCAATTGAATATCAGAGAGTTCTTTTTGATCCAGCAGATAAATGCCGTGATCGCGCAATTCAGGGAAAATTTGTTCCTCAAAAATTTTATTGAACTCCAACTGCTGACGGTTGACGATTCTGACCACCTTTTTAAGAATTCCCTTTGGATCAAATGCCAAACGCTTTCTGGTCTTCTTTCCAATGCGGAATAAATTGCGGTTGTTGGCAACGCGCACGCGAAAAAACTCGTCTAAATTATTGGAGTAAATCGCCATGAATTTAATCCGCTCAAACAGCGGTACAGATGGATCCATGGCCTCCTGAAGTACGCGGTAGTTAAAGTCCAACCAACTTATATCCCGGTGAATATATGGAATGGAATTTGTACTATCTAAGTAACTCTTTATCGTGGAATAAGTCATTTAACAAACCTTGTTTCACAAAACAGCTTCAACACAGCTAGATAATCAACCCCAAATTTCTGAAATTTTGGGTAAGATTAGAATTTTTAAGGAAATTTGTTCCATCTATAAAGATAATTTAATAAAAAGTAGTTTCTTTGCGTCATTAAGAATTTAGTGACGTTTTTGTTAAACATATGTTGCGATTCTGTATTATATCAACTGTTGCGTCCGTTTATTAGATCAGATGAAATTTGCCATAAAATATACGTCCATTGTCATCGGCACCATTTTGTTGCTGGGACTTTGCTCCAACTACTGGGTGCTGAGCCACGGCAATAAAAATATGACCTCCAATCTGGATGATGTGGAACCCGCCTTTGTAGGGCTGGTACTCGGAACATCGAGTTCCCCGGATGGCGTGCGCGTTAACAGCTACTTTGAGGAGCGAATGGAAGCAGCCATCAGACTTTACCAAAGTGGCAAAGTCAAGCACCTGCTCGTAAGTGGCGACAACAGCAGCATTCACTACAACGAGCCCCGCGATATGCGCAACTATCTCCTTGATAGAGGCATTCCCGCCAAACACATCACGCTGGATTACGCGGGTTTCAGAACCTACGACTCCATCCTCAGAAGCAAAGAAATTTTCGGTCTCGATGAATTTGTAATAGTGACTCAGGAGTTTCATGCACCCAGGGCATTGTTCATTGCAGAAAAAGCAGGCATTAAAGCCGGAGCCTACCTCGCTGACGATCCCCCCACTGGCGTTTCCGGCAACATTAAATCACGCGAATGGATGGCCCGTATTGTAGCGGTTATGGATGTGTTGACTAACCGCCAACCCAAATTTTACGGAAATCAAGAGTATATACATAGAGACGATGTCTGAAAATCGCCGACAAATTATTGCCGCCAACTGGAAGATGAATCTCACCGTTGGTCAGGGAAAAAAATTGGTCAACCACATCCTCGAAGAAAAGGATCTCCCATGCGACCTGGTTTTTGCGCCACCTTTCACCCACCTTTCTGAGATAAAAAAATCCATTACAGACAGGGATAAGGTATTTCTCGCAGCTCAAAACTGCCATCACGAAAGCAATGGCGCCTACACAGGTGAAATCTCCACGGTTATGTTGGAAGATATGGGCGTACAAATGGTTATCGTAGGGCATTCAGAAAGAAGGCAGTTGTTTGGTGACACGGGAAAGTGGATCAACCAAAAAATCAAAGCTTGCCTAAGCAGAAATCTGCAACCCATATTTTGCTTTGGAGAAAAACTGGATCAAAGAGAACAAAACCAACACTTTGAAACCGTTAGAAAACAACTTAATGAGGGTCTAAGCAACTTGAGTGAAGCTCAAATACAAGATGTGATTTTCGCTTATGAACCCGTGTGGGCAATCGGAACCGGGCACACCGCCACCCCCGGTCAGGCGGAAGAAATGCACCAATTTGTGCGGAAGGAGATTTCCTCTACTTCTACTGATCAGGTGGCCCGTTCTGTCCCCATCCTTTACGGAGGAAGTGTAAAGCCCGCCAATGCTTCAGAATTACTGCATTGCCCCAATATCGATGGGGCCCTCGTGGGAGGAGCAAGCCTCAAAGCCAAAGATTTTCTCGCTATTGTTGAAGCGGTGGTTTAGGCCCAAATTAAGCTGAAAACCTTTTGGCATCCATCTACCTTCAATTTGAGCCCTTCCGGTTACTTTAAATTTTCCCTGTTTTCTCCTATTGGGTTTTTGGTCCCTTTCTTTCACCAAAAACTGCCCTTTCCAACCGAAGACTTTCATGGATTTCTCTAAAAAATTGCTGCATTCACACAATAATTCTCTGAGTGCCTAAACTTTTTTAGGAAAAATCACCAAAAAATGTACAGCCTACAATCCCCTGTTTTAGGGCATCTTTTGGAAAAAGTTAATCAAAATATGAAAATTTTTTTAAATATATGATTACAGTAATATGTTTTTGACTAATTTAGCCCCTGTTATTCATTACAAAAATATGTGTTATGAAGCACGAGGTCTCTCAAAGGTACGTGGAGTGCATAAGGAGATTAAAGGAAGAGGGAAGGATTCGGTCATTCAGGCAGTTTGCCAAGTCCGTTGAATATCTTCCACAATCTCTGAGTGAAATAATGAAAGGCAGGCGCGATGTGACCATTGATTTGCTTTACAAAACAATTGGACACTACAGCCTCAATCCCTCCTATCTTTTCAAGGGTGAGGGAGATCCTTTCAGCAAGTCAGCCAATGGCGATTTCCGGGTGGTGACCCTGATGGTGGACAGCCAGGGAAGAGAGAACATTGTGCATGTGCCAGTCCCTGCACAGGCCGGATATGCATCGGGAATGGATGAAAAAACCATGGAATCCGAACTACCCGCCTACACCCTGCCGGATTATCAATACAAGGGCGGCACTTTCAGGTCTTTTGATGTGTCCGGTGACAGCATGGACCCGGTGCTTGAAAACGGCGACAAGGTAGTTTGCAGCATTGTAGAACCGCTCTACTGGAAACACTCCATCAAGTCGGGCCAGGTATATGTGGTA
Source organism: Saprospirales bacterium (assembly GCA_007695035.1). Taxonomy (GTDB): domain Bacteria; phylum Bacteroidota; class Bacteroidia; order Chitinophagales; family Saprospiraceae; genus PWJY01. The sequence goes on along the minus strand of REEO01000036.1, from coordinate 34,252 downwards.
GTCACATGTGATGACGTGTTGATTAAACGCATTGAGAACAAAATACCCATTGATGGCACCCTAAAACTCATTTCCGACAATGATTTTTTCAGACCCTATACAATGGACATTGCCGAAGTAAAGGAAATATGGCACGTGAGAACCCGGATTTCCTCCTTCTTCCACGGGCGATCCAGATACAGTGCTCAACAGGAGCAAATATCAAGTCAGCGGGATATTATAAATCGCCAGACCAAGCTCATCGAATCTCTTGAAAATCTCGTCCGGAGCAAAAATGAAGTCCCCAATGAGTAAATTTCTATCAGGAAAGGTGGTTCAATTGCCCTTTGGCCCGGGTGGCTGGGGTATCATTTCAGACGATGGCCGCAAATTGGAACCGGTCAACCTCCCCCCCGACTTTGAAAAACACGGACTGATGATCCGATTCACGCTCGAGCCACATCCTCCCTCGGTCTCAGTTAATATGTGGGGAGAACCGGTGAAACTGGCAGAGTGTGCAGTAGCGGATGGTTAATGCCGGGTTAAACGATGGTTGGTGGTGGATTGAATTCCGGTATTGAATTGGTCATTTTGTGACTCTGTGGGTGTTTACCTGAGTCTCGATCTCAACACAGCCTGCATAATACCCTTTCTCTGGGATTGTACTTATTGCAATATTTTTCCCGTATTATTTAATTGATAAGGACCCCTGTGGCTTAACCCTCTGCGTGAAACCAAAACCACGACCAGGGAAACCCACCAAATTCACGATCAGGACTTTGGAGTCTGAATTATAGTTAAAGGCTCTCTGAGCTCTATGCCTCCGTGGTGGATCTCCCTGTTTTGTGATTAAAGGCGGATAAACAGTCCGGCGTGGCCGTTTATTCCGTAGCCCCGGTAATTGGCCCATCGCTTCCTCTTGTTGTTGAAAATGTTTTGGACATTCAGGAAGACGGAAAAATTTTCGGCTATGTAGTAGTCCGCTCCGACATTAAGATCGAATAAGCCCTTCAACCTTTCACTCTCACCGGTTTCGAAGTTCAGGGATTTAACTCCACTCTCGATAAAAAGTGAGGACCTCAGGTGCAGGCGATCACCCACATCCCTGTAGATGCCGGTCAGGCTCCACATGAGCGAAGGCACGTGCCAGGACTCCCTCAAGGTTTCGTTGTCAAAGTGATTGTAAGTGAATTCACTTTGCAGCCTCAGTCCTTCGAAAATTTCGGCTCCAACGGATGCCTGAAGTGAATAGATTTGGGTTTCATCGAAAATGGGGTCAAACAGGTACCACCGGACCGCATTGGGCAAGTAGAAAGCCATCCGCTCTATTTTCTGATAGGAGGCCTCCAGAGAGTATGAATACTGCTTGTAAAGCCCCTTTATCCCTGCAAAAATTTTCTGACGAGTGGTGTTGCCAAGCGTATCAAGCCTGTGGTTGATAAATGGATTGTAAGAAGATAGATTGGAGTAATTGTTTTTGTAAAGGTCGCCATCCATACCGGCAAAAGCAATGAGTGACTGACCTGAGATGCGGTAATTGAGCTCAACCACAGGGAAAAAGTAGAACTCATCGTCGCTTGAACTCAGGTTAAACCCACCTTTGGCCGAAAACCGGTCCGCATTGTATGTGAAACTACTCTTGAGGAAAAAGTTGTTCAGGCTGCGGGTGAGGGTGTCGCGCAGGTTGGTAAAATCGGTTCCAATCTCCAACTTTAACGGGTGTTCACCCCCCATCCATCGGGTGCCGCCAAAGTGCAGCAAAATGTTGTTCTCCCGGGTGGCTCTGTTGTCTGTCAATCGGTCTATCTTAAAACTGGCAAAATAATCAATGTCGTGACGGTTTCGCCCCGAATTAAAGAGTGTGGCCTCTCCTTTAAAATTGGTGTACCGCTTGAGAATATTTTCATCAATTTGGAACTCCTGGATATTGACAGGGTAGTAATAGTAATCCTCTACATCCAGACTTGCATCTGCAGAAATGGTGAGGTTGGGACTCACTACATACTGGCCGTAAACAGCTCCGTGGGTCTCTCTGAATCGCATGTCATCAATGCTTTTATCATTGGCAGACAAATGCCGTCCCGATATACCGAGTGACAGATTATTATGTTCATTGAAGTGGTATCCCATCTCCATAAGAGGCGAATTGGGCACCCCGTATCCCATGCGCAGGAAGCCGTTGTAAAAATCGGGCAGGGTTTCTTTTCTCATCGCAATAGGACGGATTTCCGGATCGCTGTAACTGATCGCGTAGGGCCTGGGATTCAATTGATAGGTGTACGACAATTCCCTGCTGGTATCCACTCTAATGGGACCCGGATTTATGGGTAATTTTTCAGCATCCAGCAACCTCGCCTCAAAACTCCTAACCACCTCTATTTGCTCGGAGGGCAGGTCTTCCTGCTGTGCTTCCAAACTCAGTGGCAGCGCCATCGCAAACAACCATATGAACTTTGCGTACTTCATATTTTAAAATATTTTCTATCCTACTTCAAATGGGCCTGGCTTCAACCAGACAAACCTTCCGGAAAAACCAGGTAATCAATCTTCGTCAATGGCTTCTTCCGGCATAAACTCCTCTTCTTCACTTTCCCGGCTACTATCTTCAGATTCTCCCCTGTCCTTCGCTTCAATACGCCTGAGTTTTTCGCGAGCTTCTTCTACAATTTCCGGGTCCTCATCAAAATGTTCAACCACGGCTGAAAGAGCAGCCCGGGCATTGAAATTATCGCCCTGAATCACCAGCACATCAGCCAGCAACACCAGAGATTTTGCCACCCAGTAAGGGTAGTTAGAATTGTCCTGTACGGCCGTTCTGGCCAACTCCTCTGCCAGTTCAATTTCGTTTTGTAAAAGATAGATGCGAGAAATTTTATACCGGGACTCTGCAGCATACACATTGTCGGTGAGCCGGGTCACCCGGTTGAAATTTTCAAGGGCTCTGCTGTATTGCTTGAGGTCGAAATTTATTTTTCCCATGTAGTAATGCGCACTGGCTTTGTTCTCCTCACTGGCGCGCTCATCCTCTAAAATGCGCTCACCAAATTCGAGTACTCCCTCTGCATGTCTCGCGCGGTAGGCACTTCTCAATGCACCCAGGGAAGCCTCAAAACGCTGTTCACCACTCTGGGCGGCGGCCAAAAGGTCTTTGTAAAGACTAAAAGCACGCTGATAATCATTTTCGTGATGGTAACTGATGGTGGCCGCTTTGTTCAGCGCTCTGGCGTAATAGGTGCCGGGGCCTCGCGCCACAACCGATTCATAATCGTTTAGCGCCCTATCCCACCTCCGCTGAATAGAATAACACTCCCCTCGATTGTAGTATGCCTGCACGAGAAAAACACCCCTCGGGAACTGCTCGATATAATTGGTATAAGAGGCAATGGCCCGTTCGCAATTGCCTTCCATAAACTGTATTTCCGCAGCCCGGAATGTCAGAGAATCGCGCGCAAAATCAGAAAAATCAATCAAGCCAATCTCTTCCACCAGGCGAAAATAATCCTCCGGCCTACCCATGTCATTTACATAAATTTCCTCCAGTGCCGCCAGTGCATCCTGTGCCTCACGCTTATCGGGATTGCTGTCAAAAACAGCTTTGTAGTGATGCGTGGCTGTGGACAGATCTCCTTCGTTGTAATGAATTAATCCGAGCCTCAAGTGGGCCTGATTCACCAAAATAGAAGTCTCTCCGTAATCCTGCACCAGCCTCTCCAGAGCCCGAACCGCTTCCGTACTGCGGTTTAGTTCCTGAAAAGTCACGGCCAATTGAATGAGGGCATCGTCTGCATAGGCCGATTCCGGATGGCCAGTTAAAAGGTCCTCCAGCAAGACAATTTTTTCAAAGGGCTTCTCGGTGAGTCCCATAATGAGGGCTTTTTGAAAAATGGCATAATCGTAGCCACTGTGCCCCATTTCAATGGCATCGTTGTAGAACCTCAGAGCCTGATTGTAGCGGTTGTTTTTAAAAAGGCAATCCCCTGCCCTCATCATGGCATCGCTCAATATCAGATTGCGAATGTAGGAACTGGTAAAATTCACGGTGTTTAGGCGGATATCCGATACAGCATCCTGAAAAAAGCCAAGGGCTACTTCATGTCGCTCGAGTTTGAGGTAATTGTATCCCTGCAAGTAATTAGCCACCGGAACCGAGGTTTCCTCGGGCAGTTGTCCCGCCGTCCTGGCCACCGTAAAGTACTGATTCAATTCTTCGATGCTTTGCCTGTAATTGTTGTCCCTGTGTGAGAGTTCAGCTTTCCAAAACAAAGCCTGGGCACGAATGCCCGATTCAATGGGATTGACCAGTGATTTGTCAAAATGATCTCTGGCAACATCGGGGTCGTTGTCGTTCATCAACTGAACTCCCCTTCTAAAAGTCACCTTCTGATAGGCACGGCGAATAGCAGGCGTCGGCGAATCAATCTCCTCAATTATTTCAATGGCACGGGCATAATCCCGGGTATTTAGCAAAATATCACCCAACACCTCCTGCGCCTGTCCGTAAAAAACCGATCCGGGGTCAAATTTGACCAGGCTGTTGACTGCCTGTCTGTCGTAGCCCATCTCGGCACTGAGCTTTCCGTAATTAAATCTCGCCTCTTCTACCACATCCTTATCGTAATCTATTCGAACCGCATTGGCAAAGGCATTTCTGGCAGACTCCTTATCCCCCACATTCAAATAACACTCCGCGAGGAAAAAATTGGCGTTTTGACTCATAGCATCTGACTCGGTGGTAAGAAACTGCAAGTGAGGGATGGCCTCTTTGCACCGGTCGGTCTGATGCAGGGAATATCCGAGTTGATAGCGAATTCCGCGGTCCTGTTCATTGCCTGCCTCCACCGCTTTTTTCAGATGAGTGGCTGCATTTTCATAATTCTCCCGCTCAAACCACGACTGCCCCAATACGAGATGTATGTCATCGCTGTACCTGATATCTCCTTCCTCCACGTAAGGAGTCAAAAAGTCTATAACACCGTCGAAGTCTTCTTCGGTAAAATAAATAGCTCCAATATAATACGGCACCAACTGATTGTAGTAGGCGGAAGATTCCACCCTTTCAAAATGCTCAAGGGCGCGCTGACGCTGGCCTGTGTACCACGCACTCATGGCGTAATAGTAATTGGCGGGATAATAATACATGGTGCGCTCCTCAAGAAGGGGAGAAAAAGCGCTCATTGCAGGCTGAAAATCCTGAAGGGCGAAGTAGCTGTATCCCGTTTTGAAAATAACCTCCGCACGCATCTCATCGGGCAAATCGTGCAATCTGACCATCTCGTAAAACCGAATGGCTTTATCGTAGTCCCCGCTGTTGTAATGGTAGTTCCCTATTTCTATTATCCCCTGGGTGGCCACCGGATTGTTGGGATTTTCTCTGAGAAAAACGGCCATCATCTGCTCTCCCTCAGGAATGTCCATTCTTATCAAACAGGCAGCTTTCATTAGTTTTGCCTTCGCCTCAACCACCGAGGAAGCCTCCCTGTGAATGGGAAAATCCTTGTTCAATGCCATCCTGAATTCGTGAATGGCCGCTCCAAAGAGCCCCTTTTCATAGTATTCCAATCCCTTGTTAAAATGCCTCTCCGTATCAGTAAACAAGGCCGTTTTCTGCCCGAATACCAAACCGCCCGCAAGCCACAGTATGGTGATAGCCAATATTGTTTTCCCCTTCATTGCGCAGTTCCTGATTTAGTAATTGCTTAAAACTACCGGATAACCTTCCGGTCACCGCAAATATTGCCACTAAATTACGATTATTTTTAATATATTAGCTATTTAAGAAAAGTTTATTACAGAATTGGCCTGGTCCAGTTTTTGGGATGATTGCAGAAAAGTGGTTGTCGTGTCTCTAAAATACCTTTCTCCCAACTTTATATCAGGTGTGGCAGTTGGAATTTTTTTCCAGCGCCAGTTCGAAAAGGTGAGTTTGCTTATGGGTTTGTGTTAGAAGGCCAGCTTTCTCGTGCACAGCCTATTGGTTTTCAGCACCATACTTTCTAAGGGATGCCGATTCAGAGAATCTACCAGGGCATACCACCCCGCCCCATCCCATTGTTTCTCAACTTTTAGGGATGGGCTTTATGCGTGAAACAATAGGTTGATGGCTATTTGCTAATTACCCGTGGGTTGCATCAGTGTTTAAATTCCTGGACCGTTCTCTCAATAATATCGCAAGCCTCTTTCATCTGGGACTCATTGATGATCAGGGGTGGGGCGAAGCGAATTATATTCCCGTGAGTAGGTTTGGCAAGCAGACCGTTTTTCGCCATTTCTTCACAAAAATCACTCGCAGTCTTGCTGTCCGGGCTGTCATTAATCACCACGGCATTGAGAAGCCCTTTGCCGCGAACGAGTTTAAAGAGGTCGTACTTGTCGACCAGGGCCTGCATTCGGCGGCGAAATTCCCTGCCCATTAGCTCTGCATTTTCAGCCAGTTTTTCATCGCGTATGACTTCAAGAGCTGCCATGGCTACTCTGCTTCCGAGGGGATTTCCTCCAAAAGTACTTCCGTGTTCACCCGGCTTGATACAAAGCATGATCTCGTCGTCTGCCAATACACCAGATACGGGAAAAACACCGCCGGATATCGCCTTACCGAGGATCAGAATATCGGGTCGGGTTTCGTATTGGTTCTCGCAGGGATTTTGACAGTTGCAGTTTCCGCAGGTCGCGAGGAGTTTTCCCGTCCGGGCGATACCTGTCTGCACCTCATCTGCGATAAAGAGTACATTTTTTTCCTTGCAGAGTCGGTAGGCATCAGTGAGGTAATTTTCCGAGGGGACCACTACCCCGGCCTCGCCCTGAATAGGTTCAAAAAGGAATCCGGCTACATTGGGGTTTTCAAGTGCTTTTTCCAATGCGGGGATGTCGTCATAAGGGATGATGTCGTATCCGGGCACGTAAGGACCGAAATCTTTTCGAGCCACAGGATCGGTGCTGGCAGAAATAGCCCCCATAGTCCTGCCGTGGAAATTTCGCTCGACAAATACGATTCGCGCTTCGTTTTCTGCTATACCTTTTTTCTGGTACGCCCATTTCCGACAGAGTTTGATGGCTGTTTCCACTGCTTCCACACCGGTATTCATGGGTAGCAATTTGTCGTAGCCAAAAAATTCAGTTGCAAACTTCTCGAAGGGGCCCAGTACATCGTTGTGAAATGCGCGACTGGTGAGGGTGAGCTTGCCCGCCTGATCGATCAGGGCGCTCACTATACGAGGGTGACAATGTCCCTGGTTGACAGCAGAATATGCAGATAGGAAGTCAATGTACTTTTTTCCCTCTACATCCCAAACATATATCCCCTCTCCGCGAGAAAGCACTACCGGCAGAGGTTTGTAATTGTGGGCGCCGTGGCGGTACTCTATTTCAATCAATTCCCTGCTGGTCACTTTTCCGGTTGCTGTACTGTTTCCCATTGTCTCTTTTTAGTTCTTTGTAATGAATTAAACGCCCAATTATTATAACAAATCCGGGCTATTTCGGAAGATCACCCTCCCTTGCTCAATTGGCGGTGCAATGATACGACTTGTTTAATCAGGCTCAAAGTTCCATCGTTCTTAATGAGGTGATGGGACAGAGAAATTTTCATATCCTGATTGAGTTGATTCTTCATCCGTGAGCGGACAGCCGCTTCATCCACACCGTCTCTTTTCACCACCCGTTCAATCCGCAGCGATTCCGGAGCAGCTACACAGATTACCCTGTCCAGATTCCGGTAAGAACCCGATTCAAACAACAGCGCTGCCTCTTTCAAAACATAGGGATAATCCGCTTTTATTCGGCTGTACCAGGCTTCCCAATCGGCACCCACTGCCGGATGAATCAGTTTATTGAGTTTTGCGAGCTTTTCCTTATCCTCAAAAACCACAGAGGCTATGTACTTCCGGTCCGGGCGGCCATCTGCTCCAAACACCCGCTCACCAAAAATCGACTTCAAACCACGGTGAATATCCGCATCGGTATTGAGCAGTGTCCGGGCGCGATCATCGGCGTAATACACGGGCACTCCCAAGGATTCAAAAATCCTGCAGACGGTGGTTTTACCCGAGCCGATACCACCCGTAACCCCCACTTTCAATGCATACTTGCTCAACACAATGCCATTTTGACTAAGCACAAATGTACGGCTTTGCGGAGCAAATGAGGAGAGCGGTCGGTGGAATTGATGGAATCTGGACATTTTGCTGGGGAAAACTAACAGCTCCCTGCCACTTCCCTTACCCTTCCCCTCCCACTTCATAAAACTTCAACCCATCGATCTCAATTTTTCGATGTGGGTCGTAGGGGACTTCTGCCATTTCGCAAAGGATGCGTTGCAGGGTTTCAGCGGTCAGTTCTTTTTCGATCTCGATGTGTAGCTCCACTCCGCCAGTGAAATCGGATGCAATGATCTCCAGGCCGGGGCGGCCTTTCAGTACATCCATCAATTTACCCATGTGGGCGTAGTTTGCCTGCACCAGGAATTCATCCACCGGCTTAACCCACCGGGTGGTGGTATTTTCAATGGCCAGGCGGGCGGCCTCTCCATAGGCATTGGTGAGACCGGGAATTCCCAGTTTTGTGCCTCCGAAATACCGCACCACAGTCACCAGTACATTGTCCAGCTCTGCGCTTTTTATCTGGTTGAAAACGGGCAATCCCGAACTGCCCGATGGCTCTCCATCGTCAGAAGCCCTGTAAACCTCTCCGCCGGGTCCGATGCGGAAGGCGAAGACGATGTGGCGCGATTTGGGGTGGGCTGATTTCCTCTCTTCGAGAATTTCATTCACCTCTTTTTCACTGTTTACACCACATGCAAGTCCGACAAACTTACTGTTTCTGTCCCGGAATTCGGCCTCTCCGGGCTGGTCAATCGTTTTGTAAGGTTTTTGATGCTTCAAATCTCCTGATTTATATCACTCTGCTGAACAAAATTACGGAAATTATTGCGAGCAAGAGCCCCGCTGTTTTGTATGCGGTGAGTCGCTCTTTGAAGAGAAAAACGCCTGTGAGGGTGGCAGCACAAAGAATCCCCACATTATTGAGGGGGACAGCAACGGAACCGTCCCAGCCCCCTCCGAACAGTCTCAACACAAAGTAAATGGACAGAAAGTTGGGCAATCCCAGCATCAGAGCAGCCCAAAGGGTGGCCTTTTTAACAATAAAAAATTCGCGTCCATACCGCACAACACCGAATATCAGTCCACTCAAAAGTGCGAAGGAGAATATGTTGGTGATCATTACGAGGTCACCGGTGGTGGTTATTCGAGAGGCTTCAATGTGAAAGAGAATGGTGTCGATCACCCCGTTCACCAAAAACATGGCAACGGGGAGCAGCAGCACCCAAAATGGGCCATCCCCGGGTTTTCTCCCTGCCCTTCCAAACGGCATATTTACCAGCACAATGGCAGCCAGCGCCATACCAATGGCTATCATTTTCAACCACCCCAGCGATTCATCAAACACCACCACCGCGTAAAGAACAGTGAGTACAAGGGCGGTCCGCTGCAGAATAGAGGTGATGGTCAACCCAAAGTACCTGACCGTCTGAGCAGCTACATTAAACCCAAAGACAAAAATGACCCCCAGAGCGAGTATGTACGGCAAATACGGCTGTTCCAGGGCTGACACCACCGGCACAGTGCCCGTGACAGCTACCCCGAGGGAAATGCAGACGATGTAGTTGTAAATTATGGCTTTGTACACATCCACACCCAGCATGGCAAAGTACTTAAATACCACCAGTACGATGGTATTGAACACTATAGAGGCCAGCAACAGCAGTACGGTCATCCAAAAAAGCGAATAATGAGCTGCAAAATAAAGGCTTTTTTACGAGAGTGGCAATGTATATGGGTTTGGATACGCAGCGCCAAGTCAAACTTCAATAATATAGTTTTTTCTGTACCAACTTCAATGCCTATCTTTGCAACAAAAGAAAGGGATTGAGGTTAAGAAATTCGGATGTAGAAATTGCCATGAGAGAGTGGGATAAACAGCCTGGTTAGACTAAATTAAGCTGTAAAGAAAGGGCCGGGAGCATTGTAAAACCGGTCTTTGAACGAAAATTTTGGCCGGGGAATCCCAAAAGCGCGGGACTTCATATACTAAGGGGCAACTGCATCGTTTAGTCAGGATAAGACTTTTTATTAACAGCTAAAGAAACGAATATTATGGGTTTGGGACAACTTACACTTATAATACTTTTGATTGCGGCCGGATTGACCGCCTTAACAGGCTTTGTAATGAAGCGCAATGAAAATTGGTTGGTCTCTTATTTGCAACATGCAGTCGGGGCACTTTTCATCTTTTCAGGATGGGTAAAAGTGGTTGATCCCATGGGAACCGGCTTCAAAATGGAGCAGTATTTTGCCGAGTTTCAGGCTACTTTTGAGGGGACCTGGTTTTCATTTATCGCTCCCCTTTTCCCGGTCATGTCGGAGTACGCACTGGCCTTTAGTGTAATGGTCGTCATAGTGGAGTTGTTGCTCGGGATGATGTTGATCATGGGGATGTGGAAAAAATTTACCGCCTGGGCTTTCTTTTTGCTCGTGGCTTTTTTCACCGTGCTCACAGGATTTACTTTTCTGACGGGGTACGTGCCTTCCGGGACCAACTTCTTTCAGTTTTCCCAGTGGGGCGAATATAATTCAAACAACATGCGGGTTACGGATTGCGGTTGCTTTGGGGATTTTATAGTGATAGAACCCAAACTCTCCTTCTATAAAGACCTGATACTGCTCGTACCGGCAGTGTTTTTCCTATTCAAGTATGAACAGATGCACCAGTTGTTTACCGAGCGAGTCAGAAACATAACCATTGCGGCATCTTCCATAATTTTGCTTGTATATGCATTCAGCAATTTTGCCTGGAACCTACCCCACATGGACTTCAGAGCATTCCACGAAGGCGCTGACATACGAACCCAACTCAATCTGGAAAGGGATGCAGCAGGCAATGTGGAAGTCATTGCCTGGGAATTGGAAGACAAGGAGTCGGGAGAGGTCATCACCATTTCAACTGAAGAGTACTTCGCCAATCTCGCGGAATACAGCCAGACTCATTCGGTGAAAAACCAAATTCAATCCGAACCCGAGGTTCCGGAAACCAAAGTATCCGACTTTATGATTAATCACCTGGAAGGGCACGAAGTTACTGATGAACTTCTCGAATATTCCGGCCACAGCATCATGATAGTCACCTATAATCTGCCCGGCAGATCAGCCCGGGAAACGGTTACTGTGCCGGACACATCGTTTGTTAAAGATTCAGTGCTTATGGTGGGTGCAGATGGCAAGGACTCGATTATAGTTGTTGAGCGGTTGGACAGGATAGAGGAAAAAGAAATAACTGAGATTACCTACGAATGGGACGAGCGCTTCAACCGCCATTTTACGGAAAAAATAATCCCATTTATCGATGAAGCCAGACTGAGCGGGGTAAGGAGTTACCTCGTTTCCGGAGAGGCCAACACCCACAAGCTCGAAGCTTTTCAAAGGGAGATGGGCATGGACGACGTGGAGTTCTATTTCGCGGATGACATTTTACTCAAAACCATTATTCGGTCGAGCCCCGGTGTGGTTTGGTGGAAAGACGGGGTGGTCATGAAAAAATGGCACAAGCTCCGTCTGCCGGAGTTTAAGGATATCCAGGACCAGTTTTTAGCGGAGAAATAACCGCCATTGATTGCGAGTTTGGAGGCGTAAAGGTAGTTTAGCTCGAAAAAGACCGCGTATTTGGGGTATTGTTGGACTTACAATCCCTGCAACACTTCATTTACCTTCAACTTTTCCCTTTGCCAGTTCAAAAAACGGGCCGCATTGCAGGCATTCCGGTGCAACTTACGATAGAGTTCAGGGTCACTGTCGAGTAATTTTACAGCTTCAATGATAGTCTCCACACGCAGGTCGTGGATGAGTAGGGAGAAATGGTACTGATCATTCAGATTTCTATATTCGGGAAAATCCATGGAAATCGATGGCACTCCAAATGCCATGTAGTCGAGAAATTTATTGGCCAGTGAGTGGTAGTAATTTCCACTCGTCTTGTCCAGCAGGTTGAGTCCCAGCCAGGCTTTGGAGGTCCACTCATTCAGTTCCTCCGGTCGCAAATTGCCCGTGATTACTACATTATCGAGGTCCTTCTCTTTCACCCGCTCTCTGAGTTCCTTTTCCAGGTCGCCACCTCCGGCCAGAACCAGTTTGAAATCTTCCAGTCGGCTCATGGCGTCGATCATTTCCTCCAGACCGCGGCCTTTGTTGAGTCTTCCCTGGTAGAGAATCAGGTCCCGGTTTCGGTGGGTGGCATTTTCTTTAATCTCGGGAAAAGGGTTTATTTCGGGAAGATTTCGAACCACCTCAAATGGAACCCCGGTTTGGTTTTGGAGAATGTCCGCTACAGATTGATTGACCGTCCAGCGAAAATCTGCCCGCGGGGCCAAAAGCCGGACGATTTTTTTCCATACCCACCGAACCACCGGTTTATTCTCCAACTCAGGCACCTGGTCGAACAACTCGTGTGAATCGAAGAGCAGTTTACCCCCTCGCAGCGTTTTTACACACCACATGGCCGGCAAGGTGTCCGGGTCCACGGCGATGAGCAGGTCGTAATTTTTTATCAAAAAAAAGAAGAAAAGTCGAATTTGTAACTCAGTATAAAACAGTGGCCCCCTATTGAAAAAACACCTCAATCTCCGCTGTTCAAAAGGTTTTTCGGCCAGTGGAAGTGAATGGGGCAACCGGCGGCCAACAAGCATTACGCTAACTCCATATTCGTGCAGAGCCCCGGCAATCCGGTTCATACGCTGATCCATGGTCACGTCGTTACTCACCGCTATCAGGGCCCTTTTCAAAATACGCTTTTTTTTCATATGGGTCAGTTTGTTGTGAGCTGCCCATGATTCATTTTTTCAGGGAAAATTTCTCATTCCTCCATTCCACCATCCCTTCAGCTTCCATGTATTTCAGCAGCGAGATGGCCCTTTTTCTCCAGACAAAACCGACAGAGGCCAACAAATCCTCCAAACTCATATCCTTTTTCGAGAGCAACTTCTCAAAATGGGCTTTCAGTTTTTTGGCATTTGCACTGGATGGTTCCGTTTGGTGTGCACCGTAACAAAGGTCGCATTTTCCGCATTTTTCCGCACTTTTTTCGTCAAAATAGCCGAGCAGATTCTGCATTCGGCAGCTGGTTTCTTCAACATAAGAGAGCATGCCCTGCACCCTGTCGAAGGTACGCTTTTTCAAAAAATCATACTGCTCCCGGTCAATATTAAAGTGTCGCGAAGATATCCTCGGCTCCAAAAAGGTCACTCGGGGTTTGTCACTGGCAGGGGTGTAACTGATAATTCCGTCCTTTTCCATAGTCACGAGCGCCTTGTGGACCTCAGATGGTTCCGTTTTCAATCGCTTAGCAATTTTTTTAAGGTGGACAGGTACAGAGATGCTAAACATTCCCTCGTACATCCTCAGCAATACTTTGCTCAGTGCATCCATCTTCGGATGTTTCAACTGGTAGTCGTAAAGCGTTTCATTGTTGACTACAAAGCCGACCCGGGGCGGGTGATAGACAGCCTCACTCAAGAGAATAAAACCGGATTTTTCGATGAGTTTAAGCGCGCTATAGACCTGTCGGGACTGGAGATGAAATCTCTCGGTAAATTCCTGGAGGTCAAAATCGAAGGTTTCACCTGCTCCCCCACCCGGGATGACGTTAAAATACACGCAAAGGGCCTTGTAGATGCGTTTAATAGCTGATGGAGGGGGAAACTCGGCTTCAGCAGAAGACACCAAATCTCTCTTTTCTCTGTCCCGGCAAAACAGGATAGCGTAGGATTCTTTTCCGTCCCGGCCAGCCCTTCCCGCTTCCTGATAATACTCTTCGGGTCCGGTGGGTAAGTCCATATGAAAAACGGCTCTCACATCCGATTTGTCAATGCCCATCCCAAAGGCATTGGTGGAAACAATAATCTCTCTCTCCCCCTTGATAAACTGATCCTCGACCCTGGCCCTTTCACCTGCCTCAAGTCCGGCGTGGTACCAGGTGGAAGAAAAGCCGATACGGGCGATTTTTTCACTGATTTCACGGGTTTTGCGCCGGTTTCTGACATAGATGATTTTAGTGCCCTTGATTCTACGGAGGAAGTAAAGCAGTCGCTCAAAGCGGTTTTCTTCGTCCACCACAAAAAATCCAATGTTGTCGCGCTTGAATGTTTTGACAAAAAGGCGAGGATTTTTGAGTTGAAGGTGGGTTGCGATATCTTTTCGCACCTGCTGGGTGGCCGTGGCTGTCAGCGCCATACAGGGTACTCCGGGGACCAATTCGCGGGCGTGGGCGATCTCCAGATAAGAGGGTCTGAAATCATATCCCCACTGCGATATGCAATGCGCCTCGTCCACGACCAATTGACTCAAGTTTAAATTCCCGATCCGGGCCTCCATCATATCCGTGTGAAGCCGCTCCGGTGAACAGTATAAAAACTTGTACATACCGGCTGCACAATTGGCCAGTTCCCGGTCAATATCACGACTGCGGAGTCCCGAGTGAATGGCAATGGCGGGAATGTTTCTGTCTTTTAATTGCCTGACCTGATCCCTCATAAGTGCAATGAGCGGTGTGATCACCATGGTCAGTCCGTCCATCATTAATCCCGGCACCTGATAGCATATTGATTTACCTCCGCCTGTGGGCAGGAGTGCTATGGTGTCGTTACCCTCTAGAATGCTGTCGATAATATCCTGCTGCAGTGGTCTGAAACCGGGATATCCCCAGTATTTTCTGAGAACCTCGACTGCCTGGTTAGCCATAGTTTGCAAATTCTGCTTTCAAGCCTTCAGGGGGCAGGAGTTGATTTAAAAACCGCTGGGGCAGCCCGTTCGGTTTGATCTGCGCTGACGCGATTGGGCCAGTCCCGTGTCCAGAAAATGATAGGAAAGCGTCAAAACAGTGAAGATGTAACCGTCATTTTTATCGGGATTTCCACGGGGGCCCTCCCTTTCCACGGGTTCCTGGCCGAGGAATTCCCAACTCCGGTCGCTTAGAGCTGCCGCCACTTCACCACGCTCTTCCAACATCAGCGAATAAGGCACATAATTGGTGCTCACATCATCCAGATAGTCCGTAAATGTGAGGCGGTAACCGAATTCGAAGCCAAGGGTGAGAAATTCAGAGAGTGCGTATTTAAATCCAAAGCCGAGCGGGACCGAGATTTGGATCAGATCGTACTTTTCCCGGTCCGGGAATGCGTCCAGACCCTGACCCTCGGTACCCAGAGGCTGCAATTCGACCCACTCCCCTTCGTACAATGTCTCAGGCTGGAACCGAAAGCCGGCTATTCCTCCAAAAATGTAGGGCGACCACGGGGACCTGAAATTGTAGGGATCAAAGCCGAGTAAATTGATATCCAGTCGCAGAGCCACTTCCGTCACCGGGGACTGAAAACTCAAATTTCGAATACGCGTCTCTTCGTCTTCAGCATAGCGGTCGTCCCCACTGATTCGCCCGTGACTTATGGACAATCCCACATTAAAGGTGGGGCTGATATGGTATTTTCCGAATCCGGTGACGCCCACGTGGGTGTTTCTCGTAATATCTCTGAATGTTCCCGTACTGAGGTCTCCGTAATAGTTGGTCACTCCTCCACCGACGCCAACCTCAAAATGCTGAGAATGGGCCGCGGGTCCCTGAAACCAAAACAACCCGAAAGCAAGCAACATCAATTTGCCGTATTTCATCTGATGGTATTTTCTTCTAATAGATTTGTCGTGCAGGCCCCATTTAATGCTAAAATACGGCCACACACAGTTTTTTCTTCCATTTTCCGCTAACACTGTTGTCAACTCCACCCTCTCTGCAAAAATTTTCACAACCCCCAGCAGATTGGATAGTGACGCAATCCTAAATGGCATTTAATACACCATTTGGCAAATTTAGTAAAAAGTGCCGGAAAACTGAATTGCCGGGCGGGCATTTAGGGTCTGTTAACTTTTTGACCCCATTAGAAAATCCTGGGAGCCCACGCCACAACAAAGCAAAATCTGCCCAAACTCACAGAATCTGCCCTTCGACCAGGCAAATAAAAACCGGGAAGCCATCAACTTAGCCGAACAGACCAATCATCCGCTGAAATTTTTGCAGAAATTAGGTGGAAATTATCTAGATTCGCGTTTGAGCTGCGTTCTCATTAGGTCTTTATGAACTACACCGGACCAAAAATCATACACATCAATCGCTCGATCCAGCCAGACAGCGGATTACATTACTTTGCTTTCCGGTAATTTTTTTCAAAAATCTTTAATTGATGAAGAATATCTTTTTCCTCCTCCTTTTGATTCCAACAGTTGTTCTGGCACAGCCCCAGGTTCCTCTGGACTGGTTTCATCTCTGCCCTGATAACGACGGCTATCGAGGGTTGAATACCACCGGTGCTTATGAATTGTTGGAGGGACGTGAAAGTCGAACAGTAGTTGTGGCCGTCATTGATAGTGGAGTCGATATCGACCACGAAGACCTCAGGGATAATGTCTGGGTCAATCCGGGTGAAACAGCCGGAACCGGGAGGGATGACGACGGAAACGGTTATGCAGATGACATTAACGGGTGGAATTTCATTGGAGGACCTGACAGTAATGTCATTTACGACAACCTGGAGATAACCCGACTCTACCGCAAATTTCGTGACAAGTATGCAGAAAGGGACCCAATGGAATTGAACAGGAGAGAGCGCAAGGAATACGCGCGGTATTTGAGTTATAAACGGGCTTACCAACGCGGGAGGGAGAATTCAAAAAACAATTACGAGCAGTTCAAAGAATTCACCGACAGGTTGCTGTTGTCCATTGACAAGGTAATGTTGGCAATTGGAGACGAGCCCCTTACCGAGGAAGCACTTCTCAACATCGATCCCCAGGGAGACCGGGACGTGAGTTTTGGGGTACAGGTTCTACTCAATTTCCTGGAGGACTATCCCGATGCCGATTACGACAATTTGCGCGAGGACCTGAAGGAAAATCTGACCGGCGGAATTGAACACTACCGCTCACGGTACAATTACCACTACAATGTTGATTTCTGTCCGCGGCATTTGGTCAACGACAATTACGACGACCAGGAGGAGCGGTATTACGGGAACAATGAGGTGGGAGGTGAATTTTCCCAACACGGAACCCACGTGGCCGGAATTATTGGTGCAGTCAGGGACAATGACATCGGCATTGACGGAATTGCAGACAATGTACGCATAATGTCCATCAGGACTGTACCCAACGGCGATGAAAGAGACAAGGACGTGGCCAATGCCATCCGCTACGCAGTGGACAATGGAGCCTCAGTAATAAACATGTCTTTTGGAAAGGGTTATTCCTGGAACAAACAGGTGGTGGACGATGCGATCCGACACGCAGATCGAAATGATGTACTGCTGGTTCACGCAGCCGGAAACAGCGCCCAAAACAACGACCTCAACGACAATTTTCCCAACCCCGTTTTCGAGCGAAGAAGATTCCTGGGTCCGAGACAGGCCCGAAATTGGATAGAAGTAGGAGCACTGAACTACGAAAATCCCCCTACACTGGTGGCTTCCTTCTCCAATTATGGAAAAGAAACAGTGGATGTTTTTGCGCCGGGCAACTTTATCTACTCCACCGTTCCCGGAGATGACTACCAGGATTTGCAGGGAACCAGTATGGCTTCTCCAATGGTGGCAGGACTGGCAGCGCTTTTGAGGTCTTATTTTCCCGATTTTTCAGCAAGGGAAATCAAGGCTATAATTGAGGATTCTGCCATCAGGGAAGATGCTGAAGTGACGCGGCCAAGCGACAGGGAGTTGGTCCATTTTAGCGAACTGAGCAGCACAGGTGGCTACATCAATGCGTATGAGGCAGTAAAACTCGCCATCGAGCGGTCAAATTGATATCAATGGACAGCGGTAAGGCAAATTGGTGGGACTTTAAAAAATTAGATATGCGCGTCGGCACGGTGCTGGAGGCTGCCTATTTTGAAGAGGCAAAAGATCACGCCATCAAAATGGTCATCGACTTTGGCGAGGAGGGAAGACTAAAAAGCTCGGCAAAAATAACCGACAAATACCTCCCGGCAGACCTCATTGGAACCCAGGTGGTTGCAGTAATCAATTTCCCACCAAAACAAATTGCCAATATGATGAGTGAGTGCCTGGTACTCGGCACGGTTGAAAGCAATGGGGAGGTGGTACTCCTTCGACCGGATTCCGAAGTCGAAAATGGCACCCGGATTGGGTAAAAAAAAAGCCCATTTTCACTCTATTTGGCCACTATCGACCACTGCATTTAAAATATATCGCATTTTCTTAATACCTTTGTAGTTTGCTGAACCGGCTCACCAATCATGCGGTACCAGGAATTGGAAAAATTTGTCTTGGTTGAATTGGAGAAAAACCTCTCTCCAAAACTAACCTATCACGGTGTCCATCACACCCGCGATGTCCTGCAGATATGCATTGCGCATTGCAAGCGTTTTCAATTGAATCAGGAAAATACTACTTTGCTGAAAACCGGGGCGCTGATGCACGATACCGGATTTTTGTACACCTACGATGAGCACGAAAAAAAAGGGGTTGAAATTGCTGAGCGGATTCTCCCTCGCTTTAAATTCTCCAAAAGGGCAATAAAAATCATTTCCGGACTGATTATGGCAACCAAAGTGCCACAAGAGCCGAAAACTGGATTGGAAGAGATCATTTGCGATGCTGACCTTGACTATCTGGGCAGGGATGATTTTTATCCCATCAGCGAATCCCTGTTTGAGGAGCTAAAGCAATTCAAAGGGCTGACTGACCGCAACAAATGGAATCAAATCCAGGTCTCATTTTTCGAGAGTCACCAATTTCACACCGAATGGGCGCAAAAATACAGGGCGCCGGTCAAAGCCAAATACCTCGAGGAACTAAAGGAAATAGTCAAGTAAATCAATACACGGAAATAAGCCGACTGAGAAAAATCAAACCGAGGATTATTGGCCCGATTTTAATTTTTTAATCTCTTCATTCAGGGCTATAATGCGTTGGATGAGCACTTCGATGATCTCGTTCATCAATTCCGGTTTTTCATACAGAAGGTCTAAAAAGTGTTCCCTGCCAATTTTGTAAACCACCACATCAGAAAGGGCACTCACCGAGGCCGTGCGCGGGATGGGAGTCAAAAGGGCCAGCTCACCAACTATTTCACCCGGGCCCAGTTTGGCCAGCAAATGCTCCCCGTCGTGGACCTTTACCTCGCCACTTTTTACAATGTACATCTCCCCTGCCATTTCACCCTTGCGAATGAATTCCACCCCTTTTTTAAACTCGTCGTAATCCATTATTCTGGCAACATCCAGCAAGGAGGCCTCGGGCAGTTTTTCAAAAACGGAAACCCCTTTGAGTGAAAATACTTTGTCGATCAAAAACTCCATAAGCTTAATTTTTGGCGTTTAACTCAGCCATAACGGCCTCCGAATCAATTCCCTCCAGGCGGGACAATATATCAGTTGGCAGCTCAATACCACGCTCTCTGTATATTCTTACCATCAGCGCAATAAGCCATTCACTGGCACAAATGCATCCGTTAAAAAAAAGAGATTCAATGCCCTGGTCTTTTTGGTAATTGCGGTGACTTTTCTTCCAGTCGTAGAGGGTTTCCAAAGAAAATTCAACCACCGGAATCACCCTGGCGGCATCCCTTCTCACCAATCTATTCTCGAGTAGCTCAATGGCATTGGCAGCCAGGCTCCGATCGGCAGATCTCAAATTGTCCGATATGCGCTGAATGAGTTTGCGGCCATACCACAGGCCTGCTATTTTCAAAACCCGATCTCGCTGCAAATCCAATTCACTCAACAAAGAGCGCTTCAAGCGGTCTTCATCCTCTGCAAGTGGGGACAAAAGTTGAGCTACCAATACATCAAAATATTGGGCCTCCAGGTCGAGTAAACGATCCACTTTCTCCCTGATTTCTGCCCCGGTAATCGTTTCACCTGAATAGTAAATTCCTGAGATTGCTACTGATCTGTTGCCTGGGTCCGAGGCCAACAATTCGGTAACGAGTAATCTCAGCGAACCGGGAAGGTGAATATGCCCCGCGATCTTAAGGAGGCGCTGGTGTATCCTGATATCATAGGACTTAGCCAGCTCCAGTTTGAGGTGCGGTATAGCCTCCTTTCCAAAGGCTGCAATGGCCCTGGATGCCTCGCGGAATAACTCACCCGAAATCACAATTTCAAAGAGGATGGGGATGAGCTTTTCATTTTTGACCGTGGCTGTTGCAGTAATTGCTGCCCTTCTGACTTCCCTGTCTTCATCCCGCAGCAATTTAGCCAGTGGGTGGTAATAGTCCCTGAGCCCTACAAGCCCGATCACATTTGCAGCAGTTATTCTATCCTCGATTGAACTTGATCTCACTTTGTCCATCAGCGCGCTCCCATAGGTTGTCGCTCCAACTATTCCACTGTACTTGAGCACAGCTGCAACCAGTTGTTCTCTGCGCTCTCCCCTGCTCTGATTTATATCCTCCTCCAGCTCCTCGACAGCATCGTCCTCTAAAAATGAGCACAGCAAAAAAACCGCCTTAGAGCTCACTTCCAAATTTTCATGACCTGCCAATTCCCTCGCATAGGGCACCATTCTCTCATCCCGAAATTCCCCTGCCAGTTCGAGGGCTTCTTTTAATACAAGCGGATTCTCGTCACTCAATAATCTCACCAGCAAATCTTTTCGCTCCTGATTAGGCAAGCCGGGGCCCATAACTTTAAGTCGATAAAGGAGATTTACCGGATCGGTACTGGCACTAACCTCCCCTCCAATTGCTCCCAGTTCTTCTTTTGAAAAGTCCAAATTTCGGCTTGTGAGGAGTCGGTTTTTTAGCAAAAAGCGAACCAGTTCACCGTACATTCTTGAAACCTTCATTCCAACCAAAATCCACAAAATCAAGGCCACGGCCAGGCAAACAATAATGCTCTGAATCTCAAAAACTCCAAACCAAATCAATACAAGCATCACGCCACCGGCCAATAATATGCCCAGTGGCTCCATTCTGCCCTTTGCCAAGGTGTGCCCCTCCAATCGCTTGTGTTTTGAAAGTGGCTGAAAAAGCACAAAAAAGGAGGGCAGGTGCAGAGAGGACCGCAATATCTCATCGAACAGCATAATCAAACCAAAAACCCAAAGCATGTAGTAAAGCGGGTCTTCAATAAAAACCATCCCAACCAGGCCGGCAAGCGTAAATGCAGCCAGAAAGGCAGGCAATATGAGTATCATGTTTCCTATTCGCAACATTTTGAAAAGACGGTTGAACACCAAAAGACGGTTGGCAAGATTGAGAAAGGTACCAAAACTGAAAAAGAGCCCAAAAAAGTAAGCCAGCTCCTCTGCTTCCCTAAAGTGAACCTCAACGCGGTTTAGAAAGGTGTAATGTACAAAGTAATAGACCAAAACAGCCAGCAGGGCAAACAATCCTGTTATTCGCAAAAAGGGGTCTCCAATGCGAAATACCGAAAGCCAACTGCCGCTCTTTTTTTCGTGATCCTCATCGTGATGGTGAGCTACTTTTAAGCCTTCTTTGTTGAGGCGGGCCAGTCTGTAAAAGAAAATCAGGGAGATGAGAAAAGCCACTGCCGCACAGAGGAAAAGGTCGTACACCGAAAACCAGGTCACGATGAGCGGGGTAGCCATATATCCCAGTATTTTAGCCACAGATTCCCCCGTTGTCAACATCCCAAACAGCCTTTTGCTCTGGCGTACATCGTAGAGCAGTGATGCCACTCCCCAAAACTCCAGGTTACTGAGCTGGTAAATTACGAGGTAAAGGGCGTAAAGGAAGGATACAAAAAGCAGAGTATTTTGGACCAGGTCTGCTGATCGCGCGACAATGGCCCAGCCCATACAAAACAGTAAGACCAGCGTAAAAAGTCTCTGAGGAGGCAGTCTTGACTCGAGTGAGGAGTATATCCGGCCGGTTATCAGCATCAAAAACCCGCCTAGCAAGTATATATAGGGGAGATTTTCTATCCCGTTCATCTCCACCAGCAATACGTTGATTGCAGTAAAAGAAAAAGCGATTGCCAGGGCATTAAAAAAGGAGTGACCCAACATATTGAGGAAAGTGGGGACCTCGGCCCCCTTTATCTGAAAAAACCTCAACACGCCACTGTAAGTCATCTGCCTGTTGTTTAATTGCCTCAAACTTACGGATAATCTGCAAACTTCGAGTGGGGACCGGAAAATGGACGACTGCAATTTGGCCAGGGCATCAGATAACTCACTTGCAGTCTGGAGTAATAGAACCCATCACCGTACAATGATCTTTTCCACCACTTCCCCGTCCAGCTCTCTGTTGATTTTCTCTCTGAGTGCGTCGCGGCTCATATTGAGTTCCGACCGAAGGGATGCTGAGGATACCGAGATGTAGAGTGCTTTGTGTTTGAGATAAATTCCGGAAGTTTGCTCGTTGATCATTCCGCCCATGTTTTCATGCCACCACTTTTTAACCCGGTACTGATCGTATCCGGGTTTTATCTTTCTTTTGGACGAAAATTGCTTTAGGATATCTCCTAATTTTTGCTCATTGCTCTTTTTGAACATCATCTGGTTTTTTGCTCGTCAATCATATCATCTACTCTTCCCTTTCGGATCGAAAAGATAGAAAATTTTTCATTCATGGAGGATATGGCACCGGTCAGGCGCTCCAAATTGGTGTCGGTGATAAATATCTGGCCGGTGGTGTGCTCCTTAACTGTGTGGAGAAAATTGGATGCGCGGTCCATGTCCAGCCTGTCGAAAAGATCATCCAGTAAAAATGCGGGATCTATGCCCGTGCGGTTTCTTATCAACTTGTGGGAAGCCAGTTTAAGAGCAAGTACCGTGGATTTCAGTTGTCCCTGAGAAGCCACATCCCTTAGTTTGCGATTGAGTAGAGTGAAATCCAAATCGTCTTTGTGGATGCCGCCGTGTGAACGCCCCATGACCCGGTCCTTTTCGGAAAAACGGACACTCAGGTCGCCATATGCAGCATCGTGCAGTTGGGATAGGTAGGTGAATTCCACCTTTTCCGACCCACCTGAAATATCGGAATAAAAGAATTTGAAATGTCTGAGCAGCTCTCCACAGTATTCATTTCTCGCGGCGTAAATGATATCCGCATGGGGTTTTATCCTGCGGTCGTAAGTCTTCAGTAATTCCCAGTTGACCACCCCGGTTTTCAGCGCTTTTTTCAAAAAGGCATTTCGCTGTCGCATTAATTTTCGATAGTGGACCAGAGATTCAAAATACTCCCGATCAATTTGGGAAAAGGTGAGGTCCATGACCCTCCTTCGCTCCCTGCTACCAGAAAGAATGAGGTCGATGTCCTGTGGAATCATACTCACCACCGGGAAGCTGCCGACGTGCTCCACGAGCTTTGTGAGTCGGGAGTCATCCACCTCCAATACTTTTCCCTTGCCCTTCCGGTACTTGATCACTATTTTTTTTTCCACTCCCTCCTGCTGGGCCACACATTCAAGGCGGAAAAAGTCCTCACCATCCATAAGATAAGCCAGGTCGGTTGCTGCAGTGAGTCCCTTCCCAACAGAAATAAAATGGAGGGCATCCAGCACAGTCGTTTTTCCACTGCCATTTGGTCCGACAATACCCACCACCCGGGTCGGGAAGTCAAACCGCGACAGTCCGTGGTTTCTGAATTGTGTCAATCCCAATCTTTTAAAGGCCAATTTGTCTATGGATTATGTTTTGAAAAAAACCATCGGATTTAACCGCAGATATCACCAGTGCGTAAATTTACCGTTGGATTTGTCCTCCCGGACCAAAAAAAGCTCAAAATGGTACAAAGTCACTGGAGGGTTTATTAGTTTTGTGCCCAAATTTAAACAGCCCGACACAAAAGCGGGTTGTTTTAGTGAGATTTTTCAAAAGAAAAGCATTCTAACCGATGGCGAAGACAGCGACGAATAAGAGAAAAAGCCCGGCCAAAAAGGCCTATGACAAAGAAACTTACCTACTGTGGTATGAAAACATGCTCCGGATCAGGAGATTTGAAGAGCGGGCCCTCATGATGTACGGCCAGCAAAAAATCAGGGGATTCCTCCACGTCTATATTGGCCAGGAGGCCATTGCAGCCGGATTGATGACCGCAATCAGACCTGAAGATGCTGTGGTCACCGGTTACAGGCAACACGGAATTGGTATCGCCCGCGGACTGGACACCAAATCCTGTATGGCAGAGTTGTTTGGAAAATATGACGGTTGCAACAAGGGCAAGGGTGGCTCCATGCACTTTTTTAGTAAAAAATACCGCTACTTTGGTGGAAACGGAATTGTGGGAGCGCAAATTCCCATCGGAACGGGTATCGGACTGGCAGAACAGTACAGGGGTACCGACAATATCAGCGTGACCATGTTTGGAGACGGAGCTGCTCGTCAGGGATCGCTTTTCGAGTCATTCAATATGGCCATGACATGGAAGCTTCCCGTGCTTTACATCTGTGAAAACAATCACTACGCCATGGGAACCTCAGTAAAACGAACCAGCAATGTCACCGACATATACAAAATCGGTTCCGCATTTGAGATGCCTTCGGAGCCGGTGGACGGGATGAGTCCGGAGAGTGTGCACGAAGCACTTGAGAAAGCAGCCAAACACATCAGGGCGGGCAAGGGTCCTTATTTCTTAGAGATAAAAACCTATCGATACAAGGGCCATTCTGTTTCAGATCCGGCCAACTACCGCACCAGAGATGAGCTCAAGGATTACCAGGATAAAGACCCTGTGAAAACGCTGGAGAAACGCATTTTGGATGATAAAATCGCCAGTGAAGATGAGATAAAGGAGATTAAAGATGCCATCAAGGAGGAGATTAATGAAGCCGTAAAATTTGCGGAGGAATCCGATTTTCCGCCTGCATCTGAACTTTATACCGACAATTACCTGCAGGAAGACTACCCTTTCATAAAGCACTAATTACTGACAATCAGACATCTACGAGAATGCCCTTGCCGGTATTCAAATTTTATTTTGATCTATGCTTTACCGATTGATCAAATATTCCCTATTTTTGCGGGAATTTTCATAAACAATTACAATGGCAAGAAGGAGAAGAGATAAGAAGAAGGACGAAACGCTGGTCGATATTACGGAGGCCAGGGAATCGGCCGTAGATTGGATTGAACGGAATCAACACATCGTCTTAAGTGTGATCCTCGGCCTGGTCTTTATTGTAGCCGGCTGGTTCATGTACCAAAACATGTATAAAATACCCCGTGATATAAGTGCCCAGGAGCAAATGTTCCGAGCACAGTTTCAATTCGAGCGTGATTCGTTTGCCCTTGCATTGGAAAATCCGGGTGGTGGCTATCCCGGTTTTCTCGGCATCATTGATCAATACCGCGGCACCACAGCTGCCAACCTGGCAAGGTACTACGCAGGTATTTCCTATATTAACCTCGGAAGGTATGAAGATGCGATAGATCACCTTAGAAGCTTTAGTCCGAATGAAGAAGTTACCTCTATAATGAAACACGGAGCGCTGGGCGATGCGTATGCTGAGTTGGGAGATTTTGACAATGCCATTAGGTCTTACAGGAGAGCTGTCAGGGCAGGAGACAATCCTTTCCTCACGCCCTATTTCATGCAAAAATACGGTCTGGCACTTATACATGAGGGCAGAAGCTCAGATGCCATTTCGGTTTTTGAAGACCTCAAGCGCGAGTATCCGAATTCCCAGGAAAGCGCAGATGCAGATCGCTTTATCGCCCGGGCGAGAGCTGCGGGATAATCCTTTAAAATATTGGCAATCGGGAAGTAATTTGATCTTCCGGTTTGCCTTCTTTCATTTTCACGGCATGGCCAAACCCAAAAAGACAGACCTCTCTGAACTCAAGCACATCTCCATCAGAAACCCGGAAAAGATCAAGGTAGGGCTGGTAGTGGCTGAGTGGAATGAAGAAATCACCTCTGCACTTCATCAAGGCGCCACAGAGACACTGCTCCACTACGGCTTTGATAAAAACAATCTAAAGGCGGTCAAAGTACCCGGCTCTTACGAACTCCCAATGGGTGCGCGAAGTCTGTTAAAGTTCGACAAATACGGCGCCATTATTTGCCTGGGATGCGTAATCAAGGGAGAAACCCCCCATAACGACTACATCAATCAGGCCGTCTCAACCGGACTGACCCAACTCAGCCTCACCTCCGGGACCCCCTGCATCTTCGGAGTCCTCACTCCTCTGAATATGGACCAGGCACTGGCCCGGGCCGGCGGAAAACACGGCAACAAAGGTGTCGAAGCTGCAGTGGCTGCTGTCAGCATGATCAAATTAAACCAGGAACTCGAGAAGAAATCCAGAAGTATTGGATTTTAAGGACGGAAAAGGAGTTTTAACTTGTGAAACGGCGGTGTGGCTCATGGGGCCATGGTTTATGGCACTTCAGACATGAACTACTTAACCAACTGATACAAATCCCAATACTGGGGTTGTAAAGTCAAGGATGTTTTACGAAATCAGCAGTGATTAAGTCCAATGCGTACCTACTGGGCAGGGTTAGCGTCTCTGCATGAAACCATTTTCAACCCGCCATACCCTTTCAAATTGCAGCAGAATCAAAGATGTCATGGGGCTGATGTAGAAAATGAGTGGTGAAATTTACAGTGGCACAGATACCCACGGCCTGTAGTAGCTTTATAATCTACTGCAGTCAAGGCTCAACAGCCCGCACTTTCATTACTAAATCTAATCCTCAGCGAGAAATCAAGAAATGGAAATTCACAACTCGGCTTAAAGAGCCAATCACTTATCCCGAACCTGATCCAAAAGCCATTCCGAGGTTACAGATTTGGGGCGCTCCAGTGGAAGTCCCAGTGCTCTTGACCAACACAGCGAAGACAAAACACCCAAAGCTCGAGACACTCCAAACAGCACCGTGTAATAACTGAACTGATCGACACCGTAATGCACGAGAAGAGCTCCGGAGTGGGCATCTACATTGGGCCATGGGTTTTTCACCTTGCCTAGTGATTTCAATATGTCCGGCACTACCTCGTACACCTTCCAAACCACGCTAACCACATCGGAATCATCGATGTATTCCTCGGCAAATTTCTTCTGAGCTACAAAGCGGGGGTCCGGCTGGCGGAGTACAGCGTGGCCGTAACCCGGAATCACCTGCCCGGCTTCCAGCGTCTTATTTACATATTCGGCAATTTGTTCTTTGGTCGGGTTTTTACTGCCGATTGAATCACACATTTTAAATATCCACTTGATGACCTCCTGATTCGCAAGTCCGTGAAGGGGGCCGGCAAGTGCATTCATGGCAGCAGAAAAAGCCAGGTAGGGGTCACTGAGCGTGGAACCCACCAAATGGGTAGTATGAGCCGAAGCATTTCCACCCTCGTGATCCGCGTGAATGGTGAGGTACAATCTCATAAGAGACTTAAAGTCCTCTCCTTCGACCCCCAGCATATGCGCAAAATTACCACCCCAGTCTAAAGAGGGGTCCGGCTTGATGTGCTGTCCGTCAAAATAGATTCTTCTGAATATATATGCAGCAACGGCCGGGAGTTTAGCGATGAGATTCATGGCGTCTTCGTAAGTCGCCTCCCAATACTCTCCTTTTGACATACCCTCGCTGTATCTCCTGGCGAAAACAGAACCTTTCTGCAGCGACATAATGGCTGCGCTGAACTGAGTCATGGGATGCGTCTCTTTGGGGAGTGCTTCCAGGACATCAACGGTATGCTTAGGCAATTCGGAACGCGAGATCCACTGATCGCTCAACCATTTCACCTGTTCATCGGTAGGCAACTCCCCTACCAACATAAGCCAGAAAAGACCTTCGGGCAAAGGCTCTTTATCGCCCTCTTTTTTGGGAAGCAACTCGCGCAATTCGGGAATGCTGTACCCTCTAAACCGGATTCCCTCCACGGGATCGAGCTGTGAGGTTTCCCAAATCATTGATTTCACCCCCCTCATGCCACCTACTACCTGGGCAAAAGTGACTTCATCAATTTTGACATTTCCCTTGGCTTTAAGGGTACTGCGGAGTTCAGTTCTTACTTTTTCTGACTTCTCGGAAAATTTTTTCTTCAGTGGATCTACTTTGTTCACGGTATTATAAGATTTGTTCAAAAATGGGATAAAAGGTGGAGATACTAAGACAGTACTCCTTAATTTTGCGGTTGCAAATTTATGTAAAAGAAACGAAAAGTCCACATACTATGTTTACTATCGACAAGCTTTTTACCACAAACCCTAATTACCCGGCATGATCCTACTGGACAACAAACTGATACACAAAGACATACTTGAAGAATGCTTCACCTGCGACCTCAATAGTTGCAAGGGGGCCTGCTGCCGTGAAGGAGAATTTGGCGCACCACTGGATAAGGCGGAAATAGATATCATTGATGACATCCTCGACACTGTAATGGAAGTGTTACCGGAAGAAAATCGCCAGGCCATTGAGAAAAAGGGTTTTAAAAAGTACTATCCAAAGATGGGTAAAACGGGTACTGCCTTGAAGGAAAATGGCGCTTGCGTTTTTTTCATTGAAAACGAGAACAGCCCGGGTCAATGTGCTTTTGAAAAAGCCCAGGAAGAAGGCCTGACAGAATTTAAAAAGCCCATCTCCTGCCACCTTTACCCTATTCGAATTGAGCGCAATGAAACCGTGGACATGGACTATCTCAATTACGACCGCTGGGAAATTTGTTCTGCAGCCTGCAGTCTGGGAAAAAAATTGAAGAAACCACTGTTTGAATTCTGCAGCGAAGCACTGGAGCGAAAATACGGCAGTGAGTTTACGGTCAAACTCCGGGAACTGAGAAATGCACTGAATGAAACCTCCGATGAAGTTGATTGAGAAAAACTTTTTCAATCCGCGATATTTCCCGGAAAACACACAATTTTCACCCACATTATAACAGTTAGCAATCTATTGTTTGAAAATACCGTCAAAGGCATTACCTTTGCAGAGCCAAAATCGAAACGGCTGTAAATTATTACTAATCAAAGCATATTTTAATAACCGATGGCATTAATAGGAAAGATCAGAAACAACAGTTGGTTGCTTATCGTGTCCCTGGGTTTGGCCCTGGCCGCCTTTATTATTATGGACATGACGGCGCCCGGTGATATGGCAGGTGGCGGACAGTCATCCTTTACCATAGGAACTGTAGTTGGTGAGGAAATTGACTGGAGAGATTTTCAGCAGGCCGAGGATATTCTATACTCGGGAAGTGGTGCTGACCTTTTTGAAAGGCGTGAAGCACTCTGGGAATACTTTGTCGAGAAAACCATAATCCAGGATATGGCGGCCAATATGGGACTGGAAGTTGGAGAATCCGAAATGGAAGAACTCCTCTACGGCACCAACCTAAGCCCTATTATTAGGGAGCGATTCACAGACCCATCTACGGGACAGGTGGACCGCAACCAACTCAATGAAATTCGTCAGGCAGTGCAGACCGGAAACATTGAGCCCGGAATGATCAGATTCTGGAGATTTCAGGAAGATGAAGTTAGAAACCAACGACTGTTAGATAAGCTTAACACCGTGGTTCACAAAGGCATCTACACCCCCACTTTCATGGCTGAAGACATGGAACACACCAGAGGCACTTCAGTATCTCTTGATTTTATAAATATTCCATTTACCGTAATTCCAGATAGCGAAGTTGAGGTATCTGATTCACAACTGAGAAACTACCTGCGCGAACACAGCAGGGAATTTGAACGAAAGAATGAAACGAGGAGAGTGGCTTATGTTTCGTTTGACATATTACCCACAGAGGAAGATTCCATGTTCTTACGCAATGAAATGGAAGCCGTTGCAACTCAAATGGCCATCACAGATGATCTGGCTGCTTTTACGGACATGAATCAGGGTCAGTTTGATGAGGCTTATTTTCGGGAAAATGAACTCTCTTCAAACTATGCAAACCGCTTGTTCAATATGGAAATCGGAGAAGTTTACGGCCCATTTATTTCAGATGGTTATTACAGCATTCTGAAGTTGTACGACCGCAAGCCGGTACCGGATTCTGTTCGAAGCCGCCATATCCTTAGATTTGCGGACAACAACGTGCAACTGGCCGAGGAGGAACGTCTTCTAGACAGCCTGATCACCGTACTGGAGTCAGGAGCTGAATCCTTTGACAGCCTTGCCGCTGAATTTGGTATGGATGCTACTTTTGAAGATGGTGGTGACCTCGGATATGTAGTTCCCGGCGATATGGTTAAGCCTTTTAACGATCTTATTTTTTACCAGGCAGAACCCGGACAATATTACACCGTAAGAACTCAGTTTGGAGTCCACCTTGTCGAAGTAACCGACCGAATTTACTCAAGCGAGGAAGAAGGTGTGAGGTTCGCTGTGATTGAGGAACCCATTATTCCCAGTGAAGAAACGCAAAATGCAATGTACGACCAGGTACTGCGGTTTGTTGCAGAAAACAGAACCATTGGAGAATTAGAGCTGAGCGCGGAAGAGAGCCCTGAACTCACATTAACCACTTCCAATTTCTTCACACGCAATGATTTCTCCATTCAGGGCCTCGGGTCCAATACCACGTCTAGAGACATCATCAGATGGGCTTTCAGCAGAAGTGTGAGAACCGGAGAAGTATCACCTGAGATATACGGATTTCAGCACGACGATCACTTTTTTACTGAAAAATATGTGGTAGTAGGTTTGACAGACATTGAGTCCGCCGGACTGCCTTCAGTCAGTGCGGTTAGAAGCACCATTTTGCCCAGGGTAATGAACAAGAAGAAGGGAGAAAAAATCGCATCTGCTATAGATGGGATGAGTTTACAGCAGATTGCAGACAAATATCAGCTGGCTGTAGAGCAAGCCATGGATGTCAACCTCGGAGATGGGTTTATTCCCGGAATTGGAAGTGAGCCGGCAGTTATTGGCGCACTCAAAACCCTGGAAAGCGGACAGCACTCGGGGCCGGTAATTGGAACTTCCGGAGTATATGCCCTGGAAATTCTCAACAAAGTCGAGCCGCCACAGGTTAGTATAACCTCGCAAGTCAGACGACAATTGTCTGCACAGAAGCGAGACCAGGTGGCAAGGAGCCTCATCGAATCCTTAAAAGAAACCGTGGATATCGAAGATACAAGATACAGAGTTTATTAAATCGGGGTTCCTCAATGGAGGAGCCAACTTACCAAAACCGATTTTCATAAATCCCTGCCATTATCCAGTGGCGGGGATTTTTTGTATATTGCCCTCGCAAAATTCTTAACCTGAAAATACAGAAACTTATGAAAGTACTTTACAAACTGTTTTTATTTGGTATATTCCTTATACCGGGATTGATGAGTGCGCAGTCAGAAGGACTAACTCCCTGGGACCTGACGAAGATCCAAATGGTGACTTCGGCTGTCATTTCCGACGATGCAAAATACGTGGCATTCACCCGCGCAACTCCGGCCAACCCGCTGGAAGAAAATCGTCCTCCGCGGACCAGTTTACACATAATTAATGTGGAATCCGGTGAAATCATGGATGTGGAGAACGGCACCGGTGCAGGCGCACTTTCAACTCGCCCTGGCTATCCCGGATTCACCTACCTTACCAGATTCGAGGGAGAATCCACCAATTCGCTGGCTTATGTCTGCCCACGCAGTGGAAAGGTGAGCGAATTATTTTCTTTCGAAACCAACATTGCCGGCTACGAGTGGAACCCAGACGGCCAACGCATTGCATTTATGGCGAGATTGCCGGTGAAAGAAGAAGATCCACCGCTCCCCTACTCCCCCGAGATTTTTGAAGAGGGGCTGATCAATCAAAAGGCCTGGGTTGCCAATATCAAATCCACCTGGCCCGACATCAGAAAAATGGACGTACCGGGCTCTACCTATATCATCGAGTGGTCCCACAAAGGCGATAAACTGGCGATGTCCACAGCCCCCACACCACACATTGACGATCGGTTTATGTTTCAGCGCGTGCGTACTGCAGATCCCCGCACCGGTGATGTGATCAACGAGATTGACAACGAGGGAAAAATTGTCCAAATCACCTGGAGTCCCGACGACAGAAGACTCGCCCTGCTGGCGGGAACAGACATTCACGACCCCATAGCCGGAAGAATTATGATGGTGAGTGCGGAAGGTGGCACTCCGCAAAATATATGGCCCGAATTTGAGGGGAAGTTTGAGCAGCTCCTCTGGGTAGAGGACGATAAAATACATGTTCGCACCAGCGAGAGCACCACTTCCCTTTACGGACAAATAAACACCGACGGAACCGGCTACAGCCGTCAGATGACCGGTGAGGAACTGGCCATGGGCAATTTCCACCGGGCTGACAATGGCGACATTGTTTATGCCGGATCCACACCCACCCATCCCAATGAGGTATTTTTGCTGAAATCGGGCAGCGACACTCCTGAGAGACTCACCCACCACAATGAGTGGCTGGAGGAGCGCAGTCTGGGGGAGCAGCGCGTTGTCACTTACACGGCCAGAGATGACGAATTTGATATAGATGGAATGCTGATTTTGCCAACTGATTATCAGGAGGGCGAGCAATACCCACTGATCGTAATGGTGCACGGGGGACCCGAAGCCCACTATTCAAATGGCTGGCTCACCAACTACAGCATGCCGGGACAGGTGGCTGCCGACAGAGGTTTTGCGGTGTTTTACCCCAATTACAGGGGCAGCACCGGACGCGGTATTGAATTCATTACCAGCAGTCAAATGGACCTCTCCGGAGCTGAATTTGACGATGTGGTGGACGGAGTAGATTACCTGATTGAGCAGGGAATTGCAGATCCGGATCGAATAGGAGTAACCGGTGGTTCTTACGGAGGATATGCCACTGCATGGATGTCCACTTATTACTCGGATCGCTTTGCAGCCGGCGTGATGTTTGTCGGAATAAGCAACAACATCTCCAAATGGGGAACCAGCGACATTCCGGAAGAGCTCTATCTGGTACATACCAAGGAGCGACTTTGGGAAGACTGGATGGGCAATTTGGAGAAAAGCCCGATTTACTATGTAGAGCGGGCACAAACCCCTATTCTGATTATGCACGGAAAAGAGGACACCAGGGTACACCCCGGTCAGTCGTTGGAACTCTATCGCCACCTTGTGGTTAGAAAGCCCGACTTGCCGGTCAGACTCGTCTGGTATCCGGAAGAGGGACACGGCAACCGAAGTTCCAGCTCACAATTTGACTACAACCTGCGGATGTTGGAGTGGTTTGAAACCTATTTGGAGGACCAAAGCGCCCCGCTGCCCTCCAAAGACCTCAAACTCGAAAATGCCGGAATTCCGGAATAAACATCAACCAAAGCAAATATTGTCTCGCGAAACAGCAGCGGGACAATATTTGCCCTTTTTTTTAGTTTTTTCTTCAACCGATCTCAAAAACCCAGTAGCTCCAAGACTGCAAAACCCACTACCATCTCCGAAACTGACTTTGGGAGAATAGACATTTTGTAAAACCATTTTCATCCAAAAATCAATCCTTCAAAATGAAAAAAGTGAAAAAAAGTCTCTTATTCGGACTCCTTGGCATTGGATTGTTAGTGAGTTCCTGTTTGGATGACAGGGGTGAACGCCCATCGGCCAATCTTTTCTGCCCTGGCCCGGAATTGGTTCCCGACAGTATCTACCGCTCCTATTATGACAATGATCAACTGTTTGCTGAAATAAAATACAGAGATGGAGTCCGCGAAGGTATGGGAGTATTTTACCACAAAAATGGGGGGTTGAAGTCCGAGAGAAATTATTGCGGAGGAGATTTACATGGACTTCACCGGACCTATTACGAAGACGGCAGCCTGAGCGGAATTGGTTTTTACTGGGATGGCAAAATGACCGGATGGTGGTACTACTTTTGGCCCAATGGCAACCTGAGGGAGCGCATTACTTTCAACAACAACTTAGAACACGGCCCCTTTGAAGAGTATTTTGAGGACGGCACCCTCAAAGCGAGTGGACTGTATCTGCATGGCGATTTTGAACACGGCTACCTCACTCTTTATAACGAAGATGGAAGCCTTAAAAGGAAGATGCTCTGCAATAAAGGTATATGTCAGACCATTTCTACTTGAGTTAATCTTTGAGAAAGGATGCTCGGAAATTGGTTGAAAAATACAGTTTAATGAACGGAGTTTTTGAGGTATCAGGAACGAGAGGGAACATCTGCTCATGCAGCCTGGTTGACAGATTTCACGTTAGGACGTGGATAATTGCCGGGTTGTTGCTTTTTATTACAGGGGAAGTATTTGGTCAAAGCGGAGGGCGTCAGATTTACCAATTCCTCAATTTGCCGGG
>REEO01000100.1 GCA_007695035.1 Saprospirales bacterium | reverse complement strand
CCATTGTTATTTTTTTGGTGCTATATTTCTTAATACTGCGGGACTAAAAGTTGTCAAACTTGTTCATAGGAATTTACAAAGCACCAATACTCCGGGAAGAATCAGGGCTTATACAGTTTGTTGCTTTGTATTCTCCGAATCTTTTTGTCGAATTCCTATGACCTTCAAACACTGACAACTTTCTTAGCGGTGAGAAACCAATTTTTCTTAACGCCAAATTCATAAAGGCCGTTTTAAAAATGGGGTATTCCATAGTTTATTAGATTAATTTAGGGGTAAGTCATAGCGCGCATTTATGGATTAGGAATTTTAGTCGAATTAGGATCAAATACGAACGGCGTATTAACAGATAATACCCCTAAACGCTTGCCCCAAAGCATTGGGGACGGGCCATAATCAACTTTCCAAACTTTGTACTTTCTATAATTTCTACTCCATCCTTCAAAGTGCAAAATTCAGTTAATGCTGATTGCCTTTCAGTTAAAAACAGACGGACTCTTACTGGAGCAAATTCAGGTTTCTCTTCACAAAATTGCTGAGATCGTCTCCGCGGAGCATATTTTGGTTGAGTCTGGCCAGGTCAAAAAGCGTCTGGACAAGCTGTTTTTTCTTATCCACACTGCGCATTTTGAGTAGCTTTTGGGAAAAAATGGGGTGATTTGTGTTGACGACTACATTGGCCATGTCGTTTCCACCAACCCTGCCTCCCTGCTGAATAGCTTGCATTTCCTGCATTCTGCGCAGAAATTCCGGGCGGACGATCACCACGGGTTCCTCTTCCGGGCTCAGGGCTTTCAACTCAAGCCTGAGATCGGACTTGCTGCCTATTTCCTCCTCAAACAGCTTCCTTAATTTCTCCTGATCATTTTCATTCAGAACGGACTCTATTTTTTCATCCTTGTCGATGAGTTTGTCCAGCGTATCCGCATCCACGCGCTTAAAGCGGTAGTCGTTGTTGCTTTTGTGTTCGAGATGCTGCATGAAGTGATTGTCAATGATGTGATCCATCAAGAGCACATCGTAACCCTTTGCCTCAGCCGCTTTGATAAATCCGCTCTGTTGGTCGGGATTATTGGCGTAGAGAATGGTCAGCATCTTGTTTTTGTCGGTCTGATTTTCCTTGATCTTATCCCTGTATTCCTCCAGTGTGTAAAAATCACCGCTGTTGGATTTCAAGAGAGCGAATTTGAGGGCTTTATCGTAGAATTTCTCCTCCGAGACCATTCCGTATTTGACAAAAACCCCGAATTCATCCCATTTTGAGGTGTACTCCTCGCGGTCCTTGTTGAAGAGCTCCTTCAATTTGTCGGCCACCTTTTTTGTGATGTAGCCCGTGATCTTCTTCACGTTTTGGTCCGCCTGTAGGTACGAACGAGATACATTGAGCGGAATATCCGGGGAGTCGATGACTCCGTGCAAATGCATCAGAAAGGGAGGCAAAATATTACTCACATCGTCGGTCACATACACCTGGTTGCTGTAGAGCTTTATCTTGTTTTTCTCCGGTTCAACCATGGTCTGGTCGAGCTTTGGAAAATAAAGCACCCCGTTCAAGGTGAAAGGGAAATCAATGTTGAGGTGGATCCAAAACAATGGAGGTGGGCTGAATGGGTGAATCTCCTTGTAAAATTCCCTGTAATCTTCATCCTTCAACTCGGATGGACTTTTCTTCCAGAGGGGATTTGTGTTGTTGATAATATTATCGACTTCTCTGGTCTCCGTTTTTTGGTCTTCTCCCTCACCTGTCTGTTCTTCGACCTCCCTTTTTCCGAATCGAATGGGAACCGGCAGGAAACTGCAATACTTTAATAGCAATTGCTCCAATGTGTCTTTTTCCAGGTACTCCTCGCCGTCTTCTCCAATGTGTAGGATCACATCGGTACCTCTTTCTTCTCTTTCTACTTCCTCAATGGTGTAGGAAGGGTCTCCGGTACAGGTCCATTTCACGGCGGGCTCTTCTTTCCAGGAGCGCGTCACCACCTCCACTTTTTTCGCCACCATAAAGGCGGAGTAAAATCCCAGTCCAAAATGACCGATGATGCCACTGTCATCCTTGTACTTTTCCAAAAATTCCGCGGCGCTGGAAAATGCAACCTGGTTGAGGTACTTCTTCACCTCCTCCTCGGTCATTCCGATCCCCCGGTCACTAATGGTAATGGTCTTGTCGTCTTTTGATAGCTTTACATCAATGGTAAGATCTCCCTGCTCACCTTTGAACTCGCCCTTGTTGGTCAATACCTTCAATTTGTTAGTGGCATCGACAGCGTTAGAGATCAATTCCCTCAAGAATATCTCCTGATCGGAGTAGAGGAATTTCTTGATGATGGGAAAAATATTTTCCGTTTGAACCGATATGTTGCCTTTTTTCATGGTATAATTTTTTTGCCTTAATACTCAACTTTCATTCCAATGACTCAAATCCTGACAAATCTACCTCCAGTCCACCAAAAAACCTGAAGACCAAACCTTTACAAGTTTCCTACAACTGAAAATATGACAGCGGCACCGACTTTTGGAAAATTGGGTCAAAAAATTTGGCAAGATATATGCATTGTAGAGTTCATACAGCTTTTGTATTTAGCACAGCTTTTAATTAAGTTTTTGCTGATATGGACCGGTTCACTGGGGGGTAGAACCGGTCTTTTTCGTTGGAGACCTACCGTTGGTTGGACAAATGACCATTTTGGCAGAAAACCCAAAACCTGCCGTATAATGCAGCTTACCTTTGCAGTGGATTAGCGAAAGAACCAGTTGTATCATTCCATCCAGGAAGATTTGTTTTCAATTAAAATACCATGAGTAGAGAAATAGTAACTGAAATAGAAATAGCGGCCCCCGCAGAGCGAGTTTGGCAGATCCTGACCGATTTTGGCAATTACGAGCACTGGAATCCCTTTATAGTAAAGAGCGAGGGCAAACCCAATGTCGGCAGTTCGCTGGTCAATACCATGAAAAGCGGAGAGAATAAAACCATGACCTTTAAGCCCCGTATTTTAAAAGCCGATAAAAACAAGTCGCTGGAATGGAGGGGTAGTTTGTTTTTCAGGGGGTTGTTTGACGGGCACCACTACTTCAGTATAGAGTCGCTGGAGGAAAACCGGGTCAAATTGGTTCACGGTGAGAATTTCAGTGGGCTGTTGAGCGGTCCAATATTCAAGTCCATCAGGGACAGCACCCTGCAGAGTTTTGAAGAAATGAATGAGGCGCTGAAAAACCGATGTGAAAATCCGGAGTGAGGAATCAATAAGTGTAATTCAGCTCCATCAGCTCAAAGTCTAACCATGTAAACCGACCGGTCTCCAAATCCCAGGAGACTTCGTATCTTGAGGGTATGCGATAGTCGCCAAATTCCAAAAAGTGCCCAGGCATAACCCTGGCCACCCATTCTTTCAGTACGTATTCGTCGCCTGTTTTGTAATACCGCTGCGTTCGGAATTCACTCAGGTCCCCATTTTCATCAAATTCAAAAACCCCATTGACTTCCGAATTGCCATAAGTCATTGTCGCGCGGGCTGTGGTGCTGTCAATTTCCTCCCAATCAATAAAGGGTAAAGTGGCTATTCCCGGTACCCAGGCAATTTCAGCCAAAAACCGCACTGCTGAAGCATCGTCTATTTCGGGACCCATTTCATCAACTACAGAAAAAAGAGACATCAATTGGATCCACATTCTACCCTCACCCTGGTTGTACCTGTCCATTCCAGCCAGATGGATACCCGGCCAGGCATAGACCCAGGCCTTCCATACGAATGCGGGTTCATGGGGGTTGATCCACTGGTTTGCTCTAAACTCCATCCATTTGCCTTCGACATCGGTGCGCATTTTCCCAGTCTGGTGAAAAATGACCAAACGCGGCAGGGGCTTATCCACCACTCCGGACCGCTCCAGCCATTTGGTTACCGGCACGGGAAGCTCATCCACCAATTTAGAGTCAGCTACCCACTGCACATTAGGTCTTTGCTCACTGAGAATGCTCACCTCGCGTTCAACTTCACCAGTTAAATTCCAGTGGCCGTATCCCAGGACAATGCCAACTGCAACAATCAAATTGGCAATGGTACCAAAACCGGCCTCGGCCCAATCCAGAAAAATCAGGATTTGTGAGATTATAACAGCAGGCAGTGCAACCATCCACCACCAGTTGTAATCGTACCACAACCCATATAGCGAAACGAATAGCAAAATTGAAGTGACCAACCACATTACTCCCTGGAACCTGGGAATGGGATTGGTGAGTTCGCTCAACTCAATGTAGTTAAACGACTTGATAAAGCCGACCAAATGAATGACCGCGTGCATCACCATCACTATGAAAAAGATGACCTTCATGGATTCTACATACTGCTATTGAAGCTCCAAATTTACTTAAAATTGTACAATTACTTCCAACGGGAGCGGATAAAATATTTAATGACCTCACATGCCCCATAACCCGATTCTTCAACATGCACGCGAAATTTTTGGGAGGGGTCAAATACGCACGGAGGTGCGTATCAAAAGGTATTAAACCTAAGCCGGATTTGGGTATTTACAGTTGATTTAGGGTTATTGGTAAAAAAACCGTGTTACATTCACCGGCACAGAGACAATTTACCCCTATCTTTGAAATTCTGTTAAAAAACAGCCGTTTTTAAGGCGGATAAAGAAAATGCCGGGATGAGACCGGGTAAAACAGACCAACATGCAGAAGCAAAAGGAGCGAAAATTAGACACGGACCAAAAAGCCCTCGAGGTCAACTTAAATCCCAGTATTTATGGGACCTTTGCCGAAATTGGCGCGGGCCAGGAAGTGGCGAGGTACTTTTTTAAAGTGGGAGCAGCAGCCGGAACAATAGCTAAAACGATGTCGGCCTACGATAAAACCTAT
>REEO01000068.1 GCA_007695035.1 Saprospirales bacterium | reverse complement strand
GGGATAACTACCGTTACCTGGACTGCAGTTGATACTGCCGATAATACAGTTACTGATTCACATGATATAGAGGTGTTCGATGACGAAGCGCCAAGAATTAACGATTGTCCTTCTGATTTCACCGTATTTACCGATGGATCAAGTTGTGATGTTATCGCTAGCTGGTCACCTCCGGTTGACTTTGAAGACAACTGTGCTTTGGCCACTTTTGACGTTTGGGGTGTTGGACCAGATGGAGATACACTGAATATATTTAATACCAATCCAGGATCATGTTTGAATACACTTGGATATGTTGGAGCTTATTCTCCCGGTTTGTGGACAGTTACTCAGTCAACCGGTGAGGCTGATTTTTCACATGACGATGAAGAGTACGAAGTAGATTTAAGTCCTGGTGTTGCTGGGGCTGTTTTTGACACTGTTGTTGGTGACGTCAATGTTCCTGCAGATTATCAGGGAGTTGTTTCCATGAGAGTGGTGCAGACTTCTCAAGGAGGTCCCTCTGGATCAGGAGTAACCATTGAAGTTAACGGATCAACTATATTTAGCAACACTTCTTTTGTTAGTGCGACTAATTTTGTTTCCTTCAATGTTTTCCCCGGTGATGTCATAACTTATGATATATCTGTTACGAAGGAAAATGGATCCCAGCACTGGGCCAATGTGGTGGTAGATAATTTCTCCTTCCTTTGCGACAACAGCCAGGCCAATGCAAACATCGGCCTCGGTACAAGTACCATTACCTACCAACTTGAGGATTTAGAAGGAAACGACACGACTTGTGTTTTCGAGATAACACTTGAAGACAACGATGCTCCTGTAGCCAACGGCCAGGATGTAACTGTAGAAGTTGTGGCAGGTCAGTCAAAAGACGTTCCTGCTACCGCCTTTGATGCCGGTAGTACTGATAACTGTGGTATTGTTGAATACCTCGTAAGAGAGAATCCTGCAGGACCTGTTTATACTGTTGATTGCAGCAATGTGGGTGATACCATCGCCCTTGAATTTATTGTATGTGATGCCGCAGGAAATTGTGATACCACCGATGTCAATCTCATAGTTGAGGAATTGGCAATACCGGTTATCGCTTTCTGCCCTGCTGATCAGGTGGTAGATACCGATGCGGGAGAATGTGGTGCTGAGGTTACCTATCCAACGCCTCGAGTACATGACGGATGCTCTGCCGACAGTGCAATGGCATTGTTGGACGGACTTGCTTCCGGTGAGATGTTTGATGTAGGTGTAAATACGGTTACCTGGTTCCATGTTGGAAAGAATACGGGAGATACTGTGCTGTGTCAATTCAATGTAGTAGTTGAAGACAATGAGGCACCTACTGTGAATAACTGTCCTTCAGATATTACAGTGGACAGAGATGCCGGTAGTTGCAGTGCAGAGGTTTTCTGGACAGAGCCTACTGCCGATGACAATTGCACCGATTCTGCTGATATATTGGTTGTTCAAAATAAATTCCCCGGTGATGAATTCCCGGTTGGAAAATCAACTGTTCAATACACTTTCACAGATGCTGCAGGCAATTCGTCTCAGTGTGAGTTTGATATCACCGTAGAAGACGATGAGGTGCCTTTTGTACTTTGTCAGGATTTCACTACTGAACTAGATGAGTGTGGTGAAGTTGTGGTGTATGCAAATGACATTCGCGTATCGGCTGAAGCTGATTGTGGAATTGCTTCAGTTGAAATTGAAATCAATGGAGAGGGCTTTAACCTTGATTCTGTTGTGTTAGATTGCAACTACCTTGGTGTAAACAACGCGGTTTTCCGCGCAACCACCAAAGCTGGTGTAACAAATACTTGCGAAGCTGAAGTAACGATCAATGATGAGATCGCTCCTGAAGTTGAGTGCTACGCTGACTTCTTTGTTTATATCAGTTATTACGATACTACGGAATGTACTGTGACCAATATTCTTGAAGACACTGATTTTGCCTATGCAAACTGCAGTCAATTGCCTTTGGATCCCGGTCAGTACTACACCAATGATACTTGTGGAGTTGAGACTTCATATACCATTACTCATGATGGTAATGTGATCGCCAGCGGTGGTCCATTTGCTGGGCCTGTTGGTTTCGATCCTGGTACAGAAACGTTTGAGTTGGGTGAGAATACCGTAACTGTGACCGTGGAAGATGCGAATGGTCTTTCTGATCAGTGTGACTTTACTATCACTGTTATTGATGATGTTGATCCTATTGTTAATTGTCCTGCTGATATTACTGTTGACAATGACGAGGGTGAATGTGGAGCGATTGTTGACTTCGAGGCGGAAGCTACTGACAATTGTGCGGTTGATACCACTTTTTATTCTCAGGATCCCGACACTTTCTTCCCCGTAGGGACAACTACAGTAACATTTACTGCAGAGGACGAAAGTGAAAACAGCAGCTCCTGTACTTTCGATGTAACAGTGGTTGATAATGAAGATCCGATTATAACTTGTCCGGAAGATCAAATTGTTACTACAAGTGAGGATGGCACCACTGGTGATTGTTTGTTCTTGCAAGATACTGATGATTGGGACGCTACAGCTACTGACAATTGTGATATTTTATCTATTACGCACGATTATGCTATTGATACCAATACCACTGTAGCTGGAGCTTTTTCTGATACCACGCTTCTCCTTGCACGTTTTGCTGGTCCCTGTGATGAGACTACAGTTACCTGGACTGCGGAGGATATTCATGGTAATACTGCATCTTGCTCTTTTACTGTAACTGTAAGAGACGATGAGGCTCCTAAATTTGATTCGCTACTGGTTTTGACCAATACGGATGAGACTTGTGGAGATACCGTTCGCCTGGTGAATCTCACCAATACTTGTCATGCTGAATTGTTGTGGCACAGGCCTACTTTGGATGATACCTACGACAATTGCTGGGCATCTGATAGCTTAACTTTGGAGGAGCATATTGATGAACCATCAGT
The DNA here is from genome assembly GCA_007695035.1 of Saprospirales bacterium. Lineage (GTDB taxonomy): Bacteria > Bacteroidota > Bacteroidia > Chitinophagales > Saprospiraceae > PWJY01. The sequence continues at coordinate 66,029 of REEO01000068.1, read as the reverse complement.
TGCTTCAGCTGTAAATCAAAACTTCCCATTTGGTGATGGTTCAACTGCCAGTTCTCCTGAAGTTGACTTTCCTGTTGGGGTGACGACCATTACGTATACGCTTAGCGACAGGGAATGTCTTGATTATCCTGCCAATGAAACTACTTGTGTGTTGACAGTGGTTGTTGAGGATACTCAGGAGCCTACTATTACATGTCCTTCACCACAGAATATTTACTCTATCTGTTCAGACACAGAAATTCCTGATTATATTGGTTCTTCTAGTGTACAGGACAATTGTTCCGACTATGATGTTGAGCAAAGTCCTGCACCCGGCACCACGCTTGGGCAAGCTAATTTGAATCTTGTAGATGGTGAAACTTTTGATATTACTCTCACGGTAACTCAGCAGTCTTACAATGAAAACTTCGATGAGTATTCTGTAGATTGTAACTTTACCGTTACATTGGTTGATGAGGATCAGTGGACGCCCACTGTCGGAATTCCTCAGGGATTCTTGCCGACAACAGAGCTTATCTCTTGTGGTGGTGGAAGTGTGGTGATAACTGCACCCACTGCAACCAAGCCGGATCCAACCGACTGCAGTGATATTATGACTATTTACGGTGAGCTTTCTTCAAGTAACTCGAACTATGTCGATCTTGGGAATGGTGAATACGAGCTTGAAATTGGTACTTACAACATCAGTTGGGTTTACAATGGTGGTCCATTGAACCAGTTCCAGGAAATCAATGTAGTTGCTGATTACATCGATCCGGATGCTGTTTGTCAGGATATTGTTGTTCAGTTGGATGCCAATGGCGAAGCAAGCATCGATGCTGAAGATGTCGATGGTGGAAGTACGGACAATTGTGGAATTGCTTCCTACGAAGTCGATATTGACGAATTCACATGCGCTGATCTCGTCGGAAGTCCTATAGCCGTTACGCTTACTGTAACTGATTTGGACGGCAATCAAGACGATTGTGTTGCCTTCGTAACTGTAGAAGACAACATCGATCCTGTAGCACAGTGTGAAGAAGAGATCACGGTTTATCTCGATGAGAATGGTCAGGCCAGCATCACAGTTGATGATGTGAATGACGGTAGCAGTGATAATTGCGACATCGTTTCATATGACTTGTCTCAGACTGATTTTGATTGTGGAGATTTGGGTAGCAATACTGTTACCTTGACCGTCACCGATCAAAGTGCGAATTCTGATGAATGTCAAACCACAGTTAATGTGGTTGACGAGATCGCGCCAATTGCTGAGTGTGCGGATGTAACTATTGAATTGAGTAGTGATGGATTTGCTGAGTTTGATGTAGACGCTGTCACACCTATGGGTTGTATTAGAACTACTGCCTGGGCTACAACTACCCTTACCATAACAGGTATTACTCAAACTTTGTCTACATGTCATTTTGTTACAGAGTATACCACGGTAATTGTTCCTGAGCCTGGAATTTGGGAGTTTGCGACTGATAATAGCAATGACTATATTACCATTTCTACCACTACTAATGATGTGCTAGACGCTGGAACTACTCCCGTGGCCTATGACTTTACTTCGGCAGGTACATACCGAATTCATTTTGCTGGCGACAGTGACTGTGCTACCGTTCCTACTGGTTGTAGAACTACTACAGCTACCTACTTAGGTACAGAAGGAGGTGGTTCAAACGTCTATGCTGCTGATCTATTGGATGGCGGAACTACTGATAATTGTGGTGAATTTGAAATTAGCCTATCTGAATCTGAATTTAATTGCAGTGATGTTGGTGATAATGATGTTACTGTGACCTATACTGATCCTTCTGGAAACAGTAGTAGCTGCATTTCAGTCGTTACCGTTGAAGACAACACCGCTCCTGACTTTACCTGTCCCGAATCTTTCGAGACTTGTGTAGCTGAGCAGTTGATCGTTGCGGATGAGGCCTGGGATGCATGTGACATCGCTTCAGTAGCTTACAATGCTGAGGGTGCCACTGAATTTAGTGGTTTTGATTACGAGATCGACGAGAAGTTCAATCCGGGTGTAACTACGATTACATACACCATTGAAGATGAGAATGGGAATCAAACTGTTTGCTCTTTCACAGTGAATGTGACAGATTCAATACCTCCTGTAGCAGCTTGTACTGATAAAGTTAATGTTGCTCTAGGACCAGATGGTTTTGTGACATTACCAGCTACGATAGTTGACCAGGCTTCTTTTGATACTGGTTGCGATCCTGTAGAACCATTGACCTTCTTGTTTGATATCAATGAGGCGGATAATCCTGTTTCCGAGTTCACCTTTGGATGTGAGCACATTGGAGACAATGATGTCGAATTGTATGTCATGGATGCCGCGTGGAATACTGCAAGCTGTCTGACTACAATCACGATTCAGGACAATACCGCTCCTGTAGCTGTTTGTACGGAGGATGTGATCGAAATTTATGTAAACAACGGTGCTGTTACTGTTACTGCTGATCAGATTAACGATGGAAGTACAGACAACTCTGAGCCATGTTTCGACATTACGCTCGAGGCACAGAACAATGTGTTTACTCTCGATGATGTTGGTACGCAAACAGTTGTATTGTTGGTGACTGATGAATTCAACAACTACTCGACTTGTGAGGCTACTGTTGAAGTACTCAGTGGAGTACCAACTGCTGAATGTGTTGACATGATCAGTGTTGAGCTAGATTCTGACGGTCTTGCAACCATCGATGCTTCTGATATTGACGATGGAAGTTCTGATCCTGAAGATGAGATATTGACATTGTCTGTTGATCCTTCAACATTCACTTGTGCAGATGCTGGTAGTGATGTGGTTGTAACTTTGACTGTCACCGATCCTCATGGAAATGAAGACGAGTGTACATCAGTCGTATCTGTTAGTGACATGCTCGATCCGCTTGCTATCTGCCAGGATATAACCGTTGAGTTGGACGCTGATGGAAATGCATCAACCACGCCCGAAGCTGTTGATAATGGTAGTTTTGACAATTGTGGACCTGTTATCTTGTCGCTGGATGAGTATGAATTTGACTGTGGCGATGTTGGTGACAACGATGTTGTTCTCACGGTTGAAGATCAAAATGGCAATGTGTCTTCTTGCGATGCTGTTGTTACAGTGGAAGATAATATCAGCCCAACTTTTGTATGTGACGATGAGCTTACCCTTGTACTGAATAACCAGGGTGAAGGATCAATTGTACCAGCAGATGTTCTTGAAACTTCAGTTAGCGATAACTGCGGAATTGATGACATGGTTCTTTCTCAGTCAGAATTTGATTGTGAAGACCTCGGATACAACTCTGTTACACTTACTGTTACTGATGTTAACGGAAATTCTGAATCTTGTGAATTCACACTCGTAGTGTCTGCATCTACTGGTGTATGTCCAGAGATTGCTCTGATATCTGAAGATGTGGAAGGTTCAGTTGGTGACGTGGTTTGTGTACCAATCACTGTTGAAAATTTCACCGACATCACTGGTGTTCAGTTCAGTGTTGAATTTGATTCCGCTGTGGCTACTGTACTTGGAATTCAAGAAAGCGGTTTGACAAATGTGGAGGATAACATCATAGGTAATACTATTACCGTTAGCTGGTTTGAGTCACTCAATAACGCTGTTACTTTGGCAGATGGATCTGAGATTTTCTGTATTGAAGTAGAATTGGTAGGTGATGTTGACGATGTTACTGGTGCGATAATTACTGACACGCCTGTTTCTATAGAGGTTACTCAAGGACTTCAGGTTGTGCCTGTATCGATCTTTAGTGGAACTGTTAGCATAACTGCTCCTGCCGCTACAGCGGATATAGCAGGATTGATTGAAACAGAATATGGTGTGGGTATTGAGGATGTTACTGTGAATGTAACAGGTGATGTGACCACCTCAGTAGCTACAGATGTGGACGGATTTTTTGACATCTCAGTACTTCTTGGTTCTGATGTAACATTAACTCCATACGAGAATGACAACCATTCTCAGGGTGTCACAACCATGGATTTGATTCTTATTCAGCGTCACTTGTTGTTGATTGAGTCTCTTGATTCTCCATACAAGTTGATTGCTGCAGATGTGAGTAATGATGGAATTCTTTCCACATTTGACCTTGTTATTCTTCAGGCTTTGATCATTGGAAATATCAATGAGTATCCTAACAACACCAGTTGGAGATTTATTGATGCTGACTTTACGTTCACTGATCCTGCTAATCCATTTGCAGATACATGGCCTGAGTCTATCAGCATCAATGATTTGACTGCTGATGATCTCGGGAATGACTTTGTTGCTGTCAAAATTGGAGATGTAAATGAGTCAATTGGATTCAGTGGTGCCCAAACCAGAGGAGTGTTTAACTTCCTCGTGGATGACAAATCCTACAGAACTGGGGACCTGGTTGAAGTTTCTTTCAATGCCAATAACTTTGTTGATATGACTGGTTACCAGTTTACACTGGATTATGATGCCTTGAATCTTGAATTCGTAGGGTTTGAAAATCCTGGTAATGTGGACAACTTGTCTGACGCTAATGTAAATGCAATTGAAAATGGTAGCTTGAACCTGAACTGGTACAATGCTAAGACCAACTCACTTGCTGAAGGAACTGAGGTATTTAACCTTACCTTTAGAGCTACAAGTGATATTGATGCAATCAGTGAGCATATCAATGTGAGCAATACCGGACTAAGTGCCGAAGCATACAATGCTCAGGACGATGTATTTGGAGTAGATATTGAGTTTATTACCACGGGTATGGAAGGTGAAGAGTTTGTACTGTATCAAAACGTACCAAACCCATTCTCCGGAACTACGGTTATTGGTTTTGAACTTCCAAAAGCTTCAAATGCTACCATAGAGATTATTGACGAGACCGGTAAACTTATCCGTTCAATGAACAGAGATTTTGATGGCGGCTACAATGAAGTACGCGTTGATGTTTCTGATTTGAATGGAAGTGGAGTTTACTTCTATAGACTGACAACTGCTGATCACTCAGCTGTTAAGAGTATGATACTTGTAGATTAATTTCAGTTTCCGGAGCATCGATGGTTCTCATCGGTGCTCCGGATTTTTTAAATATTTTGCTGGAATAATAGATGCCTCAAAATTTTTGGCATTTTTATTGTAGTTATGGACCCAAGGTCAGATTAATTGATAAAAAGACGTAAAAAAATATAGAATGTGGGTCTAACCAATCCATATTCTCAGAAACCCAAGTAGTTGATAATTACCAAACAACAAATTATAAAAACCAAACTCATGAAACAAATTATTACACTTGTCGGATTTCTTTGTTTCGCCTTCTCAAGTTTCGTTTATGCTCAGGATCCTACCTTTGCATTATCTGATGAACAAATGTCTTGTGAAGACGATGAAATCCTTACAGTAGAAGTTGCCGTTGAACACTTTGATTCAATTAGTGGGATGCAAGGCTCAATTGTTTTCGACCCCGATGAATTAGAAGTGGACGAGTTGAGGGACTTCTTCCCAGGAGGTCTTTTTACTCCAAACATCAACAATGCTGATGGTTGGGTTACTTTTAGTTGGTTCGTACCTGTTGGTCTAAATTTTGATGATGGAGATGTGGTGATGGAACTGGATTTTATTGTTCATAACCCCTCCGTTGTTGCAGTTCATGATATTGAATTTTCTGGATCCCCCACTGCAATAGAAGTTATCCAGGAAATAAATGGCAGTCCCCAGGGGGTACCCAATGTACCAATTGATGGATCTATTGCCATTTTTGACGATGTAGATCCCGAAATCACCTGTCCGGATGATGTAAACTTAACAGTTGATGCTGGTGAAACAGGAGATACTGTTGAAAATATTGATCCTGACGCTTCCGATAACTGTGGCATTGATGAAGTGACTTACGCATTATCTGGTGCCACTGGGGGTTCAGGAGACAATGATGCTAGTGGTACTTTTTTTAATCTTGGAACCACTGTTGTTGAATATACTGTAGTAGATTTTGACGGTAATTCGGCCTCATGCTCCTTTGAGATTACTATTACAGAGGATGATCCTGATCCTGCCACTGTTGTGGAACTTAATGTAGTTGATTCTGATATTGACTGTAACAACAGCGGATCTGTAAATATTGCTGCCGATGGAATAGATGACATTGGACTGCTTACCTTTACTATAGAGTTTGACGCGAATGAATTTACATTCGATGGTTATACTGAATTTTTAGGTGATAATGTAACTGTCGATGATTCCGATGCTGCCAACGGTTCATTGGGATTCAGTTTCAGTAGCACAGATGGTTACAATGAAGCCGACGGATTTGTTATCGCTACCATTGACTTTAGCGCCTCTTCTAATGTGGGGAATTATGCTATTTCCTTTACCGGAAGTGTCAATGCTATTGAAGCTGAAGATACGGATGGCGAAGATGTCGATGTGGTTACCAATGATGGCAATCTGGAAATTGTCGATGAAATAGACCCTTTTGTGGACTGTCCCGACAATGTAGTTGTTGATGCTGATCAAGGAGCTACTTCTGCTCAAGTAGATGATATAGAACCTGCTGATTCAGGTGATAATTGCGGAGTGGATTACCTCGATTATACTATTTCGGGTGCCTCTTCCGGTACCGGATCCAATGATGCCAGCGGCACAGAATTTAATGTCGGTGTTTCTACCGTCACTTATACCATTGCTGATTTTGCCGGCAACACTGCTGAATGTAGTTTCACTGTAACGGTCAATCAGGCTGTTCCAGTAAGTGATACTGTTCATCTGGTTTTAACCTCTGGTGCTGCTGATTGTGGCAATACCGTTACTCTTGATGTAGAGGTTTATAACTTCAATGATGTATTAGGAACTCAATTTAGTATCAATTTTGACGATGAGAACTTCTCCTTTGTATCAGGGTCATTGAATTTCCCGGGTGGTACCTCAAACTTTAACGACGGCGATGATTTCATTACCGTGAGTTGGGTTTCGGGAACTGAAGAGAGTTTACCCAATGGAACTGTTGTATTTAGTTTTACCCTGGAGGTATTTGGTGAAGAGGGAATCTCTGATGTTGTTTTCAGCAATACCCCTAATGCAATTGAGGTATCTGACCTCGACGGTCCTATGCCTGTTACTTCACAGAACGGTACAGTGGATATCACAGATAATGAAGATCCTGTGGTAGAATGTCCGGATGATGTAACTGTTACAGTCCCATTCGCTTCGGGTTCTGCTGATGTAGATGACATCGAACCAACTGAATTGTCTGATGATTGTGGTATAGCAAGTGTTGATTACACGCTTTCAGGTGCTACTTCAGGAAGCGGTTCTGATGATGCGAGCGGTGAGTCCTTTAATGTGGGCGTTACAACTGTGAGCTATTTGGCTACTGATGTAAATGACAACACTGCTGAGTGCTCCTTTCAGGTGACGGTTGAGGAAGCTGCACCGGGTGATGATTTGGTCGCCTATATTGAAAATTATGAGTTTGATTGCAATCTCGACCAGGTTGTTGTTTCTGTTAGAGTTCAGAACTTTGATGATGTTTCCGGTGTGCAGTATTCTGTAAACTGGGATGAAAACTCTCTGGAATACGTCGATGCGGAAGTTACCCTTCCCGCAGGTACCAGTGATATTAATGATAATTTCGTAAATGATGGAAAATTAGCTACTTCATGGGTCAATGGATCGGAAATATCCCTGGCCAACGGCACTGCAATATTGGAAATTACATTTAATATTTTATCCGCCAGTGGTGTAACTAGCGATGTGGAAATTACTGATGATCCTGTTGCAATTGAATTTTCAAATCTTAATGGCCCCGTGCCACACGATGTAATTGACGGTTCTGTAACCTATGAAGACAATGAAGCGCCTACTGTTGTATGCCCTGATGACCTAACCGTCTTTGTCGATGTCTTGGGAGATCCATCAGTGGCCATTAACGATATTGATGCCGATGCGGATGACAATTGTGAAGTTGTTTCTGTAGAATATGCAATTACCGGTGATACCGATGTATCGGGATCTGGAGACGCCAGTGGTACTGAGTTTAACCTTGGAACCAGTGTAGTCACCTACACGGTGGAAGACGGTGCTGGTAATTCCGCTGAGTGTTCCTTTTCAGCCCTGGTATTGCCCCTGTTAACTGAAGAGGTTACTGTAAATGTCGGTTCTGCTACTCCAAGTTGTGGTGAAGAGTTTACCATTGACTTGACAGTCGAAGACTTTATTGGCCTCGGAGGTGTTCAGTTTACCGTATCCTGGGATGAAGAGGTAATCGATTATGTCGATATTGAGGCCTTTTTCCCTTCCAACAACGGCTCATTCGAAATAAATGATTCACTAACTAATGATGGCTTGTTGCTTGTTTCATGGGTTGGTGATGAAGATGTAACCTTAGACAATGGAGATGTAATTATTACCTTAACATTCCTGGCAGTCGGTGACCTTGGAGATGAAACGGTTGTTGATATAATTAATGATCCTTTAGATATTGAATTCTCTAGTATTGACCCTCTAACCAATCAAATTGATTATGTGATCAATGCCGGAGATGTGGAAATAATCGATGAGGTTGATCCTATAGCTGTTTGTCAGGATATTACAGTTGATTTGGATGCCAATGGTGAAGCTACCATTGTTGCAGATGATGTGGATGGTGGTTCTTCTGACAATTGTGGGGAGATCTCTTTGGAAATAGATAATGATTCTTTTGGTTGTGACCATACGGGAGACAATACGGTGACTCTTACAGTTACTGACCCCAGCGGAAATGTGGCTACTTGTGAGGCCACAGTAACTGTTGAGGATAATTCCGCTCCAATCCTTGATTGTGTGGATTCCACACAGGTATTCCTCGACGCTGATGGCGAGGCTGTCCTTGACCTGGATCAGGTGATTGTTGAGGTTTCGGACAATTGCGAAGTGGTTGATACTTTCGCTAATGTCTCTGAATACGATTGCAGCCTTGTTGGTTCGCATGACCTTACCATCACAGCAGTTGATCCATCTGGAAATGAAACCACGTGTGATTTCCACCTTGAGGTTATCGATAACATTCCTCCTGTATTGGAATGTGTAGATTCACTTCAAATCGCATTGGATGTGACGGGTTTGGCCGCTTTGGATCTCGATGATGTGGTTACAGAAGTTTCTGATGCCTGCGGTATCGAGCAATTGTTTGCCAATGTGGATCAATACGATTGCAGCCTCGTAGGTGAACACGATCTTTTCGTTACCGCTATCGATAGCAATGGCAATGAAAGTACTTGCGACTTCCACCTCACTGTTGTCGATGACATGGCTCCTGAACTTAGCTGTGTTGATTCATTGGAGATATTCCTGGATGAAGACGGTTTTGCCGCTCTTGACCTGGATGATGTAATTATTAGTGTAACTGACAATTGCGAAGTGGTTGATACTTTCGCTAATGTCTCTGAATACGATTGCAGCCTTGTTGGTTCGCATGACCTTACCATCACAGCAGTTGATCCATCTGGAAATGAAACCACGTGTGATTTCCACCTTGAGGTTATCGATAACATTCCTCCTGTATTGGAATGTGTAGATTCACTTCAAATCGCATTGGATGTGACGGGTTTGGCCGCTTTGGATCTCGATGATGTGGTTACAGAAGTTTCTGATGCCTGCGGTATCGAGCAATTGTTTGCCAATGTGGATCAATACGATTGCAGCCTCGTAGGTGAACACGATCTTTTCGTTACCGCTATCGATAGCAATGGGAATGAAAGTACTTGTGATTTCCACCTTACTGTAATTGATGACATTGCCCCCGAATTGACTTGTATCGATTCTTTGACCATCGGTTTGGATTCTACCGGATTTGCCGCTTTGGATCTCGATGATGTGGTGATTGAAGCTTCGGATGCATGTGGAATCGAAGAATTGTTTGCTAATGTCGATCAGTACGATTGTGATTTAGTAGGTGAACACGACTTGTTTGTCACTGCAATCGATAGCAATGGCAATGAAAGTACTTGTGATTTCCACCTCACTGTAATAGATGATATAGCTCCGGTATTGGAGTGTGTAGCAGAAATTGATGTCTTCCTCGATGAGAATGGTGAAGCTTCTGTAGATCCTGATGACATCATTCTTTCTGTAGAGGATAATTGTGATATTGACGAGGTAACTGCTGAGCCAATCGAGTTTGGTTGTGGTGATGTGGGAGCTGTTACTATAGAAGTGGAAGCCACCGACGTTAATGGCAATGTTTCTTCCTGCCAGGTTACTGCAAATGTTCAGGATAATATTCCTCCAACTGTTCTCTGTCAGGATATTGTTGCTGAATTAGACGAGGATGGTGAAGTTGTTGTAACTGCCGAAGATGTTGATGATGGTTCATTTGACAATTGTGGAATTGCTTCAGTTGAACCTCAATTCGTTGTCCTCACTTGTGATGATATTGGAGAAAACACTTTTGTGGGTACTGTAACCGATGTAAATGGCAATACTGCCACTTGTGAAGTTACTATCACTGTAGAAGATAATATGGCTCCTACCGCACTTTGTGTGGACGGATTTGATGTCGAGCTGATGCCTTCGAATAATTTTGAATTTGCCCTTGACGTAGATGATATTGATGCTGGAAGTTTTGACAACTGCGGTGACATCAGTTTAGAGATTTCTCAAACACTTATTATTCCGCAAGATGTTGGTGATCTTGATATTATACTTACGGTTACTGATGACAGCGGAAATTCTTCTACTTGTGTCACTACACTGAATGTAGTAGAATTGCCTCCATGTGTACTTATCTGCCCCGATAATGTCGTAGTAGATACCGATCCTGGTATATGCGAAGCCTTTGTTGGTGGACTGGAAGTTGAAACTACCGGTTTCTGTGAAGAATCCGGTGATATTACCAACTCATTTAATGGTGGCGAAGATGCCAGCGGGGTTTATCCATTGGGTTCTACAACCGTTACTTTTAGCATTGACGATCCGGATGTAGCTGATTGTGTGTTTACTGTTGTAGTGGAAGACAATGAGCCTCCTGTATTTAACTGTCCAAATGAAGTTAGTGTAACCCTCGGTGGTGGTGAATGTGGAGTGAACCTGGACTTTATTCCTGATGTGAGTGATAACTGCCTTGCAGCTGCTACTCCGGGTGCCGGATTTATGGATGATATTACCACCACATTTGCCGGTGGTAATGGATTCGCCGGAAATATGTTTGATATTACCAATGTTTCAACTGAGACTATCAGACTTGATTCCTTCCTGATTCACATTGGAAATGCCCCCGGTACTGCCGCTGATATTGACTTTTATGCTACGCCCGGCACCTATGTCGGTAATGAGACCGATCCAAGTGTGTGGACTTTGTTTGCCTCTGAAACGGTACCCTACAATGGTACCAATGTTCCGACTCTCTTTCCTTTTGGTGGATTGATTATTGAACCGGGTGAGAGCTTTGGAATTTATATGGATGTGGCTAACTATGCAGGTGGCGGACCGCGTGCTATCTACACCGACGGTAATGTGGTCGAGAACGACGGCAATATCGAAATAGAAGCTGGTATTGGTAGAGCTGCTGGTGCTTTCACAGGAACTGTTTTTGCTTCTCGTATTTGGAATGGTACTGTTTTCTATTCTGTTGGTGCAGGTGTTTGCGATGAGATTGATCTCGTTCAAACAGCTGGTCCCGTGAGTGGGACATTTATTGAGATTGGAACTCATTTCGTTGAATTCGAAGCTACCGATTGTGAAGGAAATGTATCTACCTGTGGTTTTGAGGTGATCGTTAATGAATTCCCCAACCCTGTCACTTCACTGGCGTGTAATGACATGGTTAATGTTTCAGTAGATGAAAACTGTATTGCAGATATCAATGCTGACATGATTCTGGAAGGTGGACCATATCGCTGTTATGACGATTATGAACTGATTTTTGAAACCAGCGATGGCGACATTGTTGAAGCTCCTTTTGGTGCTGAGGTCTTAGATTCTGTTTTGACAGTAACGGTGGTTGATCCTGTGACTGGAAACAGCTGCTGGGGTAATTTGCTTATCGAGGATAAAATTGATCCCGTTATTGAGTGTCGAGATCTAAATCTCCTTTGTGGTGATATTTTCCCGGAAGCCCCTGCTCCTGCTTTCGATGGTGAGGAATTCTCAATCGCCTTGACCGGTCTGAACGACGAATTTGGTAATGTCGCATCAGGTGCTCCGGCAATTGACCTGGAGTATGAATTTGATTTCTCAGCTCTTGGTGCAGACTTCACAGTAAGTAATGTTCGTCTGCGTGTGGATGGAGAGATTTTGCGCCCACACGACAACAGCATCTTCCTGGAAAGTCCTGATGGTACTGAGGAGACCATTTACAATGCCACTACCTTTAATGCGGGTACTTTCCCCTTAGATATTACTTTTGATGATGAAGGAGAAGTAGTGACCACATATGATCAGTTCAATACGCTGTCTGATGGAACTCCTGTTCAACCAATAAACGGAACCATTGCAGCCGGTGCTGGTCCTGTGTTCTTTAACTTCGCTGGTGAGAATGCGCAAGGTGTCTGGACTGTTCGTTTCGAAACTACTTTTATATCTGCATTTACTGCTGCAGGTGGTACAATATCTGAAGTTGAACTAATCCTTAATATAGATGCTCCGGAAATCCTGCCATTTGATAACTGTGGTGATATTGATTTGACATTCGCTGATGATCTGGAAATATTTACGGATTGTGATTCCGAATTGGAGAGAATAATCAATAGAACGTGGACAGTTGAAGACCAAAGTGGCAACACCTCTTCTTGTGAGCAAACCATTAATATTCGCAGAATTACTCTCGACGAACTCGAGGCTCCTGAAAATTATGATGGAATTACCAACCCGGGCTTACCTTGTGGTGGTAACTGGGCTACTGATGATAACGGCAACCCACATCCTTCTGTAACAGGTGGCTTTGAAAGTGTCTGCGATAATATTTACTTCACTTATGAAGATTTGACCTTCGACGTTGGAGATTGTGGATTGGAAAAATTATTGCGTACATGGTATGTACTGGATGATTGTACCAATGAAACAACACAATTTACTCAGTTGATTCTTATTGATAATAGTGCACCTCCAGTGGTTGAATGTCCTGCTAACGTGCAAGTTAGTACTTCTTTTAATAGCTGTGAAGGCAGCTGGGATGCCACTCTTGAGACATTGTTTGCACAAGGACAAATTGATGAATTGCCTTCAGATATTTGTTCCGATAATGTTACTTACACAGTAACCGCCAGTGCTGGCAATGTAGAGGAGATCAACGGTAATTGGATAGTTAGCGACCTGCCTTTTGGTGACCACACAGTTACTTATGTGGTGGATGATGGTTGCGGTAATACCGCTGAGTGTGTAACAGGAGTTTCTGTTATTGACGATGTTGCTCCCGTAGCAATCTGTGATCTAGATACCAGAGTATCACTTGGAGGTGGTACGCAAGGCTTTGCACGGGTTTTTGTTGATGCATTCGATGATGGCTCCTGGGATAACTGCGGAGTTGAATCAATTTTGGTTAGAAGATCCAGAGACGATAATAACTTTGCTAAAAATAGTCAGTGTGACAACAGTCGAACTGAATGGCAGGAATTCATGGATTTCTGCTGCGAGGACATTGAAGCTCGTGACGGTGAAGTTGATATTTATGTTCAGGTAACTGACCTTAGCGGTAATACCAACATATGTAGTGTGACGGTTTTTGTTGAAGACAATGTCGCTCCTTCAATTACCTGCCCATCTGACCTTAATGTTACTGTTAACTGCCTGTTTGATTTTGGTGATTTTGACTTTAATGATCCCAATTCTGACCTTTCTCAAGCCTCGCTTGATGAGTTGTTTGGTGGAATCGTCGCCATTCAACGTGGTGAAGAGCGAGTTACCAGAGTTGTTGATCCTGCTGCTCTTCCTGCCGATGCACTTCCTGAAGTAACTATTATTGATGGTATAGCCATTGATAACTGTCCCAATGGAATGGAAATCGATCAGGAAATCTTTATAGGAGTTATTGAGGAATGCGGTAACCTTGGAACTGGAGTTCAGGTAACGCCTACGCAAGAGAGAATTGTGTTTGGCCAAACCACTCCGCAACAACGGCAGGGTTTTGAAATGGATGATGATCTTGCTATTGTTAGAGGTTGGAGAGCAACTGACGCTTTCGGTAACGTAACTCTTGACTGTGTACAACAGATCAAAGTTGTGAATACCAGCCCATTCTCTGGTATAGATCAGTTTTCCGGTCTGCCTCCAAGTCAATGGGAAATCGTGTGGCCAGGAAATGTTACATTGAGTGAATGTTTTGAAGGTAACGGAGTGGATCCTGATCAAGTGGGTGAACCTCAAATTCAAGGACCTAATCTTGGATGTGCCGATATTCTCACGTCATACACAGATGCAATATTTACCGGACCACAAGCAGGAAATGCATGTATGAAGATTCTGAGAACCTGGCAGGTAATCGATTGGTGCCAGCCGGCTACAATTCAGAGCCCCTGGACGCATGTACAGGAAATTAAGATCATGAATGCTGATGCGCCTATTGTTGTCAATTGTGAAGACCTTGTTTTCGAAGTTACTGACAACACTTGTGAGAAGGATATAGAATTGATTATCGAACTTGACCATGCTTGTATTGACGAGGATGTGCTTGAGGATGCGTTAACCATTTCATGGCAAATCGATGCCTTTAATAATGGCACTTTCGACTTTTCAGGCACCGGAGACAATGCATCAAGTGTTTATCCTGTAGGTGAACACAGAATAGTCTGGACAGTCACGGATCCTTGTGGTAACACCACTGTATGTGAGCAAATCTTTGAAATTGTAGATGCTAAACCGCCTACACCGGTTTGTTTCCACGGAATTGCTACTGTTATAATGCCAAGTAGTGGTTGTATTACTTTGAGTGCTGAAACCTATGATGCTGGTAGCTTCGATAACTGTACAGATTCTACTGATCTGATCTTCTCTTTCAGTGAAGATATCGATAGTACTACTATTACCTTCTGCTGTGATGCTCTTGGATCAAACAGAATTGAACTATGGGTTACTGACGAGGCAGGCAATCAGGATTTCTGTGAGACTTTCATATTGATACAGGATCCAAATGAAATTTGTAACGATATTTCTATTGCGGGTACACTGCAAACTGAAGATATGGAAGCAATCGAAGATGGTACTGTTGAGTTGACACGCAATGATGATCCGTTCAGCTCTATAGTGACCGGTAACGATGGTGGATTTACCTTCAATGCCGGAATTGCCCTGAACAATGATTATGTATTAACTCCATTTAAGGATATCAATCCATTAAATGGTGTTACTACCTTTGACATTGCGTTGATTCAGAGACATATTCTTGGCATCCAGTATCTCGACAGCCCTTATAAATTGATTGCTGCAGACGTGCGTCCTGATGGTGTAATTAACGTTCTCGATATCGCTGACCTACGATCTTTGATTTTGGGTAGAGTGAACGAGTTCCCAAATAATACCAGCTGGAGGTTTGTTTCCTCTGATCAAATTTTCGACCAGGGTATGGTGCAACCTCCTAACCCTGCAGAAATTGAGACTGTAAGATCATACGAAGATTTGCAAGCTACTGTTAGAAATGCCGACTTCTTCGGTGTGAAAATTGGTGATGTGGACAACAGTAACCAGCCCAATTCATTGATTGGTGCTCAAAGCCGTAGCATTGCTAATCCTGTGAATATCATTGTTGATCGTTTCGATTTCGAAGCCGGTGAGTTTGTAGAAGTTGATTTCAGAGCATCCGAATTTAACCAGGTTCTTGGTTACCAGTTTACTCTGAACTTCAACCAGAACATGATAGATTTTGATGGTTTCAAGGAAGGTAGTCTCAACGACTTAAGTGAAGCTAACTTCGGATTCCACTTGTTGGATGATGGAATGATCACTACTTCCTGGAATGCTTCTGAGCATGTCACCAGGTCGGAGGATGATGTACTGTTTACACTGCAATTTGTTGCAAAAGCAGATGGTAGTACAGATCAGTTGTTCTCTATAACTTCTGCAGTTACTGCTTCTGAAGCATACCGCAGTGGTGACGGACCTGTAATTGTTAACCTGCAGGTTGAAGATGTGACTGGAACCGTTGATTCGGATGTATTTGCACTTTATCAAAATACTCCGAACCCATTCGGGCAATCTACCGTTATTGGCTTCGTACTTCCTGAGGAAGTTTCCGGTAGCATCACCATTTACGATGTAACCGGCAAGGTTGTGAAAGTTATTCAAGATGAGTTTGTACGCGGTTATAATGAAGTACAGCTCGATAGAAATGACCTTCCCGCGAGTGGTGTTTACTACTACCAACTCGAAGCAGGTAGCAACAATGCAACTAAGAAAATGATGTTGATTGAATAATTGAGTTTGGTTATAAAATCAATATAAAGGCTGCGCTCTCCCGGGTGCAGCCTTTTTTCGTATTTACTGTTCAACCGATATTTTGAAGGACTGATATCCGAGATTAGACTTTACCGCATTAATATTGCCAGATGAAAGCTGTTGTTTTTGAAAGTAAGGAAAAGGGCGCTACCTACAATGAGGACTTTAAAAGCCCAGAAATCCCTGATGACTTTGTGGAAATCTCACTAAAAGCCGCTGCGCTCAACAAAAGGGATGACTTTATTCTGAAGGGGCTTTATCCGGGATTGAGACCGAATGTGGTCCTAGGCTCAGATGGCTGTGGGGTTTATGAAGGGCAGCCTGTTGTTTTTGATCCCGGAATTAACTGGGGAGAAAGCCTTGAATACCAATCTCCGGATTATCATATTCTTGGGATGCCGCAACACGGTACTTTCTGTGAAAAAGTTTCTGTTCCCAAAACCAATATTTTCGCCAAACCCAAACATCTTGACTTTATCCAGGCTTCCGCCTTACCCCTGGCTGGACTTACTGCCTACCGTGCGCTTTTTACACGCGGGAGATTAAAACCCGGTCAAAAGGTATTGATCAGTGGTGGAGGTGGGGGAGTGGCTCTTTTTTGCATTCAATTTGCCATTGCTTCAGGTGCCCGTGTTTATTCCACTACTGGCTCAGAGGATAAAAAAAGTCGCCTTCTGAAAATGGGTCTTGAAGGCGTGGTGAATTACAATGGCAACTCCTGGGATATGGATTTCAGCCGTGAGTTTGGTCCTGTAGATCTGGTTATTGACAGTGCTGGTGGAGATGGTCTTCACAGACTGGTCAATTTACTTAATCCAGGGGGCACACTAGTTACCTATGGTGGCACACTCGGCAAAAGCGATAATATCAGTCCCCAGGTCATCTTTTGGAAACAACTCAATATTAAGGGCTCTACCATGGGATCCCCTCAGGATTTTAAAAATATGATACGATTTGTGGAGCAACACCAAATTGTCCCTGTGGTAGATCGCGTTTTCCCATTATCTGATTTTAACAAGGCAGTCGCACGGTTGCGTAGTAAAGATCATTTTGGGAAGATTGTCCTGACCATCTCTTGACCTAATTTGTACTATGTCCAGTAGGAATGGTTCTTCTAATGTGCTCATCATTTCGGATTCGCACTCATATGCCGGAACTGAATTTTTGGATGATCTGGATTTCGTGCCGGATGAGATTTGGCATGCCGGTGACATAGGTTCGTTTGAAGTGGTTAATACCTATTCCGCCATAGCCCCTCTTCGAGCTATCTATGGCAATATTGATGACAGAGAAATGAGAGCCACCTTCCCCAAAGTGCTGAGTTTCGATTACCTGGGCCTGAAAGTGTTGATGATTCACATTGCAGGCCCCAGGGGAAAATACAATCCAGAGGTTCGATCATTTATTGAGCAACATCGCCCGGATATCTTTATCTGTGGACATTCACATATCTGTGTAGCAGGATTCGATAAAAAGTACCGGCACCTGCATATAAATCCCGGCGCCTTTGGTAAACACGGTTTTCACAAGCTCCGCACTTGCATTGTTTTGACCGTAAATAATGGAAAGCCTTCAAACCTCAAGGTGTTAGAGTATCCGCGGTGAAATTATCCAGGTCTAAAGGCTTTTGCCTGCTATATCCAACTCTGCAATTAGATCACCAGAGTCTTCTAAACCAATGGAAAGCCTTACAAGGGAATCTGTAATGCCTGTCTCCTCCCTCACCTTTGCATCCACGTTTATATGGGAAGAGGTTGCAGGGTGGAGAAGAAGTGTGTCGGGGTCTCCCAAAGTGGGCGATTTTGAAAATGACAATTGATTGCAGAATTTGATAGTCGTTGAAAAGTCGGCATATAGCTCTAAACTGAGCATACTCCCAAAGTTGTCCATTTGTCTTTTTGCAGCCTCGTGATAGGGATTTGATTTCAATCCCGGGTAATTTACCTTTGCCACCCAATCAAAACCCTGCAGGGCTTCTGCAACCTTCATTGCATTTCTGTACTGGGATTCCATTCGCAAGGGTAAGGTTTTCAATCCCTGATTGATCAGCCAGGCTTCAAATGGGCTGATATTGGTACCCAGGAGCTTCATGGTTTTCCAGACCTTTTTTCTCATGACTTCTTCATCCCTGCTCACAATGAGACCACCCATTGAGTTGCCGTGCCCATTAATGAATTTTGAAGTTGAATATACTGTGAAATCTGCTCCGAGATCGAGTGGTCTCTGAAGGTAAGAAGTGCAGAATGTATTGTCCACTATTGTTTTCAGCCCATATCGACTCGCAACTGCACAAATGTTTTCAATCTCCAGTATTTCCAGCCCGGGATTGGTCGGGGTTTCAAAAAAGATTGCAGAAGCATTGATGCTGCAGCTTTTTAATTGGGATTCCAAACGCTCTGTATCTCTTAAATCCATTTGGTGGACCCGGATTCCCGCCCGCTGGATTTCGGATGCAAATAACTCCAGGCTCCCACCGTAAAGAGATGGGTGTATAATCATTTCATCGCCTGAGTTCAGCAGTGAATAACACAATGTCGAAATTGCTGACATGCCTGAAGAAGTGAGTATGGCATGACATTTAGCGCCCGATTTAAGGCCTTCTAAAAAAGCCAGTTTTTCCGCCACCGCATTCACTGTGGGGTTTCCATACCTGGTGTAAATAAAGCCACTCTCCCTGCCGGTAAATACATCAATGGCCTCTTCCATTGTAGGAGATTCAAATGAGTTGCTCTGGTGAAGCGGGAGTATATGCGTTCCCGTAGAATCTTTTCCCGGCCACTCCCTGGCACAGACGGTGCGATACTTTTTTTCAAAAACGGTGGACTTATTCATTGGCTAATAGTTTTCATTGGTATTGGCCCGAAATAGAACCGCTGAACAAAGTTAAGAGAAAAGGGCTTTTTACTGTGTGGGTTTTATTTCCTAATGTCTTAAAAAGATGAGGGTTGAAGACCCAAATCTCAGTATCTTTGCAAACTATGAAATTGATCAGAAATTTTTGTGTAATTGCGCATATCGATCACGGAAAAAGCACGCTTTCGGACCGATTGCTCGAGACAACTCAGACCATTTCCGAGCGGGAGATGAAGGATCAGGCTCTTGACAGCATGGACCTGGAGCGCGAGCGTGGCATAACCATTAAAAGTCACGCTGTGCAAATGTATTATCCGCATACGGATGGTGAGACTTACACCTTCAACCTCATCGATACCCCCGGTCACGTGGATTTTTCCTACGAGGTGTCCCGTTCTATAGCGGCTTGTGAGGGAGCTCTTTTGCTGGTTGATGCGACCCAGGGTATTCAGGCCCAGACCATCAGCAACCTCTATCTGGCCATTGAACACGATCTCGAAATTATCCCCATTTTAAATAAGGTGGATATGGAGAGTGCAATGGTAGAGGAAGTTTCAGACCAAATCGTTGATTTGATTGGCTGTGACCCGGATGAGATTCTGCTCGCAAGTGGAAAAACGGGTCAGGGTGTGAAAGAAATTCTCGCCGCCATCGTAGATCGAATTCCCGCTCCTGAGGGTGATGAAAAAGCCCCGCTTCAGGCGCTGGTTTTTGATTCTGTATTCAATTCTTTCCGGGGCGTGATCGCCTATGTTCGTATTTTTAACGGCGAATTGAACAAGGGGGATGTCGTCCGTTTCATGAACACTAAAATGGATTATGAAGCCAGCGAAATTGGGGTTTTACAGATCAATCAAATCCCGAAGGATACCCTCAAAGCCGGTAATGTGGGATATGTAATCACCGGAATAAAAGAGAGCTCGGAAATCAAAGTGGGGGATACCATTACCAATGTAGAGCGGCCATGTGACAAAGCCATTCAGGGATTTGAAGTGGTGAAACCCATGGTGTTTGCAGGTATTTTCCCGGTTGACAACGATGACTATGAAGACCTCAGAGACAGCCTTGAAAAACTCCAATTGAACGATGCCTCACTGGTGTTTGAGCCGGAGAGCTCAGCAGCACTCGGCTTTGGATTCAGATGTGGTTTCCTCGGTATGTTGCACCTGGAAATTGTTCAGGAGAGACTTAGCAGGGAATTTGACCAGGAGGTGATAACCACCGTGCCCAACGTATCTTATAAAGCCTATACCAAAAAAGGGGATTTTCTAATTGTAAACACTCCCTCCGAATTGCCTGAAGCAACCATTCTTGAAAAAGTGGAAGAGCCTTACATCGAGGCTCAAATAATCACTAAGCCTGAATTTATTGGAAGTGTGATGACACTATGTTTGGACAAAAGGGGAGAGCTGAAAAAGCAGATTTACCTCACTACAGAGCGAGTGGAGCTCACCTTTGAGCTGCCCCTTGCTGAAATTGTATTCGATTTCTACGACAAGTTGAAATCCATCTCACGAGGATATGCTTCTTTCGATTATGCTCCCACAGATTACAAAGCGTCTGATCTTGTGAAACTTGATATTCGCCTCAACGGTGATATGGTAGATGCACTTTCTGCTCTGGTACACCGAACCAAGGCCGAAGCGCTTGGAAGACAGATATGTAAAAAGCTTAAAGAATTGTTGCCCAAGCAACAATTTGTCATTGCGATTCAGGCAGCTGTAGGCGCTAAAATCATTGCGAGAGAGACCATTTCTGCCATGCGAAAGGATGTTACAGCCAAGTGCTACGGAGGTGACATAACCCGAAAGCGAAAATTGCTTGAGAAACAGAAAAAAGGAAAGAAGAAAATGCGGCAGATTGGAAGCATTGAGGTGCCCCAAAAGGCGTTTCTCGATGTGTTGAAATTAGATTAATCAATAGGGCATAAACTACCGTTACTGAGTTTCAATCACCAATTACAATGCCTTATTACCTAAGTTAAGAGACTCCCGTAAGCAATCTGATAGCTTGTTAAAAAAGGAGAACTGTTAATCGTCTCAATCCTTGAAGAGGGAGTCCACAAACTCCGTGGCGTTAAACACCTGAAGTTTTTCGATACTTTCGCCAACGCCTATGTAACGGATGGGTATCTTAAATTGATCCGATACTCCCAAAACCACACCGCCTTTTGCAGTGCCGTCTAATTTGGTCATAGCAATCGAACTCACTTCGGTGGCTTCCGTAAAGTGTTTGGCCTGTTCAATGGCGTTCTGCCCGGTGGAAGCGTCCAAAACGAGTAGGACATCGTGTGGTGCTCCCGCTTCTGATTTTTCAATAGAGCGCTTGATCTTGGATAACTCTCGCATGAGATTGATTTTGGTGTGCAATCTTCCTGCTGTATCCACAATGGCTACATCAATGTTGTTTTCTTTGGCATATTTTACAGTTTCAAATGCAACCGCCGCCGGATCGCTGTGCATGCCTTTGGAGTAAAAGTGGCATTCGTTCCTGTCTGCCCAAATTTTCAACTGATCAACCGCCGCTGCTCTAAAAGTGTCCGCAGCTCCCATAACCACAGAATATCCGAGATTTTTCAACTGAAACGCCAGCTTACCAATGGTCGTTGTTTTGCCGACTCCATTTACACCCACCACCATAATCACATAGGGTTTTTTGTCAGTGGGGATGGAGAAATCGGTGATGTCCAGGCTGTTGTTTTCACTCAACAGACCGACGATCTCCTCGCGCATGATTCTGTTGAGTTCTTCCGTATTGATAAACTTATCCCTGGCTACCCTTTTTTCCAATCTGTCGATTATTTTCACCGTGGTTTCCAGGCCGACATCCGATGTGATCAAAGCTTCTTCAATTTCGTCAAGGGTGTCGTGATCTACCTTTGATTTCCCGGCTACAGCCCTAGAAATCTTACTGAGGAATGAGCTTTTGGTCTTTTCAAGCCCCTTGTCAAGGTCCTTTTTTTTCTCCTCTTTGGAGAACATTCGCTTTAGAAAGTTCATCGGCCAATTATGTTATTAAAACCCGGTTCTAGAGCATAAAGTTAAGTAGTTTCTGTCAGGGCCCGGGTAGTTAGGTGTAGTACATACAAAAAAAGGCTTTACCTCCGGGAAGAGACAGAGCCTTTTTTTAGACATCGGATGTGTGGAGCCAATTACTTGTTGGCAAAAAACTCCTTCACCTTGTCTTTGTGTACAATGGTCTCTTTGAAAGTAACCTTTCCTGTCACAGGGTCTTTGATAGGCTTAACCACTTTAACGTGTTCCTTTCCTGAACCTGCATTTGCTGCTCTTTGAGCAATTCTCGCGTTTTTTGATACTTTAGCCATGGTTATTTAATTTCTTTGTGAACAGTATATTTCTTTAAAGTCGGGTTGTACTTCTTCAACTCCAATCTGTCCGGAGTATTTCTCCGGTTCTTTTGCGTGACATAGCGCGAAGTGCCCGGCTTGCCCGAAGCTTTGTGCTCCGTACACTCCAAAATCACCTGCACTCTGTTGCCTTTAGATTTCTTTGCCATGATCGATAGCTTTATTTGCTGATTTATAGTTTAATATCGGTCGCCAGTCCTTTCTTTTGCTGACGCTTAATGTACTGGTATATCCCCAATTTGTTGATGCAGCGTACCGCCTTGGTCGAAACGCGCAACGTCACCCACTTGTCAACTTCTGGTATGTAGAAGCGCTTTTTTTGTAAGTTGGGCTCAAACCGACGCTTGGTCTTGATGTTTGAGTGGGATACCTTGTGACCGCTCTGCGGCCTTCTTCCTGTTAATTGACAAACCTTAGACATATCTGTTTAGTTTTGGTGACTTCGGCAGGATTCGAACCTGCAACCTCCTGATCCGTAGTCAGGTGCTCTATCCAGTTAAGCTACGAAGCCTGTTTTTTCGGACGGCAAAGATACTGCTTTTTCTGGTTTTTGAAGCTTTTTTCGGAAAATATTATTTGCTGATCTAAATATAACGGTTTAACGATATAAATCCAGTTTTTGTTCCTTAGGAAAAGATCTCTGCAGCCTGTCAAAGAATTCTTATTCCTCAGTGCTTTATAAAAGTATGCGTCTCCTTTTTTCGGGCACCGACTATGTGAATGAGATAGGCACCGGATTGAAGCTGCTCGACATTGATCTGCTTCACGTTGGGTGAAAAAGCTTCATAATCCACCGGAAATCGCAATACTTCACGCCCGAGCATATCGGTAATCTGGATTTCATAGGGTTCAAAATCTGGGGCTAGGATGTCGATGTTCAGCTCTCCGGTTGTGGGATTGGGGTATAGATTTGAAATGGAAAGTGGTCCCACTTCAAATTGACAATCACTCAACTCAAAAAGACTGTTGTACACATTTAACCTGCCTCCTGAAATGGTATATTGCTCGAGATTGGAATTTCGATCTACTCCGTCCAGTATAGCCCTTCTGGCTACAAGTGCGGCCTCACTGGGATTGTCGCGTGCGAGTTGGGCGAAGGCTATGCAATCTGCAGAGTAGAGTAGTGCAATGGCTGCCGTCACTTGCGGTGCTGCCAGAGAAGTGCCGCTTAGGTTCCCCCGGTAATCGCTGTCGATGGTCGTGGTTGGAATATTGCGTCCGGGCGCTGCCAGTTCAATGTTTTTCACTCCGTAACCCGCACTCAGTATTTTTTCATCGTCCATGTTTGAGTTGGTTACTGAGATCAGAAAAGGGCTGGGACAGGTCGTGGGTATATCTCCAAAAACATCCACATCGGTATTGGAATTTACTGTGGCCGCAGTAGAAAGTATTCCCACCTCACCCATCAAATCGTACATCTCACACCACATGGGGAAATTCTCGGGGTCCTCATTGGCGATTCCGCCGGAAAAATTGGTCGCTACTACAAAAGCACCCTCTTGACCTCCGCTCTCATTGTACCTCCTGCGCTGATCTATTGCATAGTGGTAGGCCTCCACCATGTCTGCCTCCGTGGGCCCGCCATTGCTCTTCGACAGTACCATGACCTGTACATTCCAGTTTATACTGCTGAGTCCCTCGGAGTTGTTTGTAACTGCAGCTGCAACTCCAATGACTTCTGTTCCGTGGCGATTGACGCTGTGTTGGTCGTCTCCGGTGGTGACATTCAGGCCGTAGTAGTCATCCACGTAGCCATTCCCGTCCTCATCCATACCACTGCCGGGTATTTCGCCGCGGTTTACCCATATGTTGTCGAAAAGGTCGGGATGATCGATCTGACATCCGCTGTCCATAATTGCAATTACAATAGTGTCACCGAGTGCCGTGGTTCCTCCGCGCGCTATTTCCCATGCCTGAGGTGCCTGTATTTGAAAAAGGTTCCACTGGTCGGGGAAAAGGGGGTCGTCGGGTTCACCGGTTCGCCATGCTCCTATTCTGTTGGGAAAAATGTCGCGAACAGATTGCTGATTCAACATGAACTCCCGCATTTGGGCAGGTGTGCGATCGGTAGTCTCCATTCTAAAAAGGTGGGTGTTTAATGTCCTTGCCAGAGGCCGAATGTGTTCAACCTGCACTTCCCGGGCAAAATCAGTCAGTTGATCAATCCAATCGGAAGGCGCTGTCCCTTCTTTAAGCTGGACGATATACTCATCGGGGACAACCGGCACATTTTGGAATAGATGCTTTCCCTGGCCTGTCATTTTAAAGGCGGAGAGTAGAAAAATGATGACAAAAAGCAGGGGTATGCGGTTGATTTTCATGTGTTTTGAACTAATTAGGTTAAAACGTCAGTCTTTTTTTCAAATTGCGAAAGTAATCAAAGGACCGCAAAAGCCGGCTCCCGTACCAGGAAAATAGCTCGCCATCGACCAATTCGATTTTTGCATCGGCTACAGCATTGCCTACTTCATCCAGGTGTTTTTCCTTAAAGGGATAGGGTTCTGACGAAAGTAATACGAAATCAGGTGAAGCGGATTGTATCTCTTCCAAAGTTACCACAGGATATCTGTCGCGCGTCTTAAAAATATTTTCCATACCCGCTATTTCAAGCATTTCACTGATAAAAGAATCACCCCCAACAGTCATCCACGGTTTTTTCCAGATCATGTAAGCCACTTTGGGCCTTTTTTCGGGACTCTTTTGTTCTTCCAAAAAGGCCCGGTACTGGTTCTTAAGTTCGCTTGATATGCACTGTCCCTCCTCTTTCTTCCCGCATACATCGGCCACATCATCAATCATGTTTAGCGCGGATTCAAAATCGCTGACTTCGGTGACGAAAACCGGGTAATCTTTCTCTAGCTCTGTCACCATCTCTTTTGTATTTTCCTCTTTGTTGGCAACAATCAGATCCGGGTTGAGTCTGTGGAGTCTCTCCATTTTAATCTCTTTTGTGCCGCCTACCCGCTCCTTGCTCTTGAACATCTCCCGGGGATTCACACAAAACCGGGTGATTCCCACGATTTCATCCTGCAGTCCCAAATCCCAAATAAGTTCTGTAATGGAGGGAACAAGAGAGACAATGCGCTGAGGTCTAAGGGGGTGTTTGACCTCGCGTCCTAAATGATCAGTTGTAACTCTAAATTCGGGCATTTTTTGGACTTGCTTCTTCTGTGAAACCAATCAATGGCCGGGTGGTTTACCAAATTCTTTTTCTCCGGCTTTCAATGCAATATCGAGATGATTGGCCCGGGGAGGAATGGGACAGTGGAAACCGTCGCTATATGCGCACCAGGGATTGTAGGCGAGATTAAAATTTATACGACAACCGTATTTCTCCAAATCTGCAATGCTCAAGTTCAAATATCGCCCACCTCCGTAAGTGGTCTCACCATTGGTCAGGTCTTTAAAGGGAAGAAAGAGGTAGTCACTGAATTCCTCACTTTCCAGCAGTGCATAATTTTGGTACAATTCAAGGGAAAATGGTTTTCCTTCAAACTCCATGAATACTTCTCCGTACTTGATGTACTGGCGTTCTTCCCCCGAGTAGGTGGCAATTGAAAAAGGCTCGGGGTTTTTGGTTTTGTGCAGATCGCATTCAAGCAAATATTCTGAGTCGATGGGGTAGTAGTTGAGGTGCACGGTGTCTTTGGGCCGGATGGGTTGCCTTTCGGATTGCCAAAGTGACCGGATGGTTTCTGCTCTTTTTTCCTCCATCTCACCATACCATTTGTCAGAATTCTGCTGAGCTGCAATTGAAATTCCGGCCAGACTCAAGGAAAAAATAAGTAGGGATTGGAAAATCAGGGTTTGGTAATAATACATAGTTGCCCGTTTTTGTCACTTGCGATTCTGGTGATTTCTGTCGCTCCTGGTATGTTGAGCGCGAATTGTGGTTTCCAATACGAATCCTTCCGGGGACGGAAGGCCATGAGCATGCCATCTGCCGAGGTAAAGAGGGTGTTGTCGGGCCCAATGCAAAAATCCTGAGACCCACCCGGTATCATCCTCACCAAACGCTCGCTTTTTCCGGTGCGATAATTGTATCTGTATATGTGACGCGTATCTCTTCGACCTTCCACGGTGTAGTACAGCATGCCACTATCATCTGACTCCATAGAGCGCCCGGGGTTTTGGGCAATGGTTTTCTCTTTGCCGGTAACTGCATTCCACTCAATCAATTCGTTGCCATCCTCTCTGAGTACAAAAAGTGCCAGCGTGTTGCTGTTTAACCAACTGTAGTAACCAACCCTCAGTATCAAAGGGGTGATCGGTGAGCCGTAATTTGAACGGTCGTGGGGGAGATTCCATACTCTTTGAATTCCGTCTTTTTCCAGTCTGACAAAACTAAGTGCGGTGCTCCTCGCATTGTATCGGGGACTGAATTCGGACTCATGGGTCTCCGTGATTTTTTTTAGTTCCTCAGTGTGCAGACTCAGGGAGTATAAATTGGTTACTGTATCCTTACCACTGCTCAGATAAAGGGTGTTTTTATCTGCAAAAAAAGGCTGGTTGTTGTAACCTTCGTCCTTGAAGGAACTCAAATAAAGCATCCCATCCAGTTTCCATTGGCCGGAGTTTTCTGCAGGGGATATTTCCAGCAACCAGGCTTGTGAGACTGGCAATTGTCCTTTGACGTCGAAAGACAAAAATACCAGACAACAGATAATTGTCAGACCGGGAATGTACGGGTAGATTGAAAAGTTTTTCGCCTGCTTTTTTTCTCCTGTTTTCATGGTACCGTTTTTCACAAATCTATGCGGGTGTCATTTCATGTAAATATTATGCTGTCAGTTATCGGGAAGTGTCACTGATTTTTTCTCGCTAAGTACTCGCCAACCTTCCCTGTTCAATGCCCTTCCACCAATCAAAGTCCCGAGGTGCTTTTAAATACCCGGTCCCAGCGGATTCCATCGCGCATATTGGCGTTTCTGGTACTGAAAAAGATAAATAGTGGCTTTCCGACTATGTGATCTGCAGGAACATATCCCCAAACCCTGGAATCTTCAGAATTGTGCCGGTTGTCTCCTATCATCCAATAGTAATCCTGCTGAAAGGTGTATTGGGTAGCCGGTTCGCCATTTATATAAATAGCGTCATCCGTGATGCGCAGTTCGTTGTCTTCGTAAACATTGATTATTCGCTTGTAAAGGGCGATGTTGCTGTGGTCAATTGAAACCGTTTGACCCTCTGCCGGTATGGGAATGGGCCCGTAATTGTCGTAATCGAAGTCCGGAAAGTTTTCGGGGTCGTGCGGAAATAAGTAGGTTGGAGCTCCCGGATCCGGATTTACAGGGGTTACAGTAATGGACTCGTCCAGGGTTCTTAGAGCTTGTACTTGTTGCTCGTTGAGGTGAAACTGTGTGCGGCCGACCCGGTCTCCCGGATTAATATCAAGGCGTTCAAAAGTTTCCGGTGAAATCGGAACCCCGGATTGCAACTCGTACCGAAACTGCACATTTTCCGGGTTTTCTCTGCGCTGGCCATCAATGTAAACCAGACCATCTCTCAGTTCAAAGGTGGTTCCAGGCGCGCCCACGCACCTCTTTATATAAAAGTCAGTCTTATCTACGGGCCTGGATATAATGTCCAATCCCTCAAAGCGCCTTTGTTGTTCATCCGATCCCTGACGGATTTGATTTACACTGTAAGAGCGGTGGGGAAGCAGGTAAATACTGTCACCGGCAGGCCAGTTAAAAACTACCAGGTCGTTTTCTTTCACTTCCTGAAAAGATCCTAAACGCCGGTAGGATAGTTGGGGGTATTTGAGGTAGGACTCGCGGTCTATCATTGGAATTCTATTGTGTAGCAGCGGTAACTGGACCACAGTCATCGGCATTCGTATTCCATAGTGCATCTTGCTCACAAACAAGTAGTCCCCTACCAGCAAAGTGCCTTCCATAGATGAAGTGGGAATGGTAAATGCCTCAATCATAAACATGCGGATAAAAGCAGCTACAAAAACTGCAAATACCGCAGCCTCAAACCACTCCCTGGCCACCGTTTTGCGGTAGGGATTGTTTGCCTCCAGTTTCCTCACGAGTAGTTTTTTACCCTGTTCCTTCGCATCTTCAATTTTTGCATGGTATTCGCGCTCTGCTACCAGGGTCGGACCCTCGTACTTTATCTCTTTTGAAAAAGAAAGCCAAAAAAAGTAAAATGGCATGAAAAGTACCGCCAATGTCGCATCCAATAGGGAAAGTCTTCCAAATGACCGTGCCGTATCTATTGCAAGACCAAAAAATATGAAGAAATTGACCAGTGGCACCAATAACCAGAGTGCATGGAGCCGCTTCCTCCCAACCAATTCCGCCCAAACCGCAAAATTCAGACCGGGAATCAGGCCGTCAGTGGCTTTTTTGTCCGCCCTGGGAAATAGGAAGTAAAAAGATATACTCAGCAGCAGGTAGTAAACAATAAAAAAAATCAGTACGCTCACCTCGTGATGGTTTGTTGTTGTAAAATATCTATCGTGAATCGACGCCTGAAATGGTCTGTCCTGACTCAGATATCAAGCTCTCAAAACATTTTTCCAAAGCCTACCGGATTTGCAACTTGTATGCATTAGCTTACAGCTATGGTGCTTTGAGTGCAATCCACCACGCAAATTTAATCAGCTTTTTGGACTATTTGAGTGTCACCAGGCACATATTGACTTTTCGTCCCTGGTCTGAATCCGGTAAGAGCGTAAAACCTGACTGTAAAAGTTAATTTTTCCGCAGAAGATGACATTAAAAATCATCCTCATCCAGATCGTCTAACATGCCGGCCAGCGGGTCTTTGAACAGGTGTTTATTGGTGAGTATGTCTTTGCTTATCAACTCAAACTCTGCTAGTGAATGCAGCACAAACTCTTTGAAAAAGTGCAGGTCTGCCGGGTTTATGTTTTGGGTCTCTGTAATCTTGTCCATGCCCGGAATCTTGTCCAGTTTTTCCCACCGCAATTTATCGGCTTCGTCGTTTATCAACTCTACGGTATTTTTACCCTCAAACCAGGCTTTTATGGTGTTGAAAATGTCCTTTTCTCCCTGTTTTACCTTTTCGTTGGGGTCCGGGAAGTACTCCAAAAACAACTCGCGGAGGGCTTCTCCAATAATATCAATTGCAACAGCATGGGGGCCCTTTTGCTCTCCCTCGTAAAGCAGCTCCACCTTACCGGTAATTGCCGGAATGATTGACCAAAAATCGCTAAACCGTATGGTGGTCTTTTTTTCGCTGTTGAGCAACATCCTGCGCTCGGCTGTGCTGTAGAGCAACTCCCTGGCCGCAATAGTCATTCTCGCCGACACCCCGCTAGAGTGGTCAATGTATTCGGATTCCCTGGCCTGAAAGGCGATCAATTCCAGCAAGTCTTCTGCAGCTTCCGGCATGTGGACTCGCTTTACTGTCTCGGGATCCGGGCGTGCCTCCTGTTTGGTGATGGCTTTGGAAATGTCGATGTCGTTGGGGTAGTGGGTGGTGATTTGACTTTCTATCCGGTCTTTCAAAGGGGTGATGATACTACCTCTGTTGGTGTAATCCTCTGGATTAGCAGTGAATACAAAGAGAATATCCAGGGGTATTCGAAACTTAAAACCCCTGATTTGCACGTCTCCCTCTTCCAGTATATTGAAAAGCGCAACCTGGATCCGGGGCTGGAGGTCTGGCAATTCATTGATCACAAATATACCTCTGTGCGATCTTGGCACCAAACCGTAGTGAATGGCCCGCTCATCGGAGTAGCTCAATTTTAAATTGACCGCCTTGATAGGGTCGAGATCGCCGATAAGGTCTGAAACACTCACATCCGGCGTGGCCAGTTTTTCCACATAGCGGTCTTTGGGGCTTTTCCATTCGATGGGGGTTTTGTCGCCGTGTTTTTCCAGTTGTTCTTTTCCCCAGGCCGAGATGGGATTTAGGGGGTCATCGTTTATCTCCGAACCCTTAATAACGGGAATGGCAGGGTCCAAAAAGTCTCCGATCTTTCGCGCGATTCTCGTCTTGGCCTGTCCGCGCAATCCTAGAAATAAAATATTATGCCGGGCCAATAGTGCCTTTTCCACTTCGGGAATTACTGTCTCTTGATACCCCATAATCCCGGGAAAAACGGCTTGTTTGCCGGTGAGTCGTGCGATGAGGTTGCTCTTAATCTCCTCTTTGACTGATCTGGGCTTGTAACCTGCTTTTTTCAAGCCTCCCACTGTTCGAGCGGTTGTTTTATTCATAGGCGTACTGCTTACTTTTTATAATTTTTGAAAATGAATTCACCAAGCCGGTCAATAGAGCTGTAGTAGGCCTTTCCGGCATTGGCTTTGGTAAATTGATCGACAAAATCGACCAGCCAAGGATCTGTTGCGATCATAAAGGTGGTAATCGGAATGTTGGCCTTTTTGCACTTATGGGCCAGGGACAGTGTTCGATTAAGAATTTTTCGATCCAGTCCGAATGGATTCTTATAGTAGCCTTTTCCCTGTTTAATACATGTCGGCTTACCATCGGTTATCATCAGAATTTGCTTGTTGGGATTTTTGCGCTTGCGGAGAATATTGGTCGCAAGTTCGAGACCCGCCACCGTATTGGTGTGATAGGGCCCCACTTTCAAATAAGGCAGATCCTTTAACTCAACCTGCCAGGCATCGTCCCCGAAAACGATAATGTCCAGGGTATCCTTTGGATAGCGAGTGGTGATGAACTCGGACAGCGCCATGGCTACTTTTCTGGCTGGAGTTATGCGATCCTCACCGTACAGAATCATGGAGTGACTTATGTCAATCATCAACACACTACTGGTCTGCGTTTTGTAGTAAGTCTCGCGCACCTCCAGATCCTCCTGCCGTAGGTCGATTTTGTGAATGCCGCGCTGTCGCATAGCATTTTTTAACGAGGCTGGCATATCGATTCGCTCCGGATCGTCCCCAAATTCAAAGGGCCTCAACTCACTGGTCTCTTCGTCTCCCTTGCCCGAATATCTGGTGTCGTGGTCTCCGCGACCGCTTTTTGACAGTTCATCAAAAATATCATCCAGGGCTGTTTTTCGCATGTGGACTTCCATTCTCGAGGTGAGCAGTAGTTCATCGGGGATTCCATCGCCCTTGCCGGGCTTGAGGTATCCTTTTTCTATGAGGTCATCGATAAAATCAGATATGGAGTAGTCATCGCTGGTGAATTGATAGGTCCTATCAAGTTCCGTCAGCCAGGCGATGGCCTCACTTACATTCCCCGCAGTATGCATCAACAGTTGTTGGAAAATCTCCAACAAATCCTCAAAGCCCGCTGTCTGATCGAGTTCGGGCTCCCACCTTCTGAATCTCCATCCTATCATTTTTGCAAGTTCTGTACAACTATTTAGCAATTATCCTGCAATAAGGTTCACTAAACGATTCCGGTCAAGACAATCATATTTTACCACAACTTGAAATTGCTTTGGATTGCATCGTTTTTTCCCGGAGATGACCGTCATGGTCTTTAAAAAGAGGTTTATTTTTCCGGGATAGGGCAGACCGACAATGAAGTATTTGTTTAAAAGGACACCATTTTCCTAAAAGCAATGATGCCTTGAGGTCGTATCATATTCCAGTGATATTTGTGATAGCCGGAAGATTATTTCAACTCAAAACGCGACGTACCTGCGAGAAAACCCTTGTTGTAAACCTCCACAGTGTAGTTGCCGGACATGAAGGACATATTGGGCCGCCAACGGGCACAGACAACATCCTCCTCTTTTTGGTAGGGGATGGTTTTCATTTGAGTAAATCTGACCTGGGTGTTTTTCTCGAGTTCCTGGATGACGCCGCTGCCCAGGCTTTCAATTGCCATGGTTTCACCTGCCGGGTTAATCAAGCGTATGAAAAAAGTCTCATCTCCGAATTCGACGATTTCATTCGCTGTGGTTTTGAAGCAAATGCGAAGCATGTCGATATTGTTGGCGCGCCTCCTTGGACGCTCTCTACCTCTGTCTGTGACCCGATACCCCTGCACTTCAATTTCATCCACCTCAATTACGGATGCCCGCTCCACTTTTCGGGCCAAAGCTCTGATCTCATCGTCCATTATTTCTTTCTCCTGGACCAGGTTGGTTTGAAGGGCCAACAACTCATCTGTGGCTTCCCGCTCGGTGGCTACCTCCTTCTCCAGCAGTTTTTTCTCTTGCAATAGACGGTCTTTTTCCCGAACCAATTCCTCGTTTTCGCGGTACAGGGTTTCTATTTCGACAATGTAATCATCCACCTGTACGCGCAAATTGTCCAATTCTCTCCGCGCCCCTTCCAGATTTCGGTTTTCGTAAATTAGACGGGAAATTTTGTCTCGCTGACGAGATAACTCATCCTTTTGGGCGTCAATCATCGCATTGAGCTCTTCATTGTCGCTCCGCATGTCGTCCAACTCGGACAGGGCTTCGTAGTATTCCCTTTCAAGCTCACTTTGCAGCTGACGTATCTCGCTGAGGTCGGTTTTTAACTGGGAAATTTCCTGGTCTTTGGATGCGCGATCATATAGCAACACCCCATTTACCCCCATTAACAATAAAATTGCTATTATTGCAATTGCTGATAGGTTCCTTCTGGACTTGGTAGTTGTCATGATTTGTTAACTTTGTAGATAAAATAATGGATCATTATGTGTGACAAACCCGCTACTTCAGAAGTTAGATTATGGCGTAAATGACTGTGTAAAGGTAAAGAAAAAATGATGATTTATAACGTTAGGCTGGAAAAAGTATTATTCCTGGATGTGGAGACCGTGGCCGCTCAAGCTTCTTACAATGATCTCGATGAAGATTTTCAAGCACTTTGGAATATTAAGGCAGAGTCCATCATTAAAAGGGGTAAGATGGAAGCCGAACCCGAAGAACTCTACGACCAAATGGCGGGCATTTTTGCCGAGTTTGGTAAGATTGTCTGTATCTCAGTAGGCTATTTCTCAGAACTCAGGGCTGGCCAACGGGAATTCCGGGTGAAATCCTTCTACGGCGATGATGAAGCCTTACTGTTGGCCGAATTTGCTGAATTGATTTCCAATTACTTCAACAACCCCGACCGCCATTTTTTCTGTGGCCACAATATAAAGGAGTTTGACATTCCCTATATTGGAAGGCGCATGCTGGTCAACCAAATTCCACTCCCCAATATGGTCAATATTCCGGGAAAAAAACCCTGGGAGGTCAAGTACCTGCTCGACACCATGGAGCTCTGGAAATTTGGAGACTACAAGGCATATACTTCACTCAATCTATTAGCGAAACTTTTTGGTGTGCCCACTCCTAAGGACGACATCGACGGAAGTATGGTTAACGGTCTTTACTGGCAGGGAGATCAACTGGAGCGAATTGCTGAATACTGCGAAAAAGATGTGATCGCAACCACCAGCCTGTTTCTCGGTATGCGCGCTCAGGAACCTCTCAAACCCGATGAAGTGATAAAAGGGGAGTGAATAAGGTGTTTTTTCTAAACCAGTGGGTTAGATTTTTCCCCCAGGACCCTGGTCTGCGATTTTTGGTCTTGATGGAACTACTTACTCAGGCACCTGCAGAAAACTTTTTCACCCGGCTTGATTTGTCCGCGCATTTGAGTAATTTCGCAGAAATTTTGTGATCATAAAAAGTGCCATATCGTGCAAAAAGACCGCCATTTAATTGCTCCCTCCCTCCTCGCAGCGGATTTCTCAAAACTGGGAGAAGAAATAAAAATGTTTAATGAAAGTGAAGCAGACTGGCTCCATCTCGATGTGATGGACGGGCGTTTCGTACCCAATATTTCCTACGGAATGATGGTGGTTGACTGCGCCTCAAAACTCACTCAAAAAACGCTGGATGTCCACCTGATGATTGTCGAACCGGAGAAGTACATCGAGGAATTTGCCAAAGCGGGTGCATCGGTCATCACAGTTCACGCTGAAGCTTGCCCCCACCTGCACAGAACCATTCAAGAGATAAAAAGTACTGGTGCCAAAGCCGGTGTGGCATTAAACCCCGGCACCCCGGTTGACTCCTTAGAGGACGTGCTGGAGGACCTTGACCTGATCCTTATCATGTCTGTCAATCCCGGATTTGGAGGTCAAAAGTTCATTTATCGAACGATCCCGAAAATCCGCAAGCTAAAAACAATGCTTCAGGAGCGCAACCTGGACACCATTATTGAAGTGGACGGGGGAGTAGGGTTGCAAAATGCCTCCGCTGTTTTAGAAGCCGGGGCAAATGTACTGGTCGCAGGCAATGCAATTTTCAAAACCGATGATCCTAAAAAGACCATTAAACAATTTAAGGATATTGGACTGGAACCGCCGGTTGTGAGGGTGTAATCCTTTCCTGCACTATTTTATCCATCAAAATCCTAACAGACGAGATGGTTAAAATATTGAGTGTTGTTTAACGGTTACTTTTGTCAAATTTTTGATCTTCTACACCTTTTCTTAAATAAGCTTATTTAGAACCAAATGTTTTTGGGCCGGGAGTAGTACCATCGGTCTCTTTACAGAAAAAAATCTCGGATGCGAATTAATTACTCGAATCTTTGTGTTCTTCCTCTCCTCTTACTGGTATTTTCTGCACTTGATCTTTCAGCAAAGAATAGCGCACTCATCAGTGGAATAGTGGTCAATGAAACAAATGACCAACCGGTAGAACTTGCAATCATTCGCGTGGCCGGGACCAATGTTTTTGCAGAATCAGATATGGAAGGGGAATTTGAATTGCAGGTTCCCGCCAATGTGGATGTAAATCTGGTGGTTACGCGACTCGGTTACCATACCCTGGAACAAAATATTGGTACCCTGGAACCGGGCGAACAGCGAGGTATGAATATATACATCGTACCCACGGACAGCGACCTGGAGGTGATTGTGCGTTCAGGGCGCATTGAAGAGGTGACCATGGTCCGGGAACAGGCCGAAAAACTGCGATTTATCCCTTCTGTGTCAGGAAATTTTGAAAGCCTCCTGTCCGGAATTGCCCTCGGAACCTACGGCGGTACCGGTGGAGAGTTGAGCTCTCAATACAATGTGCGGGGTGGGAATTACGACGAAAACCTGGTTTACGTAAACGACTTTGAGATATACAGGCCGCAGTTGATAAGCTCCAGCCAGCAAGAGGGCCTGAGCTTCCCAAATATACACCTGATTAGGGACGTCTCCTTTAGCTCTGGGGGATTCCAACCCCGATACGGCGATAAAATGTCCTCTGTTCTCGATATCAGG
Organism: Saprospirales bacterium; assembly: GCA_007695035.1. Taxonomy (GTDB): domain Bacteria; phylum Bacteroidota; class Bacteroidia; order Chitinophagales; family Saprospiraceae; genus PWJY01. Next base: position 30,270 of record REEO01000068.1, on the reverse strand, counting down.
TACAGGGTCCCCAGTGAGTTCAAAATGGGTGTGGAGGCTAGTTTGTTGGGGGGTGGTATTCACGCAGAAGGCAGTGGCTTCATGGGAGACCACGGCCAAAACAGATTGAGATATCTCGCGGGGTTTCGGTATAAAACCACTAGATACCTGCTCGGCACACTGGACGTGACCGGAGAGTACGCTCCGGATTTTTACGACTTTCAGGCTTTTTTAACCTGGGATTTTAATCCGGAGCTTCAATTGGGGGTAATAGGGAATTACAACCGCTCTATTTACTCCTTTATCCCGGAAGAGCGCTCTACCGCATCCGGCCTGATCGATTTTGCACTGCAGCTGAGTTCTGTGTTTGAGGGAAGTCAGGAGGACGATTTCGAGAACTACATGGGAGGAGTGTCCCTGACCTGGCTTCCGGAGCGTGTGGAAAATCCCCTCTACCTGAAACTGCTCGCCTCAGGATTCCAGAGTGATGAAAACGAGAGTACCGATATTCTGGGATTCTACCGCCTGGCTCAGATTGAAACAGACATTGGCAGTGAAGATCTGGGAGAGGAAATCGCCATTCTAGGAACCGGGACCCAGCACACCTACAAGCGCAACTTCCTCACCCTTCGGGTACTCAATCTACAGCACAAGGGAGGAATTGAATTCAATAAACTAGGGGAAGAAAGCGGAGACCGCTCCCATTTTCTAGAGTGGGGTCTGGGATACAAAAGAGAGTTTTTTGACGATTGGATCAATGAGTGGGAGCGGCTTGACTCTGCCGGATACTCTCTGCCATACGATGGCGAGACCACCAATTTGTTCGAAGTCCTGAAAAGCACCAACAGCCAGTATTCCAAACGCATGGAAGGCTTTTTGCAAAATACTTACACTCTTTACAAGCCCGGTAGGAGGGAGTGGCAATTTGCCGGGGGGCTAAGGTTCAATTACTGGGACTTAAACCGCGAGTTGATTCTCTCGCCCAGATTTTCTGCTAGCTTGAGACCCCTGGACTGGGATACGGACATGTCTTTTAGACTCAGCACCGGATTGTACGCTCAGCCTCCGTTTTACCGTGAATTGAGAAGACCGGACGGCAGCCTGAATATGGACCTTAAGGCCCAGCGTTCTTTCCACATCGTAGGCGGAATGACCTGGGATTTTGGCCAAAAAACCGGCAACAGAAGAAAGTACAGACTGATAACCGAACTCTACTACAAAAGCCTCTGGAATCTGGTCTCTTACGAGTTAGATAATGTCAAAATTTCTTATTCAGGCGAAAATGATGCGCGGGGATATGTAATGGGTTTAGATGCCAGGCTCAATGGCGAATTTGTGCCCGGCGCTGAAAGCTGGATCAATCTTTCGATTCTCAGAGCGAGGGAGCGACTTGATGATGTAACTCACCTCAGACGGGAATTGGGAGAGCCCGAAGCCAAAGAAGTCAAGGATGTACCCCGACCATCTGACCAATTGGTAAATGTATCCGTGTTTTTTCAGGACTATCTTCCGAATAACGAAAACTTCAAAATGCACCTAAATCTGGAGCTGGGTACGGGTTTGCCATTTGGTCTCAGAGGGAACAACCGGGTTTACAGAAACACCTACAGATTTTCCCCTTACCATCGCGTGGATATTGGATTTTCCTATTTGCTCTGGGATGAGAGCAGGCGAAAGACCAACCCCAACAGCCTGTTCAGACATACCAGGAGGGTCTGGGCCAGCCTCGAAGTATTTAACCTAATGCAAGTCCAGAATGAGGCCAGTAAAACCTGGATAAAAACCATTTTTCAAACCCAGTATGCCATTCCCAACTACCTTACTTCCAGGAGGATTAATCTTCGGGTACAAGTGGATATCTAGACTTTTGTCCGGAAAGCCAACATGCTCGAGAGTTGGTAGATGCAATCCCAAATCTGGAGATTTGAAGGTGACCTTTTCTCCTTTCTATCCTTTTTTTCTTTAATGTGAATCACTTTCATACTCACCATTTTTTTAAAATAAACTATATTTGCCACCTAATTTATAAAACGCCTTAAACCTTGGGCCAGTCACTAATTATCATACCGACTTACAACGAAAGTGAGAACATCTCCAAAATTGTGGATGCCGCGCTTGAAAGTGGGGAAGATTTTCACGTGATGGTTGTTGATGACGGATCTCCGGACGGTACCGGTGGTCTGGTTCGAAAAAAGATCGATCAGTACCCCGGTCGGGTACATCTCATCGAGAGGGAAGGAAAACTGGGGCTGGGTACAGCTTATATTGCAGGTTTTAAGTGGGGCCTGAATAATGGCTACGAGTACATCTTTGAAATGGATGCCGATTTTTCCCACAATCCCAAAGACCTGCCAAGGCTTCACGAGGTTGTAGCCAACAATGAAGCGGATGTGGCAGTGGGGTCGCGTTACGTAAAGGGCGGAAAAGTGGTTAACTGGCCATTCCTCAGACTTTTTATTTCATACGGGGCATCACTGTATGTTAGAATCATCACCTGGATGCCCGTCAAAGACCCAACAGCCGGTTTTATATGCTATCACAGAAAAGTCCTCGAAAATCTTGAATTGGATAATATTAAGTTTATTGGTTATGCGTTTCAGATTGAAATGAAGTATAAATCCCGAAACAAGGGCTTTACAATTAAGGAAATTCCGATCACCTTTACCGATAGAATCGAGGGATCGTCCAAAATGAGCAAGGCAATTGTCCGGGAGGCCATCTTTGGCGTGCTAAAACTCAAGTGGTTGAAAATTACCGGAAGACTTTAAAAGTCTTTCTTATCAGTTAGCTGCAGTAAACTACAGGGCTTGTCCCCGCTTCCCATTTCTTCCCACCGCAGTGGGTGATTACCCAAAAACAGTCCTTTTTATTACATCTCTTTGCCACAGTAGGCGAAAAGCAGGATTGATCGTCCCGGTTTGGTGCAATCATTTCCCCTTTTTTCCCACGGAAAGGAGTTTTGCATATATGTATTATATATATGTGATACACCTTGAAAAATAATTCGTTGCAATTCGCCACTTCCTGAAGGTGATTAGATGGTTCAGTCCGGAGCAATCTGATCTACCTGCAAAGGGCGTGCCGTAAATTGCTTTATAATCAAAAAAACTCTAATATGTAATCAATTTGATTACAATCGCCCCCGTAATAGATTTTTTTAGCATTTCTTCCGGTTTATTCACAAAAAACTTGTGGTAATTTGTGGTAAAATGTGGGAAATTGATCTACATTTGAATCATATTTGAAAGACAAAGTGGGAAATGCCATTTTTTGGTGAATATGAATGTAAGCTCGACTCAAAGGGTCGATTGAGGCTTCCATCTCAGCTTATACGGCAGATGGAGGGGAAGGGTTCCTATGACTTTGTCATTCACAGGGGGTTTGAGAAATGTCTCATGCTCTATGAAAAAGTGACCTGGGATAAGATTGTGAAGCAGGTAGAGCAATTGAATGTGTACAACAGGAAAGAGCGCGAATTTCTCAGGTATTTTTTCAGAGGTGCCACTTTGGTTTCTCTTGATAGTGCGGATAGAATTCTTCTCAGCAAGAGACAGCTTGAGTTTGCGGGCATAGCAAAGGAGGTTATTCTCTCGCCCCTGAACGACAGAATTGAGCTTTGGTCTCCTGAGAATTACAATAAGCTGCTGGCGGAAGAGCCGGCAGATCTCTCGGCCCTGGCAGAGGAAGTGCTGGGCAAACCGAGTTTTGAAAAGGATGAAGATGAGTGATGGCGTACCACGAACCGGTTTTGTTAAAGGAGTCGATAGAGGGGCTGGAAATTGTTCCCGATGGGATTTATCTGGACCTGACTTTCGGTGGGGGCGGACACTCGGCAGCCATTTTGGAAAGGCTGGGGGATGACGGCTTGTTAATAGCTTTTGATCAGGATGCAGATTCTGCGAAAAATGCAATTGCCGACCCGAGATTTAGACTGGTTGGTGCCAACTTTCGGTTTTTTCCGGCCTGGCTCACGTTTTTGGGATTGGAAAAAGTTGATGGGATTTTGGCAGACCTCGGATTGTCATCTCACCAAATCGACCGGCCCGAAAAGGGATTTTCCCACAAGTACGACGGGCCGCTCGATATGCGGATGAACAAGGGACTGGACCTGACCGCAGCCGACATTTTGAACGAATGGTCTGAAGGGGAGCTGGTTTCAATTTTCAGCAAATACGGTGAAATACGAAACTCCAAAACCCTGGCCGCCGAAATCGCAAAAGGTCGAAAATCGCGACCACTGAAAATGAGCGCTGAACTGGTGGAATTGGTGGACCCGATTATTAGGGGGCCGAGGAACAGATACCTCTCCCAGTTTTTTCAGGCGCTGAGAATTGCGGTCAACCGCGAAATGCAAGCCCTGGAAGAGGCGCTGGGTTCAACCGCTGAGCATTTAAAAACCGGTGGGAGACTTTCGGTTATTAGCTATCACTCACTGGAAGACCGAATGGTCAAGAATTTCATCCGAGCCGGCAATGCATCCGGCCGAATCCAAAAAGACGAATACGGAGTCCCGATGACTCCATTTAAAAAGATTAACAATAAACCAATTACTCCGGCCGAAGAGGAGATCGAGAGAAATCCCAGGTCAAGGAGTGCGAAACTGAGAATAGCAGAGAGAATATGAATTACGACAACATCACAACCACTATGGACGACTCGCCTCAAAACGGCGATGAAAAGTCTCCGATGACAAGAGCTGAGCGATGGTTTGCAAAGCTGCCCTTCATCTACCTGGTGATTTTCCTTTGTGCTATATATGTTTTTTCTGCCCATCAGGCAGAGAAGAAGGTTCGGAGCATCCAGCATCTGCAGGCCGAACTGGTTGAAATGAAATGGGAGTACACTTCGCTCAATGCGGACTGGATGTACTCATCGACACGCTCACAAGTGGCTGAGCGAGTAGCACCTGCTGACCTGAAGTGGACGGGCAGGACGCCTGTGATTATTGAAGTAGGAAAAAACAGAGGTAAGTGATGGATAAAAGGAAAGTGCTTCTTCTGAGGGTCTATCTGGTAGCTATTGGATTTATCCTCTTTGCATTCCTCATCGCTTTCCAGTTGGTAAAAGTGAGTTTGATTGAGGGTTCTCACTGGAGGGCCCAGGCCGAAAGGCTCTATATAAAAACAGTTAATACCGAAGGTGACAGGGGAGATATATTGAGTGTTAATAGATTCCCCCTTGCAACTTCACTTCAGTTCTTTGACATACGAATGGATCTCAATACCCAGGCCTTGGACGACAGAACTTTTTTGTCCGAAGTCGATTCTCTGGCCTGGCACCTCTCACGGTATGTGAATCCGGCAAAAAGCCAAACAGCCTATCGAAATCACCTGATATCGAATCGCAATGCGGGCAACAGGTACTTGTTGTTAAAGCGCAATGCCACTTTTGACGAGATGAAGAGGATAAGCGAATTTCCCATACTGAGAAGGGGGCAATTCAGAGGTGGTTTGATAGTCGAGCGGAAAAGCAGACGCGTAAAACCCTTTCAATCGCTTGCATCCAGAACCATTGGCCTAGACAGACCGAATGCGCCAAATGTGGGATTGGAAGCCGCCTTTGACGATTACTTGAGAGGTGAGAGGGGCGAGAGGGTGCTACAGCGAATTTCCGGCGCCAACTGGGTGCCGATGGGTGATATCTCTGCACCCAATCCCCAAAGAGGGGCGGATGTAATTACCACCATCGATACCGATATTCAGGATGTGGTGCACAACGCGCTGAAAAGGGGGATGGAACACCACCGGGCCCGGATGGGTGTGGCAGTGGTCATGCGAACCGAAACCGGTGAAATTGTCGCCATTTCAAATCTCGAGCGCAAGAATGGCATATTGGTTGAATCGTATAACCACGCCATAGGATCGCTAATAGAGCCAGGTTCTCTCTTCAAGCTTCCCTCCATTATGGTAATGCTGGAAGACGGACTGGTTTCCCTGGACGAAAAAGTGGATCTGAATAGGGGCCAAACCAGGATTTGCAACAGAATATTGAGGGACTCCGAACCACATGATCTCGAATTGACCTCGGTGCGCGAGTCTTTTGAGATGTCCTCCAATGTGGGGATCGCAAAATTGGCTGTAGAGCGATACAGCCAAACCAATAGAGAGGAGGCCTTTATTTCCAGGCTCAAAAATTTTGGTCTGGATAAAATGACCGGTATCGAACTGGCAGGGGAGGCCAAACCATACATCAAAGACGCAGGAGATGTTTCGGCCAATTGGTCTTGTCTTTCCCTCCCCTGGATGTCTTTTGGTTATGAGCTCTCGCTGACACCACTGCAAATGTTGACTTTTTACAATGCAGTGGCCAACAACGGAAAAATGATGAGACCGCAACTGGTCCTCGAATTACAACGAGATGGCAGGTCAATTAGAAAGTTTAAACCGGAGGTGCTGGATGCTTCCATCGCTAGCCGCGAAACCATTGAAAAGGTGAAAGACCTGCTGGTTGGAGTGGTTGAGAATGGAACGGGAAGACGGGCGAGAATCGATGGCTATCCAATTGCTGGAAAAACCGGAACATCGCAGATTAACTATACAGATGTCAACCGAGAAAGAACCCTGTACCAATCGAGTTTTGCCGGGTTTTTTCCCGCCGACAACCCTGAATACACCTGCATAGTGCTGATCTCAGAGCCCAGGGAAAATGGCTTTTATGGCGGTACGGTGGCAGGACCGGTTTTCAGAGAAATAGTGCAAAGGATAAGAGCCATCCAGCCCGGTGATCACCGGATGGAGCTCGCAGAGTTTGCAAGTGAGACAGGAATGGCTTCCTACCCCTTTTGGCAGGTGGGAAAAGCAGAGGAGTTTCGATACCTCTTTAATTCGATGGGGCGATTCCCGGTCATGGATCAGGGCGCTGAGTTCGTAGTGATAATGCCCGATCAGGAAGTAGGGACAAAACTCCGAACGAGGAGAGTCAGTGAAAATACGGTCCCCAATGTTGTGGGGATGGGGTTGAGAGATGCATTGTACGCGCTTGAACGCGCAGGCCTGGAGGTCAGCGCAAACGGCTACGGCAGAGTGATAGAGCAATCTGTTCCGCCGGGTTCAAGTGTTGAAAATAAAAATATTAGTATTAGACTGGATATTTAAAAGTTCTTTGAAATACTACCCAGGTTTATGAAAGTCAGGGATTTGCTCAAGAAAGTCCGCCCGGTCGTTGTCAGCGGAAATCGAGAAGTGGAGGTTAAAAATCTCTACATCGATTCTCGGTCGGTTGGTCCCGGAGATTGTTTCGTGGCCATTGAGGGCAGCAAAGTGGATGGGCATGAATTTATTGATCAGGCCCTGAAAAATGGCGCAAAAGCTGTGGTCGCCCAGCGGGAAGTTTCGCTCCCAGAGGATGTCACCCTTTTTAAGGTGAAATCCTCGAGAAAAGCATGGGCTGAAATGGCCTGTAATCTGTACGAAAATCCCTCCAGGGAAATTAACCTGATAGGGGTGACAGGTACCAATGGCAAAACCACGGTTGCAACGCTGCTTCACAATCTGTTTACGGAGTTGGGATACCGATGCGGGCTCATTTCTACGAACAGAAATCTCATTGGGAATGAGGAGGATGCCGCAACGCATACCACCCCCGACCCAAGGGAACTGAATGGACTTTTGAGGCGAATGGTGGAGTCGGGATGTGAATATGCCTTCATGGAAGTCAGTTCACACGCACTTGATCAGGAAAGGACTTTTGGGGTCCGGTTCGCTGGGGCGATTTTCACCAATCTGTCCCACGATCATCTCGACTACCACGGAGATTTTAAATCATATCTCTACGCCAAAAAGAAGCTCTTTGATGATTTGGAGCCCGATGCCTTTGCACTGACGAATGTGGATGACCGGAACGGAAATGTGATGCTTCAGAATTGTAGGGCAAAAAAAGTGAGTTACGGTCTCTACCGAAACGCGGATTACAAAGCGAAAGTGGTGGAGAACAGCATAGAAGGCTTGCAACTTGAAATCAATGGCCACTCCATTCACTTCCTGCTGACTGGGGCCTACAATGCCTACAATTTGCTGGGGGTTTACGCCTCAGGGATAATGATGGGATTCGAGGAAATGGAGCTGTTGACCGCCATGAGTGCGCTAAAGGCTCCGGAGGGCAGATTGGAAAGGGTCCACAAATTGAGTGGAAAACCTGCGGTCTTTGTGGATTATGCACACAGCCCGGACGCACTTGAAAAAGTACTGAGTGCACTGGCCGGAATGAAGAGAATGGATCAAAAACTATTTGTGGTTTTTGGTTGCGGTGGAGACAGGGATGTGTCAAAAAGACCGGAAATGGGTAGGATAGCCTCCAGGATTGCAGACGAAGTAATCATCACTTCAGACAATCCGAGAACCGAAGACCCAGTGGCGATTATCGAAGATGTAGCTGCGGGAGTCGAAAGTGTGGAGGTGTTCAAAGTGAGAAAAATAAGCTCCAGACAGGAGGCCATAAAGGTGGCCTGTCAGTTGGCCGGAAAAGACGACATAGTACTCGTAGCCGGAAAGGGGCACGAAAAATATCAAGACATCAACGGGGAAAAAGTTCCCTTTGACGATAAAGAAGTTGCTCGCAAGGCTGTAATCAGCCGCGCAGAGTGAAGAGGTAGGTTTTTATATCAATTTCAGGTTGGTAAACAGATGCAGCTCGGTTGCCGAGAAGATTGGTTGGAACTTTTTCCGGTGACCGGCTGCTTTCTGTTCTAACACAGTGCAAATGTTGTACCACTTTTTTGAATTCTTGGAAAAAAATGTCGATTTGCCCGGAACAGGGCTCTTTCGATTCTTGACATTCAGGGCGGGTTTAGCAATAATCATCTCCCTGATCATATCAATGGTCTTTGGAAGCAGGATCATAAAATTTTTGAAACGCAAACAAATAGGTGAATCGGTCAGAGACCTCGGACTGGAAGGCCAAAAGGAAAAGGAGGGTACTCCCACCATGGGGGGCTTGATCATTGTCCTGGGCATTTTGGTTCCGACACTTCTTCTGGCAGATCTCACCAATATTTACATCCAGCTCATGCTGTTGGTGACCTGTTGGATGGCCGTCATTGGCTTTGCCGATGATTATATCAAGGTCTTCAAAGGGAAAAAAAAGGGTTTGAGCGGGAAATTGAAAGTAATAGGCCAGGTTGGACTTGGCCTGATAGTGGGAGTGGTCATGCTGGCTCATCAGGATATAGTGGTTCGAGTCAGCCTGGAAACAGCCCAGGAAAAAGGTTATGAAATTATCAGGGTGGTTGAAAGGCCCCAACTATTTAACAATACTGAACAAGTGGAAATGGCATACGCAAAGACAAAATTGACCAATGTACCTTTTTTCAAGGGGAATAACCTTGATTATAAAGGGTTGGTTGCCTTTGCGGGTGACAATGCAGCGAAGATCTCCGATATTTTATTTGTCATACTGGTTATTTTTATTGTCACAGCCGTTTCCAATGCTGCAAACCTGACTGATGGCCTGGATGGATTAGCCGCTGGAGTTTCTGCAATAGCGGGTGCCATACTCGGGGTTTTTGCCTACGTATCCGGCCACAATATTTTCGCCGACTATCTCAGTATTTTGTACCTGCCCTTTTCGGGAGAGTTGGTGGTCTTTAGTGCTGCTTTTATCGGTGCGTGTATCGGATTCCTCTGGTACAATGCCTACCCTGCCAAAATTTTCATGGGAGATACAGGCTCACTGACCATTGGAGCTATCATTGCTTCCCTGGCGATCATCTTGAGAAAAGAACTCCTAATCCCCATTTTATGCGGGATATTCCTGATTGAAAATCTATCCGTCATCATACAGGTGGCGTGGTTCAAATATACCAAGAAGAGATACGGAGTGGGTAAGAGGGTGTTCCTCATGGCCCCGCTTCACCACCATTTCCAAAAACAGGGAATGCACGAGTCACAAATTGTGACCAGATTTTGGATTGTCGGTGTGCTGCTGGCAGTAATAACTGTAATAACACTTAAGATCAGATAGATAATGACGGCTGCGAGAAATTTATACAGATTTTTAAGAGGGGAAAAATACATTTGGCTCGCCATGTGTATCCTTCCCATCGCATCTGTGCTCGTGGTGTACAGCGCCTCGGGTAGTCTCGCGCACATGTCGCGCGGTGGCAATACGGAGTTTTACCTGATGAAGCACAGTACGGTCTTGTTGATAGGACTTATGTTTACCTATATCTGCTACCGGTTGCACTACATGACTTTCGCACGGTTTTCGGGTGTGCTCTTGTATTTCTCTATATTTCTATTGCTCATAACCATGACGCATGGGGTAGAGATCAACGGAGCAAGAAGATGGCTGATGGTGCCTTTGTTGGATATAACCTTCCAAACTTCGGATCTGGCCAAATTGGCGCTGATTCTTTACCTGGCAGCACAACTATCACTTAACCGGCAATGCACAAAAGACTTTAGGTCTGCATTTATGCCCATTTTATTTCCCGTGATGGTAGTGTGCGCGCTAATAGCACCGGCGGATTTGTCAACGGCAGCCATGTTGTTTGCTACCTGCTTCACCATGATGTTTATCGGGCAGGTCAACTTAAAGTTGTTGGCATCCATGATCGCAATTGGCGTGGTCATTGGCCTGATGCTGGTGTTCTGGGGAGCCTATTTCCCCGAATTCGTAAGGGCAGAAACCTGGGCCAACAGAATATCCGGATTTTTGTATGGCACCGGAGACAATTACCAAATTGACCAGGCGAAAATTGCCATTGCTGAGGGCGGCTGGACTGGATTGGGCCCGGGAAACAGCATCCAGCGTAATTTCCTGCCCTCGCCTTATGCCGACTTCATTTATGCAATAATAGTAGAGGAGTATGGATTGATAGGCGGCTTTGCAGTTTTGGGAGCCTTTATGTTTTTGTTCTTCAGATGCATAGGCTTGGTGACCAACAGCCCGAAGGCTTTCGGAGCAATCGTCGCCATAGGATTGAGTATTAGCCTGACTTTACAGGCATTGTTAAATATGGCCGTGTCGGTGGATCTTCTGCCGGTTACAGGACTCACACTTCCGCTCATTAGTATGGGGGGTACTTCGGTTTTATTTGCTTGTATTTCCATCGGGATTATCCTGAGTGTCAGCAGACATGTGGAGAATAACAAAAATCACGGGAAATTGCACAAAACTGAAATTGCCTATGAAAATACTGATTAGTGGCGGTGGCACGGGCGGGCACATTTTCCCCGCCATTGCAGTGGCCGACGAGCTAAAATCCCTGGTCCCCGATGTGGAGATCAGATTTGTCGGAGCACTGGGAAAAATGGAAATGGAAAAAATCCCGAAAGCGGGTTACCCAATTGTGGGTTTGCCAATAAGGGGAATTCAAAGGAGATTGACATTTAAAAACCTCCTCGTTCCCCTGGATTTGATAAGCAGTTTTTGGAAGGTCAGAAAACTTCTGAAGGAATTCCGCCCCGATGTGGTTGTGGGCTCCGGTGGTTACGCCAGCGCCCCCTCTCTCAAAATGGCCCAGTGGATGAATATCCCAACGGCCATTATGGAGCAGAATAACCACCCCGGCATGACAAACAAATTGTTGGCCGGCAGGGCAAAGAAGATTTTTGTGGCCTACGAGGGAATGGAGAAACACTTCGCTCCCGAAAAACTGATTCTAACCGGTAACCCCGTGAGAAAGGATATAAGGTCAATATCAGATAGTAAGGAAGAAGCTAAGCGCTTTTTCGATTGGGGTCATTATAAGAAAACGCTCCTTGTATTTGGAGGAAGCCTGGGAGCCAGAACCTTAAACCTGGCGATGAAAGAGGCAACCGATTTGCTGGCTCAGAGAGAAGATTTGCTCGTGATCTGGCAAACCGGTAAAACCGGGGCCGGGTTCCTTGAGTCTGAAACTGCTAAACTGCCCAATGTTCGGGCAATGCAGTTTATAGACAAAATGGAACTCGCCTACGCTCTCGCAGATTTGGTCGTCTGCAGAGCCGGCGCGCTGACTATTTCAGAGCTTGCATTGGTTGGAAAACCTGCGGTTCTGGTTCCCTCTCCAAATGTTGCAGAAGACCATCAAACAGCCAATGCGGCTTACCTGGAATCTAAACAGGCCGCCGAAATGGTTCGAGATGAGCAGGAAACAGGGAGTCTGATGCCCAAAGTTTTGAAATTACTGGACGACGAGCAAAAACTCAAAGTCCTCTCAAAAAATATTGCCCGCGAGGGTAAACCGGATTCAGCACGGAGAATTGCTGAGGAATTGTTGAAAATGATCAAAAAAAAGGAAGACAATGAAATTTAATTACAGCGCCATAAGGAGAATTGGAGTCGGTTTTGCCGCCCTGCTCGCCTGGGTTTGCCTCGGCTGGCTGCTGGTCTCCGCTGTTCATTTTCAAAAAGACCTTCAGCTCAATGGCCTGGAGATCAAGATTGAAACCACAAAGGAAAAAATGCACCTCCTTAGCGAGAAAATACTGGCTGATTTTATTCACAGCCACCTGACGGACTCTGTGCATAATTACTCTGTGAGTGACTTTCCGGTGCGGATTATTGCAGATATGCTGACAGATCACCCTTACATTGAAAGTGCAGTGGTTTATGTTGGCAAATCGGGCAGGGTGCGCGTACACTGTGAACCCCGATACCCGGTAGCGCGGGTTTTACCCAGTCGCGGCAAATCTTATTTTATCGATGAGAGTGGAGCAATTATGCCAATGGCGGACCAGGCTGCACTCCGGCTGCCGGTTGTAAGGGGAAGAGTCCCCTCGGATGCGACCGAAAATGAAGACGATCTTGCGAGATTGGAAGAATTGGGACGGCTTAGTAGCCAATTGGGTAGGAGTGACTTTCTCTCGGTTCTTATCGACCAGATAATGGTCACGGCACTCGGAGATTATAAGATGATACCATCGCTGGGCAAAGAAAAAATAGAACTCGGCCAAATGGATAATATAGAAGAGAAACTTGAAAACCTGGAAGCTTTTTACGAGCAGGTAATCGCCCAGGTTGGATGGAATGTTTACGAAAATATAAGCTTAAAATACGAAGGCCAGATAGTGGCTCGGAGAGCTGAGACCTCCAGCCCTTGATTAATTTTTTGGACGAATGAAAAAATCTGATATGAAAAGTTCGAAGCAATACAAAAAAGATGTGGTTTTTGCCCTGGATATTGGCACTACCAAAGTGGTGGCCCTCGCGGGTCGAATGGATGAATACGACAGGGTTGAAATCCTGGCCGTAAGCACGGTTGAATCTACCGGTGTGCTCAGGGGTATGGTTTCCAATATCGACAAAACTGTCAATGCCATTAGAAAAGCCATTGCTCAGGTGGAGCGCAAAAGTAAAGCCAGGGCCGAGGAAGTTGTGGTGGGAATTGCCGGTCAGCATATCAGGAGTATTCAGCACAGTGGTGTACTGACCCGGGAAAATAGCGATATTGAAATCGGAGAGGATGATATCAAAAAGCTCGAGAAAGACATGCACAAAATCGTGCTGAGTCCGGGTGAAAAGATCATTCACGTTATTCCCCAGGATTACACAGTGGATAATGAACCGGGTATCCTTGCCCCCAAGGGTATGTCAGGTGTGAGATTGGAGGCCAACTTCCACATCGTCACCGGCCAGCACACGGCTTACAACAACATCAAGCGCTGTGTGGAAAAAGCGGGTTTGCGCGTCTCAGAAATTGTGCTCGAACCCATAGCGTCCGGAAAAGCCGTACTCAGTGAAGATGAAATGGAAGCCGGAGTGGCAGTCGTGGATATCGGAGGTGGAACCACTGACCTCACCGTAATTCATGAAAATGTCATCCGTCACACAGGTGTGATACCATTTGGCGGAAGTGCAATTACTCGCGACATAAAAGAGGGATGTGTGGTTATGAACGATCAGGCCGAAAAGCTCAAGACCAAATTTGGCTCCGCACTTGCCGAACAAACCAATGGCGACCAGATTATCACTATTCCGGGAATCAAGGGAAGAGAGGCCAAGGAATTGTCTCAGAGGAATATCTCCAAGATTATTCAAGCCAGAATGGAGGAGATATTTGATTTGGTTTATTACGAACTCAATCAATCCGGCTACCACAACAGATTGATCGCCGGTGTTGTGCTGACCGGAGGAGGCGCCAATCTCAAGCACCTCAAAGAATTGACCAGTTTTCACCTGGGACTTTCCACAAGAATAGGACTTCCCATTGAAAAACTGGCTCACGGATATCCCAAAATGGTGGCAAACCCCATTTACTCAACCGCAGTGGGACTGCTCATACACTCCATTGAAAAGAATGAAAAATTACCGCCTGCTCCATTCGAGGAACAAAAGCCGGAAACAAGCAGTGAAGGGACCGGAAATTCAAAAGACAAGCATAAAGAGGATTCTAAGCGAAAAGGAGGTTTTTTCGATAAATTTCTGGATAAAGCCAATGAAATTTTTGCGCCCACAGCAGACAGAGACCTGTAAGAGTATAATTCAGTACAACAATTGAAATTTCTTTACGACAAAAATACAATCAGATATGTCACTCAATTTTGACTTTCCTAAAGAAGAGCGCTCCATCATCAAAGTTATTGGTGTGGGAGGCGGTGGCAGCAATGCCGTAAACCAAATGTACAACCAGGGTATCGTAGGTGTAGATTTCGCCATTTGCAATACGGATGCCCAGGCCATGGAAATCAGCAAAGTCCCGGTGAAAATCCAACTGGGTCCCGGACTGACCGAGGGGAGAGGTGCAGGCTCAAAGCCTCAAGTGGGTGAACAGGCATGCATGGAATCTATTGACGAGGTCAAATCATTCCTCATGCACAATACTAAAATGCTCTTTATTACAGCAGGAATGGGTGGTGGTACGGGCACCGGTGCCGCTCCGGTAATCGCCAAAGCAGCGCAGGAACTCGGTATTCTCACCGTGGGAATTGTCACCATACCCTTTAAATTCGAGGGCCGGATTCGATGCTCTCATGCCGCTAAAGGAATCGATAACCTCAAGGACAATGTGGATGCACTCATTGTGATCTCTAACAACAAATTGCGCGAAATCTACGGGAACCTCGAGCTATCAAGGGCGTTTGCCAATGCAGATGATATACTTACCACGGCCGCCAAGGGCATTGCAGAAATTATCACCGTGCCGGGTCTGGTGAATGTCGATTTTGAAGATGTGAATACGGTCATGCGCAACAGTGGGGTAGCCATCATGGGTGCCGCTGTGGCAGAGGGTGAAAACCGGGCCAGAAAAGCCATCGATCTCGCCCTGAATAGCCCGCTTTTGGAAGACAGTGACATCCGGGGGGCAGAGCAAATACTGCTCAATGTCACCTCCGGTGAAAAAGAAATAACCATGGATGAGATTTTTGAAATCACTGAATACATCCAGGAAGAAGCCGGCGAGGAATCCAACCTCATCTGGGGAAATTGCGTGGATAAATCGCTGGGAGAAAAGGTGTCTGTTACCCTTATTGCCACAGGTTTTGAAGATAATTCCAAATCCGGAAAGCGTGAGAGTTCACAACAAAAGACGACACGGATGACATCCACAATGGGTGTTCGCCAGGAAGACGATGCGCCAGAAGAAAGTAAAATTGAGACAAGTACCATCATTCTCAGGGACGAGACCAAAACAGCAAATGAGGTGGAATTTGACATTGAAAATGAATCGAATGAACAAGGGGAAGTAAAAGATCCTGAGCAGGAGAAAATACTGGCTGCCACAAAAGAAGAAGTGGAGCGAAGAAGAAAGGAAAATATAGAGAGTACACCGGGTGAATTGACCAAAGAGGTCATTAATGAAATGGAAAGTGAACCCGCTTACCTGAGAAGGAAAATTAAGTTGGAAGAATTGAAAAATTCAGGAGATTCTGAACTATCCCGAATGAGTATCACAGACGATGAAGACGACCCCTTGTCAAAGAGGAGGAACAGTTACCTCCACGACAATGTCGATTAAAGATTTACGTCTTTTTATATTCTCATTTATTTTTTCATGAGATTGGTTTATTGGTTATCAAAAGTCCGGGCAAAAGTGTCCGGACTTTTTTAATGTAGGACACCACTACTGATTTGATTCAAACCAGGCCCGTTTTATTTCTCAGCCTGCAATTTTGGATCTAATTCTGCACGGGCACCAATCCGGTTGATCACCATCCAAAATACAATCCCACCAACCGCGAAGAGAATAAGTGAAACCATCCAACCCCCTCCCAGGAAGGTCGATAAAAAGGAGGCTGCCAGAGCAAAAATTCCCACGCTAAGTGCATAGGGCAACTGCGTCCTCACATGTTCGATGTGATCGCAACCGGAAGCCAATGAACTCAAAATAGTCGTATCTGATAGCGGTGAACAGTGGTCTCCGAGAACGGATGCAGCGAGTACGACAGATATCACATTCAGCATTATTTCAACAGTGAGCTCTGTGTCTATGCCCGCTGCTGTGCAGACAGCGTAAGTGGCAGGTATGGCAATTGGATACAAAATGGCCATGGTACTCCAGGAAGAACCTGTACTGAAGGCCGTAAAAGCGGCAATCAAAAACACCAATGGCGGTATCAAATAAGGGCTTATGTTACCCTGCAGCAAGCCTGCCAGATAATCCGCTGTTCCCAAATCCTGAGTTATCAAAGCCAAACCCCACGCTAGCGCGAGTATAATCACCGCAGGAAGCATGCTCTTCATTCCCCTGCCAAATGACTCCATGCCTTCAAAAACACCCATCAGGTTTTGATAAAAGGTCATCAAAAGTGCCACAGTTACTGCAAGGGCGGAGGCCCAAAGCAAGGACGCAAATGGATCCGAGTATCCTATCACCAGACCCAGTTTTTGTAAAAAGCCGGCTTCCTCCCCCAAAGTAATGGCGGCCGCTTCCCAGGCTGCTTCTCGCGAAAAAAGACTGTCTATTACTCCATCTCCCACCATGTCAGCATGAAGCCCCTGCAAACCGGTGTAGTACAGACCGATCACAGCGGTTAAAATTAGCGTTAGGATGGGGACAACCGCATTGTACCAGCGGTGTGGAATGCCTTTCTTGGCCTCGAGTTCATCCTCCTCCAGCTTCTGGTCTTCCTCATCGGCATCGCTTTTATCCTCTGCTGCAAGTGCCTTTTTCTCAGCCTTGAACATGGGCCCGTAATCTCTCCCTGTCCACAGTATCATAAAGACAAACAAAAGGGTCATAAAGGGGTAAAAGGAATACTTCAGGGATGCCAGAAAAATCGCGTAAACGGACTGCCCCAATTCGATATCTATGTGGATAATTCCCGATTGTATGTAACTCAACTCGGCGCCAACCCAGGTGGTAATCAGTGCAACCGCAGCTATCGGAGCGGCGGTACTATCGACAATGTAGGCGAGTTTTTCCCTGGATATTTTATAAGCATCGGTGAGTTTGCGCATGGTACTTCCAACAATCAGGGTGTTGGCATAGTCGTCGAAAAACAACAACAAACCCATGAAATAGCCCGTGAGTTTGGTGCTTCTCCGGGTCTTCGCATAGGGCACTATTTTATTGATCACTCCCTGCATCCCTCCGTTGTTGGAAATAATGGCCACGGTACTCCCAATTAACAGGGAGAGAAGTATGATAGAAAGATGGTAGGGGTCGTTAAGTGCCCCAAGAATATAGGTGTCCATCGTCCTCAAAAAGGCGGTCAATATCGAATCGAAGTACATGCCAGATGCGATAAAAGCACCGGATAGTATTCCAAGAGAGAGGGATATGATCACCTCCCTGAATACCAGTGCAAGTCCGATAGCCAGCAAGGGGGGAAACAAACTCAGCCAAAGCGGTATCTTTCGCAAACGCGCCAGGCCTTCCGAATCCAGGGATAAATGGTATATCTGCAGACTGGTATAATGGCCAGGCTCCATAAAGAAAAACAACCCACCCTTTCGCGTTAAATCTATATTCAGCGGTGCCATCCCATTGATCATTAAAAAGGTGTCGGGCTCCCCGTTGATCTCCAAAACAATGGGCATTTCATCCGTATGATCGCTTACCAGAAATAAATTCTTCCTGTTTTGATCTGTTTTGACAGTTATTTCCTCCTCAATCTGGAATTCCGCAGCCTCGTTTTCCGTTTCACTATGAAGTGATTGTGGTGCTATTGGAATTAGGATTGCGATCAGCGCAATTATTGCGCATTTTTTGTAAATTTGATCCATGCTATCACTCCCTTTTATTTAGGGGTTAAGATAGGAACTTTTTTAAATACCGCATTATGATGACAAAATTACTGTTAACTACAGCCGCCCTTGTTTTTGCTACATTCTCTTTGAAGGGCCAGGCTTTTGAGCAGATAACCTTTCCGGTGACCATCGATGGAAAGGAGTTGAAGAACCCGTTCGCCGGCGGACTCAACAATCCGCAGTTTTCCAATGGAGACATCAACAGGGATGGGAAAAACGAGTTGGTAATCTTTGACAGGGACGGAGCCAAAGTTTTGGTTTTTGTCAACAAGGGACAGGAAGGAGAACCGGAATACCATTACGACCCCGAACTCTCATCCATTTTTCCAGAGATGAGAAACTTCATGCTGCTGCGTGACTACAACAATAATGGTATTCCCGACATCTTTACCTATTCACAAATTCCAGGTGTTCCGGGAATACAGGTTTATACAGGAGTTGTGGAGGATGGTTCTCTGAGTTTTGAGTTTCTCGAACTGGATCAACCTTTCTTAAATGTCCTCGCTTTCAGAGACGGCAGTGGATTGGCCAACATCAATGTGTTGAGTATTGACATTCCTGATATTATAGACGTTGATGGTGATGGCGATTTGGATGTCGTAGTTTTCAGTCCGGCAGGTGGAACGGTTCAATACTATAGAAATAGAACCGTGGAAGAGGGCCGCGAGCCCCACGAATTTATTTTCAGACTCGAAGACCACTGCTGGGGAAAATTTTTTGAGGAGGATTTTTCCGGAGAGATTTTTTTGAGTGACGATCCCAATAGCTGCGCCTCCTGGAATTTTGAAGGCTCAGCGGAACCCCGCCACGCCGGATCTACCATTGCACTTTTTGACGAACAGGGCAACGGACTCTACGATGCGCTAATAGGCGACCTGGCTACTGATGAGATCGCCTTCCTGCGCAACGGGGGAACCAAGACCAACGCCTTTATGGTGGATGTGGAAATCAATTATCCTCCCTACGATGTTCCGGTGGATTTGCCCTCCTTTGTTGCTCCCTTTATTGTAGATGTAACCGGCGATGGGCGCAATGACCTTATTGTTTCTCCCAATGGGGCAGAGGGTTTTGGAGAAACCAAAGAAGTGGCCTGGTTTTATCAAAATGTGGGTACTGGAGATGAATATGTTTTTGAGCTACAGCAAAAAGATTTTCTCGTGGGCGATATGATCGATGTGGGGTCACGCTCTCACGTGGCCGTGGTCGATGTGGATGGTGATGGTCTATTGGACCTTGTAGTGGGAACCATGGGCCTGTATGTCAGTCCGCAGGAAAGAGATGCTTCGCTGTATTGGTACAGAAATGTCGGCACAGCTGAAGAGCCTGAGTTCCAGCTTGAAGATACAGACCTGTTCGGCATGAATCAATTTACCTCCAGTGCCCGGGCTTTTGCCCCTGTCTTTTACGACATGACCGGCAATGGCGCCAAAGATGTTATAGTGGGTGACAACCGCGGAAGACTGTTTTTTGGTGAAAATGTAAATGGTCCGGGAGAACCCATACAAGTGAATACATGGGAGTACCCCTGGATGGATATCGATGTGGGACAATTTGCCCGCCCCACCGTGGCAGATCTCAATGGCGACGGACTTCCGGATTTAATTGTCGGAGAACAGAATGCCAACAATGTCGATAATATGCGCTGTGGCAATGTGAATTACTTCCAAAACATCGGTACACCCGGAAACCCGGAGTTTGCCTCCGATGAATTCGAAGCCCCCAACAATCCCTGTCTCGCAGGTGTCTTGACGGTGCCGGGAAATCAATTTCGCGGTTTTAGCGCCCCCTCTTTCTACGAATCCGACGAAGGGCTGATTATGCTAGTTGGAGGACTGGATGGAAAGCTGAAAATGTACCGTGATGTCAATCCCGCTCCCGGTCATGTACAGGACGCTGAAACAGAGTTTTTTGGAGAGATCAATGTAGGGTCTTTTTCGCAGGCAGTTTTAGAGGATTTGAACGGGAATGGACTTTTGGAAGTAGTTGTAGCAAACCAACGCGGGGGATTAGAAATTTTTTCCACTGACCTGCCGGCCAAAGAACCGGTAAGTGTGGAGGAGTTTTACCAGGCCGCTTTCAGCCCGGAACTGTTCCCAAATCCAGCCGGAGATTTTTACACCCTCAGTTTCCCAGAGTCCGGTTTTTCCAAAGCAGTAATCAGCGTTTACGATCTTACCGGCAAAAAAGTGGAGCGCCATACACAGGCAAGCCCGATTCAAACCTTCAGTACAAAGAATCTCGATTCGGGCATTTACTTTATTAGTATCCGGGATTCGGGTGGCCAATCGATCAATCTGAAACTCGTGGTTCAAAAGTGATGCATTGTTGGCTTTTTGAGGAATCTAGTGAGGATTAGTGGTTTGAAACGCCATTTACTCCAAGCCTATGGCTGAAATTAGCGGCTCTGAGTTCTCCATTCTAGTTTCTAAAGCTATCTTTGCGCCTTGAATTAAGAACTTTTCTCCAATGAATATTTCATACAACTGGCTGAAACAATACCTGAATACCGACCACTCTGTAGATCGAATGTCTGAAATACTGACTTCAATCGGACTGGAAGTCGAGGGAGTCAAAGAATTTTCTTCCATACCGGGAGGTCTCAAAGGACTTGTGGTAGGAGAGGTGCTCGAATGCGGCCCGCATCCAAATGCAGATAAGCTCTCTGTCACTAAAGTGGATGTAGGTGACGGAGAAGCACCCCTGAATATCGTCTGCGGTGCGCCCAATGTAGCTGCCGGGCAAAAAGTGGTGGTTGCAGGAGTCGGCTCCACGATTTACCCCAATGAGGGTGAGCCTTTTGACATAAAAAAGGCTAAGATCAGAGGGGAGCGCTCTGCGGGGATGATCTGTTCTGAAGATGAAATTGGCGTTGGAAAAAACCGGGATGGCATCATTGTGTTGGACTCATCCATTAAAGCCGGAACCCAGGCCCGTGAGGTCTATAATATAGAGGATGACTTCATATTCGACATTGGATTGACTCCCAATAGATCAGATGCCACTTCGCACATCGGTGTTGCAGAGGATGTACTGGCCTGGGTGCGGGTGAATGAAAATCATCAAAAGGATATCAACTATCCCAAACTGGAGGGATTTGAAGAGGGCCAGGAGGTGAATTTTACAGTGAAAATTGAGGATGAAAAAGCCTGTCCGCGGTATTCCGGTTTATTGATGAAAAATGTGAAGGTCGGGGAAAGTCCCAAATGGCTTCAAACTCGACTTAAATCCATCGGTGCCAGACCAGTCAATAATGTCGTGGATATTACCAATTTTGTTTTGCATGAATTTGGACAACCCCTGCATGCTTTTGACCTAAAAAAAATTAAGGGCAATGGCATCGTTATCACTCAATTGTCCGCCGGAACTGAGTTTGTAACCCTCGATGAAAAAGAGAGGAAACTCGATGCAGAGGACCTGATGATTTGCAATGCCGAGCGCGAACCCCTTTGCATTGCCGGGGTTTTCGGAGGGCTTGGAAGCGGGGTGAATGAAAACACCACCGATCTGTTTTTAGAGTCGGCCCATTTTGATGCCACCTCAGTCAGAAAAACAAGTACGAGACACTTGCTGAGAACCGATGCAGCTAAAATTTTTGAAAAGGGATCGGACCCTGAGATCACCCTGAAAGCACTTAAAAGAGCTGCATTATTGATTGGTGAGATAGCCGGCGGAGAACCTGCATCCCAACTGTTCGACCTGTATCCTTCACCTGTTTCGCCTGCTGTCATCGAGCTTAAGACAGAAAGGGTTCGAAAACTCACCGGTGCACCCATGACCGATGAGGAGATTGTGGAAATCCTTCACGCAATGAATATGAAGACCCGATCTGAGGGAGATGGTAAACTCAGAGTTTCTATTCCCACCAACAAATCAGATGTGACCAGGGAGGCAGATCTGGTGGAGGAAATTCTTCGGATTTATGGATACGATAGAGTACCCTTCAGTAACAGTATCAATATACCATTGATCCCGGGCAACTTCCCCGACAAACATCTGGTTGGCAACAGAATCGCCGATTACCTCAGTTCCCGAGGACTACTGCAAACCATGAACCTCTCCCTGGTAAAGTCAGATTGGTATGAAAAGGGAAAGGAGGAACTGGTTTATATACACAATACCTCCAACGAAAGCCTGAATATAATGAGGCCGGATTTATTGCACTCCTCCCTGGCAACCATGGCCTACAATCTCAACAGGCAGCAAACCGATCTGCGACTGTACGAAATTGGAAAATCCTACAGCCAAAAAGATGGCAAAATTACCGAAAACGAACACCTGGCAATTGCTTTATCGGGCGATTGGAATACCGGCAACTGGAGGCAACAGACCGATCCCTCCAATTACCATTCACTGGTGCATTTGGTAAAAAGCCTGACGAATCTCATGGGAATTGAATCTCCGCAATTTACACCATTGGAAGAGCATCCGTGGTTTGATTTTGGGGCCGAGATTTCGGTAAACGGAAAAACCCTTGGCGTGGCAGGTAAGGTCGCACATAGCGTTTGCAAAGTGCACGAAATCAGCGAGGAGGTGTTTTTTGCGGATTTGGATTGGAAGATGTTGATTAAGACGGCACAAAAGACCAGGGTAGTTTCCCGTCCGGTGAGTAAGTTCCCCACTGTGAGTCGGGACCTGGCGCTGGTTGTTAATGAGGGCGTGGAGTTTAAGGCTATTGAATCTATTGTACTCAAGGCCGGAGGGCGAAAGGTGGATTCAGTTGGTCTTTTTGACGTATATACCGATGAAGAAAAACTCGGCCCCGGGAAAAAATCCTATGCGGTAAATATGGTGTTTTCTGATCCCAATAAAACCCTCAAAGACAAAGAAGTGGATAAAATGGTCAAAAAAATGCTTCACTCCCTCAAAATGGACCTGGGCGCAGAATTAAGATGAATTACATGTAAAAAATAATTTAAGTGTAAGGTGCTGAAATATAGCGAATAATGACTGATATTTGCCGGGTAACGTAAATTCTCTGCAAAAAAATTATAAAAATTGTTAATAATTGGGTTAATTTTGCCAAATTACAGTTTTAACAAGTACTATGGCGTCCACGAATGATGTGTTAGAACAAATACAACAGAGGGTCAAGGCGTTGATTGATCAGCGGGACGCGTTGCGGGAGGAAAATGAAAGTCTTAAAGTAGAACTTGAGGACCTCCGCAAGTTTAAAAGTAACACAGAAACTGGCAGTAACCCTTCAGAGAAGTGGAATGGAGATACAGCAGAGCGATTGGAATCTATGAAGAGGGCATTAAAACAATTAGATCAATATACAAAGGAACTGGATGAGTGCATCCAATGGATTGAAGAAAACTGATGATGGACGATAAGGACCTTCAGAGCATTTCGGTTACGGTTTGTGGCCGCGCTTATCCACTCAGAGTTGAGAGTGGGGAGGTCGAAATGATTCACATTGTGGCAAAGGAGATAAACGAAAAAGTCAGGGAATTCCAACTTAAGTATAAAGACCGGGATTTACAGGACTTTCTCGTTATGACTCTGCTTACATACGCTGTTGAAAATCACAAGTCTGACAGCGCGAATTCCTCAGATGAAATTCTGAAGAATCAGCTTGTCCATCTCAATGAAACTCTTTCCGAAGCCCTCGCCTGATCGGTTGTTACCCTTTTTTATTTACTGCCACTTTATTATTGGATTTGATTGGAGTCGCTTTTGCAATTGTCGCAGCGAACTCCACGGTCATATATATACATATAAAATTTTTAAAATCATGGAATTGACTATTTTAATATCAGTTATAGGAGGAATTGTGGTCGGGGTTTTAGTGAGTTACTTTATACTCTCTTCCACGTTCCGTAAAATCAATCAGCGCAAGGTTGAAGAGATCAACAAGAAGTCTGACCTTGAAATCCAGGAAGCCAGATTGACAGCCAAGCGGCTGGTCGATGAAGCTGAAACCAAGGCGGAGAAAATTCTCTCCCGCGCCGAAAGCAAAAATGAATCAATTAAGCAGAAGAAAATCCAGGAGGCCAAGGACAGATTCAATAAGCTCAAATCTGAACTGGACGAGAAGAAGTCCCAGATGAAGATGGACCTACGGGAGCGGGAATTGGCAGTGGTTGATAAGGAAAAGGACCTGAATCGCAAGAACCAGAGTCTGAGCGACCGCATGGAAAATGTCGAACAACAAGAGTCTGAGATCAAAACCATCCGTCAGAATCTGGACACCCAGTTGAAAATTGTAGCCAGAAAGAAGGAAGACCTGGAAAGGTTGAATGAAGAGCGCATCGAAAAGCTGGAATCCATAGCCAAAATGTCGGAATCGGAAGCCAAAGATCAATTACTTGAGGCCGTGAAAGCCAAGGCAGAAAGTGATGCAATGGCAATTGTAAAAAATACCGTGGAGGAGGCAAAAGTCAACGCAGGTAAAGAAGCCCGTAAAATTGTCATCCAGTCCATACAGCGAATGTGCGCAGAGGTGACCATCGAAAATACGGTATCGGTTTTCAATCTCACCTCCGATGATCTCAAAGGTCAGATAATCGGACGGGAGGGTAGAAATATCCGCGCCCTCGAGGCAGCCACCGGAGCCGAAATCGTGGTGGACGACACCCCAGAGGCTGTGGTTATATCGAGTTTTGACCCCATCCGCCGGGAAGTTTGTCGTCAATCTCTGAAGCGATTGGTGGCCGATGGGCGTATTCACCCTGCCAGAATTGAAGAAGTGGTTAATAAAGTGCGCAAAGAACTAGACGAGCAAATTGTAGAAATAGGGGAGCGGGCTGTCCTGGAACTCGATATTCACGGTCTGCATCCCTACCTGGTCAAAATGGTGGGTAGAATGAGATTCCGCTCCTCTTACGGACAAAACCTACTCAAGCACTCCATCGAAACCGCCAACCTCTGCGCAATGATGGCCGCTGAACTGGGTCTCAGTCCCAAATTGATCAAAATTTCCAAAAGGGCCGGCTTGTTGCACGATATTGGAAAGGTGGCCGAGGAGGAAACTGAATTGTCTCACGCTCTGGTTGGTATGAAGCTGTGTGAAAAGTACAAGGAGAATGAAATGGTTTGTAACGCTGTAGGTGCACACCACGACGAAATCGAAATGAATAATGTGATCTCTCCGGTGGTACAGGCATGTGATGCCATTTCCGGCGCCAGGCCCGGTGCGAGAAGGGAGATACTCGAGAGCTATTTGGAGCGTATCGGTGAACTGGAAGAACTTGCCATGTCCCACGAGGGCGTTCAAAAGGCCTATGCACTGCAAGCCGGTAGAGAGCTTAGAGTGATTGTCGAAAGCGAAAAAGTCACCGATTCCTACGCGGATGACCTCTCTTTCATGATTTCCCAAAAAATTCAAGATGAAATGCAGTATCCCGGTCATGTTAAAGTGACTGTGATTCGTGAAAAACGTGCAGTAAGTTACGCGCGTTAAATTCTGATAGGGCGGTTAGACTCCTGGTTTGACGCTGCTTCCTCTTTTTTCTGTCACAGATTTATAAAATCGGTCAAAATTTATATCTTTTTAGATAGAATATATACCTAAAATTATACCTTTGCAGCGATTTTTGATAACGGACAGGAAATTACAGATAAATGAGGGGAAAATTCCTTGCTTTAATTGGGTCAGTTAGCTTTTTTCTTCTGTTTGGCCAGGCGATTTTATCAGCTCAGGTTGAAGAGGAGCCCTCCCCGCTTGAGGAGGTGGTTGAAGAGGTCTATGAAGAAAAGGAGTTTGACCCCGGTGAAAAAGCCATTGGCCACATTGTTGATGCCAATGCATTCCACCTTTGGACAGATTATTTCTTTCATTTGCCCGCATTTTTGTACGCGCCGGATTTCGGTTGGACCATTTTGCCCACTACCAGTAGATTTGAAACTGCAGAGTACGGTCACGGAACCGTTGCTATAGATAAATATGTCATGTACCACGGGATGATTTTTCGGGTACCTGATGAAAACTTTCCGACCGAGACCGTCGAAATAGATGGTTTTCACTACGATTATCAAACCGATGAAGACGGCAATGAAGTTAGAAACATTCAGGTCGTCTATCAAGGTGAAAAATTTGACCTGGACACAAAAAGCACCGTTGATGGCGGTTTTTTTGGTGGGCAAATAACCTCTTATTACGACTTTTCGATTACCAAGAATGTTTTTTCCATGCTCCTGGTGTTTTTCCTGCTCACCTACGTCTTTTTGAAGGTAGCCAGGGCATACAAAAAGCGGGACGGTATGGCCCCTAGGGGAATGCAATCCTTTTTTGAAACCATCATCGTCTTTATTCAGGACGATGTTGCCAAACCATTTTTGGGAGAAAAGTACGATAGGTTCATGCCGTTGTTGCTCTGTATATTCTTTTTCATACTTACGCTGAATCTGCTGGGACAAATACCATTTTTCCCGGGCGGTGCCAATGTGACGGGTAACCTAAGTGTGACCCTGGTCCTTGCAATGTTTACCTTTTTTACGGTAAACCTCTCTGGAAACAGACATTATTGGCAACATATTCTTTGGATGCCCGGTATTCCGGTTCCGGTCAAATTGATTTTAACCCCGGTGGAGATCGCCGGTTTGTTTATCAAGCCATTTACGCTTATGCTGCGTCTTTTTGCAGCGATCACAGCCGGACACATCGTTATTGTGGCCTTTGTGAGTCTGATATTTATTTTTGGAAATGCTGGAGAGAGCCTTTCGGGCGCGATGACAGGAGTAGTCGTGGCATTCCCACTAACCCTTTTCATGATTACCATTGAGTTGATTATCGCCCTGGTACAGGCATTTGTATTTACCATATTGACAGCTTCCTACCTGGGAGCTGCAACGGAAGAAGCGCATCATTAATTAATGTTTTTATAAAACTCAGAATTATGAATTTGATTTCTATTGGTTTGGCTCTTGCTGCATTGGCTGCTGCCATCGGAATTGGTATGATTGGTGGTAAAGCCATGGATGCCATTGCCAGACAGCCCGAAGCTGCGAACGATGTACGTGGTAACATGATCCTCGCGGCCGCCCTTGTAGAGGGTGCTGCTTTGATCTCCATGATCCTCATGTTCGTTGCAGGGTAATGAGTTAACAGGTCGCGCCGGCGGTTGGCCGGTGCGCCTTTTTTAACAATAAAATGATCTAAAAATGATGTTTTTAGTAGATTTCTCTGTTATCAAACCCGATCCAGGTTTGATCTTTTGGTCCACCCTTATTTTTGCCACTTTCTGGATTATAGTGGGGAAATTGGCGTTTAAACCCATTGTTGAAGCGCTCAAGAAGAGGGAGACCGATATTCAAAACGCACTGGATGCTGCCAAAATCGCCCGTTCTGAAATGGAAGACCTCAAAGAAGAAAATGAGGAACTCCTGGCAAAGGCGAGGGAGGAGCGCACCCAAATTCTCAATGAAGCCAAAGAAGCCCGGGATTATATGGTGGCTGAAGCGAAAAAGAAGGCCAGAGAAGAGGCAGCTACCATTATTAACAACGCCCGAAACGATATCGAAAACCACAAACAAGCCGCCATTAAAGAACTGAAAATGGAGGTTGGAAATATGGCTATCGATATCGCTTCCAAGGTCATAAGAAAGGAACTTGAATCCGATCAGTCGCATAAAGACTATGTGCGCAAACTGGTCGATGAGATCAAGCTCAATTAAAAATGTGTTTTTTTTGAACCACGGAACTCGATTGTTGAAGGAAATTAACTGAATTATATGTCGGCCCACAATATTGTACAGCGCTACGCAAAAAGCTTAATAGATCTCGCCACAGAGGAAAATGCTCTGGATGCGGTGATTGCCGATGTGGAACTCGTCCGAGAGAGCCTGAAACACAGAGAGTTCTATCTGATGGTGAAAAGTCCGGTGGTTAAACCATCCTCCAAGAGAAAAGTCTTTGCAGCACTGTTTGAATCCAGGTTGCACAAAATAACTTTTGGCTTTTTAGACATCTTATTGCGCAAAAGCCGCGAAGCAATGATGAAAGATATTCTAGATGGTGCCGCTCAGCGATACCGCGATATCAAAGGTATTACTACCATAAAACTCATTACCGCAGTGGCACCGGACGAGCAGCTTTTGGCCGACATCAAAAAAGCCATTGAGGCGCTGCCAGAAATCAACGAAGTGGACCTCTCTAATAAGGTGGATCCCGACTTGATCGGAGGAATGGTACTCGACTTTGGCGATAGACGAATAGATGCCTCGGTAAGGCACGAATTGAATCAGATCAGAAGAAAATTTCAGGCTGCAAACATTCGCAGTTAAATTTATGCATAACATTCAGATTTTCTGAACTTAAATAAGTAAAAATGAGTCAAATTAAGCCCGACGAAATTTCTGCAATACTCAAACAACAATTGGCGGGGTACAAATCCCAGGCCGAACTCGAAGAAGTGGGATCTGTCCTGCAAGTTGGGGACGGTATTGCGCGTATTTACGGACTTACCGGTGTGCAGGCCGGGGAATTGGTCGAATTTGAAAACGGCATCCAGGCTATCGTACTCAACCTCGAGGAGGACAATGTAGGGGTGGTACTAATGGGACCCGGTGATGGAATTCGTGAAGGTTCTACCGTGAGACGAACCCGCCGGATTGCCTCCATTCAGGTGAGTGAAGAATTTGTGGGCAGGGTGGTGAACCCCCTGGGACAACCTATCGACGGTTTTGGTCCGATTGAGGGTAAGAAATATGAACTTCCCCTTGAGCGTAAGGCCCCCGGTGTTATTTACCGGGAACCTGTGCACGAACCTCTTCAAACTGGTATAAAGGCGATTGACTCTATGATCCCTATCGGTAGGGGACAGCGTGAGTTGATTATTGGTGACAGGCAGACCGGTAAAACGGCCATTGCCATTGATACCATTATCAACCAACGCGAATATTACGAAAGGGGAGAGCCCGTTTTCTGTATTTATGTGGCTTCCGGTCAAAAAGCTTCAACTGTGGCTCAGGTAGCCAAAGTTTTAAAGGACAATGGAGCGATGGACTATACCGTGATCGTATCTGCTTCTGCTTCAGACCCCGCTCCTCTTCAGTTTTACGCACCATTTGCCGGTGCAGCTATCGGGGAGTACTTCAGAGATACCGGGCGTCCTGCACTGATTGTTTATGACGACTTGTCCAAGCAGGCTGTGGCTTACCGTGAGGTATCACTTCTGCTGAGACGTCCCCCCGGACGTGAAGCTTATCCCGGTGATGTATTTTATCTCCACTCCAGATTGTTGGAGCGCTCTGCAAAAGTCATCAACAACGATGCTATTGCCAGACAGATGAACGATCTTCCCGACAGTCTGAAAAATGCAAAGGACGAGAATGGAGAGCCCATCGTAAAAGGTGGTGGATCCCTGACTGCTCTGCCGATTATCGAAACCCAGGCGGGTGATGTATCGGCCTATATCCCCACCAATGTGATCTCTATTACAGATGGACAGATATTCCTGGAGTCCGGCCTGTTTAACGCCGGTATCAGACCTGCAATTAATGTTGGTATTTCTGTTTCCCGTGTGGGTGGATCGGCTCAGATCAAGTCCATGAAAAAGGTTTCAGGTACGCTTAAACTGGATCAGGCCCAGTACAGAGAGCTCGAGGCTTTTGCTAAGTTTGGCTCTGACCTGGATGCCGCAACTACAGCAGTACTGGAAAAAGGTAAGCGAAATGTGGAAATACTCAAGCAACCTCAGTATTCTCCTGTATCGGTAGAGAAACAGGTTGCCATTATATACCTCGGTACAAAAGGCTTGCTCAAAGATGTGCCGGTTGAAAAAATTCAGGAGTTTGAAAGCGTTTTCTTAAATAACATGGAACAACAATACCCTGAAGCCCTGAATGACTTCAAAGCCGGTAAACTCACTGAATCTGCAACCCAGGCTGTTGAAAAACTGGCTGCTGAAATGACTGCCCGATATAAAGAAGGTGAGGCTTAATAATCAATGATTACCTGGCCGAAAAAATGACAATAAATGGCTGCAAACCTTAAGGAAGTAAGAGAGCGGATTAGCTCGGTAAATTCTACCCAACAGATCACCAAGGCAATGAAAATGGTGTCGGCTGCCAAGTTGCGCAAAGCGCAGGATGCCATTACCAGACTCAGACCTTACTCCAGCAAACTGGAGGAGATGATGGGGAATTTACTCGCCGGGCTGGAGGGCGATACCACCACGGTGTACAACCAAAAACCCAAACCTGAGCGCGTACTCATGGTGGTTGTTACTTCCAATAGGG
>REEO01000079.1 GCA_007695035.1 Saprospirales bacterium | reverse complement strand
GCCCAGATCCAAGAGATATCGCTCAAATCAAAACCATTGTCAACTGTCAATTGTCCATTGTCAATTGTCAATTGTCAACTCTCAACTGTCCATTGAATAAAAAAATCTATTCGTATCTCAGGGATTCAATTGGATCCAATCGCGAGGCTTTAACGGCCGGATACAGGCCCGATCCGAGCCCCACCATCGTACAGGTCACCAAGCCTAGTATTATCCAACCCCAGGGAATGATAAAGCTCCCACCAAGCAAGAGAGTGACCACATTGCCCACTGCAATTCCGAGGATTATACCCATGACCCCACCCATCTGGCAAATAATGATGGCCTCGATCAAAAATTGACCGATAACAGTTTTACGGGTGGCGCCAAGAGCTTTGATAATGCCAATTTCGCGGGTTCGCTCAGTGACAGATACCAACATGATGTTCATCAGGCCGATTGCAGCTCCGAGTAGTGTTATAAAGCCGATTGAAACCGCTCCGATCCGAAGTGTAACTGTATTTTCTCGAATGATGGAGACCAAATTCTCGCTGAAGGCGATCTCAAAATCGTTTTCTTCCCCCACGCGCAAACCCCTCGCATTTCGCATGACTCCGATGGCGTGTTCCCTGGCTTCATCAAGTGATGCATCGAAAGGCACCTGGACGCTGATGCGAAAATTGGTGCGGTCAGTGGCGTAAAAGCGCCTTGCGTTCAAAAGGGGAATCAATACCAATCTGTCTGTGGCCTGGGTTATTGCAGCACCCTGCCTTATCAGTGTTCCGACCACGGTATAGCGCCTGCCGTCCACGGTGATGTGCCTCCCGATTGCACGCTCATCATTTCCGTTGAATAGCATAGATACCACATCGCTACCAATTACTGCAACATGGCTTCCATTGTCCACCTCAATTTGTGAAAAATATCGGCCAGCTTCGAGTTCCCTCCCAAACACTAGCGGGTAATTCTCATCCACTCCTTCCAGGGTTACGTTGGGGTTGGTCTCCTGGTTACCGTGAACTATGGTGGCATTGCCTCTGCTGACAAAAGTAATAGCGGTTGCAGACGGATAATCCATATTGGTTTTGAAAAAGGAAGCCTGCCTAAAGGAGATAGGATCGCCAACCCTTATTGTTCGTCCTCTCCGCCGGCCTGCTGTTTCCACGTTTCTTTGCTCTACGGTAAAAGAGTTGGCGCCGAGTGAGGCAAAATTATCGCTCATAGAGAATATGGCGGCATCAATGGCTGTCAATATGCCTACAATGGCCATTATACCAAAGCCGATAATCAACATGGTGAGGATAGACCTCAGCAGATTAGCCTTGATGTTTTTTAGCGAAATTCTGACATTTTCCCAAAATCCGGTCATGCTACAAATATAAACTCAGTGGGGGGAAATTTTGAAAGCTTTTCGACCATTGGCACCGGGAGGGGGATAAAATCACCAAAAAACTTTCTCAATTTTCCTGAGCATGGGCTCGTGGAGCATGCCATTGGAGGCAATAATGGTTCTCTCGCCCACAAAATCGCCGGTATTTTTCCAGCAACTCACTCTTCCTCCCGCCTCTTCTACAATCAGGGCCCCTGCGGCGACATCCCACTCTTTCAATCCGTATTCAAAAAAACTATCAAACCTACCTGCGGCTGTGTAAGCCAGATCGAGAGCTGCACTGCCAAGACGTCTCACGCCTCTGGTCGCGGATAAAAACCGGTAGAGCAATTCCAGATAAGATCCAAGCTGGCTGAAATCCTGGTATGGAAATCCGGTGGCCAATAGTGCATTTTCCAGATTGCGGGTTTTGCTTACCTGTAATTTTTCCCCATTCAATTTGGCACCACTTCCCAAAATCGCTGAAAAAGTTTCTCTGAGATTGGGTTCTGCAACGCAACCCATTACCAACTCGCCCTGGTGTTTGAGGGCAACACTTACGGTGTAGAGTGGAAGTCCATGTACGTAATTGGTGGTTCCATCCAGTGGATCCACGACCCAGGTGAAGTCCCTGGAAACATTTTGGGTAACATCCTCTTCGGTAAGGAATCCAGAGCCGGGAAGCAAAGCACTCAGTTTTTCAACCAGCATATTTTCAGCCTTGCGATCAATATCTGAAACAAGGTCGTTCCTGCCCTTGTATTCAATGTCGGCATTGTCGAATTCCGCTCTCTGGCGGAGTGCCCAATGGGCTGTTTCCTCAACAATTTTCAAGAAATCCTCCTCCAGCTCTGCTACGCGGGTTAATGGATCCATACACTTGGTTTAAGGGAAATTATCCCATTTCAGCTTTTACTTCTTTAACTTGTGGAACCATCCTTTTCAGCATACCTTCTATACCTGCCTTTAAAGTGACGGTGGATGAGGGACAACCACTACAAGCTCCCTGCATTACGAGGGTAACCACACCATTTTCAAATCCCTTGAATTCAATATTGCCACCGTCCATTTCAACAGCCGGCTTCACATAGGTATTCAGCATTTCCTTAATCTTCACAACTATCTCTGCATCGTCTCCGTCGTATTCTTCGGTCTCCTTTTCCCACTCCAATTTGGCCTCCATGTAGCCGTCTTTGACAATGGTATTACCCTCCTCTATGTATTCCTTAAGGATGCTTTTCAACTTCAACATAATATCCTCCCAGGCATAATTCATCTCCTTGGTCACCGTAACGAAGTTGTTACAGACATAAACGCCTTTGACGAAGGGCAAATCAAAGAGATGTTGAGCAAGGGGACTCCACTCCTCTGCTGATTCAGCATCCTGAAAGTCGGCAGTTCCCTCAAATAGCATTCTGTTGGTCACGTATTTCAGTGATTCCGGGTTGGGTGTTTGCTCGGTGTATAATAGTACCGGACTCTTTGTTTTTGTACTCATGATCCTTACTTTTATCGAACTAACGAATGACTCAACGGATGGTTGTATCGAATCTATTAAAGTATTCGAATGATTTCTGCAAAGGTATGAAAAAGCGACTATCTAATTTGAGATTGGATTGGTTAATGGTCCATGGCCCGCCAAAGCTTTGGGGGTCAACTGCCAATTGAATTGTCTGTGATCTCCGTTGCACTGTGGTGGACCAAGCGGTTATTGGTTGATGGCTGATGGCTTGATGTAACCGCACGCTACCTCCATGTAGCCGGCAGTTTTTCTAATTCGCAGGGATTGTTGATTTCTGAGGATTTTTCTTTTCCAAAGGGTTTTTTATGAAAAAAGCAAAGCATTGTATATGCACAAGCTATTGCATATATTCAGGAAATCACTTAATTCGGAGTGAAATAGTAGTAAAAATTAAATCCTGTAAACCAATCAATTGCGATTATTTATTTGCTCCTGGATGTGAGAGAGACCTCTTTTTATCGGATTGAGGTTGGTGTGATTTTCGCTTTGGTCGAGTACGACTTGGTTCATGGCAAAAAAGTACCTGTTACCCGTAAAGGAGGAGATAGAGACAATTTCCGCTGCCTGGTCTCTGGGCAACAAAAATTGGGGATTGCAAATATCGTTGTTCTTGGACCATGAGTTTAACCTTACGACAGATTGGTAGTTACTCATTATAACGTAAAGCACGGTGTTGTTGGAGGAATATCCGTCAGGCAGGGAAGCGCAGGCCATCACTTCAAGGTCCAGGTCAATCTCCTCGGCCAGTGCATGCCAGCCGGTTTGATTTACGGGAAACTCCACACCCTCTTTTCTGACTTCTTCACCGTCCTCGTTGTCTTCATACCAAATAAGGGTTTCTATTTCAGCATCAGGTACAGAGAGCCAGGTGGCCAGATCGCTTTCCCCATCGCGAATAAATATTGACCTCTCCATTGCCTGGATATTGTGATATTCCAATCTCAAGACTGGGGGATTGTCCGGGTTGACACTGAGTTCATTTCCAAGACTGTCCCGCACGATTAATTTATTTGCGGCAAAGACATCTAAAAGGCTTTTTTCTCCCATAAAAGAGTGCCCTGCAGCTATCCAGTCGGAGGGATTGCGAGTAATGAGAAAAAACAGTTTGAGATTGTCGTTAACAAACTCTCCGGTTGCGTCTATAAAATTGTCAGGCTTGACAATCAGCGAGGTTTCATCGTCTATTTTCAAAACCTGCTCCTCTTCAAGAAAAATTACTGAAATGCCAATGTAGGAAGGTTTGAGGTCAGACTTGAGCTTTTGTATATTTCCTGCGTACTCAAAGTTTCCATCGGGGACAAAGATATCCTCATCCTGAAAACAACCAGTCAAAAAGAGCATCGTCATCACAGTGGCAAGAGCAACAGTCGAATTTATGTTCATCGGTAAACTTTTCAATATTTTTTATGTATAAAGCAAATAACAGATATCAGACATCATGGGACCATGGTTTTGTTGCCTGAGCAAAAAAAATTTATCTAAACCGGTAGCGAAGACCTGCCTGTACACCGTAGGTAAAATAGTTTTGGGAGACTGGATGCTCGCTGACGGTAATTGGATTGACGCGATAAATAAACCTGGGTTCCACCATGATGGAGTAACGGCTGTCGAGGCGATAGCCCACTCCAAAACTACCTGTGACGCTCATTCCCAATTTCGCCCGGAAGATATTTCTGCCTGTTTCCTCGTCCTCAAATGTCATGGGGCGGCCAGAGGCGGAAATTATTTCACCCCTGCGTGCAAATGCGATATTGAACATAAAGCCGGCCGAAGGAGCAAATGTCCAGTTGCCTGAATTAAATTCATATCCGAAGACTACCGGAATGTCAATCATTTGGTAGCGGTTATAAACTGTGCGCACCCGCTCACCGGTCTCGATAATAGACAATGTGTCAAATACAAAGGTGGTGTCCATGGGTGCGTTAATAATGGTGTCAATAAGCACATTGACTACCCGCCTGCGCTCTTCATCGGGATCCACAAACCTGAATTTTTCATTGATCTGGTTGACAGACACTCCGGTACGAAGTGCAAAACCGTTCTGAAGAATGGCTGAAATCCGGGCTGTTGCTCCGTAGGAAATCGCATAAGATTCAGATGCCTCTCTGGCATCAACCCACTCCCGGTACTCCGAAGATGAGGGGTCCAATGTCTTGCTAAAGAAGTCGGGCCCTGCCATGATGTCCAGAGCAAAATACCTCAGCGGAATTAAGGGTTCAAAGCAATTGGGATTGTTGCGGATTGCGCAGTGGTTGAAATTCAGCGCCGAGTATTTCTCCTCCGACAAGCGGTGGCCCATCGACTCTTTCCATTTTTCCACACCGAGCAATTCCATGGCAGCTTTCCTGATAAAAGCGGATTCTTCCTCCATATCTTTATCTGCAAAGTCTGCCTCCGATCCAAAAGGCTCCGGCAGCACGCTTTCCTCTAATGCCAAGAGATCACCCAGGCCGGGCAAAATATCTCCACCTGCTTCAAAATAATCGCCGGATGAACTGCCATCGGGTGATTGACCGGAAATATCAGGGCCGTAGGTATGAGAAGTCTCAGCAGCACTGCTTGAGGTTCTTTCAGAAATAATAGGTATTTCAGTAGTAGGAGCGGTTGCCTCAAGGTTTTCGCCCATCCGATCTGAGCGAGTATCGTTTTGCCACTCTCCAGACGTCGTAGTTTCCGGGGAGCCAGTTATACTTTCTTCTTCATATCCGGACTCGGATTGACTCCAAATCTCCTGATCTCTATCTTCAGCATCTGCAGGCACCCCGTATGTCTGAGTGGGAGTCGGGTCTGGGGCGGCATCACCGGCAGCCATAGTGGGAAAATCTCCACGGGTGGGCAGCAGCAGCCAGATCAAAAGCGCCAGAAGCAATGCGATGAGCAAGCCAACCAGCAACTTTCGGCGCAGAGCGGCCATTTTGCGCTTGCGGACTATATTGCTCCAAATATGACCGGGCGGCTCTACCGCGTGGTTGCCCAATTTGGAGCTAAAGAGCTTATCGATATATTGTTGACTCAAGTCCATTCATTTATTTTAAATCAATATCAGCTGTAAATTTTTCAATGCATCCTGGAGGAACTTTCTGGCCTTTAGCAACTGGGACCTGGAAGTACTTTCCTGGATTTCCAACATATCAGCAATTTCACTGTGTTTATAACCCTCGATTACATACAGGTTAAAAACAACCTTGTAGCCATCCGGCATGGAGTTAATAAGTTCGAGTAATTCGGCCTCAGAAATATTCTCTACCGCTTTACTCTCTACCTTTTTCTCCTTTACATCTTCAAGCGTACTAAACTCATTTTTGTTTGAACTCTTCTTGAGAAATTTTATGGCAGAATGCACCATAATTCTCCTAATCCACCCTTCAAACGAGCCTTTGTACTTAAATGTATATAATTTATTGTAAACACGGATAAAACCATTCTGCATGATATCTTCCGCTTCCATCCGGTTGCGTGCATACCTCAAGCAGAGTGCGAACATCTTTGGGGCGTATCGCTCGTAAAGCAGCTGTTCACATTCTCTGTCTGATTTTAAACAACCTTCAATAATTTCGCGGTCAGTCAAGTCTACCGGGTTATTACAATTATGAGAAACCATTAATACAAAAAACGCTGCCTGTCACCTACATCATTTGGAAAAAATTTTGTGTGACCTATAAAGACAGGCTAATATAATGAACGCAGGGAGGGGTACATTTATTAATGAAATACTAAATTAGGAGAACGGGAGATGCGAAAAAATGTTCCAGCTCACTTTAATCAGCCATTGCAGCGGGCTGGCCTTCTCTTGCCACGAGTTCTTCGAAGGGGATGATTACATCTAGTCCTCTGGATTGAAAGTAGGAGGCGACATTGCCGGCGGGAAGTTTGGAGGCTACCAAAGCAAAATCACCACCCCAGGCACCGAGGCTTTTTACCACTCCTTCAAAATCGCTGAAAAGCTCATCCTGAACACGTGTTAGACCGAGCAGAGATGAAACCAGGTTCTCTGTCTCTACCAGATTTCTGGAAAATTCTTCCAAAGAGGTCGAGGCTGCACATGCTCTGCTGAGTTCGCTGACCTCATCGATCTGTGTTTGCTTAATGCCTTTAGACTTTTTCTCAAAATGATCAATGGCCTCCCGGCTGTTTTTTTTCTGACCCAGATAGACGAAATGTAGGTTGTTGACAAAGCCGGGATTGAAGTCCAGGTAGCTGATTTTTATATTTTCCTCATTTCTAGTGTAAAGGAGGGGCGAATCTGCGCGGGCGCAAGCAATATCGTAACCTGAACCACCAAATGTCCGATCGTAAAGTTCGTAAGGCTCCACATCGGCCCATTGTGCAATGCAGTAAACCAGTGAGGACGAGGAACCAAGTCCCCACTCTCTGTTAAATTCCAGCTTCGTTGTTACTTTGAAGCCGTACCACTGGGATAAAAAATCGGAATTCAGCCTGCAGGCTTCGTTGAGTATGGCAGATAGTTTTTCGGCTACCTGCTCATCTGTGGACTTCTCGAATTTCATATCAAAAAGCGAGCAAACGCCTTTAAACCAAGTGTTCCCATCGGGGTCCAATGCATTCCACTTTATATCTGATCCCCGACCCTTTTTCACTTCCAGATGTTGACCTACCCGCACAGGCAACGCAAATGCAGTGGCACCCCTGAGCACAAAATACTCACCGGTCACCATCAACTTACCCTTTCCGTAGTACGTTTCGATCGCTTTAGTCAATTTGGACCTATAATTAGGAACATTTCATTGTTGCCGCAAATATATGACATTATTATATGTTAAAAAATTTTATACGGAAAATATGATGAAATTTATAGAAAACTTTGTGGAATAATTTTGTTGCTGAAAAACAAAGAATTACGAATAACAAAAGCCCTTATTTTACGGGCCTGGTACATCGGATATTTTCCAGAAAATTTCGCACTGAATTGAAGGAAATAGTTTGGGACTCAAAATAGAGGGCTGCTTTCTCAGATTCTTGCGGGGAGGCATTGAGGTGGTTCAATATATTCTCCAGGTGCATTTTCATGTGTCCGTATTGAATACCCGTGGTGATAAGCGAACGGATGGCGGCAAAATTTTGTGCCAGTCCAGTGCAGGCTGCTATTCCCATCAATTCGCGGGCACTGGGATTTCCGAGCATTTCCAACGAACTTTTTGCAAGGGGATGAAGACAGGTCAAACCACCCACGGTTCCAATGGCAAGTGGAATATCGAGACTGAATCTGAAAATGCCATTTTCCATACTGCAATCAGTCAAACTTTGGTAACGGCCGCTTCTGGAGGCGAAAGCATGGCCGCATGACTCCACTGCCCTAAAATCATTGCCCGTCGCCAGAACCACCGCATCCAAACCATTGAACACACCTTTGTTGTGTGTAACAGCCCTGTACTTATCCAATTGGGCAATTTTTACTGCTTTGTGGAATCGATCGGCAAACTCAGCGGCTGTAAGTGAGGATTGAGGATGGTGAAGGGAGTCCACCGAACACTCCACCCAGGCTGTAGCCAGACAATTCGGGGTATAATTTGACAGAATTGCCATTAGAAATTCAGGCTGAGCACCATTTTTCAGGTCTTCTCGATTGGCAAAAAGCCATTTTAATCTTTTGAGGCACTCCTCCAGTATGGTGTTGATAAAATTGGCCCCCATGGAATCGCAGGTGTCAAAGGTGAGAACCAGCTGGTAGTAGTCGTCGAGTTCCGTGGTTTTATCGGTGAGTTTTATCTCTCTGACACCCCCACCTCGCTTTTCCATATTGCGGATAAAGGGCTTGATATGTTGATTCAGGTCATTTTTCAGATCACTTTTAAAAAGTTGTTTTAAAGAGGCGGCGTCTCCGCTCCAGAAGAAGTGAATCTGGCCTATTTTTTCCATATCTTTAATCTCG
The DNA here is from genome assembly GCA_007695035.1 of Saprospirales bacterium. GTDB lineage: Bacteria > Bacteroidota > Bacteroidia > Chitinophagales > Saprospiraceae > PWJY01. The sequence continues at coordinate 15,209 of REEO01000079.1, read as the reverse complement.
TAGTGAAAACCACCCCTTTGGGCCCAAAATTTGGCGGCACTGGAAGCTGCTGCCACTACCGAGCTCTCTTCGATGACCATGGGGATGCAATAGGTCTTATTGTTGATCAGAAAATTGGGAGCCACACCATAGGGGAGAATGTGGTTGGAAATGGTATTTTCAGAAAAGCCGTCGAAAATATTTTGCACATCAGGGTCACTCAAGTGAAACATTTCAAAAGTTTCCCTCGCACTTTCAGAATCCCCGAAGAAGTTTTCGCACACCCAGTTCAGTTTTTCCCGTTTGCTGAGTCTCGAAAACCCCCTGATCGATTTATCGTTTTTTCCTTTCATCATTTCTAATGGTCTTCAGCAGGTTTAACCCACCGCCTAAAAGACTTTGTGGTGCAAAGTTGGCAATTTATTTTATCCGCAAAAAGGCTTTCGCCAAATAATATCCGCGCAGCTGACTGATTACATGCGCCCTGAGGTCCTCGTAATCGCCCGTGGCGTGCTTCAAAAAACCGCTGGCCTGTCCGTAAATGGCGCGAAAATGCGACTTTTGTGTGAAGTAGTATCCGTCCAGATAATCTCTTACGCCGCCGGAGACAATCAACTCCCCAACCCGGCACTTTTCACCGAGTTCTTCTTTTAACTCATTGGAAATTTCAACCATCGCTTCCGCAGTGTGACCTACCTGAGTGAGCGGTGCGAAGGTCTTCATTTTTTGCTCGTCGGATCTGAGCAGTTCCAGTTTGCTGAAATTGGTGCCTCCGTGGGCCCCGAATTCCACCGCCTGTAGGGGCAGTTGAAGTAATTCTGACATACTGGCCCTGCCGAAGCCCTGGCCCACCTCTTTGACGACAATCCTCAAGCCGGTTTTTTCCACAGCTGACCTGATAATCTCAAGGGGACTGAGTTCAAATCGGTCTCCCTCGGGCTGCATGGCCTCCTGAAGCGGATTCACGTGAATGACAAGCCCATCCGCTCGCAGCAATTGCACCAGCTCCTCCACCGGGGTCCAATTCCCATTTTTGGCAAAGGGGTGCAATTGGGCTATGCCAAGATTGGCGTAAAAGGGCTGTTCGCCACCAATGGTATCGCGAAAATCAAAATCCGGAAGACGGGATTTTTCTCCCTCCAACAGGCTCCTGCAGGAACCCAGGCCAAAACCCATTCCGAATTCCCGGCAAGCCTTACAAAGGTTCCGGTTGATGATTTCGGCCATTTGGGTGCCGCCCGTCATACTGGATACCCAGACAGGCACCCTGAGTTTTTTGCCGGCAAACTCAAAGGGCTTGGCTTCTTCAAAAACTATCGGATGCGGACTGAGCATGGGTTCGTACCAAAACCTGCTGTCAATGGCTGCGGTTTCCTGTCTCGCCTGAAACGCGAGTTCAATATGGTCTTTTTTTCGGGATTCGGCTAAATCCCCTGTCTTATTATCCTTCTGACGCATTCGGTCTGTTTATTACCAGTTGCCAAACAACCGCCCGGCGAAAATTGATTTAAAAATCACCGGATTTTATTTTACAACAATTTCTTTTTGGGGTTGCTTTGCAGGGCGTATTTGTCTAGTTTCTTTTTGTCCTGCTTGTCAATTTTCCCTGCTTTTGCCATAAAAAGATGTTCATTGGAGCTGAAGGTATTGTCCACGCCGACTTTATTGGTGATATTCCAGCGGTCGAGTTTATCACGAACAGGCCCCCTGGCCCCGGTTATATATATTTCCAGGTTTCTCCGTCTCCAATCCAATATCCAGTCTTGGAGTGCATGAGCAGCAGAACTATCAATTGAGGTGAGCGTGTGGGCATTAAAGACTAGCATACTGAGGTCTTCGCCTTTTTCTCTCATCCACTCGTCAATGCGACTTTTCACAAAATCGAGATTGGCAAAGTACAGGGGGCCATCAATGCGGAAAATGAGGATTTCATCCGACTCTTCAAGGTCGCTGAATCGCTCGGTATTCCTGTACAGGTTAGTACCGGGGACCCTTCCGAGTTTTGCCATGTGCGGCACTGAAGCTCTAAACACCACCAGTACGATGGATAGCAAAAGTCCTATTACAATTCCAATTTCGATACCTCCAAAAAGCGTGGAAACGAAGGTGACGATCAACAACAAAAAGTCCGCCCGGTCCTTTTTCCAAAGCTTCACAGGTTCCCTTATGTTAATCAATCCGACAACTGCCACGATGATTACTGCGGCCAAAATGGCATTGGGCAGGTAGTAAAAAAGTGAGGTGAAAAAGAAAATGGTACCTATAACTAGCAAGGCACTGAATATCGCTGACATTCCGGTTCGTCCCCCGATGTGTGCATTGATGGCAGTCCGGGAGAAACTGCCGGTAACTGGAATTCCCTTGAGGAAAGCGGAGGCAAAATTGGCCATTCCCAGTCCCACCAACTCCTTATTGGAGTCCAATTGGTAATTTTTTCGACGGGATTGAATTGTTTTTGCCACTGCATAGCTCTCCGCAAACCCAATAAGTGTAATAGTTAGTGCGATGGGCAGCAATTGGACTAAAACACCACCCTCCAATGCGGGCAGCGACAATCCTCCAAATCCGGCCTTCACTTCCCCAATCACCTGCACTCCGGAATCCGCCAGCCCCAATGGACCTGCAACAAGTATTCCCAGAACCATGGCAGCAAGAGCACCGGGCATCCCCCTTCTCAGCTTGTAGGCGTATCTGATGGTGATGATACCCCCAACACCCACCAGTGCTGTAAGCCAGTGAATATCACTGAAATTTGCTACCACATCCACTAAAATCTCATGAATGCGGTCGCTGGCGGCAATATCGACTCCCAGCAGATGCCGCAATTGGCTCAATCCTATAATCACGGCAGCGGCAGATGTAAAACCGATTATCACCGGATTGGAAAGGAAATTGGAAATGAATCCCATTTTCAACATTCCCATGAGGACCTGAAAAAATCCCACCATAAACGCCAGAGTAACTGTGTACATCAGATAGTCGGAATAACTTTCCGGCTGTAGGGAACCCACTCCCGATGCAGTTAAAAGGGAAACAATTGCTACAGGTCCGACCGCGAGATGCCTCGAAGTCCCAAATAGGACGTAAATGATGAGCGGGATGGTAGAGGCGTAAAGACCGTGGACAGGATCCAGGCCCGCAAGCATTGCGTATGCCATCCCCTGTGGAACCAGCAATATTCCCACAGTCAACCCCGCTATGAGGTCGAATTTCAAGTATCTCGCCTTGTAGTTAACCAACCAATCGATGGAGGGCAGCAAGCCGCTGAGCCACTTGATCATGGGCTTTTTGTTTGATTAAAATGCGCCGTGTGCTATACTACAGCAAAAAACCTAAGCTGTTCAATTAGGTGAGGCATATTGCCTACTACCTGCCAAAGCCAATGGCTTTTCTCGAAAATACGAGTTGGTCCTTTTCCAGTTTCAAATGTTGTACATCTTCGAGTTGAATGATACGACTTTGTTCCACTGTCACTTTTTTTCCGGCATCCCGCGAAAGCCTCAAGTTTTGGTTTTTGATTACATCGCCGACTATGTTTCTCACGGTACGTGCATTGCCAAAGTACTTGTCCCTCAATTCGTAAATAAAATTCAGATAATCGGACAGGTGTTTGGCCGCATCACCGGACAGTTTAAGATCACTTTCGGCAAACATTTTTTCAGCTATCCTGATCAATTCAGCGGGTTGATAATCCTCAAATTTGAGGGTTTTATCAAAGCGGGAGTGCAGACCGGGATTGGCTTTGAGGAAAGCTTCCATGTTGTCGGGATATCCCGCGGCAAAGACGAAAAATTTACCTCTGTTGTCCTCCATGCGCTTGAGAATGGTCTGAATGACTTCATTGCCAAAATCTCCGGGTGATCCGGGATTGGAATTCAGGGCGTAGGCTTCGTCAATAAAAAGTACCCCACCGGAAGCCTCTTCTATTTTTTCAGCGGTTTTGAGAGCAGTTTGTCCCACATAACCTGCGACCAAACCCTGTCGGTCAGTCTCTACCATGTGACCCCTTTCGAGTATGCCCAGCGCCTTGTATATACGTGTCAAAATTCTGGCTACCGTTGTTTTTCCGGTTCCGGGATTCCCCACAAAAAGGGTGTGGAGAAAAAGTTTGTTGAGCACATCCCGCTGCATCATTTGGTAGTACCTCACCAGGTCAACCAACTCTCTGATCTCTTTTTTAATGTTGTCCATACCGATCAGGCTGTCCAGTTCTTGCAGCCCTTCCGCGAGCAGTTTTTCATCGATGGGTATTCTCGGGCGCTGACGAACCATGGACCAGTTGATTTTCTCCACATCAGATGCCAGGATGGTTTCCAGTTTTTCCCTGTCCGGTTCGCTCACTTCTTTTTCTTTCATAATGCGAAGTCCGAGGTTGACCTTGGCTTTGTCCAGGATATCATAAACAAACCGGGCGTTGCCAAAACTCCTGTCGCGGTCGCGGTAGGCGTCCACTATTATTTTGTCGATTAACTCACCCGCTTCTTCACTCAACACCACCTCTTTTTCAGCGGCGGCATAACGGGCAATTTCCTGCAGCTCCTGAGGCAGGTAGTCGTCGAAATTAAAAAACTGTTTGAAGCGAGATTTCAGCCCCGGATTGCTATCCAGGAAGTACTTCATCTCTTTGGGGTAGCCCGCCACGATCACGGCAAGATCGCCCTTGCCATTGGACATCTCCTTGACGAGTATTTCAATTACTTCGCGGCCAAAATCCTTAGTGTCGTCATTAACTCTGGCCAGTGCATAGGCTTCGTCGATAAAAAGCACACCGCCCCTGGCTTTTTCGATGGTTTCCTTGACTTTTGGCGCTGTTTGTCCGATGTACTCTCCTACCAAATCCACGCGGTCCACCTCATAGACGTGACCCTTGGACAACAGGCCCATTCGCTTGTAGAGTTTGCCCATCATTTTGGCGACTGTAGTTTTACCGGTACCGGGATTCCCGATAAATACCGAGTGCAGGTTGATGCTGTCTTTCTCCTTAAAACCCTTTTGCTTGCGAAGTTTGAGAAATTGGATATAACGGGCATGGTCACGCACCTGCTTTTTTATGTGGGCCAAACCGATCAATTTATCCAGTTTTTCCATCAACTCATCAAAAGAGGTGGTTTGGTCTTCGCCGAACAGGAACAAACCTGGATTTCCAGGAATGGGGACCTGCACTGTACCGAGGCCCTCCTCAAATTCCTCACCCACTTCAAAGGGCAGCACCGCCAATAACTGATCCATAAATATCACCTCCACAGTGTAATTGCCCCTGCGCCAGGACCCCTTGACATTGGAGCCCCAACCGGCTGTGATGCGGACCTTGTCGTCTTCCTTTCGCACCAACTGCAGACGAACGATTTGTCCTTTCAGTTCGCGCGCCTGGTTGTAGAATTTGGTGTACATCTCACACTGCCAGTCGGTTTTGAGGTTTTTATTTCCAAAAATGATATCGGCGTAGATATACCTGGTTTCTTCACTAGAAAATTTGCGGTAATAGGAGCGGTCTTCCTCTGCCACGTCGTCGTACTGTCCCTCGTAGAGCTTGATGGAGTCCAGTTCGAGAAATGGGTTGTTTTCCGGGGTGATCGGATAGCCTGCATCCTCCACGTAAAAGTACTTGGTTGCGACTTTTTGGCCATTTATAAAGGCTTCCCAGTAGTAGGTGCCGCGCTTCCAAAAGACGCCCTCGCGTTTGTTGCCCCAGCCCTCGCGAACAAAGACCAGAGGATCGTACTTGCTGACTTTACGGCGAATATTCAGGGAGCACATTTCCCGGTTGTTTCTGTTGACCGAATAGCACTTGAGTTCCACATTGACCTCCCAGGATTCGCGGTCAAACATTTTATTGTGAAAGCTCAGTTCAGCGTAAATATAGGATGTGCTGTGCCTGTCGAATACCTGCCTGTATTTTTTGCGATTATCTGCGAGCCATTCAGTGGACGAGTAGAGTTTCAACTCGTGGTATTTAAAAAAACTCACATCAGCCTTTTCTTCTGTAGTAGCCATATCGTTTTAATAACAGTGCTAAATATACAATGCTTATTTCAAGCCAAAAAAATATCCGGGGAAATTTCTTTCAAAACACGCTTAAAAGCCCGAATTAGTCCGTTGAAGGACCTTATAAGATGGGAAAAGCCCGGCTAAATCAATAACCGGGCCTCCCATTCTACACTATTTAAGATTAACTATCAATCAACTTTAATCATCGTTTTAGCTCCCATGAAGGAACCGGCATTGAGCCTGTAGTAGTAGAGTCCGGAACTCAGCTCCTCGGTATTGAGCAGTATTTCATTCACACCGGGGTAACCCCTGGTCTCCACACTTTTTACCAATCTTCCATCCTGAGAATAAACCGTCAGCACCACATTTTCCTCGCCTGGAAGGATGTAGGAGATAACAGTTTGGTCCGTAAATGGATTGGGTCGGTTTTGGAAGAGTTCAAACACACTTCCATCCAGCAATTCTGTGACCTCCCCGTCGATTGTCAGATCGTAGAGATTTCCACTGAGGTCATACGCCTCAGGGTATAGACCGGCCATGTTGAATTCTGGATTATCCACTCCGGCAAATGCACTTTCTTCAGCCTGAATGAGCAGGAAAAATTCGGCCATACCGGCTGTAGCATTTACGCCCTTGCCATTGTACCAGCTCACATTCAGCAAATCTGAACTCTGGTCGATGTGGTATCTCATTTGACCTGCATTCAAGATGCCTTCATCTGCCATTTCAAGTCCGACTATGCGACCCACTCTGAAATCAACAGCTAAGCTAAACTGGAATCCGGTAAGGCCAGCCATATCGTCCAATTTTACAGGCATGGCGACAATTCCACCGGTTCTGTATTCAGCACTGCCAATTTCGAATGCGTAGTCCATTCTGGCTGATCTCGACTCGGCGGTATTGACCGGATTGAGGGTTTCATTTACATCACCCACTTTCACAGCTACCCAATCCTGATCGAACCAGTCACCATTCAGTGATTCATACCACCTGGATTCCGGGAACTTACTTTCAAAAGGATTGGCAGGATTGTCAAAGACGTGGTCTTCCGGAATAAATCTCCAGGAAGAATTACCGGCAAAATCATCTCTCGCTCCCACCAGATTGGCCTGTAAAATTACCAGGTCGAAGGTGGAAATCACATTGTCTGCATTGATATCCGCGGCTATGATCTTGTACGGTGAATCCAGTTTTTGCAAACCGAGTATGTGCTGCTGAATATGAACCATATCCAGGGTACTTATCCCATCGAGTTTATTTCCATTCTTTTGCGGAACAACCTCCACCGTCTGCCCGGCCGGAATATCCAGGCTGTAGTTTCCTAGCTCATCCGAGAAGGCAATGCCGTACTCGAATTCGAGGCCATTCACTTGTATGGACACACCACCTACAGGCATTCCGTATGCTGTGGAAACACCACCGTGCAGTCCTGCTATTCCTCCTGTGTCAGGTTCAATTTGGACCAAACCATCGAGGTGCAGAGCATTCACAGCCTGAACAGTAGCATTAACTGTAGAAACTTCGATAATAGTTGGACTGTTACTGAATACAATATTTGCTTCATCTCCCACATCTCCGGTAATATCAATATTCAAGCACAATATTTCTTCTCCATCTGCCTTATTCAGACCATTGACGTAGAACCAACTGTAAGTCAAAGTATCACCAATCAAATTGGATAGGAATACGCCCGGTGAAAGCCCAATATTGGTGAGGCCGGTAATTTTGAATACATTGGAATCTGGAGAATAAATGGATCCCTGCAATCCAGCTACATTTTCAAAATTTTCCACGCGAATAGGAACACATACGGATTGTCCCGGCTGAGCACTGATGGTATCCAATTGAAGCGTGATTGGTTGGCAGGTACTCTGACCAGGCATCACATTTACCCAAATGTTACAGGTTGAAGAATTTCCTGAGGCATCTGTTGCCGATAAATTCACATTGTTAAATCCAATCAAATCGCAGTCAAATTCTGTTTTAGACGCACCTAAAGAGTCAATTTCACAGTTGTCCAAGAACATAAATTCAAAGTCGCTCTCCTCAAGGGTTGCCATGTTGTTGGAATCCAGTTCAATCGTGATATCGATGCAATCAGCCACAGGAGTTTCCTCATCATTCACCGTAACCGCAGTAGTGCATGATGCGGAGTTACTCGCGGCATCTGTGGCAGTAAAGGTAACAATGGTCGTACCCACAGGATAGGTACCTGATGCATCCTCTCCACCGGCATTGTGGGTATTTTCCACAGTTACCGGTTCCTCGGCACCACAACCGACATCTACATCCGCTTCGGGAAGATTCACAAAAGCATTGCACTCCGAGGCATCATTGGCCACCACCACGTCATCAGGACAGGTAATTGCCACTCCGGGACCGGCATCGCCACTTACCTCAACAGTGGTCGTACATTGAGAACTATTTCCCTCACCATCCACAGCGGTGAATATTACCACATTGGTGCCCACTTCATACTGGCCTGATGCATTAAGACCTCCGGAATTGAAGTCATTGGAAATCTCGTCCAGATCGCAATTGTCACTTGCAGAGGCAGACACAGAAACACTTGCAAAACACTCGCCCTGATCCGCATCAGCAATAACCGAAGCGGGGCAGGTAAGTACGGGTGGCAGATTGTCCTCCACCTCTACATTGATCGTACAGGTAGCGCTATTACCACTTTCGTCTTCTGCTGTCAATACTACGGTATTGGATCCTATATCATCGCAATCAAAGGTGCTTTTTGAAATTGTGACCTCATCCACACCACAATTGTCAGAGAACATCAACTCTAACTGAGTCTGAATCACCTCTGCATTTCCGTCGGCATCCAATTCCAGAGTAATGTCACTGCAATCAGCAACAGGAGCTTCATTATCCACGACTTCAACAGTCATTGTACAGCTCGCAAAATTGGAAGACCCATCAGTTGCTGTAAAGGTCACCGTATGGATTCCAACAGAATAGGTGCCTGAAGCATCGGCGCCACCAGTGTTGAAATCATTGACAATGGTAAGTGGATCGTCCACTTCACAGCCGAGGATTAATTCAGCACTGTCCAGTGAAACCTGAGCGGTACACACTCCCATTTCTGCAACAACCACCTCATCATCCGGGCAAGCGACCTCAATTTGATCTACATCGCCACCGGAAATTTCCACAGTGGTAGTACAGGAAACTGATTCCCCTGCGGAATTGGTAGCCGTAAACACCACTGAAGTGATACCCACTGCATAATTCCCACTCGCATCGATGCCTCCGTCTGTGGCAGTATTCACCACGGTTATACTGGTATCGCATCCAATGGTCAAATCAGCCTCCAGATTGATACTGGCAAAACACTCACCCTGATCCACATCGGCTTCCACCGTATCGGGGCAATCCAGAGCCAAATCATCGTCACCGGTAACATGCACTGTGTAAGTACACTCCGTTTCATTACCACAGGCATCTTCTGCAACACAGGAAATGAGATGCACTCCGGGTCCGAAGGTTTGCGTACCTGCAAGATCACAGGAAGTTGAAACAGGGAAGTACTTGAGTCTGATGTTGTCAACACTCAGGTCGTTTACCTCAAGGAATGGGAAACTCATGTCTCTGTTTCCTCCAACCACAGAGGATATCAAATCGCTCTGATCGTTGTAGGTTTCTGTGTAGATCACTGTTCCGTTCAACCTGGTGACCTTGAGTGTGGCCTGCATGGTACCGTCGCCATTGTCATCAAAGGTCCAGATAAAGCGCAACCATCTGCTTCCAGACACCACCGTGTGGTTGCCCGAGGCTATGTCCGTCTTTCTGGTGCTGTCCGTCGCATTGGAAGAACCGATGAGCACCTGTCCTGAAGCATTGCTGGAAACATGGAAGAAGTAATCTCTCAGTTTGTCTCCGCTCTGATCGTTTACTGCAGTTCCGAGGTCCCAACCGTATGTATTGTTTTGCACGGCGGGGTCGCTCAATTCGATGTAAACATCAATGGATGCTTCAAAACCTCCTCCAAAGAAACTGGAGTAACCACCAAGCCTCGAGAATACGCCTGAATTGGAAGCACCCACATCTTCCGACTTAATAATTCCGTGGTAGTTACCATGGGTGGCGGGATAGGGACTGATATTCCCCGGATTGGGGAAAGGCGTAAAGAAAAATCCTCGTATGCGTACCAGGTCACTTTCGTTTCTGTTGAAGCTCAGTGATGGTACTTCCGGGAAACTTCCGGGAGTGTAGCCACTGAACTCGAAACTCTCGTGGTAACAACTGTTGTAAGCCTCAATGTCTTCAGGCAATTCAACAGTTGCCTCACAGGTGCCGGTGTCAAGATCCACCATTATGTCATCGGGGCAGTTGACCACCACCGGCCCCTGATCATTGGACACCGTCACTGTTTGAACACAGGAAGAATCGGCATTTCCAACATCGTCGGTGAGTATAAATGTCCTGGTGATTACGCGGTCTTCGCAATACTCACCATCCACATCGTCGGTATAGGTTACAAAAACTTCCCCGTTGCAAATATTCTCGCCCTCGGCCAAACCACCAGTAAAGTAGGGGTCTGTCGGCTGTCCGCAGTCAACGGTTACATCAGCAGGACAACTGGTCACCACAGGCGGGGCATTGTCGTCCACTTCAACCACCAGGAGGCAGGTTGAGGTGTTTCCATTTTGGTCTGATGCGGTAAATACCACCTCTGTAGTTCCCAGGGGATAGATGCCCGAAGCATCTGCACCACCATCGTTGTAATCGTTTTCAATAGAAACACTTGTACAATTGTCAGTCGCGATCAATTCATCCACATCTACTTCGCCCTCGCAGCTATCCGGTGAGATTTCAAAGCTGAAATCAGGGGGACAATTTGCAAAAACGGGTGGGGCTTCGTCAACTAACTCAAGGGTAACGGTGCAACTAGCGGAATTGCCTCCCGCATCAGTTACATCCAAACTAATAGTCACACTATTTGTGCCATTTACTGTTGTTCCTGCTATAGGGGACTGAACAACGGTTAAATCACCCACATCGCAATTATCTGATATATCGGCATGACCGGTCAAATCGGGAACCTGGGCCTCGCAATCGGCATCGAGTAATTCTGTCAATGTCGCAGGGCAATCAACGACTGGTGGCTGGTTGTCAACAATATTGACCTCAACGGTACAGCTGCCGGTATTGCCCGAAAGATCGGTGGCAGAAACTACCACAGAAACAGTTTGCTGACCGGAAAACCCGGTTCCTGGAGCCGGACTTTGCTGGGTATTGAGTCCATTGGTATCGCAATTATCCGAAATATGGGATTGTGCGAGATAATCCGGGATGTCTACCGTGCAATCCCCATCAAGGAAGATGGTCTCACTGGATGCCGGACATTCGACTACCGGAGGTGTATCGTCGATTACTTCTAAGTTTATAACACACTCGTCACTATTTCCTACGGAATCTTTTGCCGTAATGGTGATTTGGTAACTACCGGGTCCAACGAGGGTGCCCGCCTCAATGCTTTGTTCAACATCTACCGGCTCACAGTCTGAAGAGGTGTTTACACTCAGGGTGTAATCCTGCACCGATACCTCGCAATTGTTTGAAGCAACATATACAGTATCATGGGAAATCAAACAGATTAGACCGGGACAGAGGGTATCTCTGACCTCTGCAGTAATAATGCAATAGTCTGAATTGCCTGACGCATCGGTTGCCGTCATCATAACATCGAAAAATCCAGCTTCGGTAAACACATGTGAAGGCGTGGGATCCTGTGTGACCTCCGGGTCTGCATCGCAATTGTCCATCGCATCCACCAAACTTGACAGGTTCCCAAGGGTCGCCTCCTCATTTTCATCGAGGAAAAGCACCACGCTTGTACTGCAATTCAATGTGGGTGGAATGGTGTCTATCGCAAAAACAGAAATCTCACAATCACCTGAGTTGCCGCTCTCATCTGTGAATGAAAGTACCACATCGATTGTATCAGGAGCATTTAGGGCTGTCCCTTGCTCCACGCTTTGCTCAAATATCAAGTCTCCTTCAGCAGTGCAATTGTCATTTGCAGATCCAACCTGAGAAAGCAGATCGGGAACTTCTGCAGAACAGAGTTCGTCGAGGTATATTTCAAGGTCCTGGCAATCACTAACCACCGGAGCCATATCATCCTCCACGGTCAGCGTTACTTCACAAGTGGAACTGTTTCCATTCACATCCATTGCTACAATGGTCACCGTATGATCTCCCACTGTTACTTCCGCACCAGCCTCTGGTGATTGATAAACGGTGTCAATTCCACAATTGTCGTCCACCTGCAATCCATCCAGGTAATCTGGTAAATTAGCAACACACTGGTCGTCCACCAAAATGGTATCTAAAGAAGATGGACATGCTATGGATGGAGGCTCCTGGTCATCGAAGAACACATCCACTGCACAAGTAGTCGAGTTGCCCGACATATCAGTCACGGTGATTTCCACAACTGAAGCCTCGGTTCCCATTACGGGAGTGAAGCCGGCTGGAGTTTGAGTGACTGTGAATGCCGTGTCACAGTTATCCATTATAATTGGAGTGTGAGTTAACAACGGCATAAAGGATTCGCAATCACCGAAAATTGGCATGGTTATACTGACAGGGCAAAGTATTTCCGGCGCCACTTCATCCACCACATTGACATCTACCTGACAGGTGCTGGTATTGCCGGATTCATCAGTACCCTCAATTACCACGGTCAGAGGACCGGGTGCCGTCAACAGGTGACCAGCTGCAGGCGTTTGCACAAAACTCAGGCTGTCGTCACAATTATCGACTGCCATTAAACCCTCGTGGGTGGTAAAGTCACCCAGTTCTGCGGTACAATCCTCATCGTCCAGTACAATTTCAAAAGGACCCTCAGGACAGGTGAGCTGTGGTGAAATGGTATCCAAAACTACCAGTTCAATATTACAGGAAGCGGTATTGCCGCTGTTGTCTTCAGCACTTACTTCTACTGTATATTGACCAGGCTGAAGCACCTCACTTGCCGCCGGGTACTGACTTACTGAAGTAATCCCGCAATTGTCTGAAATACTTACAGATGCAGTGTCATTGGCAAAATCGGGAACCAGGGCCTCGCAATCACCATCCACAAAAACGGTGTCTGCGGTTATTAAACAAGCCACCTGGGGCGCAGTGGTATCCTTAACTTCCACTCCAATTACACATTCATCAGAATTTCCATATTTATCTTCAATGGTCAAAACCACATTGAAAGAAGTGGGACTTGTGAACGTCGTTCCGGCCGATGGAACCTGTGTCAATACCGGTACAGTATCGCAGGTCAATTCAGTTTCCGATGGGGAGAATCCGGGCAATGCAGCTTCGCAATTCTCATCGAGATACATGGCAAAAGACCCCATACAACTTATGGATGGGCCAATGCTATCGACCAGCTCAACAGAAATATCGCATTCAGCCGTATTGCCAGAAGAATCAGTGACCATAAAATTCACAGCCAGGATTCCTGTACTATCCAAAACAGCACCGGGTGCCGGACTCTGTACGACAGTAAACGCGCTGTCACAATTGTCTTGTATGTCTATTTCCCCACTAAAGTCGGGAAGCTCTGCGCTGCAATTTTGATCCAGGTAAACGATTTGATCATCACACATAACTTCCGGTGCGATGGTATCAAGAACTGTTACTTCAATCTGACAATAAGCTGAATTTCCACTTGCGTCTTCGGCACTAATCTCTACTGTGAGTTGACCGGGCTGCAACAGCTCGCCGGCATCGGGATACTGTGCAGTGGTTGCAAGTGAACAATTGTCTGAAATATCGACAAAGGCGGTGTCATTCAGATAATCCGGCAATGTGGCCCCACAGTAATTATCCACATAAACGGTGTCCGTGCTTATTATACAAGCCACCTGTGGAGCGAGGGTATCCTCAACCACCACTCCAATTACGCAATCATCCGTATTTCCAAATTCATCCTCAATGGTGAGGAAGACATTGAAGGTCGCGGGGCTGGTAAATGGCACCCCTGCAGGAATACTTTGAGTAATTACCGGGTTAATGTCGCAATTCACTGTAATATTTGATGGAGCAAATCCGGGCAACAATGCCTCGCAATTCTCATCCAGATACATGGTAAAAGTGCCCATGCAACTTATGGATGGTCCAATCGTATCCAACAGCTCAACAGAAATATCGCACTCTGACGTATTTCCTGAAGAATCGGTAACCATAAAGTTAACGACCAATGTTCCCGCTGAATCTAAGACGGTACCAGGTGCCGGACTCTGAACCACTGTAAACGCAGTGTCGCAATTGTCCGAGATAGTCAAATCATCGCTGTAATCCGGTAAAACGGCACTGCAACTGTCATCCAGGAACACAGCCTGGTCCACACATATCAATGTTGGAGCCATTGTGTCAAGTACAGTCAATTCTATATTACAGGTAGAAATATTTCCATTGTTGTCTTCGGCTGTGAGAACAACTGTGTGGACACCCAGTCCTATAGAGTCGCCCATCGCAGGATATTGAGTAACTGATGCGATTCCGCAACTGTCCGATGCGCTCACCATGGACACGTAATCAGGAACCAGGGCATCACAGCTACCATCGACATAGATGCTGTCAGTAACAACTGGACAGGTCAATGTGGGAGGTAACGTATCTGTAGTAATCACGGAGAAACTGCACTCTGCCGTATTACCGGAACCATCTTCCACTTCCAGGAATACCATTTGTGTATCCACACCTGTCATGGTGAATCCCTGAGCCGGGTTTTGAGTGACTGTCAACGGTCCGTCGCAATTGTCACCTGTCGATGCTGACCCGGTATAATCTCCCAAATGGGCCTCGCAGTTGAAATCCAGAATCAGGGTAATGGATCCAGGGCAACCGATAGTCGGAGCAATGGTATCTATTACTTCCACTTCCACATTGCAGGTTCCCGTATTTCCACTTTGATCGGTAAAGCTGAGAAGTACATCGTAAGTTCCCGCAGAGTCAATGAGTGCACCCATTTCAGGATACTGATCAGTTGTAAAAGTTGTATCGCAATTGTCCGTCACATCAGCATCCGCCAGATAGTCCGGCAGAGAAACTTCACAGGCCGGTCCGAGATAAAGTGTATCAGGATCACAACTTACCACAGGTGGTATGGTGTCCAAAACGGAAAGTGAAACCGTGCAACTGGAAGCATTGCCACTCTCGTCCTCAGCTTCTATGAGTATAGTATGTGTTCCGATTGAAACCGAACTTCCTGCCTGGGGGCTTTGGAA
>REEO01000066.1 GCA_007695035.1 Saprospirales bacterium | reverse complement strand
GCCAATTTTTTAAATTCTAAGACCCGGTCTGGTACATCCAAACCGGGTTTTTTTTTGCCCTGCACTCAACTACTTTCTCAATTCAATTAAATTTCTACCAGCTACAGAAAAACTAATTACATCGCAGAATCCTGCTGGATTTTCGAACCTCTTCGGATGTTAATATAATTTTGACCGGTGAAACTTATAATCATTTTTCCCGTTCTCAATCAGTATAAGGACAAACCATGATCAGAGCAAAGAAATCTTACGGCCAGCACTTTCTCAACAATGAACACACCGCTCAGAAAATAGCAGAAAGCATTGGTACCCGGTCTGATTTTACCAACCTGCTGGAAATTGGTCCCGGGCAAGGGGTCTTGACCAAACATCTCATGAATGGAGGCTGGAATCTCTATGCCGTTGAGGCCGATGGTGATATGATCGATGCATTGTGCCGGAGATTTCCCGAAATGGAAGATCGGTTCATTAAGTACAATTTCCTTCGCTTTGATCCCACCAAGGTTTTTGGTGACGATCAATTTGGTTTGATTGGGAACTACCCTTACAATATCAGCTCTCAGATTATCTTTCGGATGCTCAAGTACCGCGAACAGATACCGGAAATGGTAGGAATGTTTCAAAAGGAAGTGGCCCGCCGGATTACAGCGGATCCCGGAGGCAAAGAATACGGAGTGATAAGCGTCTTGACGCAAGTTAATTACCGCTGTGAATACCTGTTTAAAGTGGATAAGGGACAGTTTACGCCCCCTCCTAAAGTACAATCTGCTGTTATCAGGTGTACCAGAATTGACAATGCACAGCCCGGCCTGGATGAGAGCCTCTTTCGCTCCGTAGTCAAAATTACCTTTAACAACAGGCGCAAAATGCTGCGGAACACACTTAAACAATTTTTAGATGGCAGTGGAGTTCTGGAGAATCCCCATTTTGATAAAAGACCGGAGCAACTCTCCGTAGAAGAGTTTGTTAAACTGACAGAAATTATTCAGACTTACAGAGAAAATCAATAGGATGAGCTTAAAGGAAAAAATTAACAACGACATTAAGGAGGCTATGAAGGCCAGGGACAAAAATGCCCTCAAATCCCTGAGATCGATCAAATCTGCCATTTTGCTGGCAGAGACCGATGGTTCCGGCAAGGAAGTGGGAGACGCTGAGGTGACCAGGATTATTCAAAAACTCGCCAAACAGCGACAGGAATCCTACGACCTCTATGTGGAGCAAAACAGAACCGATCTCGCCAATATCGAAAAGGATGAATTGGAAGTACTTGAAGAATATTTACCCAAACAAATGGATGAAGGTGAGTTGAAAGACTTTCTATCCAATCTGGTCTCCGATCTGAATGCGGAGGGGATGAAGGATATGGGACGCGTTATGGGAGAAGCCCAAAAGAAATTGGCCGGACGTGCAGATGGCAAAACCGTTTCATCGGTAGTAAGGGAATTGTTGAGTAACTGAAAAGTGAATTGGCAATCTGGTGTTTTCCTGTCCTTTTCTATCTTTTGCTGGTAAACTCTATCAAATTCGGATTGCGGCAATTTTACCAATATCCCAAACCAGGGGAATTCAGCAATATATTGGGAAACGGTTGCTGTCTGGTGCTTAATCGGGTATTATTTTGAGGTTACTGGTCGCCACTCACTTCCCAAACCGCTCAAAGGCTGCTTTTTCCAGCATTTCCCGATCATCCGGGTGTGCTATTTCAATAAGACATTTGGCTCTTTGTTTGAGGTTTTTGCCGTACAGATAAGCCACACCGTATTCGGTCACGACGTAGTGGACGTGCGCTCTGGTGGTAACTACACTGGCACCCTGTTGAAGGTAAGGTACGATTTTGGATTTTCCGCGTCCTGTTCTTGAGGGTATTGCAATAATAGGTTTTCCACCCTCAGAAAGGGAGGCTCCTCTAACAAAGTCCATCTGTCCACCCACGCCCGAGTATTGATATGTGCCAATTGAGTCAGAACAAACCTGACCGGTAATATCGATTTCCACCGCCGAGTTGATCGAGATGACTTTGGGATTGGTTCGGATAACCTTGGCGTCATTTACGTAGCCGATATCGAGGAAGACAACCTGTGGATTGTCATCGACGTAATCATATAACTTTCGGGAACCCACTACAAATCCCGTCACTAGTTTGCCCTTGTGCTTTTCTTTGTACTTGTTGGTAAGAACCCCTTTTTCCACCAGAGGCAATATCCCGTCTGAAAACATCTCCGTGTGTAAACCCAGGTCTTTGTGGTTGTGGAGACAGGAAAGTACTGCATCCGGTATATTCCCAATGCCAAGCTGTAAGGTGGATCCGTCCTCAATCAGTTCAGCGCAATTTCGCCCGATAGCCATGGAGATATCCGTCACTTTTTCTGAGTAATCCACCGTCGGCAGTTCTTCCTCCATTTCCACTAATGAATCAAAAGCCGAGGAATGTACCAGGCCGTCGCCGTGGGTTCGCGGCATCCTGGGATTAACCTGAGCGATGACAAACTTTGCACTTTGAATGGCTGCCAG
The DNA here is from genome assembly GCA_007695035.1 of Saprospirales bacterium. Classification (GTDB taxonomy): domain Bacteria; phylum Bacteroidota; class Bacteroidia; order Chitinophagales; family Saprospiraceae; genus PWJY01. Next base: position 21,498 of record REEO01000066.1, on the reverse strand, counting down.
CGCAACGTCGACAGAGACTCCCAATGAGCAAAACCCGTGCTTGTCGGGAGGGGATACGTGCACCATGGCCACATCCAGGGGAAGGATGTTTTTCCTGAACAACCGTGGGATTTCACTCAAAAAAACGGGAATGTAGTCCCCGCGAGATTCATTGACCTGTTTTCTGACATTGGCAGAAACGAAGAGAGAGTTGATAAAAAAACTCTCCGGAACTCCCGGTTTATCAAATATCTGATCTCCGTAGGTACTGATGGCTACCAGTTCCACATCCTTAAATTCGTTACACCTGCCGGTCAATTCCCTGAGCAGATGCAGCGGAGTTGCCGCACTTCCGTGAAGAAAAACCCGCTGGCCATTTTTAATGTGATTTACTGCTTTTTCAGCTGTCGTTCGATTTGGCATGAAATGGCTGTTTTTTCAAAGGTACAAAAGTAGTGATTCGTACCCAAAACTGTCCATCAGATTGCCTGCTTTGATTCGGAAAAATTTTACCTTGCGGACCGAATCATTTTCCTCCGGATGAATCAAAACCTTCAGGCAAACAGTAAAACCCGGACCGGGCGGTTTTCGCAATTTTCTCTAATTGCGTGTTGTCTGCTTTTGTTTGTCGCATCCAATTTCTACTATCCGAGATGGGCTCAGCCGGCCACTGAAGCTACCATAAGCTGGGATGTAGCCGGGTATTATATTTACCTGCCTGCCTTTTTTATATACGGTGACGCCACAGAGCTTGAATTTAAGAGGGACATTATTAAAGATTATCAGCCATCTCCTCATTTTGATCAGGCATTTCAACACAGGGAATCTGGGAATTTGGTGTTTAAATACTCGGCCGGAATGGCTGTACTGTACTCCCCGGCCTTTTTTGCTTCTGTCCTTTACAGCTACCTTACAGACCACCACGTGGATGGTTATTCGCCACCCTTTCAATTCACACTCACCCAATGGAGTTTGCTGGTTGCTTTTTTGGGCCTGTTTTATTTGAGAAAATTTCTGTTGGTTTATTTCAGAGATATGGCCGTCGGGTTGGCACTTTTGGCAGTGGTTTTTGGTACCAATTACCTCAGTTACGCCTCCACCAATGGCGCAATGTCCCACAATTTTCTGTTCACCATATACGCCCTCCTGCTCTGGCTCACGCACCGTTTTTATCAGGATCCCACCACCTGGAGAGCCGCCTCGATTGGATTGCTTTGCGGACTTGCCGCACTGGCAAGGCCCACCGAAATAATAACCGTTTTGATTCCCCTGTTGTGGGGACTCAACTTTCCTCTGAGCTGTTTTCTAAAAACACGGATGGACTTTTTAAATGAGCATTGGAAAAAGATTGTGGTAGCGGTGATCTGCTTTGGATTGATTGGTTCCATTCAACTGATCTACTGGAAGTCCGTGTCGGGTAATTGGTTGGTGTACAGTTATGAGGACCAGGGATTCAGTTGGCTGAGTCCCCATTTTTGGAGTGGATTCTTCAGTACCCGTGCAGGCTGGTTGCTCTACAGCCCTGTAATGGCTTTTGCGCTAATCGGTTTTTTCTATTTGAAAAAACAGCAGTCTCGTTTGTTTGCCATGTCTCTGGTATTTGCACTGCTGGTACTCTACATTACCTTTTCCTGGGACATTTGGTGGTATGGCGGCAGTCTTGGGCAGCGCGCACTGGTTCAGTCTTACGCCATTTTTGCCATTCCGCTGGCGGCTTTTTTTTCGGTGTTACTGCGGCAAAATTGGCGGATAATGGCCTTTACTCCGCTTTTTATCCTGCTCTGCCTCTACAACTTATGGTGGTTTCACCAATCTCACCGCGGCGGGTTGTTCGTACCTGAACAAATGAATACCGCCTACTTTTTTGCTGTACTGGGCCAATTTTCGGTAGATGATGATGTGGTAAAGTTGTTGGATACCCGGGAACGGGTTCGAGTGGACTTTGAGGAACCGCGATTGGCGTATGAAAATGACTTTGAAGAGGAAGATTCCTCAGCCTGTGGCATGGCTCCCATCAGTGGCTCGGGTTCACTTTGTATCCCAGCGGGTCAGCATGTAAGTGAATTGTTTGATTTTTCAGTCCGACAATTGGAGGGCGAATCTGCAGTCCGTGCCATTGCTGATTTTAGAATTGACCAAAAGGAGTGGAATGTTTGGAATCAAGGCCAGTTTATAGTGAAATTTTTTGATGGGGAACAAGAGGTTAGGTCTCGCATTATCAGGGTACAGCGATTTTTAGAACCCAATCAGCAGCGGGAAATTTACATCGATGCGAGACTTCCAGGGACTGTATTCGACCGCGTAGGTATTCAATTTTACAATCCCGGGAGTCCACATCCGCTATTGGTCGATAATTTGAGGGTTTATTTCTACTGAAAAGTTCCCCCATTTATGACTAAAACCCAGTGGGATTATTGAACAATCCAGCCACCGTCCACAGCTACAGCCTGCCCCGTGACAAAAGAAGATTCATCCGAGCACATCCACATTACGGCCGTTGCCACTTCTGACGGGTCGCCCATTCTCCCCATCGGTTTGTTATCGATAAAGGCTTGTTCAGCTTCTTTTTGCTTTCCGGTAAACCGGTCTATCATGGGTGTGCGAATCACACCGGGACATACTGCGTTGATTCGAATGTTTTGTTTGGCTGTTTCCAGAGCGGCTGTTTTGGTGAGGCCTACCACAGCGTGCTTGGAAGAGGTGTATGCCGGGAGATTGGGGAAACCAACGAGACCTGCTATGGACGCACAATTTACGATGGCTCCACCGTTTTGTTTGAGCATGATTGGAATTTGATACTTCATGCACAGCCAGACCCCCTTTAGATTGATATTGATGGTTCTGTCCCAATTTTCTTCCGTGCAAGTTTGAGTGTCTCCCGCTTCGCCCTCAATGCCGGCATTGTTAAAAGCGTAGTCGAGTCTGCCGAAATGTTCGACTGTTTTCTTCATAAGCCTTTCGATATCTTCTCGCTTGCCCACATCACATTTTACAAAAATGGCATCGCCCTTCAACTCTTCGATGGCATTCATGGTTTCCTTATCTTCGATGATGTCTGAAACCACTACTTTGGCTCCTCTCCTGGCGAATTCAATCGCAGTTGCCCTTCCAATGCCAAATGCACCTCCTGTGACCAGTGCTACCTTTCCTTCAAATTGTTTTTCCATGGTTATTGATTTTTTGCTTGAATTTATGATTAAATATGCTTACAAAATAACGGGGTAAAATGCTTTCACACTATAAATTCTGGTCATTGTTGAAAATGACCTTTATCAGTTGGGTCAGAATGGTATGCTATATGATTTTTTCCCGCTATCAAAATAGAGGCTGTTTATTATGTATTACATGTGTTGAGTGATATTGTTTTGAGTAATGCATTGGTTAATGTGCAGGGTTCCGAAAAGCGAAGTGCAATTAAATAAGTCTATTTGGAATAAATCCAAATAAACGTATCTTTACGCTCCCATTTCGACGGATTTGATCCATCATTCTTCTGAAGTGCAGTTTTGGGCTGTAGTATGGTGGTTAATGGAATGTATGGAGAATCTATCATTGAAAACCGGGATGGGGAACCCGGGAGTCCATAATTCGAGGATTTAGGATGGTCTTTTTTGACCTGCTCAGCAGGATGAAAAAAGTGCTTGCTTTCAATTCTTTTTAGAAAATCTAATACGGAATCATGAAAATAAATTTGTATAGCGGTTTTTTAATCGGTCTTTTGGCCTGTGTTTTTGTAAGCTGCGATCTCGGTACAACTGGAAATGTAGTGAATGTGTATTCTCACAGGCACTATCCCATTGATCAGGAGCTTTTCAGTGAATTTGAACGGGAGACCGGCATCAGAGTCAATGTGGTGAGCGCCACTGCCGACGAATTGATAACCCGTCTGGAGCTGGAGGGAGAGCGTTCTCCTGCGGATTTGTTAATCACAGTGGATGCTGGGAATCTACACAAGGCAAAAACTGCCGGATTGCTGCAGTCTGTTAGCAGCTCAAAGGTGGAGGAAGTGGTGCCTCCGAGGTTGCGCGATTCCGAAAATTATTGGTTTGCATACACCTACCGCGCCAGGGCGATTGCCTTTGCACCGGACAGGATCGATGCTGCGACCATATCGACTTATGAAAAACTGGCGCGACTGGATTTGGGTGCGCGAGTGGTGATGCGTTCATCTGAGAATCCCTACAATCAGTCTCTTATGGCGAGCATTGTAGCGCATTTGGGAAGTGAGCAGGCAACGGAGTGGTGCCGGGGTCTTACCGGCAATTTTGCTCGAAATCCGAGGGGGAATGACCGTGATCAGATAAAAGCCGTGGCCGCCGGTCAGGCTGATGTCACCGTATGCAACACCTATTATGTAGCCAAGTTGGGCGAATCGCCCAATGCAGAAGAGCGGGAGGTTTTCAATAAGATCGAAGTGCTGTTTCCCAATCAGCAGGATCGCGGAACACACATCAATATCAGTGGTGTCGGAGTAACCAGGCACGCCCCAAACAAAGACAATGCCGTAAAAATGCTCGAGTTTTTGATCTCCGCACCGGTGCAGCATCGATTGTCAGTTGAAAATCACGAGTACCCCGTGCGGGATGATGTTGAATTGTCTCCCTATTTAGAATTATGGGGAGAGTTTTTAATCGATACCCTGTCGCTGGAAAAACTCGGGGAGTTCAATGCCCCGGCGGTACGGATTATGGATGAATGTGGTTGGATGTGAGTAAACTAACAGAAGCTATTGGCAGGATAAAGAATCTCAGGGTATTCAGGGTGATCAACCCCTGGACCACCTTTGCATTCCTGTGTGCGGCTCTGATTGCTGTCCCACTTGTTACCATCCTTTACTACTTGCTGGAGGGGCCCTCTGAGACATGGCACCACCTGGCAGATACGGTACTTTTGACCTATGTGCTGAACTCGATTTTTTTGGTAGTCGGAGTTTCAGCTTTGAGTCTGCTCTTTGGCGTCTCCACAGCCTGGTTGGTTTCGACCAACACCTTTTACGGGAGATCCTTTTTTGAATGGGCTCTTATTCTGCCGCTGGCTGTACCAACTTATATTGTAGCCATTGCCTATGCGGGAATTTTTGACTACACCGGTCCGCTCCAGCAGTTTAGCAGGAGTCTCGGGCTTGAGTTTGGCCCCAATTTTTTTGAAATAGTAAACCTGCAGGGGGTTATGGTAATCATGTCCTTTGTTTTGTATCCCTATGTTTATGTGCTGTGCAGGGCCTGGTTTGCTAACCAATCCTCTAAGTTGCTGGAAAGTGGTCGGATATTGGGCAGTTCTCCCACCCGCACTTTCTTTACATTGGCTCTTCCGGTGGCAAGGCCCGCCCTGGTAGCAGGCACCAGCCTGGTAATGATGGAGGTGTTGAACGACTACGGTGCGGTTAAGTACTTCGGTGTGAATACGCTGACCACCGGTATTTTTAGGTCGTGGTTTTCGCTTGGTGATATATCTGCGGCCATCTACATGTGCGGGGTATTGATGTTGGTGGTGTTTCTACTTTTGGGTCTTGAAAAATGGCAGCGCGGGAAGGCCAAGTACGATTTTGATCGGTCTGGCGGAAAACCCCTTACGCGCTACAACCCAACGACTACCAAAAAGGTTCTGGCTACTATCTGGTGCTCCATTCCGCTATTGCTCGGTTTTGTGTTTCCAGTGCTAATGTTGATCAACTGGTATATGATCTCTGATACCGGGATTATGGACCCCGCCTTTGCAACTTTGGTGGGCAACAGCTTTTCCTTGGCTGCAACTACGGCTGTGCTGGGTGTGGCAGTGGCGGTATTGCTTATTTATTCCATCAAATTGTACCCTTTTTGGGTGATGAGAATACTGGGAAAATTTGCCATACTGGGCTATTCCATTCCCGGTGCGGTAATCGCTGTGGGTATTATGATTCCGCTCTTGTATTTGGATAACCGGCTAATCCAGTATCTGGAGTATTTTCTTGGTCCCCAGGCCGGTCTATTGCTCACTGGTTCCCTGGTGGGATTGGTATTTGCCTATTTGGTTCGCTTTCTCGCTGTGGGATATTTTCCCGTTGAGTCTGCATTTCGGAAAACCTCAGATCAGTATCTGGGAGCTTCCCGGGTGCTGGGTATTGTACCGGCCAGAACACTGTTCAAGATTTATTTTCCACTGATCAGAACGGGCATACTGAGCGGGATATTATTGCTGTTTGTAGATGTAATGAAAGAACTTCCCCTGACGTTGATAATGCGGCCTTTTAATTTCAATACCTTAGCGACACGGGCATTTGAACTGGCTAGTGATGAAATGGTAGCCGAGGCTGCCGCACCTTCACTGGTGATTATTCTGACAGGGATACTGCCGATTATTTTATTGAGCAAATTGGTATCTGGAAAAAAATAGTATGAAACCCATTCTGGAAATTGACAATGTCACCAAGCGTTTTAGAAGCTCCGGTGGAGAAGCTCTGAAAAACATTACGCTGAATGTGGAGGAGGGCGAACTGCTCGCGCTAATAGGTGAAAGTGGCAGTGGGAAAACCACCTTGCTCCGACTGATCGCCGGCCTTGAGTCTCCCTCTTCTGGCAGGATTCGATTGAGGGGCGAGATGATAGTCGGACCCCACACATTTGTACCTCCTGAAAAGCGAAAAATCGGAATGGTCTTTCAGGAATACGCCCTTTTTCCCCATATGACCGTGGAAAAGAATATTGCCTACGGACTCCACAAAATGGACGCCGCTGCGGGTAGAAAGCGTATGCTGGAGGTATTAAAATGGGTGAGTATGTCCGACCTGGCAAATCGATACGCACACGAGCTATCCGGAGGACAGCAGCAGCGCGCAGCACTTGCGCGGGCCCTCGCCCCCAATCCCGGTATCATTTTACTGGACGAGCCCTTCAGCCACCTGGATGGGGTGTTGAAGGACCAAATGCGCGAGGAACTCAGGTCCATTTTGAAAAAAAGTGGAACTACCGCAGTGTTTGTAACTCATGATACCATGGATGCGCTGTCAGTCTCCGACCGCATAGCTCTGCTCCAGAAGGGCGAATTGCAGCAGATTGGCAAGCCCAGGGATTTGTACGAAAAGCCCTCCAATCTTTACACAGCCGGATTTTTAGGAAAGATAAACCTGGTCAGAGGCTATTGTACTCCGGAAGGGATACTCACTGACTTTGGGAATTTTCCGGTGAAAAACCAGGGAATGGATGGGCAGGAGGTCATTTTGACCATTCGGCCCGAGCACGTCAAGCCGGGTGTTTGTCCCACCACGGACCTCAAAGGGGTTTTATTCCACACTTCTTATCAGGGAGATCACCAGTTGGTACATTTGCGACCCTCTGTGAGGTCCAGCCCATCCCGGATTATTATTAAAACACCTTCCACATTTGACTTTGCCAACGGTGAGGTGGTGAAATTCCGGGTGGATACCAACTTCATCAATATTTTTCCGGCAAACGGTGAATTGATTTAATCATCAGGGCCAGACTTGCCAGGGAATTCTCAATAAGATTAAAAAGGTGCCGATTCCATAAAAAATCAACAGTTTTTTGTGCTTTTGAACCGCAGTGGCTGATCGCTTTGCAAGGGAGTATCCGATGGTAATCAATACAATTCCGATGATATTGATAAGTGGGTGCTCCACGATATATAGCCGTTGAAGCGATTCTCCCATTGCGTCGGCTCCGAAGTTTGCAAAACCCAATGGACTGAGAAAGTACAGTACAATGCCAATCACCAATTGCAAGTGGGCCAAACTCATGCCCGTTACAGCCAGTAAACCGGAGGCCGTACCGAAGTCCTTTTTCTTTGAAAGTGCTATGATGTAATGTATTACTGCCGCCAGCATGACAGCCAAAAATAAGTATGCCAGGAAAGAATGCAGATGTTGAAATCCCGTGTACATATTGCAAGTGGTTTTTCTGTAAAATGAATAGCCCATCAACTCCCGGATTCCTCCAATTTAAGGCGAAAGGCGTATTTCTTTAAAAGGACTTGAATCCTCACGGTCAAAGTTAACAAAAAATGCAATTACCGGCCTTCAGAAGCCATTTAACTGCTTTTCTTTTACACGCTCGTTACAGAAGATAATCAGCTGCTAGTGGTGGCTGAGTAAATTCCAGGGTGCTTTTAGAGGCTGCCTGAATAGAATTGATTGGAGTGGCCAATTTCATCTGAAACCATAAAAAAAGGGGAGAATCAACGATTGTGAATTCTCCCCTTTCAAATGTCAAGCAAAATCATTTTTTTAGTTCTTAATCCAGACGCTGAACATCCAGTGACGCAACTCGGTACTTTTTACATAACCGGTTATAAGGTCTTCAGTCGCACTGTCATCGATTTCTTCTGCCGCAGTGATGGCATCCACCATGAAAGACAGCAAAATTTCATAATCAGCTATGACCTCTTTAACCATATCAGTGGCACTTAAATCAGTCCCTACTTCCTTAATTTCAGCCACCTCCAAATAACTCGCCATCGTGCTGAGCGGTTTGTGACCAAAAACCCGAATGCGCTCTGCTACTTCATCAATTCTCAACTTCACTGCATCGTATTCCTGTTCGAATTGCTCATGCAACTCGAAGAAATCTTTTCCTTCCACGTTCCAGTGAAAATTTCTCAATTTTTGATAGTGAACTTGAAGATTGGAGAGCAACTTGTTTAGCGTTTCAACCACTTCTTTGGTCTCTTCCTGGGAAAAACCCAATTTTTTGTATGATTTCATATAGTTGTCTTTACTTAAATTAATAAAATTGTCCTTTTCGTAATACAATGGTTGTGTATGTACGCCATATTAACACTATAAATTCCTTAAAGTTTGATGGATAATCCGGCCTATTTTTAAGTTCCTTAACCTGGAAGAGTTAATTTGCCTGAATATCAGGAATTATGAATTTACTTAAATGTTATAGACGAACAATAGAAGCCAGTTCATTGAAGCCCTTTTGGAAGGAATCAGCACTTTTGTTGAATGCATCTCGAGCTTCATCCCATCGCTCTTCAGCCACATCTTCCAACTCTTCGTATCGCTTTTTCAACATAGACTTTTCCTCCTTAAGCTTTTTCAATTGTTCTTCATACTTCTTATCAGCAGTATGCTTGACTTCTTCTTGCTTCTTTTCCAATTCTTCTATCCGGTCGAAAAGTTCGTTAATTTGTTTCTTAGCCTTGCTTTTAAATTCGTCTCTGTCCATTTTTCTCAAATTTTTTGTACAAATAGGTAACAGAGAGCGCTGGCAATTGTTCAAATGATCCTTGATTTAGGTGGTGATAATCAGCTCGTTGTGATGGTGAAGGTGGTTTACAGGCTTCCTCTTCTGTTAATCATGCTACCGAAAAATACGGCATTGGACAGCAGGTGTGCATTTCCGTACCAGTAGCCCCTGAAAAAAGGACCATCGCTCAGGTGAATGATGTGGCCGCGACCGTTTGATTCTGCTATCACAGATGCCTGGCCTTTGACTTCCTGCACATGTCGCTCGTGCAAATAGCCGCTTGCAAGGGGAGATTCCCGGTCGTAGTAGAGTGGGGCCGCCAGATTGTTGTCCGGCATATCCAGGGTCCACCTCTTTCGCTTGAATATATGCAGCGTCTCGTTTTCATAACCGAATAACAATGGGTGTGTGAGGTCTGCATGAGCTTTAAGAATACTTCCACCCACGGCCAACGCCCCGTAGGCATTTCCGAGATGGGCGTAATTGTGCACTGTGTCCGGCCGACCCGGCAAAGAGCTGACCTCCACATTTGAGATGTTTTGGGAAGCGGCCCAGCGGGATGCATTGCCCTCCAGGATTAATGTGTTGCCCGCCCTTACGAATTCGAGCAGCTTTTCGGCCTGACTGCTATTTACACCGGAACCTCCCAAAGTCGGGACAATTATTACGTCATAGTCTTTTAGGTTTACCCGGTTTATGCGGTCTGTACTGACCTTGGTAATCGGAATTCCCAGATGCCTGTCGAAGTAGTACCATATCTCTCCCGCCTTATTGGCGTTGACGCCATTTCCTGTCACCATGAGAATTGATTTTGGGTTGAGCATCCGGAATGTGGGGCTACCCAGGTCGGGCCCGCCCTTCGTAAGTCCACCGGTTACTGCATACAGGCCTATATTTCTTTCTGAAGCCAGGTCATCCAACTTTTGATGTAGCTTTTCCCCGGAGGTTTCCTGCGCACCTGGCAGGATTAAAATACTTCCGCGCTGAAAGGTCTGCAGCCCTCTATGTGTTTCCACTGAGAATGGAGAAAAAGCGGCCTTGGCCCGAACTCCTTTTTCCAGTAGATGATAAACCAATCCGGGCGTCCTAAAATCACTCCACCGAAATACATACGCGACTTTGGATTTTGGGAATTCCTCGTAGGTTCCCCCCAATTCAAAGGACTCATAGTCCAGTTTTTCAAACTGTTCCGCTTGCCTCGAAGAAAAACTCACCTCCTGAGCATCAATTCCGTAGGCGAGTGTCATGGTCCAGGTGCTGACATCATAAAACAGGGAGTCTGGAAATTCGTGTACTGTTTCAAAAACGGTCCTCACCAAATTATAGCGCAACTGCCTGAGCGGAATATAGTATTCCACCCGGCCTTGATCCCGGTTTTCGTAAACATCAATCTCTTGAGTCAGCAGCATTTTGACAAATTGATCCCTGCGGTATTGATCGGAGTCCATGCTTACCAGATAACCGCTGCTGCTTCTAGCTTCTGCTTCGCGAAATGCCTCTCGGAAAAAAGTGGTTTGGTACTCTTTTAGTTCTTCCCGGATGTCCCAGGAACCGCGCAGGGTAGATAAACTCGTGGCCAATTGATTGCGAATGGTCTCTGCAAAGCTCAAGTCGCCGTGAATGGTCTCCCTTTTATGCCCTCTTGAGCTGGCCTGTTCAAACAAAATTCCCACGCAGCCCTGTATGTCTGGATAGGTCGAACCCTTCCCATAATAGTAATCGTCAAATCGCTCCCGGGTGTAGTACGGCACACTTAGTTCATCAAGCGCTTTGGCGTGATATTCCGCCAGTGCTGCAGTCAACTCCTGGTTTATTTCCGGGGTCATAGGATTGGTGCGGGAGGGGATACCCGGTTGGAAAAAGTAGGTTGAATTGGAACCCATTTCGTGGTGGTCGGTGAGCACATTTGGCTTCCAGGATTGAAACATTCTTATCTTACCTACCGATTCCGGATGCTGAACAGGCAGCCAATCCCGGTTGAGGTCAAACCAGTAGTGATTGGTGCGCGATCTCGGCCAGGGTTCGTTAAATTCATCGTCGTTGGGGTCGGTGACCAAATTCCCCCCGGTAGAACGCTTGTTATTTACCCAATTTACAAATCGCTGGTATCCGTCGGGATTCATACAGGCATCCAGTATGATGACAGTTTCGTCCAGTATTCTATCAACTTCGGCTTCCTGCGAAGCTGCCAAATACCATCCGTAGAGCAGTGCAGCTCCGGTGCCACTAGGTTCGTTACCGTGTGAGGTGTAAGATTGGTACAAAACCAGGGGATTGAAAGCTCCTTCCGGGCAGTCGTAATTTTCAGGATCGATAGCGGCCAGGCGACACTGTCTGAGGTCCTCCAACCGCTCGTGGTTTTCAGGCGAGGTGATAATGAGGACAGACATGGGCCTGTTTTGGTGAGACCGCCCTATTTCCACCCGTTTTACCCGGGGACTGGTCTCTGATAGTTCCCGCAGGTACATCTCCACCTGGAGGTGCCCGGGATGCCACTCTCCCGGATTAAAACCCATAAAATCAGCAGGGTCCGTTACTTCCTCATTGACCGGAAAGTCGTGAAAAAAATAATCACTGTCCCATGCATTTGAATCCGCTTGCAAACACAGGAGAAAAACTATTGTCAGGAAGATTGTTTGTGGGGCTGTCTTGTTGAAATCGATCATAAATATCCGGTGTTATTATCTTAGACAATGCATTTTTAATGGCACCTCAACTCATCAACTGACAAGTCCTGATTGTCCAAAATCGTTGATGATTGGCGCTCCTTTGCAACAATGGGACCTAAAATTAGTTGAATCATCGAAATTTTCTCAATTTTGCGATGTTTTGTTGAAAAGATTAGCGAATGAATGTGGTCCTGATATATGTGATTATTGCTCTGTTTGCTGCTGTGCTGATCCTCAACCTGTACTTCAGGCTGAAGGTTTTCAAGCAGTACAGGAACCTGGTCAGGAACGAGGTGCAATTCAAAACCCGCGATATTTTCAACAGCGAGACCATGGAGCGGGAGGTATATCCCAAATACCCGGAGCATGAGGAGTCTATCCGGAAATTTGTCAGGTACATTCGCTTCTCTATTCGCATGGCCATAATTTTGATCGTTCTCATTACCGTTTTTGCCGCCTTACTGATGCTTACCCAGTAACAGATGGATACCCATTCTCATCAGGAGGGTTGGTGAAGTAAGGTGTTGTTTGCCTGTTTGATCAAGTAACGGTAGAAGCGCAGAGTGTTTAATAATAAACCCGAATCAACATGAAAATAGGAGTAGCAGGTACAGGTCATCTGGGAAAGATACACCTGAAGTGCATTGGTTTAATCCCGGAATACGACCTGGCCGGATTCTACGATCCCAATCCCGATATCGCCGCTGAGGTTTCCCGGGAATTTGGTGTAAAGGCTTATCCCAGCTTGGAGGAAATGCTTGCTGATGTGGATGTGCTCGACATTGTCTCCCCAACCACCACCCATTTTGAACTGGCAAAACTCGGTTTGGAGGCAGGCTGTCACGTCTTTATAGAAAAACCGGTAACTTCCGATTCGGAGGAGTGCAGAAAGTTACTGGAACTGTCTGAAAAAAGGCCCGACCAAAAAATCCAGATAGGTCATGTCGAGCGGTTTAATCCCGCCTTCCTGGCGCTGGAGGACATCGGTCTCAAACCAGGATTCATTGAGGGGCATCGGCTCGCTAATTTCAATCCGCGGGGCACGGATGTTTCCGTGGTACTGGATCTGATGATTCACGACCTTGATCTTATACTGAAAATGGTGGGTTCACCCGTTAAGCAAGTTCACGCAAAAGGGGTGGCAATTTTGAGCAAGAGCCACGATATTTGCAATGCACGCATAGAGTTTGAAAATGGTACGGTGGTGAATCTCACCGCAAGCCGTATGTCACTCAAAGCGATGAGAAAACTTCGGGTGTTTCAGGAGGGCGCTTACATCGCACTGGATTTTTTGGAAAAGGAGGCGCAGATTATCCGGTTTTTGGAAGAGGGTGAAAAGGTGCCCGCAGACAGAGAGATTATGGAGCTTCCCACACCAGAAGGTACCAGGCGAATCCTGGTTGATTTTGCAGAAAAAAAGGAGGTCAACGCCATTAAAATGGAGTTGGAATCGTTTTATGAATGTATCTCCAGTGACAGCCAGCCCTATGTAAGTTTGGAAGATGGTTTTAAGGCACTGGATTTGGCGGAGAAAATAATGGCAGCCTCAGGAGAGAAAAAGACCTGATAGGGTCGATTCTAATCCGGTGAGCAAATTGTGGTAAATCAATCATCTTGCTTTTTTGGGATGACAAGCCCTTGAGATATGACGCATTGGAAATTGTTGTTGGTGATGGTGGCCGTGTTGTCTTTTACAGCCTGTGGGTTGTTTGAAGACGATGAAGAATACCCCGTTTACATTCATGTGAAGGAATACGATGTAATTGTCGAAAATGGTCAGGGTGGAGCGCATCAAGATATATCTGATGTTTGGGTCTATAGTGGTTCCGATCTTCTCGGCGCCTATCCCCTTGGTGTGGATATACCCATATTGGAGGACCTGGACCGTCCCATTTTGCTGTTTCCCGGTATAAGGGAAAACGGCATACGGGCACTCCCCAGTCTCCATTTTATGCTCAGACCAGACACCTTTTACCTCAGCACCGCAGAGCTTCAGGTTGACACCTTAAAGCCGGTTTTCAGGTATTTTGATGATGTAGAATTCCGCTGGGTGGAGACTTTTGAGTTCACCAACTCCCTTACCCGCGATTATGATGGCAATCCCAATACCAAAGTGGAGCGTACTTTCGAGAAGGCATTTACCGGGAATTACTCAGGCCGTATGCGGGTGGACAGTGAAAACCCCGTTGCCGAAATAGCCACGGACCTGCTTTTTCTCGACATGCCCGGTGGACGCCCTGTTTATCTGGAGATGACTTTCCAAACCGACCACGAATTTTCGGTGGGTCTTATCGGGGAGCGTTTGGGCAGCCCATTTGATAAAGTGTATAAGCTCAATCTCAACCCCACCAATGGAGAGTGGCGCACCATAGTGGTCAATTTTCAGGATGAGATCACCTTTTCTCAGTTCGATGGTTACAGAATACTGTTCGGTCTGTTTTTGGAATCGGGGCACGATTCCGATACGGCCGCGGTTTATCTGGACAACCTGAAATTATTGCACCGTTGAATTTATGAAGGACAGGAAGCGACTGGACCGCATCTTTTACATTTTGGCTGACTTTATCGCAGCCCTTGTCGCTTTTTGGCTATTTTCTCAACTCTACTCAGATGCTGTCCTTGTCGAACTTATAGACAGGAATGAACACTTTATCGTCACCTTTTTGATCGGACTGGCATGGATGCTTTTTTACGGCCTTTTTGATAATTACCGGGATATCTACCGGCTCTCCAGAATGGAGACACTGGTGCGCACTCTTTTTTTGAGTCTGGTCGGTTCGGTGTTTATTGTGTTGCTTCTTTCACTAAAAATTGACTTGCTCAGCCTTCGTGCCCTATTTTGGTACTTCCTGATCCACTTTTCAGTTACAGTGGCCTTTCGAATGATTGTTTTGACAAGAGCGAGCAGCCGGCTAAAAGCGGGAAAAGTCTCCTATAACACCATCATCATTGGCGGCAATCAAGCCGCTCTTGAACTCTACCACGAGATCAAATCAATGCCTAAAAGCCTCGGACACCGGTTTATCGGTTATGTGGATATCAACGGAGATTCCGATAAGGCCCTGGAGGGTGTTTTGGCCAATATTGGGAACTACCGTGACCTGCCAGCCGTGATTGAAGAAAATGGGGTGGAGGAGGCAATAATTGCGATGGAGAAATCCGACCAGAAAAAACTGAATTCTGTCCTCAGTGATTTATTTGATTGCGACGACAGGGTGTTGGTAAAAATTATTCCCGATATGTACGACATCGTATTGGGAAAGGTGAAGATGAACCACGTGTACGGTGCAGCTCTGATTGAGATCCGCCGGAGCTTGATGCCCCGTTGGCAAAGGCATATAAAGAGACTGATCGATATATTTGTAAGTACTTTTTCACTGCTTATCCTTTCGCCCTTATTGCTGTTTATTGGCCTGCGTGTAAAAATGTCCTCCCCGGGGCCTGTGTTTTTTAAACAGGAGCGGATAGGCCTCAATGGCAAGCCATTCGATATCATAAAATTCCGGTCAATGGTGGTTGATGCAGAAAAGGATGGCCCCCGGCTTTCGCACGATAGTGACAATCGCTGTACTCCCTGGGGTGCGGTGATGCGGAAATGGCGATTGGATGAGTTGCCGCAGTTTTGGAATGTGTTGAAAGGTGATATGTCTTTGGTAGGTCCGCGACCCGAACGCGCGTATTACATCGAGAAAATCACCGAACGTGCCCCGCATTACAAACACTTGCTCAAAGTCCGTCCGGGAATTACTTCCTGGGGCCAGGTGAAGTACGGATACGCTTCCAATGTCGATCAAATGGTGCAACGCCTGAAATACGATATCCTTTACATCGAGAATATGTCCCTCGCCCTGGATTTTAAGATTCTGTTCTACACTGCCCTTGTATTGATTCAGGGAAAGGGTAAGTGATTTCAGACAGTCGTGTACTTTGTTCCCTTGCGTTACTTGTTAGTATGCACTTTTTTCTGGTGATTGGGGATGGCTCACTCTTATGTTTCTGAGGTAAGGAACTATCTCGAGGTTTTCAGCTCGCTATGCAATCCCGATTTTAGCCTGTTTAAAACGCGTCGGGTTCTGCGTTCTGCTTTAAATACCTGATCATCGCTTTCGAAGGTTACCTTCACTTTCCATTCGGGATTGCCAAGCTGTTGTATCATCTCGTCGGGTGCAAAGTGGCTGGAGTAACGCATTACATAGGTTCCTCCTGATGGGCTCCTTTGATAAATGATTTCCAGGTCCTCTGATCGGATGGATTGCTCGCCATTCTCTATTTGAATGGCCTTTACCTTTGTCTGTGGTTCGTCGCCCGCTACCGTAAAATTGACAGTGGCAGTGTCTCCTGTCTCCGGATGTCTAAAGGTTATGTCCAGTGAGAGGGAGGAAGTTTCCGAGGAAAAGGAAATGGGTTTTATAAAGTACTGAAATTGATTGTCTCCTAGAAAAAATTGATCGTAATCCCCACCAGCAGGTTGTGCACCCTGATGTCTGATGGAGTGACATGCTGAAATCAGCACAATGAGTGCAGAAACGAAATGCAACTTGAAGGTGTTATGCATGATTTTAATAATAAGAGCTTCGGGTATTTTCCATGTAAAGCAAATTAGGCACAAAATTTAATTGGTGATTATGCCTTTGCCAAATTTAGAAATACAGCAGCAATGGTTAATGTACAAAAAAAATGGGCGATCTGCAGATCGCCCAAATTATCATAGAAAGAAACTATTACTCACCTGTAACAATAGTTTCGTAGGTGTGTATAACCCCCAATACATTGGTATGCTTAATGTCCACGGTGGAAATTTGTCTTATGTTTCCATCGCGTGCAGCAGATTGAATACTCGCATCTGCGTCGAAGTAAAAGACACCTAAGAAGCCTGTCGCACTTGCTGTTCCGACCTTGGTTCCAACTTCATTACTCGTAGCCGTCACCGGTAAGGTAATTGAGCAAGCGGTGAAAAAGGCTGCCGTGGCCAATGCCATTGCAAAAATCACAACTTTTTGTTTAATGGTCTTCATAATAGGTAAAATGTTTGAATGACCCTACTCTTTAGGATTTTCGGAATACTCCCCTGCCTATTTTACCCTGGCAAGTAAGGCGAGTTTGTAAATCCTCTTTTTCAAAGGTATAAATTTTAATCGAGTGATAAAAAAGAATTTGCTTTTTTCTATAAAAAGCTGGTTTTTAGTATGTTTTATATCCTTATCTATAAGGAGCAGAGTGGGGATTTTGAAGACTTATTCGACTTTCATATCATTTGGCCTGGTATTGTTGAAGTAGTATTTTTGAAGGAGGCTGTCGGCTTCCCCTGATTCCTCTATTTTTCGAGCCGATCTTTTTAAAAAGGGTTTTATCAGGTTTGTCATTCCGGGAGCCTGGGTGTCGCTGAGTTTCACAAAAAGGGCTGTATGGTTAAAATCTTTGAATCTGCCATCCTCGTGCATTTTTCCATCCTGAACCAGCCCGCAAATCAGGTAAAGGGCCTTTTCAAATCCGGCACTGACGGGCTCTATGCGCACCTGGAAAATGATTCGTTCGTCTGTTGGATTGGAAAACCGAAGGGTTTCCCTTTCGTGGGCGGTTATTTCTTCTCCGGGTTCCAGGAAATATTCCTCGCCCTCGTACTCAACACCCAATGTGTTTTTAATTGGGATAAAGGTCTCTTTAAACCGCTGGTGGAATTGTGGGATGTTTCCTCCTCCCGGCCCCAGGTCTATTTCTAAAAGCGTATATGCACCCTCAGTTTTCGCAGAAAACTTTTTGAAGGTGACCGTGTCGTCAAATACGGGATTGTAAATTTCCCTGACAAGATCAGGTGGACTCATGTATTAACTAATCAATATTAGCTTATACTTCTTGAGTCAATTAAAAACTGTAGCGATAGATCAGATTGAAGTTAATGCCGGGCATGTCAAATCTGGAGGGAGATGCCGGACCTAGTTGCGGATCCTTAAATCTCCTTACCACTGACATATGGTCTGTGTAGTTGGCATTGAAGAGGTTGTCCACTCTGATGTTGAAGCTGTGAACGCTGTCATCTCCGCGTATTTGGTAGCCACCTTCTACTCTGGCGATACCGTAACCATCTGTGGGTAGTTCATCGTCGGGAACGCGGGTTTGAGAGGAAACCAGTCTGTATTGCGCGCCAATATTCCAGTTGTTCACCTCGTATTTTAGTCCCAGGGTAGTCCTAAAGGGAGGGATAAATGGCAGGGGGTCATTGGTTTCATCATCTCTGGTTCCTCTCACATAATCTGCCGTTAGGCTCGCCGCAAGGTTCTCAGTGATCAGGTAGTGCATTTGGGCTTCGAATCCCAACATTAAAGCGTCGGTTGCAAAAAACTGTACCGTGTTGGGGAATTCCCGGTCTGCTCTCACTCTGTAGGGAATTTCAACTGCCTCTAAAGGGTCCAGTGTCAGGAGGGCAACGTAATCGTTTATGCGATTGTAAAAACCACTTGCCTCAAATTGCCAGCGATTTGTGGTGTATTGAAAAAAGGCATCCAGACCCAGTCCGCTTTCACTGGTGAGTGTCGGGTCACCCAATTCTACTCTGGTAGCTCCCGCATGCCACCCATCTGCGTAACGCTCTAGTATGGTTGTGTTTCTGTGAGCTCTCGCCACCTGCATTCCAATTTCTATTTCTCTGGTAGGTCTGAAATTGAGTCCGATGGAACCTGCAAAGTTGAATGCCTCATCTGTAAGACCATCAAATGGGGGCACTTCCTCCAGATTGACCAAATCCGGGTCAGGATTGGGTGTGAAAAAGCGATTTTCAACCGTAGAGGTCCACTCCTGTTCAAATCTCGCTCCCAATTGAAGGCTCAATCGCCTGCCTATTGGAATTTCCTGGAAAGTAAATAATGCCAGGTTGAATATATCCTCTCCCGGGTGGTAGGCTTCTATTCCATCAACCTCCTGATATCGATAGTGGACACTGGTACCGATTACCCCGCGGTCGAAAATGAAAAAGGGTCTGTGCATCAGCAATCCTGTTGAACTCAATGTGGTGGTTTGAATTTCCAACTCCAACTCTTCGGGCAGGGGGTCAGGTTCACCTTCTTCCTGGTCAGAATAGGAGAAACTAGCGCGCAATTCTAGTTCATCAAAGAACCCATCCATCTTTTGGTTGAGATATCCCTGCACATTGTAGCGGAAAATGCGGATCTCCATATCGGGTTCTTCTTCAATAAACATTCCCGGATTGTCGGGATCCGAAACAGCGGCAAATTCAGGTATGCCATAGTGGTTTTGATAATATCTGGCGGAGAGACCCATTCTGGTGTTACCGCGATTGTAGCCCCATCCGATAGATGCGGTGTAGCTGTCCAGTCTGGTGTTGGGAATGGTTTCATCAGGGGTTTGACCATCACCTGCGGTCCTATATAGAAACCGGCCGGCCACTGCGTGATTTTCAGTTGCGTAAACCAAACCCGCTGAACCGGAGAGTAGATTGTTGTTTGTTGCACCGTGGAAGGCAGCTCCACCACTCAATCCGCGATCCCACTGTCTGGGGGCATCCTCGGTAAAGAGATTGACTACCCCTCCGAGTGCACTTGAACCGTACAGCAAACTCGCCGGACCTCGAACCACTTCCACCCGGTTCAGACCCAGTGGGTCAAGTGTAATGGCGTGGTCGGGGGCTGTGCTTTGAATGTCGCCCATTCGCTCACCATTTTCCAGGACGACCACCCTTTCTCCGTCAAAACCCCGGATTACCGGTCTCGAAGGGCCACCGCCAAAGGAGCGGGAACTCAAACCCGGTTCACCATCCAACATATCACCCAAAGAGAGGTTGGCCCTCGCTGCCAATTCATTTACGGTGTATGCCTGTGCAGATTGATAATTGACATTGCTTCCGGTTGGGGCCGCTGTTACAATGACTTCACGGGTTCTGAAAAAATCACTAATCATCTCAACGGTCAGCTCCTCCGACATGGGAAGATTTATCTCCACAATCTTTGAAGCGTAGCCGAGATAGGTAAAAGAGAGCTCATGGGATCCTTCAGCAAGACCGTCGATTCTGAATTCTCCGTCCAAATTGGTGGTGGCACCCTGTCGGGCAGGAGTGGCGAATACATTGGCTCCAATAAGTGGCTCACCGGTTTCAGCATCCAATACTCTTCCACTGATTTCCAGTGTTCCTTTTCCCTCATCATTCGAGGTGTACTCTGCAACTTTTTTTACTGAGAAATGCTCTGTGGTGAGGCTGCTCGCTGCCGCCCATTCTATTGTTAAGAAGGCAAGCATCAAGCAAATTCCCATTGTTGTTATTCTCCTGATCATAACCTTGTATTTTGTCCGTTTGCAAATAGTGTTGTTTATTCGTTTGGGGTGTAGTTGTTATTTCTTTTTTCAACCCCCTCCCAAATCTGAGGCAAAGGTATGTCCAGGGGCACCACAAGGACCATTAGAGATGTCTTAGAAATTTGTTAGAATTTCATTAGAATTCCTCAATTCGTTGAAATTATTGGGACCAGGGATTTTAATTCTCTCGGAGGAACTCTGGATAGTCCTTTTATGGTAAAAACCCGGGCAAGAACGTAAGATTTTTACTCTCCACGGGGATACCAGTATTGAATCGATTTCGTCTTAAAACATCATCCACTGTCTAAATAACAGCTTCTCCAACTCTCCTCCCGCAAATTATCCCTTGACTACTTGGATAGTTGAGCAAACTGTTTAACTTTGCTCATATATTGTAAACTTTACAATCTAGATCTATGAAAAAGATGATACTTCTCGCTGCTTTTACAGTTTTTGGCTTCTGTATAGCTACTGCACAGGACGGCATTAAGCTCAGCCTCAACGGTTCCTATTCCCTTGGAGACCAGGATGAAGTTACTGCGGCGGCTTTTACCGAATATGGTTTTGGAGTGGATGTGTACAAGTTTTGGGAAGTCGGTCCGGTGTCTGTGGGTCCGGGTATTGGATATCATCATTTTTTCGGACGCGAGTTTACTGAGGATTTGGTTACTTTAAATTTTGATAATTTCCGGTTTTTCACCATGACCGGATCTGCGCGGTTCTATATTTTGGATGAGCTTTTTGTCGGTGGCGATGTGGGTTACGCGATGGCCCTGGACGAAATTAATGATGGTGGATTTCACTACCGCCCCAAAGTCGGATACAATGTCGGGGCATTTACAATACATGCCTCCTATTGGTCAACAGAAATTGATTTCTTTGACGACGAATCCCTTAGATTCTCATCTCTCGGTCTGGGAATTGAATTTGGCTTCTGATTATCAGGCAATTTCTGAAATTATTTGGCTTATAAGCCTCTTCCCGCTTTTATAGATTATAAAAACACCAACCCTTTCTTCAGTGCAAATTAGGACTGGCACGAAGTGATTATTCCCGATTTTGTCAACAGCTGTCAGCAATCTATTCAGACTGTAATTGGTCGGTCAGTTTTCTCATGTCCGGAATCAAACTCTGCACCAATGATTAGCCCATATTTATATTGAGATCTATCAGCTTGGGGCGTCAATATTAAATATTTGATATAAATCAAGCAATTTTTTCTAATAATTGTGCCAGAAATATATATTTTTTTTTAACTTTGCTACATATATTAACTTATCAAAAAATTTACATTATGAAAAGATTACTACTTGTTTCTGCTCTCGCAGTATTCAGCATGAGCCTTGTCAACGCTCAGGAAG
>REEO01000052.1 GCA_007695035.1 Saprospirales bacterium | reverse complement strand
TATCCCCAGGCCGTAATCAACAGCCATCAGCAATACGCGCAGATCAAACTTCTATTGGCTAAATCTGCCAGAAAAACAGGGATTTGGTTGGCGGAGGGCTTATTGGAATACACGCAAAAATACGAACTCACTGAACTGACCTATTTACTCACCACGGATCTAAAATACCACTTTGGCACTCTGGAGATCAATAAAGCCAGATACCGTAAGTATGACGACATTCAAAAAGTAAGCTTTGAAAAGCTGCAGGCTGAGAATAATGCAATGGACGCTTACCACCTTGTCTTTCACAAGGACTACGGGCGCTCGAAAATTTCAGAATCAGAACTGCGAAGCCGCTGGGTTGAAATAAGTAAAGAGTTGGATGCTCATTACGGCCCTGAAGCATCTTCGAAGTTTCTCTACTACTATTGCAATGCGCATGCGGAATACTATTTTTTGGACAACAGAAATGAAGAAATTATATCCATGACCAGCCAATCCATTGGGTATCTCTTAGAAAAAAACTACACTCATAAGCCCATTGTTTTTAGTCTCAACAGATTGAAAATGATAGCCTTTTTCAATGCAAAAATGCTAGATAGTGCAATAGGCATTGCTAACGATATAGAGGAGCTTACCAAGGTGAATCAACACAATTGGTTTGTAATCCGATATTTCAAGGCATTGTTTTATATCCACAAGCGAGAATACGTGGCTGCTCAAAAGATAAAAGAATCTACTTTCAACGACAGGGAAATCGATGACCTAAAATCCGGATTGTTTGAAATATGGAGAACCCTGGAAGCCTATCTGGAGTTTTTATCTGCATTACGGGACCCTGAAGGTGTAAAGGACAGAAAAAACAACTTCAGGCTAAACAAATTTCTCAACCAGGTACCCCTCTATCAAAAGGATAAAACCGGTCGTAACGTGACCATTCTTTTGGTCCAGTTGCTCTTTTTCCTTGCGCGTCATAACTATGGCAGATACATCGATCGAATGGATGCATTGACTCAGTACAGGCAGCGCTACCTTAAAGAAAACAACACATTTCGATCCAACTGCATCATTCGAATGATGGTGAAGGTGGGGAAATACGGTTTCCACCCAAAGCGGGTCAAATCATATACAAGCAAGGATCTGTGGAAACTAAAGTCCCGCCAGGCAGAACTCTCCAGCAGGTCCTCAGAAGTCGAGATTATACCCTACGAAGATATGTGGGAAATGGTAATGGAAATGCTGGAACGGAATTACGAAAAGACCTACTACGAATAATACTCACTCAGACTTTTCAACCAACAACACATTTTCGATTAAATAATCCTCTGTAGCTCAAGCATCGCCCAAATTTTATAGCAACCCAGTCAATTAGGCTATAATACACTAAACAAAAGTGGGTTTGTATTCATGTAGTTTGTGAAAATCAGTCCGCAACCAACAATAGGGTAAAATTCCCGAATAGGTTTAAACGAATTCTATAAAATACCTTACCTTTATCCTGACAATCAACGAAGATCCAAATGAGGGGACTGCTCAATTTTGGTGTTAAGAAAATTCTCGACCACAACTATCGGAAACTGGAGTATGCGCTGCAAAACCCGCATGAGCGCCAACAGTACTGGTTTAAGTATATTACCGATTCGGCCCGGTCCACTGTTTTTGGCAAAAAATACCAATTTAAGACGCTCAAATCACCATGCGATTTTTCCTCTCGAATGCCGGTCAATGAATACGAAAACCTGCGACCTCATATTGAAGACATGATGAAGGGCAAACCAGATGTACTCTGGAGGGGAGTAGTCAATTGGTTTTCCAAGTCCTCAGGCACTACGGGTGGAAGAAGCAAGTATATCCCGGTCCCAAAGGAAAACCTCAAAAGGTGCCATAACAAGGGTTCTACTGATGTACTCAGTTTTTTATATCACCACAATCCGTGCATCGACATTTTTAAGCGGAAGAATTTAATAATGGGCGGGAATTTAGAAAAGTACCCTCATTCGAGACAAACTCGTATAGGAGATATTTCCGCTGTCATGTTACACCACATGCCCTTTTTGGCCAGAATTGTTTTCACGCCCGATATCCCCACAGCCCTGCTGGAAGATTGGGAGGAAAAAATTGAGCGAATAGCTCATGTTGCCAAAGATGAAGATGTCAGTTTTTTCGGAGGCGTACCCACCTGGACCATCGTACTTTTCGACCGGATTCTTGAATTGACGGGTAAATCAAATATGGAGGAAGTCTGGCCCAATGCAAAAGCATACGCCCACGGTGGTGTGGGGTTTGATCCATACTTACAACAATTCAGGGAGTTTTTCCCTTCAGGCGATTTTATCTTTCAGGAAGTTTACAACGCCTCGGAGGGATTTTTTGCAGCCCAGGGAGATTTTTCCGAAAAGGGAATGTACTTACTTGTTGACAATGGAATCTACTACGAGTTTGCCCCTATGAAGGCCGATCAACCGGACCTTGAAAATACGGTCCCGCTGGAAGGGGTAAAACCCGGAGAGAATTATAGCATTATCATCAGTTCCAATGGTGGACTTTGGAGATATATGCCCGGAGACGTAATCACCTTTCTTTCCACCGATCCCTACCGCATTACCGTAGCGGGTCGCACCAAACAATTTATCAATGCTTTTGGGGAAGAAGTGATGATTGGAAATACCGACAAGGCGATTGCCCTGAGTTGCAAAAAATTTGGTCTCGAACTGGTAGATTATACCGTAGCGCCGATTTTTCTGGAAAAAGGCAAAAAGGGGGCTCACCAGTGGGTAGTAGAATTCGCCGGAAAAGCCCCCAATCCCAATGAATTTGCCAATTTTCTGGATCTCAAATTGCGGGAACTCAATTCTGATTACGATGCCAAGCGCTCACACGATTTGGCCCTGAAAAGACTTCAGTTAGATATCGCCCCCTCCGGCTCTTTTCACAAGTGGATGGAGTCCAAGGGTAAAATGGGTGGCCAAAACAAAGTGCCCAGACTCTCCAACGAGAGAAAACACCTGGATGAAATACTGGATTTTATCGGTATTCGAAACAAGGTATAGTTATTTTGCACATAAGCATCCTTAAATTTTCTTTGCCATGGACGCAAGCAAGCCCACGCAAGTCAATAACCTCACCAGGCTGATAGATAAACATTCAGAAGAAAAAGATGGTGAGCTGCTCCAAAAATTAACCGAATCAATTGCCGAAATGCTGGAGCAGGATCAGGACTTGTTGCTGAGTTCCCTCTACCGAATGGATGTATCAGAAGAAAAAATCCGGAGGTTGCTGGAAAGTTCCGGGGAAAGAGACATTGCTACGGGCCTGGCCGACTTGGTATTGGAACGTCAAATGGAGTCCATGCGAACCAGAGAAAAATATCCCCAACCCAAAATTGAGGATGAGGAGGCAGCAATTTAATTCTACCAGCCTTTCGATCTGCTTAAAAGAAAAATGCTGAGATGCTCCTCAAAACCGAATCCATAGTAATCCGAACTGTAAAATACCGCGATACGAGCATTATCTGCGATATTTTGACCAGGGAAATGGGGATGCTCACCATCATTGCAGGAGGAGTGAGAAAAACCAGGTCCCGCATGTCGGCCTCCCTTTTTCAACCCCCCTCACTTCTAGAAGCCGTTTTGTATTACAAGGACAGCAGTAATATGCACAGACTCAAAGAAGCGAGACCAGCTATTCCCATGATGAGGGTATTTGAAGACATCACGAGAATAGCCATCTCCCAATTCATCGCTGAGCTCCTCAAAAAAACCATCAAAAACCGTGAATCACAAACGGAACTGTTTGAATTCGTGCGAGAAACTATATGCAGCCTGGAAGCCGAGGATGTTGTCAATCCCGACCTTCCGATCCTATTCATGCTCAATCTCGCATCCCACCTGGGTATTTCTCCGGAATTCAACCGGGTGGATTCAGGATTTCTCGACCTTAGGGAGGGCGTTGCTCACTCCTCACCCCCCCCACATAACCAATTTCTCAACGAGGAGCAAACGCTTGTTCTCAAGAAACTAAATGCCTTAAAAAAAGAACCAATACCAGTTCAAAAAAGCATCACCGATATAGAAACAAGGAGGCAATTATTCAATCATATGGTCGATTACTACACCATACATTTGGATGGCATGACACCATTAAAAAGCCCGGACATATTCAGAGCTGTTTTTGAGAGGTAAGACATGGATCGATTTGCGATAAATAAAGCAGAAGCTGCTATATCTATTACAGAGGCTTATATTTGCAAGCTGAAATGGCCCCGCAAACGGCCAATGACGCTAAGCGGGAAAAAGTATAGAATTATATATGAAGGAAACTGTAGATCGCAAGATAGCTTACGACATCAAAGGACTGAGCCAAAAAAAGTTGCTGGAACTGTACGAGGGGATGCTTTTCCCCAGGATGATCGAGAACAGGATGCTACTCTTACTCCGGCAGGGAAAGATTAGCAAGTGGTTCAGCGGCATAGGCCAGGAGGCAATTTCGGTAGGAGCTACAATGGCAATCGAACCGGATGAGTACATTTTCAGTATGCATCGAAATCTCGGAGTATTTACGTCGAGGGATGTACCACTTAAAAAGCTGGTTGCGCAATGGCAGGGAAAAGCAACAGGTTTTTCAAAGGGAAGGGACCGGTCATTCCACTTTGGTACCAATGAACACCACATAGTGGGCATGATCAGTCACCTCGGACCTCAACTGTCTGTAGCAGGTGGAGTGGCGCTGGCTCACAAGCTCAAAAAGGAGCAAAAACTAGCATTGGCCTTTACCGGGGAAGGGGGTACCAGTGAAGGGGAATTCCACGAAGCCATGAATGTGGCCTCCGTTTGGGACCTGCCCGTCATTTTTGTCATTGAAAACAACGGATACGGTCTCTCCACACCTCATACCGAACAGTACAAATGCGAACAACTCGCTGACCGGGCCAAAGGGTACGGTATGGATGGTTTTGTAATCGATGGAAACAACATCTTGGAAGTTTATGACACCATTCACTCCCTCGCCGATGACATACGGAAAAACCCAAGACCCGTGCTGGTGGAATGCATGACATTCAGAATGCGCGGGCACGAGGAGGCGTCCGGCACCAAATACGTACCTTCAGAGCTCTTTGACAAATGGGAAAAACGGGACCCCATCTCCAATTTTGAAAACTTCCTCCTCGAAGAAAAACTGCTGGAAGAATCGCAGATTGAAGACCGGAAAAAGGAGCTGAAAGAATTTATCAAAGGCGAGGTTGCAAAAGCCTTTGAAGAGCCGGAACCAGACTCCGGAGCCGAATCCGAACTGGCAGATGTGTACGCGCCTTTTCCAATGACTTCATCTGAAACCGGTGATGAAAAAAAGGAAATGCGGTTTATTGATGCTCTGGCAGATGCAATGCAGTCTGGTATGGAGCGCCACGACGAGCTTATATTAATGGGACAGGACATAGCGGACTACGGAGGAGTATTTAAGATAACTTCCGGACTCATGGAAAAATATGGCCAGGGCCGCGTTAGAAATACCCCGCTCTGCGAGAGCGCTATTCTGGGAATTGGATTGGGGTTGTCGATCAAGGGTTTCAAAAGCATGATTGAGATGCAGTTCGCCGATTTCGTCAGTTGCGGAATGACCCAGTTGGCCAACAACATTGCTAAATCCCATTACCGGTGGGGACAGGCCGCAGATATAGTGGTGCGAATGCCAACCGGTGCTGGAACAGGTGCCGGGCCGTTTCACTCGCAGAGCAACGAAGCCTGGTTTACCCATACTGCCGGACTAAGGGTCTATTATCCCTCAACCCCGGAAGACGCCAAAGGCCTCCTGCTCACTGCCTTTGAAAATCCCAATCCGGTCATGTTTTTCGAGCACAAGGCCCTCTACCGAAAAATCAGCGGGAATGTCCCAATTGGCTATTACACCATCCCCGAGGGCAAAGCGCGATTACACACCACAGGAGATCAGGTTTCGGTTATTACTTACGGAAGCGGGGTTCACTGGGCTTTGGAGCAATTGGAGGAAATGGGAATTCAGGGAGATGTTTTGGACCTCCGCACGCTGGTCCCACTCGACTACGATGCCATAAAAGAGACAGTTAGTAAAACAGGCAAGGTCGTCATTTTGCACGAGGATACTAAATTTGGTGGAATAGGGGGAGAAATAGCCTCCTGGATAGGTGAAGAATTGTTTGAAAAACTGGACGCTCCCGTCTGTAGAATAGGGAGTATGGATACGCCGGTCCCTTTTGCTGCGCAATTGGAGAAACAATTTTTACCCGTAGAGCGCTTTCCGAAAAAACTCCGGGAATTGCTGGATTATTAAGCCGCCAAGCCTAATAATGCAGCTCCAGTACATTTTTTCTAAGGAGATTTGATCAAAAAAAGCTGTGGAGAAATAATCGACTCAAGAGGGAAGACAATTCTTATAAAGAATAAAACATTATAGTGAGGGGGTGAAAAGTGGTAGAAAAACAAATTCATAACTATTAATTTGCCAAACGGCGTTATTAAAAAATACAAGATGAAAAAAGTAAATTTTGAAGACCTAATCTCAGTTTCCGGTATGCCGGGACTCTTTAAGATGGTTGCCAACCGGCCAAATGGATTGATAGTGGAAAATCCCGTGGACGGGAAGCGCAAATTTTGCTCCCTGAGAAAACATCAATTCACTCCTCTGGCAGGTGTCTCTATTTACACTATGACAGATGCCACCCCCATTCCCGATATTTTAAAGATATTGCACCAAATAGACCAGAGGGAAGAAACTACTGTATCTGATAAAATCAGCACGGACGATCAACGCACCATTTTTGAGGAAGCAGTACCGGACTACGACCCCGATCGCGTTTCTTCAGGAGACATAAAAAAAGTGATCAAGTGGTATTGCTTCTTGCGCGAGACAGAAATAATCGACTTTGATTCCCTTGCAGAAGAGGAGGAATAAGTTTCCATCAATGAGTCCACTCCAAAAACCCTTTCGTCATGAGAATGAGCGAAAAATTCAAGATCGAGGAATCGCGTGAAATATTGCGCAGGCATAGCCATAGCTACGTTGAGGAAAGATTTTATGTGATAACGAAGATGTTGGATTTTGCAGCCATTCGGAATAGAAATGAATTTTTGGAGTGGACTCATCAATTATGGCCTAAAACCAAAAGGCTGGAAATCAAATAATCCAATGATGGGATAGAATCCGCCATGAAACCTCAAGCAATTCTTCCAGGGGCATCCGTTTGTTGTCATAAGGACTTATAACAATTAAATTGCTCTTTAATAATTCAATAACATTTTTAAGTGCAGCTCAAAACCTCGAAACTGCAAAGCGTGAGGGCAATTAATCAGGTTCAAATCCGAGGATCAAGCTGAATGTACCATATTCTGACCATGACGATCCGCGCAAATTAGGTTTGTCGAATCCAAATCCGTAGTCAAACCCAAGAAGCCCGAACATTGGCAAAAACACCCTCAGTCCAACTCCTGCAGACCTTCTCAGATCGAAGGGATTGTAATCGCTGAAACTGTTCCATGCATTACCACCCTCCAGGAATCCAAGCACATAAATGGTCGAACTGGGGTTAGTGGAAATCGGGTATCTGAGTTCCATTTCAAACTTATTGAAAATAGAGGCGTCATCCACCAAATTTCGCCGGATGTCGTTCACCTCATAACCCCTCAACCTGATAATGTCTTTACCGGTGATACCGGTTTGTTGATTGTTTAGACCGTCACCACCAAGTTCAAAGCGCTCAAAGGGTGAGAGGCCAACTGTACTGCTAAAATAACCCAGGTATCCCATTTTTGCGGAAGTCCTGAAAATCAAATCACCCACAATGGGAGTAAACCACTCGAAGTCAATTCTCCATTTGTGGTATTCCAAAAATTTGAACCTATCAGCCAACTCTTGTCTTTCAACAAGTTCTAGTTCTTGCTGCTTATTGAGCGGCACATCTCTGCCATCGTTTTCTCTGTCGATGAGAGCCTTTCTTTCATCAGGACTAAGCTCCCAAAATCTACCACTTTTAAATAGTGAATATGGCGGAGTAATCTGGAGGCTGAGTGATAACCTTGAACCAGAGCGGGGGAAAATGGGGTCGCTGATTGAGGTTCGGGCAAGGGTTAGGTTGAGCGAGAAGTTGTTGTAACTACCAAAGTCAACCGGTCTACCCTCAAAGGAAAAGAATGATCCGTAATCATTCAATCGAATGTTTTCAATGTTAATTCTCGAGTTGAATACGAAGTTGTCATCCGGCCAACTCAAGCGGGTTCCGATTCCCACGAAGCCACGCGCAATGGCAAGTGAACCTCTGGAACCTGCCGCTTGCTGCCTACTGAATAAACTGGTGAACTTTGTATAGTAACCGCCTACGGAGAAAGAAGTCGGTTTTTTACCTCCAAGCCATGGCTCTGTAAAACTGAGGTTGTAGGATTGGAAAAAACGGCCATTTGTCTGGGCCCTGAGAGACAGCCTCTGTCCATCTCCTTGAGGCAATGGTCGCCAGGCGCTTCCATTGAAAAGGTTGCGCACGGAAAAATTGTTAAATTGGACACCAACCGTACCAATAAGTCCGCTAAAACCTCCCCAACCTGCTGAGAGTTCCACCTGATCTGATGGTCTTTCCTGAAGGTCGTATTCAATATCAACAGTGTATCGCTGAGGATTGACCGGCGTCTGAATATCCATGTTTTCTCCGTCAAAATAACCGAGATTGATTATTTCTCGCTGGGATCGAATGATGTCAGAGCGACTGAAAATGCGTCCCGGTCTTGTCCTGAGCTCACGGCGAACCACGTGCTCATGCGTTCTGTCATTTCCCCGGATTACCACCCGGTCGATACTGGCCTGCGGGCCTTCAAAAATCCGCATTTCAAAATCTATGGAATCGTTTTCAATCGCCACCTCAATGGGAGTCACATTGAAAAACAGATATCCATCATCCATATAGAGTGAATTGACATCCCGGCCATCCATTGAAAAGTTGAGCCGCCTGTCCATGAGTTCGGGATTATAGGGATCACCTCTATTGATTCCGAGAACAGAAGACAAGGTTCTGTCGTCATACAAAGTATTACCGGACCAGGTGATGTCTCTTATGAAGTACTTGTTACCCTCATCGATGGCAACCAATATATTTAGCATTCCCCCGTCATCGCGCCAGATTGAGTCTTCCACAATTGTGGCATCGCTGTAGCCGAGAGTCCTGTAATATCTAATAACACTTTTCAGGTCTTCCTGATAGAGCTCTCTGTCAAATCTGGAACGTGCAAATAGTCGCCGTCTTTCTTTAGTGTCATCCATCTCCCTTCTCAACCTTCTATCACGCACCACCTCATTGCCCTCAAAGTTAATGTTCCGAATTCTCACCTTTTCTTGCAAATCCACTACAAACTGAAGCTCAACGGCATTGGACATTCGGTCATCTTCTTTTTTTACGATCTCCAATTCCGCATCCAGATAACCTTTTTCCCTCAAAAATTTAAGTAGGTCTCGTTCCACATTTTTAAGCGCGTTGTCTGTTACGATGCTTCCCCTTCGCAAATGCCTGGATACCTTATCATTCATATCATCGTGGTATGAGCGCCTGACCCCCTGATAGGAATGTCTGCTGAACCTCGGCATCTCCTTCAACTGGATTTCGAGGAAAACCACCTCACCCACTCTCTGGGTTTGTACTACAGAAATATCAGTAAATAAGTTGAGATCCCAGAGCTTTTCAATAGCGTTGGTGATTGCCCTGCCCGGAATGCGTATTTGTTGGCCCACCTGCAATCCGGTAACGCCCAGTATGGCATTGTGATCGGAATACTCAGCTCCGGTGATGGTGATACCACCGATTTCAACCTCTTCGATTGATGAAAAATCACCAAAAGAAAGGGTATCTAACCGATCGAGCTGAGCATTTGCACCGAATGTTAATGCGACACAACTCACCATTGCGAGAAAAGTAACACGCAGTGCTTTGTATCTGCTTCTCATTCCACTTTCAATCATTATTCAGCTGTTTTTTAGCGACTACAAAAGTATGCAAAAATGTCGTGGCAACTAAATACTGACTCCCTAAATTAAGTTACCTCCTTAACCAGTCAGAATTATAAACTATGCAGCGTCTTTAAAATTGCCGGATTAATTAACCTTAGGCTCCAAAGTGCCAATTTTATCATGAGTCGGGGCTGAAAAACGAAAGCCCGAATGTATGAATTGCATTGAAAGCTAATTTTGACCTTCTTAAGTTAGAAGGTCATTAGTGGACATACATAAGACACTAAAATAAGTGAGCAGGAGGCCACAAAAGAGTTGCGGGAAAAAATAAACTGGTTTATTTTTTATCTCTTACATTTTCTCTAATACCTTTTGTGGCCCTCTGAACAATCTTGCTGAGGTTTCGTAGAGCCTTGTACCTCTGGGATTTTAATGAGGAAATGGTAGAGTATTCAGAGAGGCCTGCTTCTATTATTTCTTTGTCTCGGTATCCCTCAATATAGGTCAGCTCCAGAAGACGTCTTTGCGAAGCGGGTAGTTCCTCAAGTCCCCTCTTTACAAGGTCCCAGGTCTCCGGTGTAAATTCCTCCTCTTTTTTCCACTTATCTATTGCATCAGATGGGAATTCGAGATTTGCGGCTTTTTTCCTGTAGTAGTACTGTCCGCGGTATCTGGCTACTTTGGTCAGATATGACATCACAGGGATTCCCTGGTCTTTGAACACCCCGCTTTTTACTTTTTTGATGAATATGACCATAGCATCCATTACAGCCTCTTCAATATCTTCCTCGTTCAATCCACTGTTTTTAAGGGAATTGCCAACGGAATACATGAGTTGCTTTAGCAACCGGCTTATTATTTGGCTGTCGCCGTCAATAACACCCTTTAGTATTTCCTTATTTGATGACATATTTATAAAACACGCTCGGTTGTGAAGACCATTGGATTCCACAAAAAAGCAGACTATGGCTGTTTGAAAAGGCCAATATAGCCTGACTATTGAAAAGGGCGGTAACAATCTGTAACTTTTATAGAAAGTTTACCCTTATTGATTCCGTGCATTAGTTCTCATTGAATGTAGTCTAAAATGATAGACTTTTCAGGTTTTGGGTGTTTCAGGAAATCGAAATTGGAGATTACACAGAAAATCTGATGGCGAGGCATAAAGGAATGGCCAAAGCATGACATAGATGACCAATTTTAAACTGTATGGCGCTTAGGAAGAAAAATGATTGTCAATTGGTGTAAATGGAGTCCAGGAAATAGTTTGCATATGAGAAAAACCGGCTTGTTCGGTCGGATTTTATACCTTCCATTCTCTCCAGTGCCTCTTCCAGATCATTGTTTCCAAAAAGGGCAAGTGCAAAGAGCCATCTGGATTCATCATTTTGGGTGGCCAGGTCATCAATACAATCCATCGCCCTTTTATAATGTGTTTCAAGCAACAGATCCCGGCATTCGGCTAACTCAACTGAAATTTCTCCACGGCTTGTTTCTGATTCCATACCTCTCAGGCGTGAGTCAGGCAAAACAGCATTCTCAATAAAATACCTGACCATTGTATTACGCTGATCCCGGTCCATACTCAGGGTGGCTATTTCCTGCTGCTGAATTTTTTGTTCATCCGGGGATTGAAGGTTGGGTTGAAAGAATAAAAAATATGCGAATATGGATAGACCAGCTACCAGTAACGTCAACAATCCCAAAAGAGCCAGTTTATTGAACTTGCTATGGTCATTCTGCTTTTGCAAACCCTTTTGGATGGCAGCACGAAATTCGGGATTGGCGGCAATCTTTTTCTTCAAAGATTCATGGGCCAGGGCATCCATTGTTTCTATGAAAGTCTTGTAGTTTTCGCGCATCAGAGGGTCGGAGGATAGTTCCTTTTCCATTTCCAGGCGCTCATCACCGGTCATTTCTCCCGAATAATACCTATCAAATTTCTCTACATCAAAATCTTTGTCAAAGTCCATCTGTCAAATTCGCTATGAATGAATTAAACCTATCCGCTAAGGTTGTGGTCTGTGAAAAAAAGGCCAGAATCTACCAAAACTATCAACGGCACAAATATCTACATATTCGGGCACTTGTCAAAACAGTCCATTCTAAAGTGTCCACAATAACTGAAAGAATATGGATCTCCTGAAGAGGAAAACGGAATACTGTTTATCTCAAAGTTTTCTTATGGCATTTCACTCTCTATATTACAAAATATCACGAAAAAGTAACCATCCCCCTGCACTTTTTTTAAATTTTTTTGGGCACGCCTTAAAAAACTGCAGAAATGCAGTTTCTTGCTTTAAACCTGATTATGGTAAAAGTGGCGATTCAGACACTGACTTTTGTCTGATGCTTAAGCTTGAATATAAGGATGGATAAAAGTCCCTATAAATGTCACCATCAAAATTCAGAGACTGAATAAAGAATAGTTATACAGAAGAGGCAGCAATGAGGATCGGAAATGGCCTAAAACACAGCCACAGAAAAAGAATAAACTTACCCGATAATCCCTACATGCTTATCAATTTGCCTATTTTACTGGAAATTAATACCTTTATGGGTAAAATACGGTAAATGGGAATCAGGGCTTTGCCAATCATATGGCTTTTAGGGGCATTGTTTGTCTGTCAGCAAACAGCAGTAGGCCAAACCGATCCTGCAACAGACAGTTTAACCAGAGCTGAAGCAAAGGAACTTTACAACAAAGTGAAACAGGCCTTTTACTCCGACGACTATGCCACCGCACTTAAGCACAATAAAGAATACAAGGAATTCATTCAATCCAATTTTGGAGAAAAGGACTCACTTTACGGGATGAGTCTGAGCACAATGGGAGTACTTTACCGCAGGCTTGGAGACCAGGAAAAGGCCTACGTTTATTTGAAGAGAGCAGTAGTCCAAACCAGGGAGACACTGGGAGAGGAACACTCGAGTTACGGAAGTCGATTGAACAACCTGGCACTTTTTTATCAAAGTAACAATGAGCTAGATAAAGCTAAAGAGAACCTCTATCTTGCTTTGGAGAATATACGGAGCAACTACGGTGAGGAACACCGCGAGTATGCTCTTTTACTCAGTAATATAGCAGATCTCCACCGAAGGCTGGGAGAAACCCTTCTGTCTCTAAACCAATTAATTACAGCACATGCAATATATGAAAATCTGGAGGATGGCATACCGAGAATCCGGGTATCCATTAAAACCAGACTGGGCAACCTTTACAAAAATTTAGGGCATTTTGAAAATGCCTATATGTTGCACCGCGAATGTCTGCAATTAATTGAAAAGGAATTTGGAGTAGGGCACCCTGTGAGCATTTCAAGCCTGAATAGCCTGGGTTCCTTGCTTTTGGATTTGGGTTTCACAGAGGATGCCCGGCGCTATTTCAATAAATCGCTGGAATTAAACCGGAAGTTCTTTGGAGAAGACCACCTGGAAAACTTCAAGCCCTTAAATGGAATTGCCGGGGCCTACAAAAAAATGAATGAGCCCGAAAAAGCACTAGAATACTACAATAAATCACTGCGACTTTTAGAAGAGAATCAGCAACAAAACAGCGCCAATTATTCCACCATATTGACCAACAAAGCCAGTGTTTATATCTATGTGCAGTTGGCACCCGAAAAATCTCTACCTCTTCTCAAGCACGCAAAAAAGCTGAGTAAAGAAATATATGGAGAGGATCACATTCACTACGCACTGAGATTGAAAAAAATGGGATTTGTTTATCTCAATCTGAATAAAAACCAACTGGCCGCGGAACACCTCTACCAGGCATTGGACATCATAGACCAATCAATGGGCAAGGATAATCCCACTTACGGAACCATATTGCGGTCCCTGGGACTACTTTATGAAAACTATGGCCACATGGATAAAGCCAGGGATTACTTTCTCCAGACCAATACCCATATGGAATCGTTTGTAAGAGATGTTATAGCGCTTGGCTCAGACAGAGACGTGCTGCACGAGCTCCAACGACTACAAGTGATTTTTGATGATTTATTTACACTGGGATTTAAGTCAGAATTTCAGGATGAGGAGATCAATAAGGTCTTGTATCAAAATACACTAAACAACAGAGGTCTGGCTACAAAGCGGATGTCCAACCTGTTCCAGCGCATAAACAACTCGAAAGATGATGAGCTGAGAAACCAATTTAATGAATGGAATTCACTGAGAAGTCGCATTGCATCGGAATATACCAAACCCACGGAGCTACGCGATAAAAACCTGGACAGTCTTATCGCTGTGGCCGGGAAAATGGAAACTTCTCTAATAAATGCGTCAGTCGCATTTGAAGACTTTATGAATCAGGTCCACTGGGAGGAAATCCGCGATAGACTTGGTCCCGGAGAAGTGGCCATTGAATTTATCTATTCCAACATCGGCAGGCGCATACTCGACTACCAAAAAGTGGTGTATGGTGCAGCAATGATATCGAGAGAGCACGAAGCCCCCAAAATTGTCAAGCTTTTTAATGAGTCAGAACTCCAAGAGAAATTGGCTCGACAGGAACACCAAAGCGAGGAGGATTTCATCAATTCGCTGTATGCCTCACCGCAAAGTGGTTTGTACGAACTCATCTTTTCAGATTTGGAGGAGAAATTGGCAGAAAAATCTACCATTTTTTACTCCACCTCCGGGCTGTTGTCCATGATCAATTTTAATGCTTTGATCACCCCGGAAGGTAGATTTCTAAGTGAAAGACACGACCTGATACAACTGTGGAGTACTGCGGATTTGATGGAATCGATGATGATTCCGCCGGAAAAGTCAGCCTGGTTAGCAGGGGGCATTGAATACGGTCTAGAGGGAACATTTGGTGATTCACATGAAGAAGAACAAGCCGAACAATTCTTTGCTTACAATGAGTTCAGATCAGCGGTGTCAAGAGGGGAATTGAGCAGCTTTTGGGAATCCCTGCCAGATACCCGCAAGGAAGTGGAGGCAATCAATAAAAAACTCGAGTCCGGTAGTTCCAACCTACTAATAGGGAAATATGCCACAGAATCTGCTTTCAAATCGATATGTGGGAACAGTCCATCAATTATTCACCTTGCAACTCACGGTTTTTTCTTCCCTGATCAACAATCTGAATTCAATCCCGAGGAGGATGAAAGTTCCTTTAATGATCCCCTTTTTCGTTCCGGTCTGATATTGGCCGGTGGTAATTACAGTTGGATAAACGGATACAATCCACTCGATAAAGAAGATGGTATTCTCACAGCTTTTGAGATAGCCAACCTCGACCT
Organism: Saprospirales bacterium; assembly: GCA_007695035.1. Taxonomy (GTDB): domain Bacteria; phylum Bacteroidota; class Bacteroidia; order Chitinophagales; family Saprospiraceae; genus PWJY01. The sequence goes on along the minus strand of REEO01000052.1, from coordinate 8,875 downwards.
CTCCGGCAGCAATCTCGCAGTATTGTCTGCATGCGAAACCGGACTTGGTGACCTCAGCAGAACAGACGGTGTACAGGGATTGCAAAGAGCCTTTAAAATAGCAGGTGTGGATCAACTGATCATTAGCTTGTGGAAAGTTCCTGACCAGACCAGCCGGGAACTTATGACCACATTCTACTCGCACTGGTTCTCAGGTAAAACTACCAGGGAGGCATTTGCAGAGGCTCAAAGGGAAATGGCCCAAAAATACCCGCCTTTTTATTGGGGTGGATTTGTACTCATCCAAAGCGGGGTGGAAGCACTGCCACAAAAACAGGGCACCCCATGGATTCCACTTGTGGGATTTGGTTTACTCATTCTGTTGCTAAGTTTCTTTGTATGGCGAGTATGGAAGTAATAATTACCTCAAGGGGCAATATTACCAGCCATAAGAAGGAAAGGGATTCCCAAACCACTTTTAATTGATTTTACACTGAAAATCAGGTGCCCCAAGTTCAGCAACACCAGCATTTCTAATAATGAAGTATTTGTAGGATTGTATAAAAAAAAGACTATCCCAGGGCCGGGGAGGGGATGGCCTGATGGGATAGTCGCGTCCATAACAATTTTATCTGGCAGGACCTGATTTGGTTTCGGACTTTTAAAGTCCAATGGGATCAACTCATTATCTAATTCCATTTTGCGCCAAAACCGGGAAATTCATTAAAAAATCCCGGTGCCACATAGTCAATAATGACTTCCTTTGAAGCCTGCACAAATCGTCCCTTAATGGAACTGTACTTACTTATTACACTAAAGGGATAAAAGGTAACCGGAGATGGCGATTATTTTTTAGAAAAGGCAACAAAAAGGACCTATAGTTCTGTTTTTCAATGATTTAAATCTTTAATGGTTTTTCCAAAAAATCATACCATGCATAGTCTCATCAATCAAATGCACTCAAATAAACACCGGGGGTACAGTGGGAAAAGGTGAACAAAGTATTCGAGAGATAAATCGTTAGGCTAGAAACCAGCGGAAAAACATTTGCAGGAGCATCTGATGAGGAACCAAAAAACTAATGATAGCCTGTTTGCAATACACCCACGATTTATGTAAAGATATAGAGGAATAAAATTCAGGAAGGGATTTCTGAGATTTAGAACCTGAGATGTCTAACTGTAAGAGAGTTGTTGATCAACTGTTTTAGTGAATCAATCCCGATGTCGAGTTGATTGTGAAGGAAATTTGTGGTGACTTTTTCATCGCTTTGGTCGGTTTTTACTCCTTCGGGGATCATGGGTATATCTGAGACCAGCAAAAGCGCACCCGTGGGTATTTTATTGAAAAATCCGACAGAAAAAAGCGTGGCAGTCTCCATGTCAATCCCCATACAGCGTATTTCCCTAAGGTAGTCTTTAAACTCAAGGTCGTGTTCCCAAACGCGTCTGTTGGTTGTATATACCGTACCTGTCCAGTAGTCGAGATTGTAATCCCTTATGGTAGTGGAAATTGCTTTTTGAAGGGCAAAAGCCGGCAATGCAGGCACCTCGGGTGGGAAGTAATCATCTGAGGCACCCTCACCTCGCACGGCGGCAATGGGTAAAAGCAAGTCTCCAATGTCATTTTTTCTTTTGAGTCCACCGCATTTACCGAGGAAAAGGACGGCTTTTGGTTCAATGGCAACGAGCAGGTCCATAATGGTTGCAGCATTGGCGCTACCCATTCCAAAATTTATTATGGTAATGCCCTCCGCGCTGGCGCAACTCATGTTTTTGCGGTACATTTTGACATTGTACCGCTCGGCAAACATTTCCACATAGTTGCTAAAATTGACAAGCAGAATGTACTTCTCAAACTCTTCCAGGGGCATTCCGGTATAACGCGGCAACCAATTGGCCACTATTTTTTCTTTAGTATCCATTATTCAGCGATGTTTATTATTGAGGTGGTTTCCCAGCCTGACCAAAATTCAGATCAAATCCAATGCGTTTCTGAGGTTCATCATTTACGAAATCCTCCCAATTGGTAATCTCCGTAAAAAAGGTCTCCAGATGCCGCGCAACAAAGGCCGGCTTGATTTCATCGGGACGATAAACAGAAATGGTATGCGGCTGTCTGGGCTTTCCATAACCTTCAATATAAGGGTACTGCACCAACACCAGGATTTTTCCATTGAACAACTGCTGATAGATTAGAGATCCATTGTGTTTGATGAGGTGTCGCTGGATGGAATCACTGACCCTTTGGTACATGCCGCTTTTGGTTTCACCCAGGGTAAAGATAATGGCCTCCAGATTTTCCATTTGCTCCATGACCTCCACCTTGGCAGTCAATTCACACTCTTTTATCAGGTCCGTCAGGTTGCTAATGAGCTGTTCCTTAAAACTGTCTTTCCAGAGTTCTCTGTACACCTCCGTATTTTTCAATACCTCTTTGTAATTGTCAACCCTTCGTTTCAGATTTCCCACATTGGAAGAACTCAGTGAAATAGCCATAATTTAAGCTTTCAAAATTTGCCGTAAATGTAGCTATTTTTTTGGCTAATAAAAAACACCAGGTCTATCCACTGGTATTTTTCAATCCTTTAAAAAGCCCCTGATTTCAGCCTTAATGTCGATCAAAAAGCCTTCCTTCTCTAAGAAGTTTTCACTGATGGAACCAACTCAGCGAGGAGCGAGATCAATTTTCAGCTGAGAAAAAAAACTAAATTTTTCCGCTATATCTCAACACTGCACGATTTTTTATACATTAGCAGATTCAACTGACTCAATTACCCTGCTAATGGGCATGACTTAATAACTTATAAAACCGAGGCATATGGATTTCAGAATTGATTCTTATGAGAGATATCAAAAAGAATACGAAAAAAGCGTGAATGACCCGGAGGGGTTTTGGGGGGATGTGGCCAACAATTACCAATGGAGGAAGAAATGGGACCGGGTACTCGAATGGAATTTCGAGGAACCAAAGGTGAAGTGGTTTTTAAACGGCCAATTGAATATCACTGAAAACTGCCTCGATAGGCATCTCAAGGAGCGCGGCAATAAACTGGCCATCATCTGGGAGCCGAATGATCCGAAAGAGAGGGTCGTCCGTCTGACGTACAGAGAGCTGCACCATCAGGTTTGTAAATACGCCAATGTACTCAAACTGCACGGGGCCAAAAAGGGAGACCGGGTGGCCCTCTATATGCCTATGATTCCGGACCTCGCTATCGCTACACTGGCATGTGCCAGAATCGGTGCTATTCACTCGGTGGTCTTCGCGGGATTTAGTGCAAGCGCCCTTGCTGACCGTATAAATGATGCCAGCGCAAAGTTTGTCCTTACCAGCGATGGATTGTTCAGGGGGACAAAAGAGATTCCCGTTAAAAGAATTGTCGATGAGGCATTGAAAAAATGCAAGTCGGTGAAGAAAGTCATCGTATCTGAACGCACCAATTGGGATGTAAACATGGAAGAGGGTCGCGATCTTTGGCTGCACGACGAGATGGAGAAAGTCGATAACCACTGCCCTGCCGAACCTATGGACTCAGAGGACCCCCTTTTCATCCTTTACACCTCCGGCTCAACCGGGAAACCAAAAGGTGTACTTCACACCTGCGGGGGATACATGGTTTACGCCGGTTACTCCTTTATGAATGTCTTCCAGCATCAGGAGTCTGACATATATTGGTGTACGGCAGATATCGGTTGGATCACAGGACACAGTTATATTATCTACGGGCCATTGCTAAATGGAGCCACCACCATGATGTTTGAAGGCATTCCGACCTATCCAAGCCCGGGCAGGTTCTGGCAGATATGCGATAAACACGGAGTCAATCAATTTTATACGGCACCAACTGCGATAAGAGCACTAATGGCCCATGGAGATGACCACGTCTTGAGTTTCAGCCTGGATTCCCTTAAAATACTTGGGACAGTGGGAGAGCCCATTAACGAAGAGGCGTGGAATTGGTACTACAAAGTGGTCGGAAAGAGTAAATGCCCCATAGTAGATACCTGGTGGCAGACTGAAACCGGTGGAATCGTAGTAAGTGGATTGGGAAAGCACAGTCCCATGAAACCGAGCCACGCGGGATTGCCCCTTCCCGGAATACAACCCGTATTGCTGGATCAGGATGGAAAAGAAATAACCGAAAATGAAAAGGAGGGTTACCTGGCGATTAAATTCCCATGGCCGTCCATTCTCAGGACCATTTACGGAGATCACAATCGGTGCAAAATCACCTACTTTTCGCAATTCAAGGGTTACTATTTCAGCGGCGATGGAGCTAAAAGGGACAAAAACGGCCTTTACCGCGTGATTGGAAGGGTGGACGATGTGATCAATGTCTCAGGCCATCGATTTGGAACAGCCGAGATTGAAAGTGCCATCAACACCAATTCAAAAGTGGCGGAATCCGCAGTGGTTGGTTTCCCACATGAGATAAAGGGACAGGCCATTTACGCCTATGTAATCCTGAAGGAGCAAATTGACGATCCCGATTCCCTGCGATCGGATATCATTCGGTCGGTGGTTGAACAAATCGGCAAAATTGCCAAGCCCGAGGTGGTGCAGTTTGTACCGGGATTACCCAAAACCCGGTCGGGAAAAATCATGCGGAGAATTTTAAGGAAAATAGCTGAAGGGGATACTTCTAATCTCGGAGACACCTCCACACTGCTCGATCCCGAAGTGGTAAAGGTGATAAAGAAGAGAGCCAATGAGATTCGCGAAGTGAAATAGAATGTAGCGACATCTTATTTTTACAAAACTTTTCAGCGCCCCCTTCTACCCGAGGGGGCGTTTTAACTTAATACGTCAACTACCATCCACTCAATACAGGTTATGGAATATTCAACGCCCTCGCAATACATAGAAAACTGGTTAGAGGGCCTGGAAATGGAGCGGAGTCACCAGGAAAAAATGGCTATAGCCGTACTAACAGATGATCTGGTACACGAACGAAAAAAACAGGGGTACTGCTGGTATCCTGTAGATATTGAGGACGGCGGGTTTACTTTGGGGGAATTGCCTTTTATTACCGCTGGAAAAAATGTGGAAAAACAAACGAAGGACCACTTCCAAAGTGGCCAGCCGGTGCGGGTATTCCGCTTAAAAAAAGGGGAAGTCACTCACGAGACCAGGGGAATTATTCACTACCTCCACCGTGGCAAGATGAAAGTTATACTTCACGAGGAGTTCTTGCCCGACTGGTTATTTGAGGGAGGTATAGGAGTGGATCAGGTTCACGATGAAAAAACCTATGATCAGATGAGATCTGCAATGGAAAAACTTTTGCACCTGAAATCTAATCACCCGGCGAAGAAATTGGTTTGGACATTTTATGGGAATAGTCAACCGGAGGAAATAAGAAAACGCGAAAAAGCCACTCAAACCGAAACCCTCAATCCCTCCCAAATTGAAGCAGTGGAAGCGGGCATAAATGCGGAAGACATCTCTGTAATTCACGGACCTCCGGGCACCGGAAAAACAACTACACTCAAGCACCTCATCATTAATCTTGTACAGCGGAAAAATAAGGTTTTGGTTTGCGCTCCCTCCAATGCTGCTACAGATTGGATTGCCTCACAACTGTATCGCGAGGGTCTCAAAGTGGTGAGAATGGGTCACCTTTCGCGTATTGACCAGGAGGTCCTGGACTGCAGCCTGGAGTCTCAGGTTTTTTCAAAGAACGAAGCCAGGCAACTAAAAAAAATACATCTTGAGGCTGAGGAGTGCTTCAGACAAGCCAAAAAATACAAGCGAAGTTACGGACCGCAGCAAAGAGAAGAACGGCGAAGACTTTTCGCGGAAGCACGTAATTTAAAAAAGTGGGCCAGGGAGTTGGAAAACAGATTGGTTGCGGATGTACTCGAACGGGCTGAGGTTATATGCAGCACTTTGAGTGGCGCAAACAACCATTGGATGGAGGGTATTGAATTCAATTACTGCGTCATAGATGAGGCTGCTCAGGCGCTTCAGGGAGCTTGTTGGATCGCGATGTTAAAAGCCCAAAAAATAATTTTGGCAGGAGACCCCTGGCAACTCCCCCCCACTGTTAAATCCCGTGAAGCGGAGAAAACGGAATTTGGTAAAACCCTTTTGGATCTGGCAATAAGCAAATTTCCAAGGCTTTATTTGCTAAACACTCAATACCGGATGAATAATATCATAATGGGTTTATCAAATGAGTGGTTTTACAGGGGAAAACTCAAGGCCCATGAAAGTGTGGCAAACCACCAAATTTCAACCGACAAAGAGGCCAGGGAGGCAATTGAATTTATTGATACAGCGGGCTGTGGATTTTTTGAAAAACAGAATCCGGAGACCAAAAGCTATCACAACAAAGATGAATACCTCATAATCAGAGAGCATTTAGAGCCACTTCTCCACGCAGAATATGTGGATGCTCCGCAAATGTCTATAATCTCCCCCTACTCTGCTCAGGTGCAATTTATCACTGAAGAGATGGAGGAAGACAGTCCGGCTTTCCCGGTAACCGTAGCAACTATCGACAGTTTTCAGGGACAGGAAAGGGATATAGTCTATATCACACTGGTGCGATCCAATGAGGAGCAGCAAATCGGTTTTTTACGGGATTATCGTAGAATGAATGTAGCCATGACCAGAGCCAAAAAGAAATTGATTCTGGTAGGAGACTCAGCCACCCTGGCCGGGGATGAATTTTATGAGACCCTGCTGCACTACATTGAAAAAAACGGTTCCTACCGTTCCGCATGGGAATTTATCCAATAAAGAAACGAGCCTTTTTGCCTATTCAAAGGGATTCTGAAGATCGGGATTGTCCAGGAATGTGGTGTCTGTAAGGGTCTTTAAAAACTCCATAAGTTCATAACGCTCGGTTTCAGACACGTTGAGCGGATAAATTAAGAGGTCCACATTGTCTTCGTCGGGATCTGAAGGACGATGCCCACCGCTGATATAGTGATCCAATACATCATCCATGGTCTCAAATCGACCATCGTGCATGAAGTGGTTCCTTAGTTCCCAATTATACAGTGTATTCGTCCGGAATTTCCCATAATCACTCAGCCTGCCAGTCACAGCCCCTCTACCAATGTCTGGATGATCTACGAGCCTTTCAACCTCGGTGATTCCGTTGTTGAGGTATTCATTGATGGTAAAGAGAGGGCTCATATGACAGTGAGCGCATTCGGCATCGAGTGTGAGCAGATTGGCATCGAAAAAATACTCAAAGCCATTCCACTGCGCATCTGAAAAAGCTATTTCACCTCTCATGGCGCGCTCAAAAATGGAATTCCCGCCTGCGACAATGATGCGCTGAAACTGAGCGAGAGCCTTGGCCAATAGATCACTGTTAATTTCCTCTGTATGGTTAATCCCAAAGGCCTTTCGAAAGCGCTTCTGATAGTCAGAATTATTTTGTAAGCGATTTATAACCTCATCCAAACTGGCATTCATCTCCCTGGGGTCCTGAATGGGATGGAGAGATTGTTCTTCTAAAGTTTGAACACGTCCGTCCCATAAGAGACCATTGTTGTTAAACCCTACATTGAGCAAGGTCATGGTTTTTCGATCTCCCAAGGCGCCACCGACTCCTATAGCGACGGGATTATTATCTGAAAAACCTTTTTCGGGAATATGGCAAGTGGCACAAGAAACACTGCTATCTACGGAGAGTACAGGATCAAAAAATAACCTACGACCCAACTGCACACCATCGTAGGTAAGTGGATTGTCCTCAGGGATCTCCATTTGAGGCCAGCCGGGTGGGATTTCAAGATCATAGGGTTGGGGATCAAATGCAATATGCGATAGATCACCATGATCAGAAGAAATATTATGGTCGTCATCCCTGCAAGCTGAAAGTATGAGAACCCCAGAAAAAATAACAATGCCAATGATGGTGTATCGCATTTTCAAATCATTGTGTCAATCGGTCAAAATTCTCAAGGTAATAGCATCGGCGTAATTATCAGCAATGAAATGCATATAGGCGAGATCTCCTGCCGAATGATCGATCGGATTGGCTTGAATGTCAAGGAAAACATCCGCATCATTAACAAAGAGCTTTTCATGATCTACAGTAAACACCAGTCTGGTAACTTGCCCGGGGTCAATGACAATATCCCCTTCGAACTGGAGTGTCCTGTAAAGTTCATCCAATCCGGCGTGATAGACGAAATTAAGCCCAAACGAACCATCGTTGTCCACATCAAGTCGTCCCTCTATCTTACTGAAAATAAAGCTGTTCCAGGGCGGCCAAAAATGGCTCTCGCGCCTAAGAGGATGCCCGGCAGAAAAGTCCGAAGGAGCCATGGCATTTAGTTCTTCAGGTACACCAATTCCAAATTCTAATGAGGAATAAACGCCAGTGGGTACATTTTCAAAGACCAAATACTTATCTGTGAGATTGGTCTCGCTGTCCATTTCAGGTTCACTGAGATTAATATACTCAATATCGCTTATTTCATAATCCTCCATTCCACCTCTCAGGGTCAAAGGACCTAAATACATATCAGATACTATAAAGCGGATAAACTCGCCGGTCGGATATTCAAAATTGGTGGTTCTACCTATTAATTGCCCTGATTCTCCATAGACAGGCTCAAAATAGATTTCCAGAGTGCCTAGCTGAATATCTCCGTCATCGTCTTTATTACATGCACTAAATAGGCTAGCGAGGATAAAAAGGGCGAAACCAAAATACAGGGATGTTTTCATAAATCGATTTTATCTATTAACGCAAATAAAGGGGTTAATGGTTTAGTTAATCCAGGATTTGTGCCAATGTAAAAATGTTTAGGGCGAAATTATCGATGGGGTATCCATATAAAAAAATTCCCCCCCAATTCGCATTGGGGGGGAATTTACCAAAACCGATATTTAATATCAGACCGTTTTAATCAGTCTTAATCCATGA
>REEO01000022.1 GCA_007695035.1 Saprospirales bacterium | reverse complement strand
CAAAAACCAAATGTGCTTGAATGTGCGTTGGCTCTTTTAGCATGTTGCCTAACTTGTTCATATCCGAATATTTATTACGTATTTGCGTCCATTTAGGAGTAAATACGCAGTTGTTTACTGATTGATTCATATATCGAAGTCCTCTAATGGGCTGCGAACCTTTTGGAGTCGCTTTCCACTAATATGAGTATATAACATAGTAGTTTTGGGGTTTGAATGGCCCAAAATTTCTTGAATGTAGCGCAATCCAACCCCAGATTCTAAAAGGTGTGTTGCGTAGCTGTGTCTGAGAGTGTGCAGGGTAACATTTTGGTCGATACCGGCTGCTTTAGCTGATCTCTTCAACACCATTTGAGCACTTCTTGAGGAGTAAGGCCCTCCTTTTTGACCCTCGAAAATATAATCCACGGTTCTGTATGCTACAGCATATTTTTCCAAAAGATCAACAAGTGTATCTGACAAGGGCACCCTTCTATCTTTTTGTCCTTTTCCTGATCGGATGTAGATCAGTTTCTCCCCTTGCCTTATGTCAGTCCATTTCAATTTCAATGCCTCCCCTACTCGCAATCCTGAACTGTAAATCAGAGCCAATAGCGTTTGGTGTTTTTTGTTCCTGGTGCATTTCAATATTCTGGCTACTTCCTCTTTTGTCAATACTTCGGGTAGTTTTCTAACTTTCCTCGGCCTTCGTATATCTTTTAGGTTCAGTTCTGCATTGGAATGCAATGCGTAAAATATCTTTATGGCATTGATAAACTGATTTTGAGTCGATCTGGCTTTGCCTTTTAAGATAAATTCTTGGTAGCTGTATTTTTCAATATCACGTGATTTAATCCGATCCCATTCCTGATCCTCAAGACTCGTTAAAAATCTCACTACCATGCTCCGGTAGGTATTGATCGTAGAAGAACTGTATCGACATTGTTCCATATATTCCACCATCTTATTTACCAGGATGATGGTTTTCCCATCCAATTCCTGATGACGGCTATGATTGAAAGTGGAATTTTTGTGGGATCCCCTTTTACTTTCCGGTGAAAACGGCTTTAACCCCAACATATCTACCCAGACGAACCCCCTGCAATGGTTGATCAATCTCCTCCTGTTTTCAAGCGTATCCCTTATATAAAAAGACCTGTGGGTACGGGTCCATTTCACTCCATCCAGTTTTTTCAAGTGATTTTTGACTCTGGTATTGTAAGGGAAGTTCAATGCAGTTTGAAGCGCATTCCGGTGAAATAGTGATTTAGCAATTATGCGGACCTCAGAATCCTTTGCCGTTGCTTTTACTGTAAATCTGTTTTCTGGCTCCTGCATTAAAATTCCCCGTAGATCAAAGGTTATACCCTGCTAAATGGGTTTATACAGCAAATATAGACATTTTTTCAATATTCAGTGACAATTCTATTCCTTTTTTCCTTCAAAGCGTCAATTTAGAAGGCCCTTGTAGTACTGATTCATGGTTTCCTGGTCCGGTTTGCTTATTGTGCATGCATTTAATTGTGGGTGGGATTGTGTGTGAAATTTTCAACCACTAACTCGTAGCACATCAGGGCCAGGGGGAAAAATTGTCTGTATTTTGCATCCATAAGGGGGGTGCTATGTTCTGCTATATCCCTTACTCCCTGGATAGTATCTCTTAACCAGGGACTGTACCATATAAGGGTGTTTTCGGCCCAATTTAACCCGGGGTTGCCTATTCCCTCTCAAATATTCGCCGGATTTCCTTCCTTTCGGAAACACCAGAGATGATATCCCACAAAGAAAACCACCCTTCATTCTCACCCTTCCACCTTATGGATTTTCCCAAACCGATTGACCACCTGGCAATAAAAGGCTTCGTAGATGGGGACGATTCTGGAGATGTCGTAATTGGCGGCCTGGGTACGGGCGTTTTCTCTGAATTCGGCGAGTTTATCCGGGTTTTCCAAAAGTGAGTTGGCGGCAGTTACCATGCTTTCTACGTCCCCTACTTCACACAAAAACCCGGAATGGCCCTCTTTTACTACCTCGGGCAAGCCACCGGTATTGGAGGCGATAACGGGGACTCCGCAAGCGAGGGCTTCCAGTGCTGCCAATCCAAAACTCTCACTCTGTGACGGTATCAAAAACAAATCGGACACGGCCAGCAGCTCTTCGATGGCATCCTGCTTACCGAGGAAAATGACATCGTGGCCGAGGTCCAGTTCCCTGCTCAGTGTTTCCAAATTTCGCCTCTCGGGTCCATCGCCCACCAGCAGGAGCTTGGAGGGATATTTTTTGGAGATGCCGTGGAATATACGCATCACATCATCGACGCGCTTGACTTTTCTGAAATTGGATGTGTGGGTTATCAGGAACTCGCCATTGGGAGTGATGGCCTTGCGAAAGTGTTCTTTGTCGTGTCGATTGAAGCGCTTCAGGTCGATAAAGTTGGGGATGACCTCAATGTCATCATTTATAGAAAATTGCTTTAGGGTGTCGTCCCGCAAATTTCGAGAAACAGCCGTCACGCCATCGGACTCATTGATTCCAAATTCCACCACCGGGGCAAAAGAGGGGTCCTTGCCCACCAGCGTGATATCGGTACCGTGCAGGGTGGTGATGATGGGAATGTGGATGTTTTTAGAGCGCAGGATCATTTTTGCAAGGTAGGCCACTGTGGCGTGGGGAATAGCATAGTGAACGTGCAGCAGTTCCAGTTTTTCATACATGACCACATCCACCAGCTTGCTGGCCAGAGCAGAGTCGTAGGGAGAGTAATCAAACAAGGGGTAATCAATGGGGTTCACCTCGTGGTAAAAAATGTTTTTTCTGAAACCACTCAACCGCGCCGGTCGTCTATATGTGATAAAATGTACATTGTGACCTTTTTCGGCCAGGTTTATGCCCAGTTCTGTGGCAACCACACCACTTCCTCCGTAAGTTGGATAACAAACTATGCCTATTTTCATCTAATCAACCCTTTGTAGTGTTAATCTGCCCCGGCATGACCCTTTAGCGGGGGCCGAGATACCCCTTTTGGCCAAAAATTCAGTGTCTGATGAAGCCGGTCGGGGATAAATGGTTAAACGGATGCCTTGAAAACATATTGAACAATTTATTGTTTTCGATCATGAACTTATTAAACCGAACCAAGGTCAAATTTTATGGCAGTCTATTCGATTAGTGATCTTGAAAAGCTCACTGGCATCAAAACCCACACCATACGGATGTGGGAGAAGCGCTACGGCTTGATTGAACCTGCCAGAACCCCTACCAACATAAGATACTACGACGATGAAGACCTGAGGTTCCTGATGAATATCGTCCTACTCAACAAAAATGGCTTTAAGATTTCCAAGATCGCGGCCATGTCTCAGACGGAAATTGACAGGCAGGTAGCCAAAATCACCGCTTCTAAGGGCAAGAACAAGGACAATCTGATAGACTCCATCACCCTGGCAATGGTCGATTTAGATGAGGTCAAGTTCAATCGCATCGTCGATAAGAGCATTGCTGAAAAAGGGATGGAGGCCACCACCAGGGAATTGCTGTTTCCACTGCTCGACAAAATTGGTGTGCTTTGGATAGCCGGCTCTATTCAACCTGCTCACGAGAATTTCATCACCATGATGATTCGGCAAAAACTCATAGGAGCCATTGACCGGATTGCACCTGACACTTATGCATCCAACAAGAAATTTATCATCTACATGCCCGAGGGTGAGACGCAGGAGCTCAGTTTTCTCTTCATTCACTATTTGCTGCTGTCTAGAGGATTCAGGGTCATCAACCTGGGACCCAATATCAGCATCCCGGATGTGCAGGACGCCTACCGAGTGCACCGGCCTGACTTTATTTTCACCATGGTAAATGAGGCGCAGACAAAAATTAAGCTAGATGCCTATATGCGCGAACTCGAACTCGCCTTTGGGAAATCGACCATTTTGGTGTCGGGTTATCAGGCGGTGGTACAGAACTACGAATGTCCCGACAATGTCATCATCCTCTCGAGCATGAACCACCTGTTGGACTTCCTCGATTCTCCAAAAAAAAAGATCATTAAGCAAATTGAGGAATCTCTCACCTCCCTTGAACAAAACCCCGGAAACGGTAAGTAATCCACTGAGGATTTAATTGACAATTGACAATTTTGTTTTAGCGAGAATTCCAACTCCCCTGTATGTTTGAGGATTTCGGGGTAATTCTATGGCTGGGATTTAAGTTTCTCGCAAAGGGCGCAATATTATCTGTAGATATGCACGGCCGTCCGTAATTGAACTAACGAACAAATTGTATCCGCCAGCTAAAAATATCCTCCAGTATTTACAATTCCAGGAAATAGATAGAACAACGGCTACATCGAGGTCGAAAAAATAATTCATAAGAAACCTGCGGATTAGACTATGGGAACATTAAGCTCTTACTCCACAAATCAAGCATCATATCAAAATAACATCGAAAGCCCCCACAACCTTACCCCCATCCGCACCGTTTTATTTGCATCATTAACCCTGAAAATTTTTAACTATGGGCAAGGAAGTAAAGTTGTTCAAAAGTGAGGAGAGACTACCCCGCAATGAGGTCACCCAAATGCTCCGGACGATAGCAGATAAATTGGACCAGGGAAGCATCCACCTCAAGTCCGGTCAGGACGATATTCAATTAGAAATCCCGGGTAATCTGATACTGGAAATCCAGGTTGAGGAAGAGACCAAAAAGAGCAAAGGCCTTCAACACAGCCTCGAAATCGAACTGAAGTGGTTTGAAGGAGACGAGGGCGCGGAAGGTGCCGGTGGATTGGAATTGCTGTGATTCGGTGCATCCTCTTTTAAAACCCTGAGGGTAATTTCCAACTGAAGATTCTCTAAAAAAACCAATATAGGGGAATCCAGTAGAAAGTAGAATATGGTGATATGGGCCTTAGGGTCATTATCTGAAAACAAGTCAGGCATTGCGGTTCTAATTATTCAACAAAACATTGCTCAATAATTTTTAATAGGTCATTTGAGTAGGATTAATAGGGATTTTTTAGGCCTAAAAGAATTGCGAAACTTAGGCAATTTAATGGTGTTTACTCACCCAATTAACATCAAAACCCCAATAATCGCCATCACAGCTGCGTAACCGTACCTGATGCTATTTTCAGACTTGTTGACCCGGCTGGAGTTGCTCAACAGAAGTGGTCCTATGACGGCCCCAATGGCGGAACCTGAAGTGAGGAATATCACCAGGGTAAGGTCGATTTGGGCGATCAGAAAGTGGGCACCCACTGCGAAAAAGGTGTTTACCAAAACGATCATAAGCGAGGTGCCAATTACGATCTTGAGGCCCAATCGCATGGAGAAAAGCCCTGCTAGCACTGGCGCGGTTCCACTGGTTCCAAAAGTCCCGGTGATCAGTCCCGCCAGTGAGCCAAAAATCGCTCCCAGCGCAAACCGGGGCCGGGATGATGGGCTGCCGGATGCCACATTGGCCAGTTCAGCCCGTTTTTTGTTCAGTGTGTCAAAGTAAATATTGACCGCCATCAGAAGGGCGTAAATTCCGAATGCCATTTTTAACTGGGTCGGAGTGATCCAACCAGCGATGGCAGCCCCGAGAAAAGCCCCCAGGATCCCAAAAATGGAGAACAGCATTCCAAGCCGAACGTCCACATTGCCTTTTCTAAAATGGCCACCCGCTCCCACCATGCAGATGGGAAGCGCCGCAACCAGTGAAGTAATCACAGCAGTTTGAGCCGGTGTGCCGATAAGCAGCGTGAGTATCGGCAAGAACACAAAGCCACCTCCCCCACCGAGCATGGTACCTAACAAGCCCACTATCAAACCAATTATGGGTAGCAGGTAGTAAATGGGCTCTACGGAGGAAAAGTAGTACATGAAGCTGCATTTTCAGGCAAAAATGGTTCGAATTACCGGAACTTCTACATCCTTTTGTGAAACCCATTACAGGGCCCAACGGATAGATTTTGGTGGATGAACCAGCGTCAAAACTACTCACTTTTGGCCAAATTCAATGGAAATGCCCCTCTAAATCCCTTTTTCCATCAATTGGCGGGACTGGCGGGTTTCTTCTTCCGCAGAATCAACGAACTGACCAGTGTCACCACCAAACCGGTGGGAATGACCTCGGCATATGTCAGCAATATCACCCATATGGGATTTTCGTACAGTTTACTGAATTGCTCCATCTCCTCTTTTTTAGCCAAAAGTTCTTCCTCAGTCGTGGTCTGGTACAACACATGCTGAGTAAAGACATCCATGAAATCGGGAATGATCAGGTAATAGATAAACACCCAAAGAATCACATAAACTGTACCGGCAAAAAGGGTGATAAAAATACCGGTTTTAAAGGCGTGACCAAAGGATATTTGCCCATCGAGCTCTTTGTTCCGGTAATTTCTTATCCCGAAAAAAATCAGCGAATACATGACCAGAAGGACGATGTATCCCAGCAAATCATAGCTTTTGAACTCAGGGTCACTGTACATCATGCCCACCATTATATAACCGAGGATGCTGTGGAGTGCAGCCAAAATTGCACCAAAGAGAATTACATTTTTCTTCATATAATTAATATTTTTTCCTGTTATAATGCAGGCCGGCCAATTTCTGCATGACCATCGATCAAATGCCTGCAAATTTTCAATGATAAAATGGCTGCTGCAAATGTGGGGACGAGGATCAAAATGTGGTTCATACTAAAGTACCAAATCCGGTTTTTCGCTGAATTTCGTACCAAAGTACCAATTGTATATTCACTTAACTATCCTCAGTTTTCTCGCTTTGTCAATGGCCTGACCGCGCCTTTTGACGTCCAATTTGCTGTACAGGTTAGAAACATGGGTTTTTATGGTACTCACAGACAGGTGAAGTGCTTCCGCTATTTCCAAATTGCTGTAACCCTTCACTATCAGGCCCAAAACTTCCTTTTCCCTTTTCGTAAGCTGCAATTTTTTCAGGGCTATTTCATCGATAGACAAAAGCTCCTGGTCTGGTACGGACTCAGTATTCGCGGAATCTTTTGATTTGGTTTTGACCAATTGCATGGCAATCCACACCCCCAATCCCATGAAAAAAAGAGCGACAATCCCGATGAAAATCTCCAGAGATTGGTCGGCAATCATGTACTTCCACCTGAGCAACCGGAGGGATATGATCAACATTCCCAAAATAAAACCGTAAACAAGCAGATTACGCCATTTTTTCCAAATCCGGTGGAAAGCCTCCATGGTCCTTTTTGCGAGCGTTATTTGTTGAAAAAAATACAGTGGGCCGATTCTGCATCCGATTTTTCCACAATCCTGGCCAGTGATTCAACCCCAAATGTAACAATTTCTCCACAGGACTAGGTCCAAAACCCCATTTATGAGTCTACTCCAAAAACCTGCACTTTTCACGGGTCACCAGATTCAGACAAAAAATGAAGGTGCTTTCTGGGGAGGGAAAAACCTTTGTGCCAATACGCTTTTTAGGGATTTACTGAAGAGGTTAAAACATCAAGGGAAAGTCCGAAAAACCACCGGAGGCAATATATAGAGCAGCAGCAGCGAAATGGCCACTGCAAGAGGATAGCGGTACTGGGATGAAAAGTGATAGACATTTTCGATGCGAATCTCCGTTTTTTCCATCTCATCAATGATGTGGTAAATATCCTGAAGGGCTTCCTCGTCATCAGCACGGAAGTATTCTCCCCCGGTCATGGCTGAAATTTCTTTGAGCAATTCTTCATCTATCTCGACCCGCACATTCCCAAAAACCAGACTTCCGTCACGTCGCCGATCCACCGGTGCCCGGGCTACTCCATGTGATCCAACCCCAATGGTGTAAACACGGATTTCCATTTCTACCGCAATTTGTGCGGCAGTGAGTGGATCAATGTAACCGGTGTTGTTGACCCCGTCCGTGAGCAATATGACCACCCCACTGCCTGTTTCTGTACCCTGCAATCTGGAAAGAGCGGTCGCAAGTCCCATTCCTATGGCTGTTCCGTCCCTTATCAACCCCAACTCAAATTCGCCGATTAGCTGTATCAGGTGATTGTGGTCGGTGGTCAGTGGACTCTTGGTAAAACTCTCTCCGGCGAAACCCACCAGGCCAATGCGATCAACCATCCGATTTTCAACGAATTCCTGCATGAGTTTTTTACTCACCTCCAGTCGGTCGGGCTGGAAATCCTGAGCCAACATGGAACTCGAAAGGTCGAGGGCGATCATAATGTCAATTCCCTCACCCTCGGCCACGGTTTCTGTCTCCCAACTTCCGGGTTGTGCCAGTGCGAGGATGAGCGCAATAATAGCAAGGTGAAAACACCAGTTGCGCAATTTGAACAACGCAGTAATGAGTTTATTCTCACCTTTACCCAGGCCGGGATGAAGTGGAAAAGAAAACCTCAGGTCATCTGTTTTGGGGCCTTTTTTTCTCAAATACCACAGCCCCAGAATCCAAACCGGAATCAGCAGTAACAACCACGGGTACTGAAAAGAGAGTAGTTGCCAGTCTATCATCCTTCACCCTCCTTTTTTTCTGCGTCCCGTTCCATTTGGTCCAGAATAAATTGCCGGACGGTCCGGAAGGCATTTTTGTGAAAATCAGGCTCCGGCCTCCCTTTGGCGTATTTCACCCCATCGATGGTGGCCAGCATTTTTTCCCATTCCCGGATTTTTTGCTCCTCCAAATCCAACCTTCTGAGACTTTCTGCTACCTCAGCACCTGTTTGTTCCAGTGCCTGAATGCCATAGCGGTCCTGTAGCCACTTTCGAAATACATAACTCAGGCGCGTATGGAAGGTGTTGATCTCGTCATTTTCGATCAGTTTTTCCCGGTGTAGTTTCTCCAGCTCTGCCAGTGCCAGCTCTTCAGGATTGCTTTCATCCACCTCGTGCTCAGCTTTTGCTCCGGCATCACTTACACTTTGACGCTTTTTCATAAAAAGAATCAGCAGTACAGCGGCCAGTATGATGGCTCCGGCTAACCAATAGGGCCAGGAGAGAATTTCGTCCTCTTCAATTATCGGGCGGATGGGCATTAACTCGGGTCTAAAGTCGGTCGGTGGCAAAACCAGCACTTCAAAGGGAGGTGAGAAAAACGTATCAGACGTTTCAACCAAACCCACCTCTGCAAATACCAAGGGCAGGGAAACCAGACCGGTGTCAAAAATCACATATTCAGCCTTTAAAATGTACCTGCCGTTTTCCTTTTCCTCTGACCAATCCCGCAACTCCGTCTCAGGCCGCAAATCGGCATCGTCCCTGTTCCAATGAAGCCAATCCGGCTCCGCTCCCATTTCCAGAATGTAGTCAACCTGCAAAGGCGAGCCGATGACCACGGTGTCTTGTTCCACCTGGACCTGCAATTCCTGAGTCTGTGCTGTGGATACAGCAAAAATAATTAGCACAAGGCATTGCAATACAGATCCGGTTCTGATCCAGAACCTATTTACAACTTTTGGCAAAAGCAGTTTTAACATTCGATTAATCCAGGTTTTCACCCCTTTTATACTTTTTCAATCATTGCTCAATTATCGCATCCTCCTTTTGTAGAACTGAAGTAGCACAGGCACGAAAGATGCATTCGTATTGAAGCGCAAAAAACCTGCACCTGCAGAATTAAAAATATTCTGGTGCATATCCACCATAGCGTCGTTGAGATTAAGTCCCGGTCCATCTTTCCCGCGGCTGTCGATTATTAGGGGTGTACCCGTCTCCAGATCTCTTGCAAAAATTTTTCCCTTCAACGGGAGTTTGCTTTCAGCGGGATCCTGAATGTACATGCCCGTGAGGTCGTATTTGAGTCCCAAAAGTTTGAGCGGTTTTTGGTAATTAGTGGTCTGAAAGTCAGAAATGATAAAACACACATTGGATCTGAGACGCATTCCCGCCAGTTTCTCCAGCACCTCAGCAAGCGGAGTAGTCCCGGCTTCCGGTTTGCCTGCTTCCACCATTTTTGAGATCATTTTAAACAACTGAGGCCTTCCCTTTCCCGGTGGGATAAGTTGATGACCGCCCGCATTGAAGACCACAAGGCCCACCATATCATTGGCTGAAATGGCGGAATACGCGATGGTGGCCGCCAGCTCGACTCCGTATCTGTACTTGTCTTTTTGCCCACTACCGTAAAACATGGACGCACTGCTGTCTAGCACGATGATTACAGAAGCCTCCCTCTCTTCTTCAAAAACCTTGATATAGGGATTACCTGTTCTGGCCGTGACTTTCCAGTCGATATTCCGCACTTCATCCCCGTACTGGTAGGGTCTGACCTCTGCAAAAGAAAGTCCGGTTCCCTTAAATGCCGAGCGATACTCCCCGGCAAAAAACTGGTCGGTAATCCGTCTGGCTTTTATCTCTATCTTTCGGACCTCCCTAAGTATCTCCTTTTTTTGCTCACTGCTCATTGACCACCCTTTTTATCCTGTTTTCATTCATAAAACGCCTCAGATTTCTCTTCACCTCGGAGGAAATCCCCGACTTTTCAATAAAGCAAAAAGTTCGGCCACGATCCTTATCCAGTCTGCTGATGTACTTCAATCCGCCGGGACTGACAGCCAAAGCCCCCGATTCAAATGATTCCAAACAATCTGTTAGCTTTGAAAAAACAGCCACTTCCTCACCTCCATTAAAAATCTCTGTATCCCAGTAAACTCTTTGTTTTCTCAGATCGAGTAAAAAGGAGGATATGGCCCTGCTGCTGTCCCCCTGTATCCATTCCAGAAATCCACTGATATAGTCAGAGTCGCTGTGAATGATCTGGGTCCAAACATAATTTCTGGTGCTTAGGCGGTTGACCACATCCATTTTATTCGGCTGAGCATCCTTCGAGAAATCCACAGAAGCCTTCAATTGCCATTGAGCTACCTTTTCAGTAAGTGCGGCGGTGAGGAGTTCATCAATATCGGGAATTACAGCATCGAAGACAAAATGCTGGTTAAAGGAGTAAATAGCGGTGGCGGGCATTTGTTGGATTTTGTGGAGTTTGACGGTCTGGTCAAAATAGGGCTGAAGACCCATTATGGGTTGCAAACTGTCCCGGTGCAATTCGATGAAGATATGGCGGTCACCGGATTCACCGGAAAAAATAATGGACTCGCATCCCGGTCTTTCATTGCAATCTCCTCTTAGGATAATTGGTTGGTCAAATTCTTCAAAGTGCAAAACCCCACTGACCGAATAGCCCGCCTGTCTCAGTAAAAAAATCAATCCACTGTAGCCGTTCCGGCTAAAAGAATAGCCCTCGTACCATTTGTGGGCTGATGCATAGGCCCATTCGTCCTCCCCTTCGCCTCTTTTTTTTGAAAAATGAACACTTTTTACGGTCGTACCATCCTGGTTTTGCCAGTTCCCCGTCCAGACACCTCGAGATTCCTCTACCAGATAGTACCCAACTTGCGTGAGTTTGTCATCGAATTCCGTGAGTATCAATCTGCCACCAAGGTCATCTACGTCCACCTCCAGGCTGTCCCCGGTGAGCGGAAAGTAAACAAAGCCCTCAAGGTCACCTTCTACACTGTGGTCCAACTTCAGCTTAAAGGGGTAAATATCATCGAGAAAACCCTGGTAAACCCCAGGAATGAGAAGGGTATCCCGGGCTGTAACAACCTCCTGTACTCCGAAAAGGAGGACAAAAAAAAGCGTCACAATTCTCGTGTTTTTCATCCGGTTTCTATTTCCTTAAAAGCTCCTTAAGTGCAGCAAAATGCATTATTTTTTGATGAATTAAGGGATTTCGATTTTTTTCAAAATGGCATCGACTACATCCTCTACGCGCACATCATCTACCTCGGCCTCATAAGACAAACCGATGCGGTGCCTTAGCACATCCCGGGCTACATTCCGCACATCGTCCGGCACCACATAGCCCCTGCGCTTAATAAAGGCCAGTGCTTTGGCCGCTCTTCCCAGGGCGATGGTAGCTCTGGGTGAACTGCCGTGCGAAATAAGTGGACGGAGATTGGAGAGTTCCGGATATTTCTGTGGAAAACGCGTGGCAAAAACCAGATCCACTATGTAATTTTCCACCTTTTCATCCATGTAAATCTCACCGACCAATTTTCTGCTCTCCAAAATGGTTTGCGGTGAGGTAATGGCTTTGATGCGAGAGCTTTCCAGGTTGCTTTTAAGGTTTCGCCTCATGATCTCCAGCTCGTCATTTCTGGCCGGATATCCAATGATAACTTTTAGCATAAAGCGATCCATCTGTGCCTCCGGAAGCGGGTAAGTTCCCTCCTGCTCAATCGGGTTTTGTGTGGCGAGAACCAGGAAGGGATCCTCCAGAGAAAAGGTATTTGGACCAATGGTCACCTGGAGTTCCTGCATGGCTTCCAGGAGGGCACTTTGCACCTTGGCCGGCGAGCGATTTATTTCATCTGCCAGAATGAAATTGGCAAAAATGGGACCCTTTTTCACCTCAAAATCCCTTTTATCGGGATTATAGATCATGGTTCCGATTACATCCGCCGGGAGTAAATCGGGAGTAAACTGTATGCGGCTGAATTTCCCGCCAACGGCCATCGAAAGGGTCTTAATGGCGAGGGTTTTGGCAAGGCCGGGAAGCCCCTCGAGCAAAATATGCCCTCCGGTGAGCAGTCCGATCAGCAACCGCTCTACCATTTTCTCCTGCCCCACCAAAACGGTGGCGGTCTCCTCTTTCAATTGTTGGACCCAGGCACTGTCTCGATAAATTCGCTCTTCGAGTTTCTGGATGTCTTCTCCTTGTATCATCGGGGCGTTGTTTGAATTATACTATATTGAATTTCGACCTCAATCCCGGTCCTGTTTTTGATTCCATGCGTAACCAATCAGTGTTTTCAAATCTACTTTTTCGAGCACGGATTCGTGGCATGCCTCCGGGATTATTTTGGGGGCCACGCCGGCATCCAGGGCTTGCATCCATCTCGAAAGGCAAACGCACCAGCGGTCCCCTGCCTTTAAACCCGGAAAGTCCCATTCGGGCCGCGGGGTGGTTAAATCGTTTCCAGTGCGCTTAGAAAAGGCGAGAAATTCGTCCGTCATAACCGCACAAACCGTATGCTGTCCATAGTCCCGCTCGTCTGTGTCACAGCAACCATTTCGAAAAAAACCCGTGACCGGATCCTCCCCGCAAATCTCGAGTTCGGTACCAAATATGTTTTTTGAATCCATGATAGAAAAACTTTATTTACCTGTGCTAAATTACACTAAATTTGTCTGGTGACCCAAAATTTCCACCGACCAAATACAACAGGGGAACTCAGTCGTTCATAATTGGTTTAATGAATCGGGTCAAATGGTACCGAGAGATGGAATATATTATGAGGGGTGGTCGTTGGAGATTTACTTAAAATTGTGCCTACAATGCGCAGCTTATCAGCAACATTTTTTTTCGCCCTGCTTTTATTCCTTTGGAGCAACACAGATCTCCGGGCAGTAGATCCCTGTGACACCCTCAGCAGGGATGACAGAAGAGCAATGGCCGTGGAGTGGATCGACCAGCTCTCCAGGAACGGTATGGTAATTGTCCTGGAGAGCAATCGCAGACAGATCGAACACCTGGAAAACATCCTGGAGGATGCCGGAGAAAGAGAGGACAGGAGGACCAGACAGGATAGGGAAAGACTGGAAGAGATTCAGACGCTCACCCGAGAGCGTTCACTGAGTCTTGTGCGGGCATTTGAAAAGCATTTTGACTTTGCTGATGTGTATTACACCTGGGATTTCAACCTTCCCCACCTCAGAAACAATCCCGATACCGCTCTCTTGCTGGATAATCAACTCGAGTACAGCCCGGAAATAAGACTAAAGAACACCGATGAAGTTTTCTTTATGGTTTCGGGCAGCGTACCCCGGAGCAGGGGGTCGGGACTCGATGCATTCATGATTCGCAATTTGGAATATCGCTATCTCTGCCCACCTTTTCCTTACTATTTGGCCCGCAATAACAATTGGTTTCTCAACGCACTGGCCAGCATTTTTTTCCCGGATGCATACGGGGAGCGATCCCATGAACGAGTGGCGGAACTCTTTCAGGAGCGCTTAAAAAACTTCAAAGATTCATCGATTTACGAGGAATTGTCTTCGGATTGAAATTCAATAAAGGGTCTTATCGGTGTGGTATCTCGTTTTTCGCGAATTTTCGGTCGCTCCGGTCTCACCGGGCGAATGATTCCTCCAGTTGTATCGATAGGAATGAGCGATTCCATTTCCAACAGTGTGGAATCGACCCTAAACAAGGCAGTTTCAAGCGCTCTTTCTCTGCACTCCCTCTGTCTTCTCGCTTCAAATGCCTCTATGCGATCATCAATTTTTTCCCAGGCGTGTTTCGGCAGTCCTCCTCTCAACTCCTCCTCTTCCACTGAGCACGCACTTAATAGCAATGTAAAAAGCATGAAAACCAATGACACAAGTAGGGTAGATTGCAGCGATAATAGCTCCGTGGCAATTGATTCCTGCCCGGACTTTCCACCGTTTTTTTCCACGCTTTTATTCATTGACTTACCTTTTCTAACCAGCGAAGATTTACAGCAACCATTTAATCGCCGGGAATCTTCATTACAGAGTTCATTTATCTTCGCTGTCGCAGTTTCCTTATTTCTTCCAGTCTCACATCCAAAATTGAGTCGTAATAATGCTGAACCAGGCTTCCTGTCCGTACTTTACAAATCGAATCTGTCCTTTGGGATGCCTCTCGAAGCATTTCGTTAACCACGCTGTCTTTGATCGTCTGCTGTTGCTGAGTTAGGCGAGTGGGTCTTTCCTCTTCACAGGAGGAGAGAAGCAGTACTGCAGCAATGACTATTACCGCAACAGGAACAGCGCACTGTAACTTTCTCATTTGGAGTCGAGTATTTTGCGTTTGAGTTCAAATTGTGTGCCGAGATACACCTTTCGCACCAGTTCATCTGCGGCAAGTTCCTCCGCTACTCCTGCCCGAAGAATACTACCCTCAAACATCAGGTACGCCCTGTCGGTGATGGAGAGGGTTTCCTGCACATTGTGATCGGTGATGAGAATTCCGATGTTCTTGGTCTTTAGTTTACTGACAATGATCTGGATATCCTCCACGGCAATCGGGTCGATACCTGCAAAGGGTTCGTCCAATAGAATAAAGGATGGATTGGTCGCCAGTGCACGCGCTATTTCCGTCCTTCTTCGCTCCCCTCCGGACAGGGTGTCACCCTTGCTCTTTCTCACCTTTTCCAGAGTGAATTCATCGATGAGCTGCTCCAATTTATCGCGCTGTTCATCCCCACTCAGACTTGTCATTTCGAGCACCGACGCTATGTTATCTTCCACACTCATTTTCCTGAAAACAGACGGTTCTTGAGGCAGGTAACCCACTCCGTTTCTGGCCCGCTGATACATAGCCATGGAAGTGATGTCCCGGTCACCCAGAAACACTTGTCCCGAATTGGGTCTTATAAACCCCACTACCATGTAAAAAGTGGTGGTTTTGCCCGCACCATTTGGTCCGAGTAATCCGACTATTTCTCCTTTACTCACTTTTATAGAAACATCCTTGACGACTTCCTTTCGACCGTATCGCTTAACCAGATTTTCTGTTCTTAAAATCATAATAATTTATTTTTCCCCGCAGCATAAATACCGAAATCGGGGATTGTTGTAATGCGGGATTTTATTGAGTAGAAAACGCTTTTCTACTCCGCCAGCGTCAAAAGGCTAAAACGGCCACCCCGGATTTTACTCCTGAAAGGGAATAATGGTTTGCTCAAAATCCCAATTTGCCCTGAGCTGAACAATTTCATGCGTGCTCACAACTTCGGGCTGGATTCGATTCAGAATCACACCCGGGTCCCACCGGCGGTTTTTATTTTGGTCCCACACCACCCTCAACACGTAATTATCAGGTCTTATGCTATTTAATTGCCACTTAAACGTCTTTTTGCCTGAAACAATTTTCCTGTCCACCTCTCCCGACTGATTCTCCATGATCATAATATACTGCTCATTCTTGTCGAGTGAGTCCACAGTGAGTTTTAGATTGGCAAAAGAAGCACGGTCCTGCCTGTTTAGACGCAAACTGATGCTGTCGTTTTGGTTGCCATAAATGTCGGTAAAGGCTCCGGGCAAAATTAGAAACTGGCTCCTCTTACCTTCTTCGAGCCTGATATTGATGGCCGCTTTGGTTTCGGTGATGTTCACCGAGCGGATGTAATCGGTACCTTCCGGGAGGGTATCCCCAGAGACAAATTTAATCAGAGACTTGTCAAAGGTTTCGAGTAGATGGTTGAACCTGAGTATTGCGGGCTCTCCAGGTTTCAGTGCCGATTCTATTTGTCCGGGTCTTAGGGGTGAAATGCTGCTATCTCTGGGAGGAGATGAATAGGTGGTATCCCTGGTATCCGGCAGTGAAATAGCGATAACCATCACTGAATCTGTAACGGGTTTTTCAAAGTGAAAAAGCACCGTATCGCGGGAAGCAGTTACAGCTATTGGTGCGGGACTTTCGGGAAACTCAAATTCCATGGATTCCAATGGCCGGTTGTATTTCATTGCGAGCGTGACTCCGTCTTTCCACCTTCTGGACTCCCTCAAAAATCGATCTTCCCGATTAAAAAGCCTTATCTCCCTGATGTTTTCTGTAGTGTCAGGCAAAATAACCGGATGGTCATAGAAGCCCGCTAGTTCTCCAGGCAGATCGTACAGGTAGTTCCTGTTTTCATCCACCAGACCAAAAAGCGCATAACTGCCCTCCTGGATGAATTGGATTTTTGCCAATCCATTTTCATCGGAGGCCGAAAAATAGAGGGGTTTTGAATTGAGCAATGCAGAATCCTTTCCCGGTTCGTGTAGCACGGCCAGAGCATTGGAAACAGGTGCACCGGTGTAGGCATCGACCATTCTTACAGGCACCTCCAGAGAGTCGATATCCGGCCCGGTACTGAATACATACACGAGATTGCGAAGGATGTTGCCCTCCGTAAAATCCCGTATGGCGTCACCAAAATTGATGGTATAGGTGGTATTCTCCCGCAATTCCTCTCGCGAGTCAAACCTAAAGAAAAACCTCCTCCCTCTCACCAGGAATTCAGGATTGTACTGCAAAGGGGGAGAAATGACCACAGAAGTGGCGGGATTGCTCAACTCTATAAATTCGTCAAACTCAAGGAGAATCTCCTCTTCAGTGAAATTGGTGGGCATAAGGGGGGAAGAAGCCGCTGTATCAAGCACAGGGGGATCTTCGTCCACAGGTCCTCCGGTGGGTGGTGCAGGACTTGCACATTGCACCAGGAGTGCCAATGTAAAACCGAGATAAAGCAATATGCACAGGGGATTTACGAGCCCCGACCGTATCCACATCCTAAATTTTTTCTATCAGGTTTTTGAATAACCCCCACCTTGAGTGTGACAGCGCGAGACCTTTAGCAATTAGATCCAATACCTGCCATTTAAGGGCCGAAAGTTACTACATCCTAACGAACTGCACCCAACCTAAGTCTCCATTCTCCTTGAAGACCACTGAAAACCACCTCTGCTTATATGTTAATTTAGGTGGTTAGTTCGTTTATCACCTACTTCTGTAAGAATGATCAATGATCGGACACATTTATGAAATCATTAAATAATATAACACTGAGCCAGAGCACTAGTTAACATATCATTAAAATTATTTGGGAAGCCTTAATTTTTACTAAAAAAATGCTTTACCTTTGACTTAATCATTAATCCAATATGGTATGATTATCAGGTTACAGTACTTACTAATATCATTTCTGCTCCTGGCGGTAGTGTCATGCGGACCCGAAAAGTCTTATGAAAATGACTTTGACAGTGCAGAAGGACTGCATAAGGGGATGAAAGTCATTACCGATGTGATGGTAAGTGATGTATTTTCACCTCCTGTTGCGAGTAGGAATTATGTGTATTCAGCAGTTGCAGCATACGAGGCCATTGTCCACCAGTTTGACGACTACCAGTCTTTATCCGGTCAATTGGCTGAATTGGAGCCTGTCCCCCAACCGGAGAATCACGGAAATTACGACTGGGAATTGGCCGCGACGGTTGCCATGTTGGAAGTAGGAAGAAAACTGACCTTCGACAGAAATTTATTTGAAGAATTGGAGGTGCCGGTCTTTGAAAAATTTGATGAGCGCAATATACCACAGCGGGTTTATGAAAATTCGGTAAATTACGGAAAGCAGGTAGCTGAGCATATCCTGGAATGGGCATCGGGTGATTACTATGCGCAAACCCGAACATATCCCAGATACACTTCGAAAAGAGGGGTTTCTGATTGGTCACCGACCCCACCCGCCTATTTTGATGCCATTGAGCCCTCATGGAGAGAGATTAGAACCCTCGTTATGGATAGTGCAGATCAATTTAAGCCCGATCCACCCACCCCCTTTAGCACCGATCCTGAAAGTCAGTTTTATAAAGAAGCAATGGAAGTTTATTATGCCCTCGCAGAAGGTGATGAAAGAGAAAAGAGAGAAATTGCCGCCTTTTGGGACTGCAACCCTTTTGCAATGGACGCCATTGGCCATCTGAAGGTGGGAATAAAGAAAATATCTCCCGGCGGACATTGGATGAACATTGCCTCACTGGCTTCCAGAGAGGCGAATGTCGGTTTGATGAAATCTGCCGAAGCATTGGCATTTACCTCCATTGCTCTGTTCGAAGGATTCATAAGTTGTTGGGATGAAAAATACCGCAGCAACCTTTTGAGACCTGAGACTTACATAAACAGATACATTGACGAATCCTGGCACCCCGCCCTACAATCCCCCCCCTTTCCCGAACATACCAGCGGGCACAGTGTAATTTCCACTGCAGCTGCAATCGCACTGACTGAAGTATTTGGGGACAACTTCCAATTTGATGACATAACACAGCTCGAATTTGACCTTCCCGTCAGGTCCTTTGACTCCTTTTTGGAAGCTTCACAGGAGGCTGCAATTTCCCGGCTTTACGGAGGAATACACTACATGCCCGCCATTGAGAGTGGAGTAGCACAGGGTACGAAAGTGGGAAATCTTGTGCTTCAGGAAATAAATACCAGAAAGAGCGAATAAGTCATTACCAATATTTATCAAAATCTAAGTCTGATGTTACTCAATAAAATTTTACTCCTCTGTGGACTGGCAATTGTCCTCATATTCAGTTCATGCAACGGTTTTCAATCCGAGGACGGTGAATCAATACAAGCCGGGGTCACTACCAGCGAAGCTGAACCTCTTCCGGAAATGTTTAAAGACCACAGGGGGTTTGAAATATTGCCTCCAGAAACTACCGGAATTGATTTCGTAAACTGGATAAAGGAAGATTTCGACTACAATGTAATGACCTATGAATACCTTTATAACGGTGCTGGTGTCGCTGCGGGGGATATAAGTGGAAACGGCTATCCGGACCTTTATTTTGTCTCCACTATGGGTCCCAACAAATTATATCTCAACAAGGGAAATTATGAATTTGAGGATATAACCGAAAGTGCCGGGCTTACTGCTGCCGAGGGTTTCCAAACTGGAGTTACAATGGTGGACATCAACGGCAATGGGTTGCTGGATATCTACATTAGTGTCACAGGCAAGGAAACAGGCTCTATCAAGAGAAATTTGCTCTTCATCAACAATGGTGACCTCACTTTCACTGAAAGCGCTGCTGAATTCGGATTGGATGCAGAATCCAACTCCAATCACGCAAATTTCTTCGACATGAATGGCAATGGGTATCTCGATGTGTATATGATCAATCACCCTCTTACCTTTCAAGAAGCGGTTACCTTGCGGCTACGACAAAGGGAAGATGGCTCCACTTACCGCCTGACCCATCCGAGAACACCTTATGAATCGGATAGATTGTACAGAAACAACGGGGGATTCTACGAGGATATAACAGCACAGGCGGGAATGGAAAATTCTGCTTATGGTCTTTCTGTTATAATATCTGACATCAATCTGAATGGGTTGCCCGATATTTTTGTGGGAAACGATTACATAGAACCGGATCACCTCTACATCAATAAGGGCAATGGAGTATTTGAAGATAAGGCCATGACTTATTTCCGCCAAATGTGCCAAAATAGCATGGGTGCTGATATTGCTGACTTCAACAACAATGGACTCCCAGATATCGTGGTACTGGACATGGTCGCTGAGGATCATGCCCGATACAAGGAATTGATGAATGTAATGACGGTATCACGCCACAATCTGATGCTCGAGTACGATTACGGTCATCAGTACGTGAGAAATGTACTGCAAATGAATGCGGGTCAAAATGCCAATGGCGATTTGGAATTCAGTGAAATTGGAAGACTCGCAGGTGTATCAAATACGGATTGGAGCTGGGGAGCACTGTTTGCTGATTTTACCAATAACACCCTTAAAGACCTCTATATCGCCAATGGTTATTTGCGAGATGTCACGGATTTGGATTATGTGGTTTACACCCTGGATTCCATTAATCGAACCGGAGGAGTAACCAACGTGAGATTCCCGGACATCAATACCGTTTTAGAGTTGGTTCCCAGCAATCCCTTACCAAATTACCTGTACCTGAACCAGGGGGACCTTACGTTTTTCGATGCGACAGCGACATACGGTATTGATCAACCTACTTTTAGCAGTGGATCCATCTATGTGGATTTGAACCGGGACGGCAACCTGGACCTTGTAGTATCTAATATTAATTCCCCTGCCCTGGTCGTACAAAACAAAGGGTCAAACAACAATTACCTTCAAATCACCACTACCGGGCCCGGAAACAATACCAGGGGAATAGGAACCAAAGCGTGGGCAACAACCGGAGAATTGACACAATATCTTGAACTCAATGGGAACAGAGGGTTCTTCTCTACCTCCGAACACATGTTGCATTTTGGTTTGGGGGATAACGAACAGGTTGATCAGCTTCTGATCGTCTGGCCGGACAACACCTTCCAAAAATTGCACAATGTAGAGGCCAATCAGCGAATCCACATAGAATATGCGCCCGAGGGCACTTACACCTATCCCGGCATTCAATCCAGGGATGAGTTGTTCACTACATTGTCATCACCTGATATACCTGAGTTTCACCATCGCGAAAACGACTTTGAAGATTTTCACCGCGAAAGACTGCTTCCGCATCGGCTTTCAAGGCTTGGACCCGGCCTGGAGGTTGCCGATTTTACCGGAAATGGATTGGAAGATTTCTTTATAGGAGGTGCCAAAGGTCAGGCAGGAGCGCTTTTTATTCAGAATCAGGATGGTAGTTTTACAAAAACGCAGCAAGCTGTTCTGGAGGCTGACAAGGAATACGAGGATGTAGATGCCATGTTTTTTGACGCAAATGACAATGGACTGCTCGATCTTTTGGTGCTCAGTGGAGGGTATTCTGAACCCATAAATTCACCGCTGTATAACGACCGCCTCTACCTGAATGACGGTAACGGAAATCTGGTAAGAGACGAGTCTTTCCCGAAAATTCCTACCTGTTCAGGTCCCGGTTTGGTTCATGATTTTGAAGGTGAGGGCAACCCCTTTATTTTTGTCGGTGGTAGAGCACTGCCGGTAAATTACCCGCTTGCGCCTACCAGCTATATTTTACAAAGGCGAGGTGATCGGTATGTAAACATTACATCCCGGGTTTTCCCGGACTTCAACCGGATTGGCATGGTGACAGGCATCGAAGCGGCTGACCTAAATGGAAACGGAGTTTTGGAATTGGTCGTCACCGGCGAGTGGATGCCTATTGCTGTTTACAGTTTTGAAGACGGTCAATTTGTCGAGCGAACCGAAGAATTTGGCCTGGACAGAACCAATGGGTGGTGGTACAGTCTCCACGTTGAGGATATTACCGGTGATGGGAAAATGGAGATCATAGGCGGAAACCTGGGCCTCAATTCCCGGTATAAGGCATCTCAGGAAAAACCAATCGTCAATATTGCCAGGGATTTTGACCGCAACGGCATGATAGATGCCATCATGTGCTATTACCACGACGGTGAATTGTATCCGTATCACAGACGAGATGATCTGATTGGACAAATTCCAGAACTTAGAGCCCAGTTCCCCAGATATCGTCACTACAGCGATGCGACGCTTGATGAAGTTTTCAGTCCTGAGCAAATTGCGGAAGCGCACAGATTAGAGGCTTACACCATGGAAACCAGCATTTTCAAAATGCAGGATGGCGTTTACCAACAAATGCCTTTATCCAACGAAGCTCAGGTCTCACCAGTCTTTGATATTCTGGTGGATGATTTTGACGGAGATGGGATTAAAGATGTGTTGCTCGTTGGAAATCACATCTGGGCCGATGTAGAAACCGGGGCCTATGACGCATCAAAAGGAGTCTTGATGAGGGGAAATGCCGATGGTGCGTTCACTTTTGAACCCAATAGAAACCACGGACTTTGGGCTTCCGAAGAGGCACGGAAAATAAGGCAAATCAAAACACCCAATGGAGAGACCTGGGTTTTGATAGCCAACAGCGACAGCCCTCTACAGTTTTTTAGACAAAATATTTCCGCCCAGCCTGAATTGTAAAGGTCAATCCCATTCAGCCTGTTTAGTCCGAAAAATGCTAATGAATTAAAATTCTGCCAGCCGGTGTTGACTAAACAAAAGCGGCAATTCCGGGGTGCCCGGATAAAGGACAATGGGACTCAGCCCCGGTTTCTCGGATGGAAACGCAAAATCACTTCCCTCAGTTGGTCCCTGTCTATGTGTGTGTAGATTTCAGTTGTCGTAATGGATTCGTGACCGAGCATATCCTGAATAGCCTTCAAATTGGCTCCCCCTCTTAGAAGATGAGTAGCAAAGGAATGGCGGAGCACATGGGGGCTAACTTTTTTCCTGATTCCCGCATCCCTGCATGCTTTTTTGAGGATCAAAAAGATTTGCTGGCGGCTGATGCGACCTCCCCGGTTGTTGAGAAACACGACATCCTCTTCCACAATTTTTCCCTCTCGCCTGTCACCATTGATGTAAAAATTCAAATGTTTCAGGGCGGTTTGGCTCACAGGAACCCAGCGCTCCTTCCTACCCTTTCCTAAAACCTTGACGAGTTCCATATCGGGATGTAGATTGGAAAGTCGGAGTTCACAGAGTTCAGTCACCCTCAAACCGCAGGCATATAACGTTTCTAGTATAGCTCGATTTCGAGTCCCGTGCTTACTGCTAAGGTCAATGGCACCCATGAGTTGATCCACTTCTTTAATAGATAATACCACAGGTAGTTTCCTGTCGGTTTTAGGTCCCTGCACTAAGGCTACAGGATCCACAGAGATCAGTTCCTCGAGCCGGGCATAGCGAAAAAATGCCTTTATGCTGGATAAATAACGGGCCTGGGAAGTCGCCATTTTTTTCTCGTCGTAGAGTTGCGCCAAAAAGTGTTCCACCGTCTCAGTGGTTACAGCACCTACCGATACGGGTGGTTCCTGATTTTCGCAATAGTTTGCAAAGTGCCTTAAGTCACTCTGATAGGAATTAAGCGTATTTTCCGAATGTCCCAATTCGAGCAGTAGGTAGCGGTAAAACCCTTTTATGGCAGAATTCCAATCCATTGTCCTGCTAATTTACAGCTTTATTTGATAACGCCCCGTCGCTTAAAAATCTTTGGTAAAGCTTGCTACTCCTGCCAAAAATCCCAATGTGAGTTTCGCAGTAAGGATAATAATTTGTCCCCTTAAAGGCATTAATTGCTAAAAACATTGTTATAATAATGTATTCTGAAATACCATTCTGACTGTGAACAAGTCAAAGTCCTGATATCACATGAAAAATTTCCCCTCCCAATGAAAAATACAATTCTAAACCTGCATTCTCTGCTCCTTTTTGTAATTATCTCAATGCTGGTGAGTTCTTGCGGTATATTTGACAGGGCAGTTGAAGCACCGGATGTGCCTGAAAATTTTGAAGACTTTTACCTCCGCTTCCACCATGATCCCGACTTTCAAATGACCCGAATTGACTTCCCCATCGAGGGTAAATACATGGATGGACAGACCGAATACGAGTGGAATGAGCAAAACTGGGAGGTGTTGAGGGTGCCGGTCTGGGACATTGACCAGCCGGGCATAAAAATTGATTACGATCAAACTGATACCAGTTTTTTCCAAAAAATATGGGTTGAAAACTCCGGCTTTTGGTCAGAATACCGCTTTGAACTTATTCAAAACAAGTGGTATCTGGTTTATGCCCTGGAACAGAATCTTTAGTCCACTTAAACCGGTTTGTGCGAAATATACAAATACCAAACCGGAATAAACCTCAGAATAAACAATGATATTTGATGCCGGTTTTCCGGAATCCAATGGGTAATATATATAGCCGTGTCCACTCCGAAAACCTCTTTTTATTACAAATGGCTGCAAAATCCAATATCTTCGTCA
>REEO01000028.1 GCA_007695035.1 Saprospirales bacterium | reverse complement strand
ACTGTCAACTAGCCTGCCCCCAACACTTTGGTGGGTCCATTGTCAACTGTCAACTGTCAACTATCAACTATCAATTAAATCTAAACCTTCTCAAAAAATGGATTCTCGTTGTCTTTGCGTATTTTTGCCCGGAATTAGAGCAAAAAGATGAACAATATAGTTGCCATAGTCGGTCGTCCCAATGTAGGAAAATCCACCCTGTTCAACAGGCTAATAGGAGAGCGCAAGTCCATAATCGACGACATAAGCGGGGTGACGCGGGACAGGCTTTACGGATACAGCATTTGGAACGGAAAAAAATTCATGGTAGTCGATACAGGCGGTTTTGTGACCGATTCCGACGATGTGTTTGAAAGTGCGATAAGGGACCAGGTGGAAATTGCGATTGAGGAAGCGAGCATAATCCTGTTTTTGGTAGATGTGACCACCGGCATCACGGATCTGGACATGGACATTGCCTCCAGGCTGCGAGCAAAAGTCGGAGAGAAAAAAGTCATACTCGCTGTCAATAAGGTGGACAACAACAAGCGGGAACTTGAAGTGGCCGAATTTTGGGGATTGGGACTGGACACCCCCCATCCCATAAGTGCCACCTCCGGTGCGGGTACGGGCGACCTCCTGGACCACTTGGTAGAGCAACTACCGGAGGAGGAAAAGGACCAGAGCGACCTTCCAAAAATCGCCATAATCGGACAGCCCAACGTCGGAAAATCTTCCCTAACCAACGCCCTTCTGGGCGAAGAGAGAAATATTGTCACCGACATAGCCGGCACTACGCGTGACTCCATCCACAGTGTTTTCAAAAAATTTGGACAGGAGATACTATTGATAGATACGGCGGGGATGCGTAAAAAGGCCCGGGTCCATGAAGACCTGGAATTTTACTCCGTAATGCGTGCTATTCGGGCTATTGAAGAGGCTGATGTGTGCTTGCTATTGATTGACGCAGAGGAGGGTATTGAAAACCAGGATGTGCGACTGGCCTGGCTTGCTCACAAAAGACATAAGGGCCTCGTCGTGGCGGTCAACAAGTGGGATTTGGTGGAAAAGGAGACCAACACTGCCCGCGATATGACCCATTATATTCAGGAGAGGCTCGCACCCTTTTCCGATGTACCGGTCATTTTCACCTCCGTCCTGGAAAAGCAGCGGATACTCAAGGTCATCGAGCTGTGCATGGAGGTTTACGAGAAGCGAAAAAAGATCATACCGACCTCCACTTTGAACAAAGTTATGCTCAAGGCCATTGAGAGAAAAACGCCTCCCTCTCACCGCGGACTGCACATAAAGATCAAGTACGTAACCCAAATTCGCGCCTCACATCCCGTTTTTGCTTTCTTTTGCAATCATCCAAAACACGTAGTCGATAGTTACCGGCACTACCTGGAAAATCAACTGCGGAAAAACTTCGACTTCACCGGAGTACCGATCAGTATTTTTTTCCGGGACAAATAAAACAGCACCAATGAAGATTCACAGCAGAGAAATAGAGGGATTGTACCTCCTCGAGCCCCGGATTTTTGAAGACGAAAGGGGTTATTTTTTTGAGAGTTTCAACTACAAAAAAATGATGGAACTCACCGGGGATGTCAACTGGGTGCAGGACAACGAGGCGGGATCGCAAAAGCGCGTTTTCCGTGGTTTTCACTACCAGGTTCCTCCATATGCGCAAGCCAAGCTGGTCCGGGTGACCCTGGGCAAAGTACTGGATATTGCCATTGACATCCGGCCCGACTCTCCCACATTTGGGCAGTGCGACAGCGTAATTTTGTCAGATGAAAACAAAAGGCAGTTTTTTATTCCCGCTGGTTTTGCACACGGCTACCTGGTGCTGAGCGACAGGGCCATTTTCAATTACAAATGCGACAACTACTACTCACCCGGGCACGAAGGTGGAATAAATTTTCAGGATGCAAAATTGGACATAAACTGGCCACTTTCACCCCGGGATTTCAAGATCAGTGACAAGGATAAAATGCTTCCCGTACTGGGAGAACACAGGGAATTCACCCATCAAAAGTGAGCGCCATGAAATCCATTCTCGTAACCGGAGCCGGCGGACAACTGGCGCGGACTTTCAAACAACTTTCCGGTCAATACCCGGATTATCAATGGAGATTTGCAAATAAAGTCGAGTTGGACCTGACGGATGAGGACCAAATTGCGAAAAAAATCGCCGAATGGGCACCTGAGGTGGTGATCAACTGCGCGGCTTACACTGCTGTTGATGATGCCGAAAAAAATCCCGAGCTCGCCTACGCAGTCAATTCATCCGGGGTAAAAGCACTGGCAGAAGCCTGCGATGAGCAATCCGCCTTGCTGATCCACTACTCCACCGATTACGTCTATCACAACGACCTTAACCGACCACTCACAGAGGAGGGCCCCTGTCAACCCAAAGGAGTGTACGCATGCAGCAAATGGGCAGGAGAACAACAGGCCCTGCGGTTTTCTTCGCGGACCATGGTACTTCGCACCAGTTGGGTTTTTTCCTCCTTCGGAAAAAATTTTGTAAAAACCATGTTGCGTTTGTCAGAAAAAATGGAACGCCTGACCGTGGTAGATGATCAAATTGGCGCACCGACAGCCACCGATGTGATCGTTCGCGCCACCATGGAACTGGTCGAAAATTATATTGACGGTGGGAGAAAAGAGCTGAGTGAAATATACAACCTCTCCAACTCAGGGGTGGCCAGTTGGTACGATTTTGCCTGCGCGGTAATGGAGCTGGCGGAAAAGGATGTAAAAGTGGTTCCTATACCGGGAAAAGATTTTCCTCAGGCTGCACCAAGGCCTCATTACAGTCTGATGTCCATGGAAAAGATCAAGGGCATTTTAAAAGAAGAGCCACCTCACTGGCGCACATCCCTGAAGAAATGTCTAACAGAATTGGGGGAAATTTCCAAAACCCAAACTAATTGACTCCATGGGGCGTTTGCACTATGAATAAACACTTCGGCAAGTAGTTTAATGTACAGGAAACACTTTTGGGCATTCACCATAATCTGGTCCGTCTTACTGGTATCGGTTCAGCAAGTCGCCAATGCGACTCACAACCGCGCCGGTGAAATTCGACTGGAACAAATTGGTGAACTGACCCTTCGGGCGACAATCATCACCTACACTAAAGCTTCCAGCGTGGATGCGGACCGGGACAGCCTCACTATCAGGTGGGGCGACGGAAATTCCGAAGTGGTAGGCAGAGTCAATGGGGGCGGCAATGGAGAGATTATCGGCAACGATATTAAAATGAACATCTACATAGGAGAGCACACCTATCCCGGCCGCAGCACCTACACAGTTTCCATGATGGACCCCAACCGCATCGGGGGCATCCAAAACGTCAACTTTCCCAATTCCATCGTGGTACCCTTTTACATCGAGAGCACCTACACCTTTCTCAACCCCCAGTTTCAGGGTTTTAACAATTCTGTGGTACTCTTAAATCCCCCGTTGGATTTCGCCTGCGTTGGCAAGCGGTTCATCCACAATCCCAATGCCTACGACCCAGATGGTGACAGTTTGAGTTTTGAATTGGTGGTTCCCATGCAAACCGATGGCGACCCAGTACCGAGGTATGAATTCCCCAATCAGGTGGAACCCGGCCCCGACAACAACATCTCTCTGGATCCTGTGACGGGCGATTTTGTCTGGGATGCACCACAGCGAGCCGGAGAGTACAATATCGCCATTAGAATTAACGAATACCGCAACGGGAACCTAATAAATTACACCATCCGCGATATGCAGATCAATGTCCGGGACACCTGCAGCACTTCCCCTCCGATTATTGAGGCCCGGGATGAAATATGTGTTATTGCCGGGGATACCATTGAGGAGAGGGTGATCGCCACAGATCCAAATATGGACCCCTCGGTATTGATTAATCTCTCGGCTGCAGGGGGGCCCTTTGAGCAACCAATCAGCCCGGCAATATTTGATGTATCACAGGGATTTCAGGAGCATCCTGTGGAGGGAAAATTCACATGGGAAACACACTGCAACCACATCTCAGACCAGCATTATACCGTCATTTATAAGGCAGAAAACAACAACTTTCAAACCAGTGGTCTGGTAGAGTTGAAGCAGTTTAGAATTAAAGTTGTCGGCCCCCCACCTAAAAACTTGCGCACAGAGGGTGGTCTGGACCACATCCTGCTGCGATGGGACCAACCCTACGCCTGTGAAGTAACCGAGGATGACTATTTTGTAGGCTTCACCATTTGGAGAAAAACGGGAGTGTCGGACCTGGAAATTGACAGTTGCGGCACCAATCCGGAAGATTTTGGATTTCAGGCGATTGGATTTGGCATCCGGGATCAGGACAGTGAGGGCTATTACTTTGTGGATGAATCCGCAGAACAGGGCCGGGTTTACTGCTATCGTATAACCGCAGAGTTTGCCCGCAGAACCGAAGTGGGGAATCACCCATACAACCGCGTACAGAGTTTGCCCTCCAATGAAGCCTGCGATCAACTCGGCCGCGATTTACCACTGATCGTGGAGGTTTCAGTAGAGGAAACCGACGCGGAGGACGGGCAGATCAATGTCACCTGGACCAGGCCGGATCCCGACGATTTGGACACCCTGGAGTTCCCCGGTCCCTACAGATATGTACTTTTGCGGTCGCTGGGGCTGGGCACTGAAGACTTTGAGCCGGTTCCGGGGGCTGATTTTACCGCCAACACCTTCGCCGAGGCCAACGACACCAGTTATACCGACACCGGAATTGACACAGAGAACACCGGTTACACCTATACCGTGGCCTTTTTTACCGGAGATTCACCCGATGAATATGGCCGGTCCGTATATGCCTCGAGTATTTATTTGCAGGCAGCCTCTGCCAATCAGAACAACAGACTAACCTGGGAGGAAAGCACTCCCTGGGAAAATTACAATTACCGGGTCTATCTGGCCAACCGGCAGGGAGATATCATAGAAGAATTGGCTCAGGTTGAAGAGTCTGGATTTGTGCATGAGAATTTGGTCAATGGCGAGGAGTATTGCTATTTTGTTGAATCGGAGGGAACTTACGGGCTTCTAGACATAACTGCACCTCTTTTTAATAAAAGCCAGGTGCTCTGCGCTATTCCTCTGGACACCATTCCCCCCTGCCCTCCATTTTTGGAGGTGGACAACATTTGCAGCAGAATAGATGAGGTCACCGACCCCGGCGATGTGGACCTGCAAAACTACCTGAGTTGGACCATCCCGGAATGTGAGGACGGAGACCTCTTAGAGTCTGTAGAGACCTTTCTGATTTTTTTCGCAGAGAGCAGGGATGCTGAATTTGAACTCGTAGCCGAAGTGGGAGGTGATGTACTGGAATACATCCACGAACCACCCTTTGGCGTCACCGGCTGCTACCAGATTCAGGCCATTGACTCAACCGGAAACATCAGCGAACTGAGCAATGAAGTGTGCAAGAGCAATTGCCCGATTTACAACCTCCCCAATGCCTTTACACCCAATGGGGACGGTTTCAACGACCTGTTTGTACCTTTTGAGCCGTTTTTATTTGTGGAACGGGTGAATTTCGAGGTGTATAACCGCTGGGGACAAAAAGTTTTTGAAACCAACGATCCGGAGTTAAAGTGGGATGGTACCAACATGAATGGCAGTGACCTCAGCGAAGGGACCTACCATTACAGGGCCAGGGTATTTTTCAGAACCGCCACCGATGTGGAAACCTCCCAGGTGCTAAACGGTTACATTACTTTAATCCGTTAAACAATCCTCTCCGGGGGCTTTTTCTTCAATACCACGGGCAAGAATGCCCATCGGGCTTATTTTTGCCTTTCAAAAACCAAACCCATATGTTTACAGGAATCGTAAGACACATAGGAAAGGTAGCAGAGATCACTGATCTGGGTACATCTAAAAAAATAAAACTGACCGCTGACCTCAGCAAAAACCTGCAAGTGGACCAATCGGTTTGTCACGACGGCGTCTGCCTGACCGTGGAAGAAACCAGCCCGGAGAGCTACAGCGTAACAGCAGTCAAAGAGACTTTGGACAAAAGCAACCTGAGAAGCTGGAAAGTGGGAACCAGGGTTAATCTGGAAATATCAGCCACCCCCACTACCCTGCTGGACGGACACATCGTACAGGGCCACGTGGACGATGTAGCGAAATTATTGAAAATCGAAGACCTGGACGGCAGTTGGTACTTCACCTTCCAGCTCCCAAAGCCGGGCAAATCCCTGGTTGTACCAAAAGGCTCCATCGCAGTCAACGGCGTATCTCTCACCATAGCAGATCTAAAGGAAGACACCTTCACCGTCGCCATCATACCCTACACCTATGAAAACACTGGCTTCAAGGACCTGGAGGAAGGACAACTGGTCAACCTGGAGTACGATGTAATAGGGAAGTATGTACAGCGACAAATGGGCGCAGCGGTTGATGCCTGATGGCAGTTCCGGTGGTGTATTGGTGATTCTGTGAGTTGGTGAGTAATATGGACGAAGGCAATTGCGTCCCTAACACATCGGGGATTGTTTAATTAAGTGTGTCACTTTTTTTAGACTTCTTTGCGGCCTCTTCTGCACCCTCCCCAAAGCGTAAAGGACAAGAAAAATTGAGGTGGGTCAATTGTCCATTGTCAATTAAAAAAGTCAACTGTCAATTGTCAACTAGCCTGCCCCCAACACTTTGGTGGGTCAATTGTCAACTAGCCTGCCCCCAACACTTTGGTGGGTCCATTGTCAACTGTCAATTGTCAATTATCAATTAAAAAAGTCAACCTAATCAAGATCCCGCTCGCCTGATCGTTGTTTCGCGTTGGATCCAGCACTCCACGAAATAGGAGTCCCCCTCGCTGAGGCCTCTTTGGAAAATTTCCTCAATGGCCGGCATATATTGCCTGTAGGAATTGATGAGCTCGGTGGCTTCCCTTCTGGATTCGGGATCTTTTGACCTGGCTTTTTCCCACTCATCGATGGCTACCCAGGTTACGACCTGACTGTCCCAACCCGTTCCCGGGCCGCACAGAGGGCCACTTGAAGCGTAGAGTTTACCGATGAGAATGTGGGGCTCGCCCCAGTTGGGTCTATAGGAACTGGCCCTTTGTGCGAACTCCCTGGATCTGGGGAAATCACGCAAGTGGCTGTAGTAAATTTTTCCAATGATGAGAGCGTAATTGGCTTTTTTATCAGCATCCTCTTCTTCATCAATGGCACGCTCAAAGAAATTGATTGCTTCCTTAAAATCAGCTTCGCGCAAGGCCGCATAGGCCTGACGTACCAGGCTAGAGGCATCTTCGGGTACTGCGCAGTGGACTGAAGCGGCTTCCTTCAACTCCACCACCACATCCAGGTCCTCAGGGCACTCACCCCACTGCATTTTACCCAGGGCCATCTGAATGGCCTCACAGTCTTCGGGATTTTCCGAATAGAGTTCGTAGTAGGTATTAATGTAGTACTGACAATCGTAGAAGCCCCTTATGCGCTCGAGGTCCATTAACCGTTGAGGGGTGAAATTCCCCACCCTGTTCCATGCTTCATCATCCCCATCGACATTGGCCTTTACCAGGTCTGAAATAAATTGAGCGTATTCCCTGGCGCGTTGCTGGTCGATATTTTCATTAAAGGTCTTGCTGACCAAAAGTGCAGTGAATGGGTTGACCACAAAGGCAGGGGTATCCTCACCAAAATAATCAATAGTCTCCACAAACAGGTCAAAAATCTCTTGAGTGGTAGCGTAATCCCGGTAGCTGTAATAAAGGTCAAAAGCTTTCCTTGCCCTGGCGGAGGCTTTTTGCTCCGGGTAACAAAGCCCGATCTGATCGTAAAAACCCAGAATTGTCCTTATGTAATTATCTCTTAATTCAGGGTCTTTTTCATCCCTCAACAGAGTCTCGTAAAAATAGACCCCGTCGTTAAAAACAGTCCACCTTCGTCCGTCGGCAGCAGGTGCTATTTCATACACTATTTTCCAGTTTTCAAAGGCATCCTCAAAATCCCCCTCTCTTAAAAAGCCGCGGTAAATAACGTAATGGTCGAGTGCCTGTTGACCCCTTCTCGCAGACTCAAAGGTTTCGCATCCGGCAGGAATGGTATCTGCCGGCTCAGTTTGGGTTGAGACCACTTCGCTTTCCTCCTGTGCAGGAGGCTCAGTTACTGTTTGCCCGGGGCCGGGAGAGCAAGCTGCCATTGCAAACAAAAGAAGAGCTGCATAAAACAATGCGGAGAGGAAGAGTATTTTTTTCATGGTACGGATCAAAATTTTCGAAAAACACATAAACCTGCTTTGCGACACCTGCCGTATAACAGTAATACTTGAAAAGTTGACTATTTTTTAACAAGGAATACGAGCCTGCAAAGTTGCAAACAAGACCAATTAGTTCCTGAATCTAAGGGTTACGGTTTCGTTGAACCAACATTCCACGGTCACTCGGTCACCGGCTGAAAGTCCTCTCATAAAAGCTTCGTCCTGATCAGGCTTCGAGGAGTAATAACCTGCAGCGCGGCGGTTGGCATCTTCGGCCACTTCGGGATCGATTCTGGCTGCAGTTCGATACTTATCAATGACGGCCAATACGGCGAGGCGTTGATTCCAATCACTACCGCAGTTACTGAGCGTTTGGGCATAGAGATCACCGATGAGCATATAGGGCGCACCCCAGTTATCGCGTAATTCTGCTGCTCGAAGTGCATTCCTTCTTGCGGTTGAGTACTGATTTAATTGTCGCCCCTGAATGGAGGCCATCCTGAAGTAAAAATCGGCTTTACGCAGATCGTCTTCTTCCATGTCAATGGCTTTTTGAAACCTGGCAACGGCTTCTTCGTAATCGCCCTCCTCAAAATAGCGTCTTGCAGCTACAGCGGGATTTCTGGCTTCCAGGTCTAACTGCAGCGCTGCATTGATACTGTCCACGTAGGCAATATTGCGCTCTCTGAGTTCCTGCAAATCGGGATCTTCTTCATCGCAACCGCGGTTTATCAGCTGGCTGAAAACTCTTCGGGCCAATTCCCCATCGTGCGGAGCCTCCTCAAACTCCGGCAAAAGCTGCTCTTTGAAGTAATCGCAGTCGTAAAGATCCACCTCAATTCGGGCAAAATGGCGGTCAACGGAAGTTTTCACCGCCTTGAATTGCTCAATAAAGCGCTCGTTGTTCTCAATATTGTAATCCAGTATTTCATCAATTTGGCTGTGCAATTCTCTGGCCCTTTCATCGTCGATCTGCCCACCCTGAAACATCCTTGAAGTGGCGGCAGCGGCGGGAATTAATACGGTGTACTCAGATTCCAGTTTAGCCAGAGTCATCGCCCGTGTTGCCACATCGAAAACATCCTCCGTGGAGGCGTTGAATTCATAAAAAAGGTCGTATGCAAGTCTCCCCAGCAGGACACCCGCCCTTCTGTCGTAACAGGCCTGGCTCTCGCAATTTCTAATATGAATGGTACCGGCCTTGATGCACTCGGCTGCCTGTTCGTATAAATCTATGACCTTTTGTTGGTATTTCTCGATGAGTTCCGCATCATCGGTTTCCTCTATCAGAAACTTGTAAATGGTAATACCATCCGTAAAGTGAAAATCCCGCTGACCGTCCGCAGCAGGAGCATTTTCATATGCGAATTTCCAGTGTTCATAAGCGATCTCCATATCACCAACCCGAAGCGCCTGGCGATAGACCGAATGCGCACTTATAATGTCATCCCGGTTCGGTTTATCCGTCCAGGTTTCACATTGGGCTGTCAGGTCACTCATAAAAGTGAGTCCACCAAAAAGTAAGGCCAGAAAAATTATAAAC
Organism: Saprospirales bacterium; assembly: GCA_007695035.1. GTDB lineage: Bacteria > Bacteroidota > Bacteroidia > Chitinophagales > Saprospiraceae > PWJY01. The sequence goes on along the minus strand of REEO01000028.1, from coordinate 60,493 downwards.
TCAGTTTTCAAAAGCATTTTCTTAAGTTAATCAAGTTAGGGTAATGAGTTACCAGTTTTAATCGTAACGGCGCTTTATAAACCAGGTGTTGTCATTGACCGTAAAACCGAAGCTCAAATTTATAAAAAATTCTTCCAAAGCAGTATCGACTCCCCTTCTGCCAATCTGAAAATTGGTGTGAAGGCTGGATACCTGTCGCTGAACGACAAAGGGGAAACTGGCCCCAAAATTAAGTCCATACTCTGTGAGCTGAGAGCCGGATGACACCCGTGGGTCCCGGAAATAATACAGACCACCTCTGTAGGTAACCCGCTCAAAAAAGCTCGTAATGGACTGGTGGTCGGGTGTAAATGATCCCCCTATCCCAAGGCGGAAAGAATTCTTTAATTCCTCCCTTTTGGCCTCATTTTCATATTGGCTCCAAAGTCCAACTTCTACGTCAAACCCTATCTCATAGCGCTCGTGTCTTACATAAGATGCTCCAAAACCAAATTCTGGTGGAAGTTGTCCACTGGACCGCAAATTATCCGCACTGAACAAGGTGTCCACAAGCTCATTGGCAAAGATATGACGGCCGAGATGAAGACTGTTTGAAGTATTTGTAAAGCTAGTAGCTGTCTTTCCGTGCGCTCCGATGGTAAGGTAATCTATCGGCTTCCCTCTGTTGTCATGGTAGGGGTTGTCCTCGTTGCGATTGAGAATAATGTTGTGCAAGAATCCGGCTTTCCAGTAAAAGGAACGCATTTTGATCTCGTCCTCAAATTCGTTGGCATAGTGCACTCTGATATCGGGGAAGCCCATGCGCCTGTTTTGTTCCAGGGAGCCAAAAAGATATCCGGCATTGAAACCAATGGAGGTGTTTTTGTATCGAATAGCCTGACCTGCAAAGAGCATTTGGGAGCCACCACCGCCCTCAAAACTCCTTCTGATTTCCCCCAGCTCAGGATCTATGTTCGTTGACTCAATTTCGTAACCGACCGTAGAATAGGGCTGAAGACCGATCACAGTACCGTACCTCCAGTCGGAATAGGTCTCCTCCAGCATCTCATTGATGGTATTGATAAGGGGGAATCCCACGAGGAGTGAATTCATTCCTCCACCCCATATATCGACATCGGTATCCTGGTCAGAGAGACGGTTGTACTGAATGTTGAAACCGGCATTCATGGAAGCCGACCTCAAAAAGGCGTAAGAAGCAGGGTTCGTGGTATTCAGGTTCCGATATGACCAATCAGTCGCTCCCAGCCCTCCCTTGGCCCGAATGTGGGGCATATTGGAATGCTGCAACTCCCCGAGTCCTATTCTGGAATAGGGCGATACAACGGTATTTTGCGCTTCCACGTAAACCGCTGCTGCGAGAAAAAAGGTGCATACAACGGCAATGATCTTGTTTGTCTTAATTGACATGATGTGTTAAAATTTCGTGTAATCCAATCAAAACCAGATCGGGCTCTAATACTACTTCAGTGTGAATGTTCTCAGCCAGCAGGCCGGCATCTCCACCGGTTAATAAAATTATAATGCCCTTAAAACGGTCCCTAAAATATCCTATTATACCCTCCACTTCACGCGCTGCACCAAAAAGTGCCCCCTGACCGAGTGCATCGGAAGTGCTGAGGGCCAGTGGTGCTGCATTTGGAGGTATTTCTGCCAGGGGCAGTGCGTAGGTAAATTCATTCATTGCCCGCAGTCTCATTTTAAGACCCGGACTGATCATCCCCCCGCGATGTACCCTGCCTTTTTCGACCAAATCATAGGTAATACAGGTACCTATATCGATACTCAATGTATTGCCGGAATACAAAGCGGCAGCACCATGATAGGCAGCTATTCGATCCGAACCGATGGTCTCCGGAGTTTGATAATCGCTTTTTACAGGGAGGTCCAAATCAGCACTCAACAGAATCGGCTTTACCTCTCCGGGGAAAAAGTCAAAGGGAAGCTTATAACTGCCGGTGGCAGATATGATGGCATGGGTAGTCTGTGCGAGAATATCCCCCGGCAATTCAAAGTTGGCCAAATGGCCCGTGCCTTTGTCTTGCAACAGACCCTCGGAAAAGGCTCCCCACTTCACTCTCGTATTTCCAATATCCAGCGTCAGCTTTATTCCCATATCAGTGTTTGAAGTGCCTGATTCCCGTCAGGTACATGCTCATCCCGTTTTTATCGCAAAAATCAATGCTATCCTTGTCTTTGACAGATCCTCCCGGCTGCACCACTGAATTTATACCCGCCTGGTGTGCAATCTCTACACAGTCCTTGAAGGGGAAAAAAGCATCCGATGCCATCACAGCTCCTTTGAGAGGCAAATTGTTCTCCCCTGCTTTTTCAATGGCTCCCTTCAATGCATCCACCCTTGAGGTCTGCCCTGCCCCAATGCCTATGATCATTTTGTTATTTATCAGTGCAATGGCATTTGATTTCAGCTGTTTAACCACTTTGTTGGCAAACTGGAGGTCCCGGAATTCGCGCTCATTGGCTTTTGCCTCAGTGGACTGTATCCAGTTTTCTGCTTCGTGTTGATAATTGTCCCGATCCTGCACAAGGAATCCATTGATGGTCGATCTAATGGTTTTTTGGCCTTCGGGGTATTTATTTAACTGAACTAAAATCCTCTTTTTCCGCTTTTGCAAGACTTCAAGGGCAGCTTTAGAGAATGACGGCGCGATGAGCACTTCGTAAAAAATCTTGTCGATTTCCAGGGCCGTTTTCTCATCCATTTCCACATTGGAACAGATCACCCCTCCAAAGGCAGACAGCGGGTCCCCTGCCAGAGCCATTTTCCAGGCTTCCGGGAGATTGGACCTGGTTGCCAAACCGCAACTGTTGTTGTGCTTGAATACGGCCACAGTGGGTGGTTCGTCCGCAAATTCAGCCATGGTAAACACAGCGGCATCAATATCCAGCAAATTGTTGTAGGAAAGCGGCTTGCCGTGAATTTGGCGGATACATTCCCTCGGATCTCCGTAAAAAGAAGCCCTTTGGTGCGGATTTTCTCCATATCTGAGCGAAGTCGCCTCCAGATGAGCCAGGGTCAGCTGATCTGTTTGTTCCTCTCCCCGCACATACTTTTGAATGGCAGAATCATAATGAGAGGTCAGCGCGAATGCTTTACCTGCAAATGCCCTGCGCTGATCCAGGGTGGTTGTACAATCTGAGTGCTTTGCAATGTTCAAAAAATGGGTGTAATGCGCTTTGGACGGCACCACTACCACATCCCGGAAGTTTTTGGCTGCTGCGCGAATGAGCGATACCCCTCCAATGTCAATTTTCTCAATGATTTCATCCTCCGAGGCTCCCTCTTTTACCGTCTCCTTAAAAGGATAGAGATCAACCACCACGCAGTCGATGGGCGGAATGTCGTACTCCTTCAAAGTATCGAGGTGATCGGACTCCCTTTTGGCTAGAATCCCACCAAAAACAGACGGATGAAGGGTTTTTACGCGTCCACCCAGTATGGACGGATAACCGGTAATATCCTCCACCTTTTGTACCGGGTATCCCAAATCATTGATATATTTCGCTGTCCCCCCGGTACTGATCAACTTGACTCCCTCTCCGTGAAGGACTTCCAGAACAGGTTCCAGCCCATTTTTGTCATAGACAGAAATGAGGGCGGACCGGATTTTCTTATTACCCATGCAAAAGCTTTTAGATCGCTGTTAATTTTGCTGCAAAAGTAGTCGGATAATCTGATTTTTCAGAAAAACGGACGGTTTAATTGGGTGGAGTGGGAGGTGATTTTGTGTTGAAGGCCTGGGGCGGTTGATGATTTTTGGCGGATGGCTGAAGGCTGCTTGCGGCGTAACCTTCATAATCTAGAAGTATATCAATTCGGAAGGATTGTTGATTTTCCAGGATTTTAGTCTGGCCCATACTTTTTCTTTGTAACCTCGGCGGTATTCTTTCCCGCCCGACCTTATGGGGAGGGGTTTCACGCAGAGAAAAAAGAGGCTGTATTCAATAAATCTATGAATCTCCGTTAATTTTGAGAATCGAAGGGTTTCTAATCTTGCATAGGACACTACGCTGAGAACGCAGACGGTTCTTCAGTTGTGAATTGCTTTGCCGTGAGCCTGCCGAAGGGGTGAGTCTGTGAGTGGGTGAGTTGTTTCCAGGGCGCAATCTCGATGTAGTGGCACTATATCCATACGGAAGGATTATTGATTTCTGAGGATGTATTAGAACCTCCGTGCCCTCCGTGCCCTCCGTTCCTCTGTGACAAACCCAAAAGATTGTTAACCAATATTTTATAATTGTTTAAAATTTTAAAATCGCCAACAGATCACCACCGGTTATTGAAATGAATTTTGGTGGTGGGATTATGGGTAGGACAAATACTCATAGCCGTCCGTATCTGCAGATATTTCCCCCATTGTCAGATGTCAATTGAATGCTTTGCGGCTTCGTCCCTCCACCAAAGTTTTGGGGGTCCACTGTCAATTGTCAATTGAATGATTATTCCTCCAACAGGGGTCCTTCCTCCTCTCTGCCGGCATCCGGGGTTCTGGTCGCTCGCTCCTCATGATCCCTTTTCCCAAAAAGGCGAATGCCCTGCATGAATTCCTCGATGGTATCAAACTCTCGTCTGAAGGAGATACCCAGGCTGTGTCGATTTCTCCTGCCCTCGGCCACGTAGTCGTAATTGGTAGTCATACGAAGACGCCAACGGCGGTCCGGGGTGATAAAATATTCCACCGTTCCGTAAGGTGCGAGGAAGGGTTCGTTGGAGAAGAAGCTCTCACGGACGTAATTACCACCCACATCCAACTGAATACGGTCATCAAATAGTGAGGGTCGCAATCCAACCCGCACCTCGCTCTGTCTTGTGTCGATCCGCCCTGCTTCAACAAACTCCCCTGTGGGCAAAACGTATCCCACGTCCATTTCAATCCCGGAGATAAATCCAACATCCTCAAAGGCATTGGAGAGCAGATCGGACAAATAGAGAGATAACTGCGTACTTAGCCATTCGTTAACCGTATTGGTAATGGCCGCTACGGAGGTTTCTATGTTGAAGGAGGAGGGCAAAAATCCACCGATGACCACCAGGGCAAAAACCTGACGGTTCATCTCGTCGGGGTTGTCCTCCAGATCGAGTATTTTTCGATCGGTCAGGGTGCGCAATTGACCGGTTAGGTTGGGGAAGTTGATGGTGAAGTTAATCTCGGGGTTATTGAGGTATCCCTGCAGCAACATATTGAGGTCCACAGGTGTAGATTGTCTGGCTTCTCCCAATACTTCGGCACTTACAGATCCACCTTGCAAATAATCCTCTATAAAAGCATATGGTGCAGCATTCAAGCCCGAATAAGTGGCTTCTATATCGATTATCGCATCAAAGGGATCGCCCGTCCATTGAATATTTCCGCCACTGAGCACATCGAAGGGCTTATTGATCTGCAAAAGAGCGAAAGTATTCGCGAAGAGGTATTTACCCTCCCTGATGTCATAGTCTCCAAAGATGTTGAAATCTCCGTTTCTAGTCAAACTTACCTGGAAATTACCATTGCCCCTACCCTGCAGAATATCTCCGGTCTGTTCATTAAAAATGATTTGTACTTCTGCTTCTTCATTGACCGTCATGTCCAACTGAAAGTTCACACCTGTCACATCGCGGAAAAAGGAGCGCTCTTCCGCCACCAGGTCCTCTTCAAAACTGATAAAATCAAGCTCGCCTGATTCTATATGTTCCCCAACTAGAATATTGAATTTCGTTCCCGGGCCATTAACCGCAGTCACTCTGATTTCCGGTCTTTGAAAACTCCCTCTGAAGGAAGCGTCCAACTGTCCCAAAATAGTCCCGTAATAGAGGTCACTGTCTTCCCGCCTTGTATCAAGTCCGAGAATTCGGTCGGAGGTTATTTCAGTATTTAGGACCATATCACCGAAATTTCTATGCATTAATCCCCCGTTTATTCTGGCATTATTTCCCATGCGGTCGGTTAATTCAACACCGGTCATATCAATCATATCCCCGGTTATATTGACTCGTTGATTGTTTATATTGAAAGTCACCCCCAGTATTTCGACCCTGGTGGATGAATTGAAAATGTAGGCGTGGCCGTCGGTATTGAGGTGGCTGAGATTGTTGCCCGTAATTGATAACTCTCCATCAAATGTGCCGGTAGTACCGCTCACACCATCTTCGATAATATTTTGAAAGATCATCATTGGGAAGGACTCAATCCCGAGGTTTAGGTCCACAAGATAGCTGTCTTCAGGCACCTCATCCTGGTTCAAAAATACAGCTCCTCCACCGCTGAGCCTTCGATCAGGATGTGAGGTTTCAAAATCCAGTTTGAGTGGATGTGGTCCGGTTTGCAAACCGGCGGTTAAATTCAGGTCTCCGTATTCTATGCCCTGAAAAATCAGGTCGCTAACCAACAAATCTGCTGCCAGTGCATCTACGTCAAAAATATTCGCCACCTCCAATTCTGCATTGAGGTCACCGCTCAGCAGGTATCGGGAATCATCGATCAAATCGTTTACCAGGTCAATATTTACACCACTGACACTCAAGTTTACCCCCCGGTCATTGATACTTTTTATTTCCAGTCTTTTCTCCTCACTTGAAAAAGCGAGGTTTTGCGTTTGGAAAAACTCCTGACCCACTATCAACTGATTTCGATCCTGTACACTCCAATCGTCACCAAAAAGAGTTAGTTGGCTATCGGAAAACCTAAAGGCCCAGTAATCATTAAGCATAAAACTCCTGCCTTCTATTTGCATTCGATCAACAACTGTTCCGTATTCAGAAGTATTTAAGGCAAATCCAATGGTATCGGGTCCAAAATCAAGAAAAAAGGTGGTGGGGTTAATTTCTCTAATATTGCCAAGATCAAGTTTTTCGGAAGTTATCACTGCATTTCCAATGGGGCCGTTAAAATCAACCAATCCGTAAAATGTCTCTGCACCGGAATCACCCAACCGGACCTCAGGTAAAGAAAACTCTAATCGGTACAATTCTTCACCAGAGTTTACTTCCCCCCATATTCTGCTGTCTCTTAAAGTATCCAACTCAGGAGCAAAAAGCCAGGTCAAGGCCCTGGAATCCACAATTTCAAACTCATAGGTAAAATTTGCATTCGTTACTCGCTCTATGGTATCTGATCCAAATAAAAGGGGTGCATAGCTGAAATTTTTAAGTGCGTAATTTCTAAACAATGCATTAAAGTCCTCGAGAAAATAGATACCGTCCAACTCCAGGTTCAGTATATCTGATTCAACATTAAAGTTTTTCAGGCTGTCAGCTGTCACAGTCGCTACCGCGGACAATTCATTTATTTCGGTGTGCATGCTGTCCGGTACTGTGATGGCAAAATCATTAACAAATAAAGAACCCTCGGGGTATTTCAGATTCAATTGGGTTATGTCAGCAGAAAACGCACCGCTCAACTCAAACTCCCGTTCGGTCAAATACAGTTCTTTGGTATTCATCTTATGCAGATCGATATCGGCATTGATCCTGAAGCGATCGCCTCCATAAAAAACAGCTCCGATCAACTCGAAGTCCAAATTAGGGTCCTCTGTGCTGAAGAATCCATCAAAAAAGGTATTGGTGATGTATCCGTCCATAACCAGGTTAGCGTAGTCGTAGCCGCGGAAAGAAAAATTCTCGATCTGAGCACGCAGATCTGCATAGATATAGTCCTTTGTAAGGCCCATACCCTCATCCACTTCCGCGTTCAAAGTCATGGGCCCGAAATCCGCGTTGCCGGTCCAGGTGGCCAGGTCGAAATCTTTTATCTCTATCACTCCGCTGTATAGCGCATTTTCTACACCATTCAAAACGTCCAGCCGCATGTCGGTCCTGAGCAAGCCGAGGTCTGTTTTTAGCAAACCCTCCGCCACAAAGTCTCTGAAATAACCGTCAAACCGGCCCGTGAATTCGAGGTTTCCAAGTTTGTAAAAATTATCAGGGGCATCAAACCCGGGCACCATATCTCTTAAACCCTCCATGCTGGTTTTCAACTCGCTAATCTGCAATCTCAACAATTCACTGCCCGAATGAGTGAGGTCACGGGAAGAGAAATTGCCGTCCAGCACAAAGGATTCACCAATTTCTATATGAATGTCATCACCCCGCAATTGATTGATATTTCCTGAAAATTTACCGGTCAGGCTGAATAATTTGTGGCTGTTTTTCTTGAAAAATTCATTATTGGCAAGGTCGGGAATAAAGTACAGTACTTCAGATAATTGTATCTCGGTCCTATTAAAATTAGTATTCAACTGCACTTCATCCGCAAAATCACCAAAACTCTCAAAACTGGCATACTCAAGGAGGATATCCTCATCAATAAATGACTTTTCGGTGAGCAATCTCAATCCCCTAAGCTCCATTTTTTGATCAGTAAGGGCAAGGCTCTCTGCATTAAAGTCCATTACCTTTATTTGGTCCTCAATATTGAAAACCAGTAAATTTGGAACAGTGTGAATCCCCGTACTGTCCAGAGAGAGATCCGTCAGTTGAAGCTCAATGCCGGTAACATCCATTTTTTGACTATTGAACCGGGGCTTGTCACTGGCTGGAAGAACAGGGATAGATTTATTCCGCACCCTAAAATTTCCGTTTCGCAGTTCAAAATAATCCACGGAAAGGTCAATATCCTGGGATATTTGGAAAGGTTTCTCCCACCGCAGTACCAACTCCTCCGGTATGTCTTTTTCAAAATCCGGCTCTGGAGTCAACAGCTCAAAATCGATCCCATCTGCAATCACGGAACTCAGCGAAAAACGCTGCTCTGCAGGATTGACCTCATTCAAAGCAATAAAGAGCTTCTCGGAGGATATCCGCTGTCTGGTTCCCTGAAACTGATCTTCCACAGAGACTTTGGTGTTGTATGCGGAAATCCCATCAATTGAGAATGCTATGCGCGATTGCTCGGTCTCCCTCTGAAGGGGTATTTTATCCCTGGTTCGCTTTGCGGCGTATTGAAAAATATTATCCGGTCTGTCGGGTCCGGTGACTATATTGAGTTGTGTTCCATCCAAACGAATATCATTTATCTCCAGCGTTCTTCTGAAAAGCGAAGTGAGTGGCCTTTTGGTTGTACCGTACATTTTTTCAGCGTAAAGGAGTGTATCCCCATCGTGGTAATGCACTAAAAAATCCTCAATTTCGAGTCGGTTGATGAAGTTGAAATTGACTTTTCCGACGGTCACCTCAAGACCGAGGTCTTTTGCCATTGAATTGGCCACCCATGAAGCTAGTGGCTGCTGCACAAAGGGCATACGAAGCGAAACTACTACCAAAACCAGCAATAGCAATGCCAGGCCGGTGATTTTCAACCACCTGGGCACTCTCCTCCCGTTGATGGGAAGCTGCTTTTCTTTGCTGGTGTTTTTTGACATTGCTTCTCAAAATATACAACGAATGCAGCATCAATAAATTCAATCAGGCGGTCATTTTACCGATTCTATTGACGATGCACCACAATTGGTACGAAATACTACAGTAAATGTTACACCCTTGCTTTAGACATTCCACTGAAATAATTCCGGGCAACCAATTTATTTTCTCAATCTAAAGGGACTTTTTTTATAGAAAAACTTCGACCGTTTCAAGCATTTTGATAAGCCTCAAAAATCCTTATACACTGGACAGCTTCCTTTACATCGTGCACCCTCAAAATCGATGCACCGGATTCAAGTGCCTTAAAATGAAGGGCTGTGTTGACCGCCAGGACATCCTCCGGCTCGGCACCCAGCGTTTTGTACATAAACGTCTTGCGAGAAATACCAACCATCATTGGGCAGTTGAGCGTTAAAAAAGTCTCAACCTTCTTGAGCAATTCAAAATTGTGCTGTATGGTTTTCGAAAAACCAAATCCCGGATCGATGACAATGTCCTTCACCCCCTTTTCCCTTAACAAATGGAGGCGGTTCGTAAAAAACGCATAAACCTCGGCCATCAGGTCATCGTAATGGGCGTGTCGGACCATCACTTCGGGTTTGGCTTTGTTGTGCATCAATACATAAGGGACTCTTTCCTCAGAAACCACCTCCCAAATTAGTGGATCAAAGAGCCCCCCGCTTATATCATTGACAACATCGGCCCCGCAATGAATTGCCCTTTTCGCCACCTCGGCCCTGTAGGTATCTACAGAGATAAAAATATCCGCCCCGTATTCCCTTCCAATGGCCCGAAGTGGTTCTTCCAGCCTGTTCCACTCTTCCTCAACAGGTATCTGACGACTACCGGGTCGCGTTGATAGTCCGCCCAGATCTAGTATTGCAGCCCCCTCCTTCACTGCTTTTTCCGCGTGTTTCAACACTTCATCCGTTCGCTTGAAATCCAGGCTGTGGTAAAAAGAATCAGGACTGAGATTGATGATTGCCATAACCACCGGGCGCTTTAAATCCAACAACCTGCCCCTGCAATTGAGGGTAGTTTGAACCGGCCTTATTCCTTCCGACATCTTTAATTTGGTTTCAAATGTCATATACAGCTCCTAAATAATATAATATCCATTATGTTTTTCGATAATATCACATAATGTAAGCTGAGTAATACTACCCTGCGATGATTAATTGTTGACAAAATGAATGGTATTTTGAGAAGTCTCTGAATAATTATAAACTGTCCATTGTCAACTAGCCTGCCCCCCTATACTTTGGGGGTCAACTGTCAATTAAAACACCGGAATTCGCCAAAAATCCACGCTGAGGAATTTCCCGGGATTCCTCCCTCATGCCAAAATTTCAGAATTATCGCCCAAACCCCCAATTCGTAATTCGTAATTCGTAATTAAATCACCCATTGTTCATACTACTATCAGCAGGATTCCTGACAACTTCTCACTTAAAATTGTCCGCTACAACAGCATTCCGAGGGCCGTTGCTGTAGTCGTAAAACCCGACTCCCGACTTGATTCCGAGGTTTCCGGCTTCTACCATATTGACCAATAGTGGAGAGGGGGCATATTTTGGATTTCCAAAACCTTCGTACATCACATTGAGGATAGAGTGGCAGACATCCAGCCCGATGAAATCCGCCAGTTGAAGCGGTCCCATAGGATGGGCCATTCCGAGTTTCATGACCGAGTCAATTTCTTCAACACCGGCTACACCTTCGTGTAGGGAAATGATGGCCTCGTTGATCATCGGCATAAGAATTCTGTTGGCTACAAAGCCCGGGTAGTCGTTCACCTCTACGGGAATTTTACCGAGTTTTTTACTAATTTCCGTCACGGCATTGGTCACTTCATCAGATGTGGAATATCCTCGAATTACCTCCACCAGTTTCATAATTGGCACAGGGTTCATAAAGTGCATTCCGATCACCTTATCCGCCCTGTTAGTAACAGCCGCGATTTTGGTTATGGAGATGGAGGAAGTATTGGTAGCGAGTAAACAGGATTCCGGAGCATGTTTATCCAGTTCCTCAAAAATCTTAAACTTCAGTCCAATATTTTCTGTAGCAGCTTCAACTACCAGGTCTGCCTTTTGAACACCGCTCTTCATGTCGGTCTGGGTAGAAATATTTTTCAGGGCGGCACTTTTCTGGTCGGCAGTGATTTTCTCCTTAGAAACCATCCGCTCCAGGTTTTTATCAATGGTGGCAATCGCCTTATCCAAAGCATCCTGATTGATATCGATCAGCACTACATTAAAGTTTTTCATGGCAAAAACATGGGCTATGCCGTTGCCCATCGTTCCTGCTCCAATAACAGCTACATCCTGCATTTTAATTGTAATTTTTGTTTGAAATAGTTACGCAAATGTAATGTTTATCCCCCAATGCTTGTTTACTTTGCGGCAAAGAAGCTGAGGAGTTGGTATGAAAAATAATGATGTTCTGATATTCTACGTCACCTTTGCCGATGAGAAATCCGCACTGGACACCGGTAGCCAGTTGGTGGAGGCAGGTCACGCAGCATGTGTCAATGTAATGCCGATTAAAAGTTGTTTCATTTGGGAGGGGCGATTTGAAAAGGAAGGTGAATTCACAGCCCTGTTCAAAACCCTGCCTGAACTGGAAGACCGTTTCAGGGCTGAAATGGAAAAAATACACCCCTACGATGTGCCCTGTATATTGAGTTGGACAGTGCGTGCAAATGCCGCCTATCGGGGATGGGTAGAATCCAATATAAAGCTTTAATTTTGCGCTGAAATAAAACCGCTTTAATGTCTGTAATAAAAAATGTGAAAAGGGTTACTACCCGCACGCTGTACGAAATGAAGGTGGCCGGTGAGAAAATTGCCATGCTCACTGCCTACGACTATTCCATGGCCAGAATCATTGACGATGCCGGAATCGACGTAATCCTGGTTGGCGACTCGGCCTCCAATGTAATGGCGGGACACGAAACTACACTACCCATCACACTGGATCAGATGATATACCACGCATCCTCCGTGGTCAGGGGCGTAAAGCGGTCTTTTGTGGTGGTGGACCTTCCCTTTGGAACCTACCAGGGGAATTCAAGTCTGGCACTCGCCTCGGCCATCCGCATAATGAAAGAATCCGGGGCCCACGGAGTCAAATTGGAAGGCGGCAGCGAGGTCATAGAGTCGGTTAAGCGGATACTGTCTGCCGGAGTCCCCGTGATGGGACACCTCGGACTTATGCCCCAATCCATATACAAATTCGGAACCTATACAGTGCGGGCCAAGCAAGATGCGGAAGCGCGCAAACTTATAGACGATGCAAAATTGCTGACCGAAACGGGTTGCTTCAGCCTGGTTTTGGAAAAAATACCCGCTGACCTGGCAAAAGAAGTGAGCGAATCCATAGATATTCCCACCATCGGAATTGGAGCCGGACCCGATACGGACGGTCAGGTTTTGGTCACCCACGACATGATGGGGATAACTGCTGAATTTCACCCTCGATTTTTGAGGCGTTACCTCCAGTTGTACGACGACATGAAAGATGCCGTGCAGCGCTACGTTAAAGATGTGAGAAGCACAGATTTCCCCAATGAAAAAGAGAGTTACTGACCCAGAGTCGGTGCTTTTAATGAAAATGATTAACAGTTGTTGGAAATAGTAAAATCGAAGCAAGCCGGAGAATGATGATAGTGAACCGCTGCAACGATATTACTTTGGATAATAATCAACAATGAAGTTCAGAAAAATATACATAATTGCCGGCATTATTTTGCTTGCGGTGCTGACTACTGCATCAGTATTTGCACTCAGGTACTACAAATATATCTACTCACCCAATTCAGTGGCAGAGTGTGAAATTTTCATACATACAGAGGCTGAATTTCAGGACATCAAAAAGGAATTTGAGGAAGCCGGTTGCCTCAACAACCTTACCGGATTTGAATGGGTGGCAGATCGCATGAACTATACGGGCAGCAGAATCATTCCAGGTCGCTATATTATCCGTGAGGGGTTGACCAACCGTCAAATCGTCCAAAAACTCAGGTCTGGCGAGCAGGATGCTGTCAATGTGGTAATTCCTTCAGCCAGGGACCTCGGACTGGTAACTAAACGTGCGGCCACCAATATAGAAGCGGACTCCCAGGCCATCTCTCAATACATCTTTTCGCAAGCCCTTATTGAGGACTTTGGGATCGATCCGACGGGATTGAAAAACCGAATCATCCCCAACACCTACAAAATGTGGTGGAACTCTGACCCTAAGGCTCTGATATCGAGGCTGCTCAGGGAGTACGAGCAGTTTTGGAACCAAAATGATCGGGAGCAGAAAGCAGAAAAGCTGGGGCTAAGCCGCGAAGAGGTCATCATATTGGCCAGTATTGTCGATCGGGAGACCAATTACGTGCCGGAAATGCCAAAAATCGCCGGGGTCTATCTCAATAGACTGGAATCCAACTGGCCCCTACAAGCAGACCCCACAGTTGTATTTGCTCTCGGAAACCCAGAAGTGCGCAGGGTGCTGAACAGGGACCTGGAGGTTGACTCCCCCTACAACACTTACAAGCACACCGGACTGCCACCGGGGCCCATTTCCATTCCTCCCATCGCCGCCATTGACGCCGTTTTAAACCCGGAAGAGCACAATTACTATTACTTTTGCGCCAAGCCCGGCAACAGCCGTCAGCACGCTTTTTCCAGAACTTTGAATGAACACCTGCGAAACGCCCGGAAGTTTCAAAACTGGCTCAATCAACAGCGGATTATGCGCTGATAAACACAGGCCTGATGGAAAACAAAATCACCGGCTTTATTTCAAGGAATCACCTGTTTAGCAGGGATGATCACTTGCTGGTTGCCATTAGTGGTGGTTTGGATTCAGTGGTTCTCACCCACATCTTGCTCAACTTAAATTACCGCATCCTACTGGCCCATGTCAATTACAATCTCCGAGGGGAAGAATCTGTAAAGGACGAGGAGTTTGTGAAAAAGCTGGCTGGAGAGCACGGATTAAAACTCCACCTCCTGAATTGCGGTCCCCCGAACCAAAAAGGCAGTTCCCTGCAAGAAGAAGCCAGATCCATTCGCTACGACTGGCTGGAGAAAATTGCAGATCGCCATTCACTTTCGCACATACTCACGGCTCACCACGCCGACGATTCAATAGAAACAGTACTCCTGAATTTTTTTCGGGGAAGCGGACCGGAGGGACTTAAGGGCATTCCACATTCCAGAGGAAAAATAAGAAGACCTTTGCTCTCATGCACGAGAGAGGAAATTATGAATTATGCTAAAGTAAAAGGCATCCGCTGGCGAGAAGACCAAACAAACAGAGAGAATACTTACCAGAGAAACTTTTTGCGGAACACCATCCTCCCCCAGGTAGAAAAACACTGGCCCGGTCTGCGTAAAACACTGCTGCGTAACGCAGAAATCCAGGGAGAATCCCATCTTATTGTCAGGGATTGGTTGGACAGAGAGAAAGACAAAGTCAGAAAACAAGAAACCGAAAACCTCCTACTCATTGATTTAAATGAGGTTCAAGCCTCCCTTGCGCCCGTAACCCTGCTGAGGGAAATGCTGAAGGATACAGGTGTTCAGACAGAGGTCCTGGTTGAAATTCTTCAGTCTTCCACGGCGGGACGGGAGTGGTACAATGCCGACAAAACAATTCGATTACTAACTGAGCCCGGTGGTATTCTGTCGATTGAGAAATTAACTCCTGAAGGTTTTCCGGTGGTTAAAATTGAGAGGACGGATACCGAGCTTAAAACTCCGTTTGGTGCGCTGATTTTAGAATCCGGCAGGGAGCACTCAGGCTCCAAAAGCCCGGAGGTGGCTGTTTTGGCAATGGAAAAACTGAGATTCCCCTTACAACTCCGGCTGTGGAAAGCGGGCGACAGTTTTTGCCCGAGCGGAATGAAAGGCAAGCGAAAAAAGGTAAAAAAGTTTCTCACAGACCTGAAATTGGGTAAGCGCAAGAAGGAAAAGGTCCCGGTTTTGTTGTCAGAGGGTGATATTTGCTGGGTAGTGGGCCACCGGGTGGACGAGCGATTCGCTGCACGGGATTCCGACAAAAGGGCCGATTGTATTTATTTGCGATGGGAGACCACTGAATGATCCAATCCGGCCCATTGAACAAAAGCACCTCCAATTGTTCCCTATTTTAGATTGAAAGCTTTTTAAGCCCCTTTCGTTTTCAATACCAGGACAAAAATCCAGATAGATTATGACAAGATCCAGTTCACAAATTTTTACTCCGGCCATCGTACTTGCGGTCTTTTTATTCATACCGACCTGTTGGGGGCAAAAGGAATTTCCAACCTCCTCCCCCACACCGCCCAGTCACGAAATCTGGACTGAACTTTTGCAAAAACATGTAGATAATGAAGGCGTCGTTAACTACCGCGGTTTTATCAGAGACAGAGTCAAACTCAACCAGTACCTGAACAAACTCTCCACCAATCCACCGGACAAAGACAAATGGACTGATGCTGAGCAATTGGCCTATTGGATCAATGTTTACAATGCCTTCACCGTGAAGTTAATCATTGACCATTATCCCGTAGAAAGTATAAAAGACATCGGCGGCAGGATAAACATCCCATTTGTTAACAGTCCCTGGGATATTAAATTCGTGGATATCGGAGGGAAGAAAATCCATCTCAATGCCGTAGAGCACGCCATAATCAGGGTGGAATTTGACGAGCCCAGGATTCATTTTGCCGTCAACTGCGCCTCCTACTCCTGCCCCATCCTGCTAAACGAAGCTTACGAAGCCGACAAACTGGAGGAACAATTAGAGCGGCAAACAGTAAGGTTCATGAATGACGAGCGATTCAACATCATTAATTCACCTGAAGAGGCCAAAATATCAAGGCTTTTTCGCTGGTACAGTGGCGACTTTAAGGTGGATGGACAAAATGTGGTGGACTATATCAACCGATACAGCGATGTCAAGTTAAATTCCAATGCAAGAATTCGCTATATAGATTACGACTGGAGTTTAAATAATTGACCTCCAAAATGCATAATGGGAATTAGCGAGGATTCCAAAATCGGCACACCCCTTTTCACCCCTGCCTAATTTACGCAGGGACTAATGAGACTGAAAGAATCGAAAAACTTGAAGATATTCTCCGTGGATACACCCTCGGCCAGATTGGCCACTGAGAGAATATACAATCTGGAGCAACACAGATAGGCCCGTGAGCGTATGACCGCATCGCCGACATTGTAATGGATTCTCCAGGTGTAACCGGGACAGGCGAAGTTGTGAATCTCATCCGAGTAAATCAAATTACCGGCCACAGAATAGGCCGCGGATTCAGCGGTAGCAAGGAAAAACTCCTCCAGCAAGTCAGTGGAATCCTGATGAACCAGATCTTGCGGATAGTCGGTGTAAAATATGGTGTACAGCATCACACCCATGTCGGTTGAATCAGCATGGGCGTATTGGTTCAATTCCAGTTTACCAAAAACCGGATCTTCAACCACCCGGCTATTCTCTCTAAAATCGCCGTTGATCATCACACTGAAATTCCCCTTTGCAGAAACATGCCTGTCCCAATCCTGACCGAAAGCGGGAAAGTAAGACAGGGCGAACAACACAATGAGAAGGGATGAACCATTTTGCATAAACAGGCATGATTAACCCGGATAAAACGGGATGGCGGGGGATAATGTTATAATGGAGGTGGGTTGTTGGCCAGTTTTGAGTTGTGAGTTGGAGCGTGCTGCTGTGACCTGATTGGCAGATGGTAGATGGTTTATAGGCTGATGGCCCCAAAGTATTGGGGGGGCAACCGTCAATTTAATCTCCTATCAATCAACACTTTAGATTCTTTGTTGATTAATTTTTCTTATTTCCCAATGCGAAGAACCCCAACATTCACTCCTTCTCCTGTTCCTCCTCCCTGAGTTCTCGCCTCAGTATTTTCCCCACATTGGTCTTCGGAAGGTCGTCCCGGAATTCGACTTTTTTGGGTATTTTGTAGCCCGTAAGATTTTCCCTGCTATAGTTGATGACCTCCTTTTCGGTGAGGGATTTGTCCTTTTTGACTACAAAGACCTTGACGCACTCGCCCGATTTTTCATGAGGAACGCCAATTGCAGCTACCTCCAGAACCTTTGGGTGGGCAGCGATGACGTCCTCAATTTCATTAGGGAATACATTGAAGCCGGAGACATTGATCATGTCCTTTTTCCTATCGACAATCTTAAAATAGCCGTCTTTATCCATCTGGCCAATATCTCCCGTATTGAGCCAACCGTCCACGAGGCTTTTCTCAGTTTCATCGGGCCGATTGTAATAGCCCTTCATTATTTGAGGCCCCTTGATTTGAATTTCTCCGATTTCACCAATGGGCATCGGTTTTCCCTCTTCATCCACTATCCTCATCTGGGTTGAGGGAGCTGGAATTCCGATGGAACCGAGTTTGCCGGATCCATCCAGGGGATTTACAGAGGCCAGAGGAGAAGATTCGGTTAGTCCGTAGCCCTCATTCAGATAACAGCCTGTCACTTTTTGCCACTCCTCGGCAACAGAACGCTGAACCGCCATACCGCCGCCGACGACCACTTTGAGGTGTTCGAAGTTGAGTTTGCGGAATTTTTCATTGTTGAGTAGAGCGTTGAAGAGGGTGTTGACACCGGTTGCCAACGAAACGGGATATTTTTTAAACTCTTTGGTCAGGGCGGGAATATCCCTGGCATTTACGACCAGTACTGAGTGCGCGCCAAAAGTAATCATGGCAACTAAATTCACCGTAAAGGCAAAAATATGATAAAGCGGCAATGGGCAGAGCGCCACCTCTTCCCCCTCCTTGAGATAGGGCACCATCAATGACCTGATCTGCAGTGCATTCGCTACCAGGTTGCGGTTGGTGAGCATGGTTCCTTTGGAGACCCCGGTTGTTCCACCTGTGTATTGCAGTAAAATTGTACGGTCAGGAGATTCCTCTGTAGGTTTGACCTTAAACTTTTTACCTTCGGAAAGGGCGTGCTTGAAGGATACAGAATTGGGAATATTGTGTTTCGGAACCATTCGCTTTATGTGTCTGACCGCAAAGTTCACCAATGTCCCTTTTACAGAACCGAGTAGTTCACCGATGCTGGTTTTAATAACCACGCGGATATCGGTTTCGTCAATTATTTTTTCCAGATTGGCAGCAAACATCTCAGCGATGATTACGGCCCTGGCTCCCGAGTCGGTAAACTGGTGCTTCATTTCCCTCGGGGTGTAGAGTGGGTTGGTATTTACCACCACCAGGCCGGCCAAAAGGGAGCCGTAAAGCGAAATTGGATACTGAAGGGTATTGGGCATCATGAGGGCGATGCGATCCCCGGGTTCGAGACCGCGGGATTGCAAATAAGCTGCCATTCGCATGGATTTCTCACGCAAATCCTTAAAGGTGATTGTTTTACCCATGCAGGTGAAAGCCGGCTTGGACTTATACTTGGCCGCACAACTCTCCAATAAGGCGAGTAAGGAGGGATATTCATCCACATTGATATTGGCGGGTACACCATCCGGGTATTTCGCCAGCCAGGGTCTGTTGTTGTCTTCCATATCCACTATTATTTTGGGTAAATATAGCAAACCGGAGAAATATGACAAATTCCCAACCGCAAAATCTTTTGCTAAAGCATCCATATCAGCCTACCTCAACAGATAGTCTCTCAAAAACTGCAAGGTCTTTTCCAAAGAATTCCGATGAGCTTCTCGGTATCCCTCAAGACTGCCTCCGAGAGATGACAGGGTGTTTTTCAATCTCTCTTCTTCACGGGAGTGGTCCGGTGGATGGTGAAAATAATGACCTACTTCTTCGAAATTGTAGTGATAGTGGGGATAGTCGTATTCGTTTTCCTCGAGTCTCAGCATGATATTGGTGGACATTATTTCCGACGGCCAGATCAAATCCCGGCTGCCGGAAAACAAAAGCAAGGGCGCATTGATATCCTCGACGGGAATAATGACCTCCTCACTTTCAGGGTTCTCTGCTCCGGCCAAATAAAAATTGAGAATTTTACCGAAACCTCTGCTCATATCATAGGGCTGATATGGGAGGTCCTTACCCTCAAAGGACCAACTGGAATTTTGTTCCAACCAGTTGCCAAAGTTGATTCCCTGCCAAACCACATTGGAAGGGACTGCAGCAATGACCGCTGAAGTTTCCAAAAAACCGGATCCGAGCAACAAAGCGAGTTCACCGCCCTTGGACACTCCCATAATTCCCATGGAAGCACTGTCAACACCAGGTTGTTTTTTTATAAATTCCCAGGCGTACAAAAAATACTCTAAAGGGATAGATTCCAGTTTGTCGGGAAGTCCATCGACACCGTGATAAGACAGAGCGAGTACCCCGATGCCCAATTCCTGTGTAAGGTAAGGGCCCCAATTTCTACCGTAGGCATTTCCTCCTTCTGAACCACCGAGCACCAAAAGAGCTGGAAAGGATTCTTTTTCCGGAGCGTACCAGTCCCAGATACCCGATTTTAGAATGAGTGAGTCCCAATGGGCACTAAATGAATTTTCTGACTGCGCAAAATTGGGATTTTCCTGAGGGGAAAAAGACCAGAGGTTGAGGGTAAAAAACAGGCATGCATTCGTCAGAAGCAAGGTAGGCGCGAAAAATTTAGGCCTTTGGAAAAATCCAATAAACAGATTCAGTGCCCGGCCGACCATTTTTCAAAAATTACTTATTTGACATATTCAGGTAATTCTTCAGGGCCATGGTCATGGAGGGAAACTCCTTGGTGGGAGCCTGTATATTAATTTTCAAACCCTTGTCCTCAACTGCCTTCATCGTACTTTTACCAAAAACTGCAATGCGCGTTTCATTTTGTTTGAAATCAGGGAAGTTCTCGTAAAGGGATTTTATGCCGAGCGGGCTGAAAAACACCAATACATCGTAGGTGATGTCAGAGAGATCAGAGAGATCGCTGCTGACCGTCTGATACATCATGGCCTCCTGGAAGTCAAATTTTTTATCTTTGAGATAATTGACCACCGGAATGCTTCCAAGATTGGAGCAAGGTACGATAAAGCGATTACCCTTTCGGTGTTTCATCAGGGCATTGTGCATGTCCTGCATAACCCTTTTTCCAAAAAACACCTTCCGCTTTCTGTAAAGAATGAATTTCTGCAGGTAATTGGCTATGGCTTCAGTGAGGCAGAAGTACTTGGTTTCCTGGGACATTTTAATTCTCATGTCCTCGCACATTCTGAAAAAATGCTCGATGGAATTCAGGCTGGTAAAAACAACGCAATCGAACTCATCCGGTCTTATGCGGTTTCTCCTAAACTCCTTTTCCGGTACCGGCTCTACGTGAATAAACTGCCTGAAGTCAATCTTTATCCCGAATTTTTCTTCCAGCTCAAAATAAGGGGAGCGGGTGGGTTTTGGCTGGGATACCAAAATGCTTTCTACCCTTTTGTAGTTTTCCTCGGTTTTAGCGTTTGCTACCATGCAAAATACGTGTTTATTATCCTGTTTTTCAACTACTTACGGATACAAAATACCGCCCCAAAATCAGTAAAGGGGCTATTTCGACGGTGCAAAGATAAATAAAAAAATGGAACTGATTCGCTATCAAAAATTTACTTCCGATAAAGAGTCCTCTCAACTGCCTGAATAAATACATCAGAATGAAGAATGCAAGTGAGAAGTAAAGCGCGGCAATGGAAAGGGGTTCAGGAGCAAAAGCGGCAAAGGCATTCAAAGGCAAGAGTACCAGGCCGATAAAAATGTTAAAAATATAGATGGTGAAATAAAACCGGTTGAGTTCCTTACGCGCATGAGCAAAGAGTTTCAGGTACTCAAAACACAAGTATCTGGCAAGGTAAACTCCGGCCACAAAAACCACAGTCTGCCATAGTTTTACATCAACATCCCACTGGACTATTTTTTCCAAAAACAAGAGCAAAAACAAGCCGGCATTTACCAGAAATATAAAGTAGAGGAAGAGAAGTTGTACGGTGACGGCACCCTTTTGTTCACGCAAAAAGTAATTCAGGAAATTTTCGTTGGCAATGGAGCGGTATATTTTATCCATTACGGATCTTTCAATGGCAATGACAAACGCCAAAACAATAGAGACCAGTAAAAAAATGAGCAACAGTAAATTGCTCCTGTCTTTCATTTCATCCGGCTTTGTTATCTTATCCCTCACATCCTTTACCTCCTCGTCCTGTTCCTCTAAAATTTCCTCTTCTTCAATTTCCTCTATATCTAACGGAGTCAGGGTGTCCTCCACATGAGGGGCCAAATCTTCTTCCACCGGAATTTCTACTTCTCTCTCAAGGAGCATGGTGTCAGGATCGGGAACTGCCTGACTGTCGATTTCAATCTCCTGCTCTTCAACCTCATCCTCCAGGATGTGTTCGACAACAGTATCTGCGTCCAACCTGTGTTGCAGATCAAAGGGATTTTGTGCATCTGCTGAACCCCAGGCAAATACCAAAAACCAGAAAACCAACATGTGATAAGTAAAAAATCGCATCACTGCATCATCTATTGGGAAATCAAATATATGACATTTTTATATATTCGGATGAGTCAGCAAAAAACAGGAATAAAAACTCATTCATTCCAATGGGATACAAAGCTTGTGAGCAATACACTATACATAAAAGACAACCCAGATCAACACGGAAATAATTGCTGCCAACGGACCCGCGATAATGAAGAAGTAGCCTCCCGTCCTGAATTCATTTTGCTCAATCAGGCCGGTTCCGTATGAGATAGCATTGGAAGGAGTGCTCACGGGAAGCAGTAGGCTACAGCTGCAAGCAATGGCCACAATAACCGGAGCGGCAAACCCAAAGGGCAGCGGAAGGGCCACGGCCAGAGGAACCAAAATAGAGCTGGCAGCGGTATTGCTCATGACATTGGAAAGCAGCACCCCTACAAGTGCAAAAATAGCCGGTAGGACGAAAACCGGAAAGGGCAATTGATAAATGGCATCCATAATAATTCGCGCCAGCCCCACATCCACTATGGCAATTCCCATGGCCAATCCCCCTGCCACCAACATCAGGGTATCCCAGGGCAAGGACCTCACATGTTCAGCGGTTATGACCTGAGTCAGGGTGAGCAGCACCATGGGAACCGCTGAAGTGGCTGCAACCGGAATTCCGTGTACGGGTTCGGTAAGCCAAAGGGTTATGGTTGCAAACAATGTAAATATCACCGCCCTTTTTTTGAACAGGTCCGTCTTCACTTCCTTGGTTTTTAGTGCGCTGAGGTCAATTTCTATTCCGCGCAGTTTGTAATGCTTGATGAGGTAGCGCCAAAAGATATAAACCAGAAAAAGTCCTGTGGGAAATCCAACCATCATCCACTCCACAAAGGTGATATTGATCCCCACCTCTTGAAGCGCACCTACCGCAATGGCATTGGGCGTACTGCCGATAATGGTGCCGATTCCACCCACCGATGCGGCAGCAGGAATACCAATCAGCAGCGCCTTCGAGTATTTAGCGGTCTTTCCCAGTGTGAGAACCAGCGGAACAATGCTGGAAACCATCATTGCCGTGGTGGCGGTATTGGACATTATCATACTTCCGAGGGCTGTGGTCATCATCAAACCGAGCAGCAGTCTTTCCGGCTTATCCCCAAAGCGTCGGATTGTAAAGCGGAAGAGGGCGTTATCGAGATTTACAATACTCATGCCCTTTGCAAGGAAAAAACCTCCGAGCAAGAGCCAAATAACGTTACTGGTCCAGGCTCCGAGATAACGCTCTACGGGAGCGCTTTCAGTCAGAATAAAGTCCGTTCCAAAACCAAAGGAAAGCATGGCGATGAGAAATATTCCCACGGCAAAAGGTGGAATTGCCTCAGTCACCCACAGGCCAATGGATAAAATGGTGAGGAAAAAGACGTAATTTACAGCCTCCCCGTGTCCGAGCCCCTGAAAAAACCAGGTGATTATAAATGCCAGCAGGAAGTTGCCCGTAAAGGTGGAGGTGGTGAAGACCCAGTTGAGCCTCAGTCGCTTATACCATTTGGATGCGGCGCGCCTCGAATCATTGTCAAACATACTCGCGGAAGGATGTAATTTAATTCAATTAGCTCGATTGAATGATCAAACGGGCAATGCGGCAAAAATACACTTATTTAATGATATCTTTTTTGTACTCCAATGCAGCCTTAACAAATGCGACAAAAAGTGCATGGGGGTTTTCTACCCTGCTTTTGAATTCAGGGTGAAATTGCACACCGACAAACCAGGGGTGGTCCTCAAGCTCAACTATTTCGGTCAGTTGGAGTTCGGGATTGATGCCCGTGGTCTTAAGTCCGTTTTCTTCCAACTGATCTCTGTACTCACTGTTGAGTTCAAAACGGTGCCGATGTCTCTCCTGGATAATTTCTTTTCCGTAGGCTTTGCGTGCAATGGAGTTTTTCTTCAACTTACAATCATAGGCCCCCAGCCTCATGGTGCCTCCCTTTTTGGTGACTTTTCGCTGAGATTCCATCAGATTTATGACGGGGTGCGAAGTTTTGGGATTGAATTCCGTAGAGTCCGCTTCTTTCAGTTGCACTACATTTCTGGCAAACTCTATTACCGCGCACTGCATCCCCAGGCAAATACCAAAGAACGGGATTTTTTGCTCGCGAAGGTATTTCAGGGCAATTATTTTTCCCTCAACACCGCGGTCCCCGAAGCCGGGTGCCACCAAAACACCGTGGTATGAACTGAGTTTTTCAAGATCGTAATCCGAGTTTTCAATGGCCTCACTGTGAATGGGAACCACCTCCACTCTGGTTTCATTTTCTGCCCCTGCGTGAACCAGCGACTCGTGGATGGATTTGTATGCATCCTGAAGCTCGTTGTATTTGCCAATCAAAGCTATTTTCACCGTACTTACCGGATTTTTCAATCTGCTCAAAAAGGCTTTCCAGGCACTGAGATCAGGGTCAGGCAAGTCATTCAAATGGAGCATTTTAAGAGCCGTCTTGTCGAGTCCTTCCTTAAACATAAGGAGAGGCACGTCGTAAATGGAGGGCGCATCAATAGCCTCGATAACCGCCTCAGTTTTTACATTGCAAAAAAGTGCGAGCTTCTGCCTGATCTCGTCCGACAACTCATACTCTGTTCGGCATGCAAGGATATCAGGCTGAATGCCGTAGGTCAGTAACTCTTTAACTGAATGCTGTGTAGGCTTGGTTTTCAATTCTTTAGCAGCACTGAGGTAGGGAATCAATGTGAGGTGAATAACTATGGAGTTTCCCCTTCCAACCTCATTGCGAAATTGCCGGACCGCCTCAATAAAGGGAAGTGATTCAATATCCCCCACCGTTCCACCCAACTCGGTGATTACAATATCATATTCGTCCTTCTCAGTTAGCAGAGAGATACGCCGCTTAATCTCATCGGTTATGTGGGGAATGACCTGAACCGTTTTTCCCAGATAATCCCCTGCCCTCTCTTTGGAAATCACTGTTTGGTATATCCGGCCGGTTGTGACATTGTTGGCCTGACTGGTGGAAATATTCAAAAATCGCTCGTAATGTCCCAGGTCAAGGTCTGTTTCAGCTCCATCATCGGTAACATAGCACTCCCCGTGTTCGTAGGGATTGAGCGTTCCCGGATCGACATTGATGTAGGGATCGAATTTTTGAATGGTGACTTTAAGGCCCCGGTCCTGCAGAAGTTTGGCAAGTGAGGCCGATATTATTCCTTTTCCGAGTGAAGAAGTTACCCCGCCCGTAACAAATATATATTTGGTCATTGGAAAAAATTCTCTGTTACGGAATGCAAAGATAAGCCATTTAACAATTGGTTGTCTGGTTTACCTCAATTCTTTTTCAAACTGTCGTAAATTCCCCGGGATGGGAGGCTAACCATGTTTATTTCATTAATTTAAGGATTTTGGAGATCCTACAGCCATCCTGAAAAATTCATAATGGAATTTTGGGGGTATTATATTCACAAATCATTGCGTATCCAAAACAGGTAGCATCAATTGTTTTGACGAGTATAAAATAGGCAAGGTATCCTGTATCTGCGATTTGTATGATTTGCATTTGATGTTGCGGGTTCGACAAAAATTCGCAATCACCTCAATTAACATTAAGATAATATACGAGGTGCATCAAATTATGGAGCTATTGAGAATTTTGTGGCGGTTTAGCGGGTACGCTCGTGAAGCGACATCATATAATAGCGAATGAGTATTGAATTATTGGTAATGTGGGGCGGGTTTATACTCGCATCTTACGCGGTGGTAGGGAATGACGCCATTCAGACACTCGGGACATTTATCAGCTCCAACGAGAAGCGGCCCTGGTACATTCTCTGGCTTTTTGCATCGGTTGTACTTACCTTCACATTGGTGTATGGTTGGACCGTAAATCAGGGCGATGTATCTTATGCCAGATTGGAGCGCTACCCATTCCCGGACCCCCTCTCCTGGTATTACTTATTGCCACCATTGGTACTGCTGAGCATCACGCGCCTGGGAATTCCGGTGAGTACTTCCTTTATGGTGCTCACCTTTTTCAATCCCGAAAACCTCGCATCCATGATGTTCAAGTCGGTATCGGGTTATTTCGTGGCTCTTATTGCAGCGATTATAATATACCTATTGGTGACCAACCTTCTGGAAAAGAAATTCATGGAAAGACCCCTTAAGGGACTGAATAAAACAGTGTGGTCCGTGTTTCAGGTTTTGTCCACCGGGTTTTTGTGGTCCATGTGGCTGATACAGGATTTTGCCAATATATACGTCTATTTACCGCGAGATCTCTCACTTACTGAATTGATCATTTCACTGGTCATTATTCTTACCATGCTGGGAATAATTTTCAGCGCACGCGGAGGAAAAATTCAGGAAATAGTCAAGGTTAAGACCAACACAACGGATATCCGCTCAGCAACCATCATTGACCTTACTTACGGAATTATTTTGTACTACTTTAAGGAATTAAACAACGTCCCCATGAGCACGACCTGGGTCTTTATCGGTTTGCTGGCCGGTAGGGAATTGGCCGTTCGATGGAGGTTGGGCAAACTGGATTCCAATGCCTGGAAAAATGTGTTCCTCGACCTCGGGAAGGTAACATTGGGACTTTTTATTAGCATTGCACTCGTTTATATAATAAGAGTGGTTGCGTAAATTCAGGAAAATTATGTGGCCTCTAAGGAAAATTATCCATTTTACCCGGTAACTTTACAAGCATGAAAAAAATACTGTGCCCGCTGGATTTTTCTGTTACCTCAATCAATGCACTCCAAGCAGCCTGTGTAATCGGAGAAAAATACCAGGTAGATGAAATACAATTGATTACTGTGCACGGCGAAAAAGTCACCTCCGGGGCATACAGCAATGAGTTTTTTCAATTACTATCCACGGCCAACTTTGACAAAGCCCTGGAAAAGGCCATTTCACTCGCAAGAAAGAAAACCGGATATTCGCGCTCCTTCACCTTTAAGTCAATCAATTCAAAAAAACGCGTTTCTTCACTAATCAATCAAACCGCCAAAGAAGGGCAATTTGACCTAATCTGCATGGGAACAGAGGGGCAAAATACCCTGCGCAAAGTCGTATTTGGAAGCACTACCCAAAAAGTGCTGGAAGAATCGACCATACACGTGCTGGCAGTTCCAAAAAACTGGACTGCGGAAAGCCCGGAAAAAATAGCTCTCGGAGTTGATTTCCTGTACTTCGACCAAAGGCGCTTTGAAGAAATCCACGAACTTATCTCAGTACTCAGCCCAAATATCCACCTATTCGACGTGAACATTGCCAATAATCCTCTCATGGAGGATAAAATGGCCGAGATTAAAAACAAGCTGGCCCACTACCCCGGCCTTAAATTTTCATTAGTGAATGCTATTGACGTGGTAAGTGGTATTCTGAAATTCACCGATCTAAATCCCACGGACCTGATCGTACTTCTCAGTAAAAACTACAAACTCATCGACCGCCTGTTCGAGCGTTCTTACACGGAAAAATTGGTACTCCACACCCAAATCCCGGTTTTGGCGCTAAAATTCAATTGACTTCACTCCCCTTTTGACCCCCTGGACCTGTCTAATCTTCTCAACATTTCCAATTGCTCTTCCGGGTCGTTTGGTGTCTGTTGTCCGATTGTATCAAAAAATTCGTAAACGGCCTTATCCACAGGGAGATTGGGATAAAAATGGTCGCGACAGAAGTGGGCGTATTTAAACACCATGAAAGCATCCCACCACTGGAAGAGTCGCTTGGTATAACTCTCTGATGAGGCTGAGTGCTTGCAAACCTGTTTGAATTTCCCTTCAAAAGTCCCCAAATCTATGAATTTTTGAAAGCTCACCGGCAATTCTGCCCATACCTCATTTTCGGACTTTTGGTAACCGGACCTCAGGCCATCATTAATCCTTTTCAGATCAAAAAAAGTTTCGGGAGCATAGGTAGTCCAACTTTTCCCTGCTTTTATATCCAACATTGCCCTGCCTGTGCCAAAAGGCACCCGGTCAGATATCCTGGATGCCGGCAAAACTGCGGTTTCATTACAAATGCCGAGCGTTCCATTCTTGGAAAATTTGTGAAGAAAATAAAAATCCTCACCTGCTTTTCGCTTGTTCATTCCGCCTTCCCTACTGTAAGCTGCAGCCCTGACAGCCATGGAAGAACCCACCGTGTGAAATGCGTGAGGGTGACCACTCCATTTTTGCGCCAGAATAAAGTACCTCAAATGGTTCTCGTAGTCGATTATTCCACTTTTCAATCTGGAATCTTCCACCTCTTGAACCGGGTGCTCAAAGTAAATGGAAGCAGCATCTAATTCCGGATGATGGTTGAAAAACCGGGTCGTTTCAATAAAGTAATTTTCGGCCACAGTGGAGTCGGCATCCAGGCAGAGGACGGGATTCTCCGGGAAGCCATACTTTTTACAGTAAAAACAGGCAGCATCCATGGCCAACCTACGCGCATATCCCACACCGGATAATCTATCGGGAATATCCCGAACCCATAGGGGAACCAGGTAGTAGTTACGGGGCTCTATGGAAATGGCTGTTTCTAGCGCGTTTTTATTCTTCAACAACACATCACGGTCATCCCCTACTGAGGAGTTTATCAGGAGTATCGTCACAATGTCATTATCAGAATATCCGGCGGCCTTATCGAGGCTCAATAAGGTGGTTTTTACATCGGGTTCTGAATAGCAAGGAATGGTAACAAAAAACGGGTTGTCCCACAAGGGCAGCCTCTTAATCCAATCGACAGAATATTGATCGTGTACGATGGTCATGGTACCAGAAGGTCTTAAGAGAAAAAAGTAAAAGTTAGCAGATTAAAAATCATCGTACAACAAATAATTTTCTCTGATTTCTAAAAAGTGATGTAGGTCTCTCTGCCACTCGGCCCTGATTTGCTCTTCGGTCCACCCATCACTTATTTGTTTGCGCAAGCGTTCAGTCCCGGCCAGCCTGTCGAAGAAATTATTCCTTAGAAAAAAGGACTGTTCGGTGGGAAACTCACTAAACATTTGAATAAGTGGTTGGAGATCCAATTGACCTTTTTGGGCAATTTCAGACCAGTGAAGATGGGTGAACGAGTAGCCGTGACATTTTTTCCCTAAAAAAGGGGGATTGGTAGCACCCGGCTTGCTCTCAGGAATAAAAATAGTGTCCCCCGAGGAGATAAATGGACTGCCGATCAATTGAAACTGAAGATTGGTCCCCCTTCCGACACTGACCTCCGTTCCCTCAAAAAAACACAGAGACGGATAGAGAAGCACTGCACGCAGATTGGGTAAATTGGGTGATGGAGGCACCGGGAGATCATAGGTCATGCTGTGGTCGTAATTCAGGCAAGGTACTACCATTAATTCGAGATCCTCCGAGCTTTTGATCCACCCCTCGCCCTTGATCATTTTCGCATACTCGCCCACAGTCATACCGTGCACAACCGGAACGGGATGCATTCCCACAAAGGACTCAAATCCGGGTTGAAGGACGGGCCCATCGACGTAAAAGCCATTGGGATTGGGCCTATCTGTGACCACTATGGCTACCCCGTTTTCCGCGGCTGCTTCCATGATGTAATGAAGAGAACTGATGTAGGTGTAAAACCTGACTCCCACATCCTGAATGTCAAAAAGCACTACATCCAAATCGCTCATGTGGGCATTCGTTGGCTTCTTCTCAGTTCCGTAGAGAGAAATTATCGGCAAACCGGTTCGAGCATCGCGGCTGTCGTCGATCAATTCACCGGCATCCGCATCACCCCTGATGCCGTGCTCCAGGGCAAATATTTTCACTACATTTTTTTCAAGACTAAGAATGCTGTCTAAAAGATGCGTTTCGCCCACCAGGGAGCTGTGATTGACCACGAGGCCTATCCTTTTTCCGGCGAGCTTAGGTACGAGCAAATCCATGCGCTCCGCGCCCACCATCACATCTTCTGCCAGTTTAATCCCCGATGGAGATTCACTGTGATCTGCAATGTTAGAATTCGGGGCTTTGATGGAAACCCTGCAAGAGACTACCCCTGACAGCATCCAAAATGCCGTCGCAAAACAAATAAATGAAAGTGCTTTCATGAAAAGAGAACATATATGTGGGAGCAAATATATGATTTTTTTACATATTAATATTGGTTATACTGATTGGGGTTATGGTTGTATTTATCACTTGATTTTTAGGGGGGATCCCAGGATACTCAAGGTATTCCGTATCTAAATCCCCTACTGTTCCCGCACACCATCTACTTGCCCACAAAGCTTTAGTGGGTCAATTGTCCATTGTCAATTGAATCCCCCAGTGGCTAGAGGATTCACGGTATTGGGTATTAAGGAATTTACTCTGCAGCAAATGCGGCCTTCCACTGCTGTGAGCGATTGGTATGGAAATCCTCCATACGCTCAGCATCCGAAAGAGATTGACCACGGCCTGGCACCATTTTATTGGCGTAAATTCTGCGGATTCTGGTACCGCTAAGCTGGGCTTCGGCGTTAGTAATGACCTTTTCTTTGCGTTGGGGAAAGTTGGGCGCACTGGCCCGCTTTATGCCGGAGAGCCTTAACATAGGTATTGTTTCCAATGGACCCAGTTCATATACAATGGGTTCTTCCCCCTGATCGTCAATCAAGTACCTGTTGAATTTAGGTATCACGAACCTCACTTTGGTTCCTTTAGACAACTGATTGTTACTTCCGAGGTGGGTATTGAGATACTTTAGGTGGAAAGGATCCATGTGGAGGACATCTGCGAGGTCTCTCCATGTCAGTGCTTCCTCTGTCACATAAACAGATTCCACATAACCTGCAAATTCCCTTTGAATCTGACTAGCTGATTTTTGATCGTCTTTTTTACCCTCAATAACCATAGCGGCTCTAAGTGGCATGATAATATCATATCCCTGTGTATTTGTGGGGATATAACCAGCGCGAAAAGCGGGATTGAGTTTTACCAGCGTACTTCTTGGCACACCTGTTTTTTTAGACAGATTGGTGAAATTGATATTCTCATATATTTTTACTGTACCCGTCAAAATC
The DNA here is from genome assembly GCA_007695035.1 of Saprospirales bacterium. Lineage (GTDB taxonomy): Bacteria > Bacteroidota > Bacteroidia > Chitinophagales > Saprospiraceae > PWJY01. The sequence goes on along the minus strand of REEO01000028.1, from coordinate 29,666 downwards.
AGGTCGTAATCGTCAGGTACCGGCACAATGCCGTGATCTGCGTAATAGGTGCCAAAATAAGTGGCAGCCATGAAAGACGGTATGTACTGTCTCGTCTCAAAGGGGAGAAAACGCTTCAACTCATCAAAATTCCTGCTGCCTGACCGGCGAATTGCCTGGTCCACTCTACCCGGTCCACAATTGTAGGCTGCCAGGGCAAGCTTCCAGTCGTCATATCGATCGAACAATTCCTCCAAATAATCCAGCGCGGCCTCTGTGGAACCCCTTGGATCCCGCCTTTCATCAACCACGCTGTTTACGCGGAGACCGAGATGTCTGGCGGTACCGAGCATAATCTGCCAAAGTCCCACAGCCCCTGCTCTTGATCTCGCATTGGGGTTAACCGCACTTTCGGTGACAGTGAGGTACTTTAACTCACGAGGTAAATCGCGCTTTTCTAACTGCTGCTCTATATAAGGAAAATACATAGCCATTCGAAGGAGCATTCGATCCGAATAGTTCCGTCCGTCGTGCATATAGGCTTTGACACGACGGTGAAATATAGGATCCACTGTAGCCTCGAAGGGCAAGTTCATCTCGTATAAGCGGTTCTCAATAGTCTCAATGGAAAAATCCGGCTTGTCGCCATCCTCCAGTACGGTGGCAGCATCAGCCTGGTTTTTCAAGCTCATTGAAAACAAAAATGGTCCGGCGAGCGCACACACCGCTCCCCTTAGTGCGAATTTTCGTATCATGTTCATGGTAAATTCGAAGCGCAAAGATACATCAAACTATCTCCACACCTAACAATTTTTAATCATATTTCCCTAAACCGGGCGCAAAGGTATAACTTTTATATATTATAAAAATTTTTAATGCTTATTTTTTCTAATACAACAAAATCCTTGCCAATTCAACATCCCGTAATCACAGAGCCAAATAACAGTATGGAAATTTGATCATCCTCGGAAACAATAAACGTCACATAAGGTTTTTATTGTTTTTTGAAAAAGTAGAATCATGGACTGGAATGCGAAGATATTCTTAAGTGGTAATTTCAGCTAAGATGCCATCTGAGCCTATATGTACTATTCCGCTTCCAATTCGCTCAGCTTTTCAACAGCAACTTCCCACTTCTCGTTTTCTTCTTCCAAATGGGATTTTAAGCTATCCAGTTTCTTAGAAACGTCCACAGCATCGTCTCTTTCAAAAAAGGACGGGTCTGACATCGACTGTTCGATCCGGGTGATATCGTTTTCAAGTCTGTCGATATTTCGCTCGCAGTAGCGGATAGTTTTGTTGAGTTCTTTACGTAGTTCAAATTCTTCCTTTTTCTGTTCCGGGCTTTTGACTTTTTTAACCTTATTACCCCCTTCATGCACCTTCTTCTCCGTCCTTTTTTCAAAATCCCTGATGTCCGATTTGCCCTTTTTATCGAGGAAATAATCAATATCCCCCAGGTAGTTCACCATATTCCGGTTGGTAAATTCACAGGTCCGCTCTGAGAGCCCTCTTAGAAAATGCCTGTCGTGCGAAACTATAATGACGGTCCCTTCAAATGCATCAATAGTCTGCTTCAGAATCTCTTTTGAGGGGATATCCAGGTGATTGGTAGGCTCATCGAGAATGAGGAGGTTGAAGGGCTTGAGGAGCATTTTTGCCATAGCCAGTCTGGATCGCTCACCACCTGAAAGCACCTTTATTTTTTTCTCTACATCGTCGTTTGAAAAGAGAAAACTCCCGAGGATGCCTCGCAATTTAGGCCTGAGGTCGGGAGGACAGTCCTGTTCCATGAATTGGAGCAAGGTGAGATTTCCATCTAACAGCTTGTCCTGATCCTGGGCAAAATAGCCAATGCTCAAATTGTGCCCATAGACCACTTCCCCACTATTTTTTTCTGTATCTCCTGTCAGTACTTTTACAAATGTCGATTTTCCCTCTCCGTTTTTTCCAACCAGACTCACTTTCTCCCCTCTTCTTATTTCAAAATCGACATCTTCCAGAACAGACTGGGGGCCATATGACTTTGATAGACCATTTACCTTTATCACCATATCACCGCTGCGAGGGGGAGGCTGGAACCGGAAATTGATGGTTGCAGTGTCCTCTTCAGGCACATCGACCAACTCCATTTTGTTCAGTTGTTTCTCCATGGATTTGGCCATTTTAGCCTTGGTGGCTTTAGCCCGGAAGCGATCAATGGTGCGCTGCTTTTCCGCCAGCTCTTTTTGCTGGTTCTGATAGGTCCTCAATTCGTTTTCTCTACGAAGCTCTTTATTGGTATGATAATCTGCAAAAGACCCCTTGAAGTAGTGTGCTTTCCCATTGGACATTTCCAGGACGGAAGAAGAGGCATTTTCAATAAATTCGGCATCGTGGCTTACCGTGAGTACAGTGGCATCGCAGTTGGTCAGCCACTTTTCCAGCCAGATGATAGATTCCATATCCAGGTGGTTGTTCGGCTCATCCAGCAACAGAATATCAGGATTGGCTAGCAGGATTTTAGCGAGTTCGACCCTCATGCGCCATCCACCGCTGAGTTCGCCCACTTTTTTCTCCATATCCTGTCTGGAAAAACCGAGTCCCTTTAGGATTTTTTCAGCCTCTGCTTCTTGAGAATATCCACCCAACAACCGGAACCGCTCCTCCAGCTCAGTCATTTTAAACCCTTCATCTTCGGTAAGTTGACCGGTTTTCTCTGCCTGTTTTTTTAAGCGATTCAGCTCCTGCTCTATTTTCGCAAGTTCTTCCAGGCTTTTTTTTGCAGCCTGAATCACAGAAGGTTCAAGATCGATCTCAATGTCCTGGTGCAAAAAACCGATACTTGTTTCTGAGGGCAAATGCAGATTTCCCTCGTCGGGGATGATGTTGCCCGCGATAATATTAAGTAAGGTGGATTTTCCACAGCCGTTTTTTCCAACGACTCCGACCTTATCACCTTGCGGTATGCTAAGTGTGATACCGTCCAGCACAAAGTGGTCACCGTATATGACCGATATGTCGTTGAGATTTATCAAGTCGGTTGAGTTATCAATTCCAGGAAATATTTTCAGGCATGCCTGCCAGAACCGAGTAAATATCCCCTTTTATGCGGAGGACTTTTGACCAGAGTTCACGGGGCCGGACAGAAAACAGGTAGTTGGGATCCATATCGGCGGCTATCCAACTTCCGATAAACATCTCATCATTCAATTGGCCAGGAGACCAACCGGAGTAACCTGCAAAAAACTTAATAGATCCAGGTTTGACCACTCCGCTCGATATTAGAAACTTTAGCTTTTCAAAGTTACCACCCCAGTAAACATTGTTGCCAGCAGGGACGCTGTCTTCAATTAAATCACCTAAACGATGCAGATAGTGAATGGTATCGGTTGCAACGGGGCCTCCGTAGTACACATTGGAATCAAATTCGGGAAAATCCGTAATGAGTTCATCCACTTTGATCTTCAGGGGTTTGTTGAGAATAAATCCCAGGCTACCCTCTTCCTGATGGTCGCACAGGAATACCACGGCCCTTTTAAAATTGGGGTCGAGCATAAAGGGTTCTGCAAGAAGTAATTTTCCCTTGGTTATCTCTACGGATTCACTCAAAGCATTCGGGTTTTAAACGGTTTCAGTAACCAGGTTTCTATCGATTCTTCTGACCATACCAATGAGGACTCTGCCATCTACCTCGACGATTTTGCCAATCTGGTCATTGACCATTTGTTCTATTGATTGAGTCCAACGCACAGGAGCAGTTAGTTGTTTCAGGAGATTGTCCTTAATTGTGTCCGGGTTATCGTGGGCTTTGCCGGTGAAATTTTGATAAATGGGGCAAAGAGGTTTAGCGATTTCCGTTTCTTCAATGCTCTGGCCAAGTTTGGTTTGCGCCGGCTCCATAAGGGGCGAGTGAAAGGCACCGCCAACCATGAGTTTTAGTGCGCGCTTTGCACCGTTTTCTTTGGCTTTTTCGATAGCTTTTTCAATCCCTTCCACCGAACCGGAGATGACGAGCTGCCCCGGGCAGTTGTAGTTTGCCGGAACCACAAGGCTGTCAATACCTGAACAGATATCCTCGACTTTTTTATCGTCCAGGCCCATGATGGCAGCCATCGTTCCATCCTCCATATCGCAGGCATCCTGCATCGCCATTGCCCGGTCGTAAACCAGCAACAGGGCGTCTTCAAAAGAGAGTGCACCACAAGCTGCGAGAGCTGTAAATTCACCCAGCGAATGGCCAGCTACCGCATCGGGTGTGTTGTAATTGCCCACCGCGTATTTTATATAGCCGTTGATAAACACAGCGGGTTGGGTTACTCTGGTGGTTTTTAGTTCCCCTTCATCACCTTCAAACATAATTTCCGTGATGGGATAGTCCAGTATTTCGTTGGCCTGATCAAAAAGCTTTCTCGCTTTGGCATTGGATTTGTACAAATCGCTGCCCATTCCCTTGTACTGGGAACCTTGTCCGGGAAATACAAATGCAGTTTTCATCGATTATTTGACTTGTTTGAGTTACAAAAGTTTGATTACGCCAAATTGGCTTCTATCAGTTTCAAAAATTCGTTTCTGGTTTCTACGTGCTTGAAAATTCCTGTAAAGGCCGAGGTGGTGGTTATGGAATTTTGTTTTTGCACACCTCGCATCATCATACACATATGTCGCGCTTCAATGACAACGGCAGCACCGTAGGGATTAAGTGAATCCTGTAAGCAGTGCAGAATTTCGTGGGTCAATCGCTCTTGCACTTGCAACCTTCTTGCGTAGGCATCAACAATCCGGGCAATTTTACTCAGCCCTACAATTTTGCCCTTGGGTATGTATCCGATATGCGCTTTGCCAAAAAATGGAACCAGGTGATGTTCGCAAAGGGAGTACAATTCGATGTCCTTTACAATCACCATTTCGCTGTAATTCTCCTCAAAAAGAGCAGATTTTAAAATTTCGGCCGGATCTTGTTCATATCCTCTGCAAAAATAGAGCATGGCCTTCGCGGCTCTTTCGGGTGTCTTAAGCAATCCATCCCGGTCGGGATCTTCGCCAACTGCATCCAACAATTTGGAGTAGGCCTCTGCTAGTTTCTTTACTTCTCCGGGCTTATCAGCAGCCATCAATTTTTCAATATGTTCGTTGTTGTTCATTGAGTTTGTGTTGGGTTAAAAAATGAGTCATCCCACAATACCTCGCCTTTGTAATAAAGATAAAGGCAGGTTTTCCGGAAAGACACCTTTAAAATTCCAATCCCCACCGGAAGGTTCAACGTAAATCATCTTGCCGACACCTTTTCCAGTCAAACGATTTTGCAAAGATATCAAAGTTGCCCAATTGATTTTATCAAGGGTCCTGTTTATATCAAGTGTACGTTTAATGGTTGGGGCTTCTGTCTTTGACTACCTTTCTTTATCACCTTGAAAAGGCATCCATCGCACTTTTGGTCTCTCAGACCTTCCCCATCCGGTTTAAAAAAATTGGTTAATTTAGTGCCATGGTCAAAGAAAAATTAATCCACCGGATATTGGGGGGGCTGTTCGATGTCCTCACGAGCAGGGTTTTCACCCATTTCGTTTGGTGGTTAATCCTATTTGTAATTATCCTTTTATTTGAACCCGAGGGTTACAGCATGGGATTCAGGGTGTCCAATGCCCTGCTATTGGTCGTTTTTTATATGGGCTTGGTATATTTTAACCTGCTCTATCTCATACCTGAGTACCTCTCGCAAAAGAAAATTTTCAGGTACTTTCTGCTGTTGCTGCTGGCATTATTGATTGCCACTCCCATCAGGACGCTTTTATTCTACCTCAAATTCAATCCTTACCCCGAGCTTCAGATGGAGATTACCAACAACCAACCGGAGCAGTACATCGCCTCTTTTTTAATAGTCTCTCTATCCACTGTCTTGAAGATAATCTCTGACTGGTTGCGCCAGCAGAGAAAAATGAACAAGTTGATCACCCAAAACATGCAATCAGAGCTCGATTTTTTGCGATCCCAGGTCAATCCCCACTTTTTATTCAACACCCTTAACAGCCTTTACGCCCTGACCTTGAAAAAAGACGAGCGGGCACCTGCCATTGTATTAAAACTGTCTGAAATGATGCGTTATATGTTGTACGAAAGCAATGAACCGCAGGTGGAATTAAAGCGTGAAATCAAGTACATCGAAAACTACCTGGACCTGGAAAAGCTAAGACACGGACCCAATGTGGAAATCGATTTTGAACTAAAGGGCGAAGTTGAGGACCAAAAGATCACTCCCCTCCTCTTTCTGCCATTTATTGAAAATTGCTTCAAGCACGGAGTCAATAAGTCCCTTCAAAAATCGTATGTTTACCTCAAAATAAAGCTTGAAAAGGACCTCATCAGGATTCATTTGCGCAACAGCATACCCACAGACCTGGTTCCCGGGGATGAGGACGAAATGGTGGGTGGCATCGGCCTTGTAAATGCCCGTAGGCGACTAAAATTACTCTATCCGGGCAGACACAACCTGGAGATTCGAGAGGAGAAGGAAGAATATATCGTAAATTTAACCCTGTTTTTAAACAATTAGATATGATCAAAACAATTATTGTGGATGATGAGCCTCTGGCTTTGGATGTTTTAGAGACATACATTGAGCAGATTCCGGACCTTGAATTGGTAAAGCGGTGCAACAATGCTCTTGAAGCAAACGAATATCTCACCAGGAACGACGACGTGGATCTCATGTTTTTGGACATTGAGATGCCCAAACTCGGAGGTCTGGAGTTTCTCAAAATACTCAGCGATCCTCCCTACATTGTCATCACCACAGCCTACCCGAATTACGCGGTCGAGGGATTTGAACTCAATGTGTTGGACTATATGCTCAAACCCATTTCCCTGGAGCGATTCATGAAGTCGGTCAACAAAATAAGGGAAAAGCTCAAGACCAAAGCCGGCACAGCAAATAGCGGACAGGATAACAATGCCGAGGACTATATTTTCGTCAAGTCAGACAAAAAGTTCATCCGCATTCACTACGCCGACATTCAGTACATCGAGGGACTGAAAGATTACGTCATAATCAGGACCAGGGACGGTCGAGTCATCGCCTTACAGACTATGAAAAGTCTGGAGAAAAAACTGCCTGCAGATTCCTTCATCCGGGTTCACCGCTCCTACATCATCAACATCAATTTTATCGATGCGGTAGTTGGGAACACAGTGGAAATTACCGAGGAGGGAAAGCTGAAAATGATCCCCGTCGGCAAGAATTATAAGGATGATCTGGTTAAGATCATCGAAGAAAAAAGACTTTGATTTTGAATCACCAAACGCTGGAAGAACTGCTGCAGTCCAGGGGTTTCGATACCTCATGCGGCAAGTTAACGTACCTGTCGGCAGGAAAGGGCTGTGAATTATTCCACCTAAAAGACCCCAACAGGGAGCTTTTTATCAAAAAATACGACTCCGCCCGATTCGATCAGGTGAAAGCCGAAGCGGATGGACTCAATGCATTGCGCTTCAAAAACATAGCCTCTACACCCGAAGTAGTCATCGACTGCAGTTATCGCGACATTGCCGTTTTGGCCATGGACTTTATTAGCGAAAGTTCTATGGGGCGGAATGGTGCCATGCGGGTTTTTGGTCACAGTCTGGCAAAGTTGCACCGGGAAACTTCGAGGAGTAAATACGGCTATCCAATCGATAATTTCATCGGCTCCCTGGATCAACCCAATGGCAACTTTCAAAGCTGGGGTGAATTCTACTACCATCGACGCCTTTTGCCACAGTTGGAAATGGCGGTGAACGACGGTTTGATGTCAGGTGATTTATTAAAACAATCAAAGAGCTGGCCGCAGACCATCGAATCAAACTGTCCAAACGAGCCCGCCTGCCTTATTCACGGGGACCTGTGGGCTGGCAATATGATTGCTGACACCGATGGAGCTCCCTGGATGATTGACCCCGCAGTGAGTTATTCCCACCGCGAAATGGACCTGGCGATGACCAGACTATTTGGGGGGTTCAGTCAGAATTTTTATTCAGCCTACAATGAAGTATGGCCCATCGAAGCCGGATTTGAATCCAGGCTGCCCATGTATCAATTGTACTATCTGCTCGTGCATGTAAATCTCTTCGGCAGGACCTATGTCGGAAGAACGATGGATGCGATAAGGCGCAGTTTCTAAAAAACTTATTCCACTTTCAATTCACTCCAAACTTCTGCGGTCTCAGCGTAAAATCCTATGCCAGTTGATCAGTCCTCGAATCTCATTCTTTATGGGATTTCGCTAATTACAGAATCCAACCTCCGCGCACTCTATGTGAAACAAGCGGCATATTGTGGCTAATCCTATATACGAATTGCGCTCCTTCATTTTGAAGATTGGTTGGTGTAGGACTTTTTTTTGATGTTAATTTTCAACTCCTTTTCTGCCACCTCTATCATGGTTTCCAATGCTGTTGCTCTCAGCTCCGATTTAACCAAGGCCTTCTCCAACTGCTCTACCCTATCTTTCAGTTGGGCTACTTCTTTTGACCCTTCAGCTATAGATTTCGACATTATAGATGAATTTTGATGCACCAATTTACCCCATTTTGGCGGCATATCATAACCTAGTTGGCGAATCCAATGCAAAAAATGGCCTTTCTCTTCCGGTTTCCCAGTATATTTTTTCCAAATATCCTACTTCGTACAGCCCGGACACAGGTATTCTTCTACAATCATTTTTCGCTCTTCAAGCTTAAATTTGCTCGGTGGCTTTTGTCCTAAAATAACTTTACTTTTCTTCATGGTCATACACGCTTTTGAGTTACAAAATGTGTAAACCTATTTTAGGATAAGACACTTTCTCAATCCACTCAACCCCACCAATCTCGCAATTCACTAATTGCTTCACAATATACAAGGCCCTCATAATTTCCACGAAAGAAAACTGCGAAACTTGAGACCCTGAATTGCAATTGAACAAATGAATATTTCTTCTCAAGAATTGCTATAAAACTTCCCCCACTTTTCCGGTCCTTCCTTTTCTGTGAGTAGAGAAACCACAATTAATACCAAAATAGAGACCCCAGCAGAGGGAAGAATAATGTAAGACGATTCAATAAGAGGATTTTCTCCACGGGCAAAATTGATAATGGTTATTAAAACCGTAACCCCCATTCCTGAAGCGATCGATGCCACACCCCCGGTAGTGGTAACCCGCTTCCACAAAAACGCAGCCAAAAGAGCCGGGGTCAGTGCAGCGCCCACCATGGTGTAGGCCGTGAAAGCCATGTCCAGTATGGTCCGGAATTGAGTGAGCAGCAGATACGCCATAATCCCAAGCAGAATTACCATCAGCCGCTGAAACTGTACAATTTTTTGCTCGGAAGCAGTGGGATTGATAAAACGCTGGTAGATATCTCTGGTCAGGTTGGTGGACGGCGCCAGGAGGAAACTGTTGCCGGTGGAGGTGATGATAGCCACAGCCGCACAGATCAAAAGCAAACCACCCACCAGCGGCAGGCCCACCTCGGTTCCATACCTCGCAGTGTGGAGGATAATACGCTCCGCATCTTCGGCAGCGAGAAATACGGCTTCGGATACATCGGGGGAATTGAAATGTGCAAAGGCGAGAATGGCCAGTGATGCAATGGCGGTCTCAATAACAATGGTCCCGGACACCCACCATACGACGGCTGTTTTTGCAGCTTTCTCATTTTTTGCGGAAAAAAACTTTTGATACATATTCGACTCGCCCAGCAGGAGTAAAAAGGTGGGAAAAAATATACCCATAACCCAAATCCAGTCGTGGCCTCCAAGGGGAGTCAAAAATTCAGGGTCAATATTGGCCGCAACAAACTCACTACCTCCGAGATTGGAAAAAACCAGCGGGAGTGCGCCGATTATAGCAAGGGTAATAATCGCACCGTTGATAATATCCACCGATACGATAGAAAGCATTCCGGCAAAGGCAGTAAAGGCAATGATAAACCCGGCCGTTAAAATTACCCCCTGCCACTCCGGTATATCAGCTACAAGGTTAAGGACAAAGCCTCCACCTCTAAATTGATATCCGACGATGGTCGTGTAGGCGACCACAATTGAGATGGTGCCGAGCACCCGGGCCCACTTGTTGTATCTGAGTTCAAGTATATCGGGCACGGTATATTGGGCAATTCGTCTGACTTTTGAAGCCAAAAAAAACACAACGACAATACCTACCCAGGCTCCTGCTGCCATCCAAAGTTCAGCCAAACCAACCTGAGTCGCAAAACCGGCCCCTGCCAGCAGACTCCCTGAGCCAATCCAGGTACAGAGAAGTGTTCCAACCAATTTGTAAGTGGGTACTGAGCGTCCCGCAACCATAAAATCCTCCTGTCCTTTAACCAGCCTGCTTTTGTAAATGGATATTCCCATCAAAAGTCCTAAGTACAGAATTACGATTATGAAGAAGATGGACATGCTTGGCCTGTGGTATTATTTGAAAAAATCAACAGTTGCTTTATCCGGCTACTATCCGTAACCCAGCAAAACCGCAAGGAATATCACCACCGCTCCGGCCCCCAGCAACTTCAGGACGAGCGGGAGGCAAAACCTAAACCATTTATCAAAGGGGATTCCAGCCATACCGAGGATTCCCATAAGCACGGCATTGGTGGGAACCAACATATTGGCAAACCCATCTCCAAATAAAAATGCCAGGACGGCAACGGGTCTTCCCACACCAACCAGGTCACCCAGTGGGGCCATTAGAGGCATAGTGACAAATGCCTGTCCACTTCCAGAGGGTATAAAGAGATTCAAAATAGTCTGCATGATCATCATCCCCACCCCTGCTATTTCAGGACCTACGGTGGATAAAGGAATGGAGAGGGCATGTACGATGGTGTGAAGAATTTGCCCATCTTCCATAACCAGGGCAATTCCGCGTGCAATACCAACGAGAAGGGCGGTTTCAGCCAGGTCTTTTGCACCCTCCACAAACCTTTCTGATGCCAAAGTGGGTCCGATTTTCCCCACGAAGGCTGTAAAAATCCCGAGAATCAAAAAGGCGGCACCCAACTCTGTGAGATACCAACCTCTGGTGGCAATACCCCAAACAGCCACCCCAAGCGCCGTTACAAATGCAACCAAAATGGCGATGTGGCTCCACTTCAAATCGGGATAAGATTTGGGGGGCTCCCCGCCCGCCGGTGGTTCCTCTCCGTAAACCAAACTGGCACTCGGGTCCTTTTGAACTTTTCGGGCGTAACTCCAAATATGATGGGCGGCAATTCCTGCAAAGGGCAATAGTAATCCAAGTCTGAGCCACCAGCCATCATAAGCGTCCAGTCCGGCTATGGGATTGGCTACCACTACGGTGTATTGATTAAAGGCCGCAGTACCGTAACCCACACCGTAACCAGCCACAATTACCCCCACCGCGGTCATACTATCCAGATTCATTGCCCTGCACAGGGCCACCAGTATCAGTACAAAGGGGATGTACTCCCCGGATGCTCCCATCGCACTGGAGGCCAGGGCAAATACAAACACCACTGTAAAAATCAGTACGGCAGGTTTGTCACCCAGATTTTCCAACATCCTACCCAACAATGCATCGATAGTTCCTGTCTGTCGGATAATAGCCAGCACACCACCAATTATAAAAAGGAAGAAAATGATTCCCTGCGCATCGCCAAAAGCACGTGGAATGGCTGTAAAAAGATCTACAGGACTCATGAATTCGCGCTCCTCAACCGTCTGGAATGATCCTGGCACCACCACTTCCATCCCCTCATCGGTTATCTGGGTCTCAAAAGATCCCTGTGGTACGATCCAGGTGGCAACCATGGCAATAGCCATTAGGAAAAAAAGCAGGGCAAGTGTATGTGGCATCTTAAATTTCATCGGCGTATTTTTTTCGGTCAAAATCCAGGCGCCACCAGCAAGGCATAAACAAGCGGACACAACAATTACAGCGCATCACTCCCGGACTGAAATCAAATGAATTTGTTCAAAATAATGGCACTTTCAGAGGCTAAGATAAATGCTTGCGCCGGAATCTCAGGATTATGGAGACAAAATTGTTATAACGCAGCGTTATTTACGGGTCCAGGGTTGTGCTTATTTACGGATTTTGGTATTTGTGGTTGATGGGAAATAAAATATGCACGACCGCGCGTACCTTTAGATAGGGTGCCACTTAAATAATTCCCTCTCATGGCTCAGGCCCCGCAATCCCATTTTCAATTGAACACGATCCCCGGCATTATTACCCTTTTTCTCATCAAAAAACGTATTTTCGCGTATCATTAAAATATATCATATAATGTATAATCTTTTCACGGGCATAATGCTGTCCTTTTTCTTCCTTCTGAGCACTTCTATTTCCACGCAGGCTCAATCGGATATAACACTGGAGGGAATCTGGAAATACCATATGTTCAGTACCGAGCGCGTTGAGGGATTCCGGTTTATGAACGACGGCAGGCACTTTACCAGACTGGTAAATAACGACATTAAAATGTTTGACATCGAATCCGGGGAGTTCGTTAAGGATATTCTCTCCTCCGAACAACTGGGCGATGACCTCAGTGTCAGTGGTTATGAATTCAGCGAAGATGAGAAATTCATTTTGTTCTACACCAACCGCGTACAACAATACCGTCGCTCCTTTTTTGCAGATTACTACCTCTGGAACAGAGAAACCGAAGAGCTTCTGGAGATAGGTGAGGAACCGGGACAGATGAATGGTCACATGAGCAAGGGTGGTGAGCTCACCGGATTCGTTTTTGAAAACGACCTTTACTACCGCAATAACGCCACCGGAGAGTTGACCAGGGTAACCGAAGATGGAAAAATAAATCACATCATTAATGGAGCATCGGACTGGGTTTACGAGGAAGAGTTTTACATCACCAGAACCTTTGAATGGTCTCCGGACGGGGAATACCTGGCGTTTTTGAGGTTTGATGAAAGCGATGTTATGGAGTTCACCATGACCGATTACAACGGTGGTACTTATCCGGAATACACCACTTTCAAGTATCCCAAAGTAGGTGAGGATAATTCGGTTCTCACCGTTTGGATCCACCACACAGAGGACCAATCCCTGATCGAGGTACCCCTTCCCTTTGAAGATTTTTACGTTCCTAGAATTTACTGGACACCGGACGGGGAATTGGTAATTTACACCATGAACAGGCATCAAAATGAGCTCAGTCTGTGGTTGGCCGACCCGGAAACCGGAGCCAAACGAGAATTGATGACCGAGACCAACCCCTTTTACATCAATTTACACGACAACCTGACTTTTACGGAGAATGGAGATTATTTTATCTGGACGAGTGAGAAGGACGGTTTCAACCACATTTATCTATACAATATGGATGGAGAAGAGGTCCGTCAACTCACCAGTGGGGATTACGATGTCACCGCTTTTTACGGATACGACCCGGTCAGAGAAAAAGTATTTTTTCAGGCAGCGGCAAATGACCCATTGAACCGTGAGGTGTATTCTGTTTCTTTGCAGGGGGGCGAACCGGACCTCCTCGCAGGGGAAAAAGGATTTAATTCTGCCGGCTTCAGCAGCACTTTTGACTACTATATCCTGAACCATTCAACGGCTAATCAACCACCCCGGCACACAGTTTTTCGGGTAGATGGTGAAAAAATAAGACTGATTGAAAATAACGAGGACCTGACAAAAGTCCAAAATGACCTGGAACTCTCGCCGGTTGAGTTTTTTGAATTCAAAACATCTGAGGATGTCCTTCTCAATGGCTACAAAATTCTTCCACCTGACTTCGATGAAAATCGCGAATACCCCGTCCTTATGTATCAGTATTCAGGCCCCAATTCACAACGGGCGGTTAACAGCTGGCGGGGATTGAATTATTGGTGGTTTCAAATGCTTGCACGGGATGATTATGTCATTGTGTGCGTGGATGGACGCGGAACCGGCGGAAGAGGCGAAGAGTTTCGAAAGTTGACCTATTTGGAACTGGGCAAGTACGAAACCAAAGATCAGATAGAAACGGCAAGGTATTTGGCCGACAAAACCTGGGTTGATCAGGACCGGATCGCGATTTTTGGATGGAGTTACGGTGGGTACATCTCCACCCTGGCCCTCTTAAAGGGAGCAGATGTTTTTGCTGCCGGAATTGCGGTGGCCCCCGTAACTGATTGGCGCTGGTACGATACCATCTACACGGAGCGTTACATGCGGACTTTTGAGGAAAACAGGGCGGGCTTTACTGGCAATTCACCCATACACTTTGCCCACAAACTCGAGGGAGCTTATTTGTTGGTTCACGGATTGGCAGATGACAATGTACATTTTCAACACACCGCTGAAATGGTGAGGGCTTTGAATTTGGAAGACAAAGACTATGACCTTTACATTTATCCCAACAACAACCACAGCATCATTTACCGAAATGCGCGCTATCACCTCTACAACAAAATGACCAATTTCCTAAATGAATCTCTCTAAATAACTATGCAGGAAGAAAAACTACTGGTTGAAATTGTGAACCGGAAGGCATCCTACCAATATTTTCTGGATGAGATGTTTGAAGCGGGTATCCGTTTACAGGGTACGGAAGTTAAATCCGTACGGCGTGGAGCAGCAAACCTAAATGATGCTTACTGCTATTTTCACAAAGGGGAATTGTACGTAAAAAGTATGTACATAGCTGAGTACAAATTCGCCAATCAGAACAACCACGAAACCAGACGCCCCAGAAAATTGCTGCTGAAGAAAACCGAACTCAGGAAACTGGAGAAAAAGGTCAGGGAAAAAGGGTATTCTATTATCCCCTACCGATTGTACATAGGCGAGAAAAGAGGACTTGTCAAACTGGAAATTGCCCTGGCCCGCGGTAAAAAATCCTTTGACAAACGCCAGAGCATTAAGGAAAAGGATCAGAAGAGGGAGATGGCAAGAAGGTTGTAGTTGCACCATTGAATAATGCAAAAGTGCCCCCCAGGACTTTTGTAGTTGGTCATTTCCTTCTCCTTCAAAATATACGTTTTTTGATCTTTCATAGTCTATGTGGGAATTACTTTACCTAATCTCATGAAAATGGACCAATGGCGGCCTCAATGTTTAAAATACCCACCTATTTACTTTCTTCATAAGAAATATTTTTCCAATCTTTTTTGATGCAAGCAGCATTTACATAAATAACAGATACCATTATGAAATTTTAGGATGTCAGTTCTAATATATGAAGAACCTCCATTTGTGGAGCTTGGATATGAGAATTATTCTTCTTCATGCAACGGTATAGTATAATTTATGGAAATAACATACTCTCCGGGTTTGTATATTTTAAAGTAACTCTCCTCGTCCTCAAGGTCCAGATCCGGTTCATCCATATCTGGAAGTGAATTGAATTTTTCATTGAACTGATTCTGAGTAAGGTTGTAATCTAAGAATCTTTGATAAAGATCAGATTCCTGAAAACTTTCTGCGATATTAAACTCCACCCGGTACTGAGTGTCGTCATATGGAAAGTTCTTGGCTGCCTGATCCACTCTGGAAGTCAAAACCAGGGATTCGTGGGGACCCGATATATGCTTTTCTTCTACTCTGTGATGAGATGGGAAATAACCGAATGGAACACCAAATTCATACTGGATATAATCGGTAATATCCATATGCGAATCTAAGGTTGTGATTTCTTCGTTACCGGTTTTATAAACCCTTAAAATTTTAGGGTAAATGATAGTTAAACTCATCACTGCATGACAATTTTTGTCAGCATCAGGAGTCCAAACTGAGACTCTGGCTGAGGGCAATTCCAATGTACCTGATTCGGTCAGGTTTTTCCTATTTGCTTCGAAATAACAAGGATCCTCAGATTCGTCGCACATGTCACAAGAAACTATCATGGCAATCATGGTAATTGCACCAATTAGCAAAATATTATTTTTTAAGGTCATGATGTATTTTCTTTAATTAATTATAATGTACACAAAAGTATGTGTACACCAATAACATACAGATGATTTAGATCAGTTAGCACTTTGACTTTGATTACCCGGTTGTACCTTTCAGTTGAAAAGTTTACCATCATCGATTTTTTTTAATGATATGGCTTATGGATCAATGAATGAGTCCCTTCCAAAAACCCATTTCTATTCCGAATGGCTGCAAAACCTTCCGAAACGGAAGACATGCCCTTCGATGAACATTTACTAGTGTTAAGTTAAGTATACTTTAGTCAGCCCAAGTCTTGGTCTTTCCTCCTTTTTCTTTGTTGGAAAAGCCTCACGTAGCTATGGCTATACTGCGTTTTTCCGCCTTGAAAAAGAAGTAAATCCCTGCGACTTAACCGACACAGTACACTGAACTTAACACTGGCATTCCGGGTGGGAGGAAAAATATTTGCCCTGACCAACCTCAGCCAGGAAGAATTCTCCATAAATCTAAAGGCTCCACCATAGCAGATAACAGAATGGAGAGAACTTTACCCCTAAAGCGTCCAACCGGGATACCACATGAACAAAAAACACTGGAATACCGTATAGATTAAAACAGAGAAATGTTTTTTGAAATGGTGGACACTTCTTATGAGGCCGTATTCAGAAGGCTTCCGGCAAAACAGAGAAAAGAAATTGCAGGGGAATAAAACCGCTGTGTGACACGATTTGCACCTTCAGGTATTAATGGGGGGTCAATTTGTTCCGAACTCAGTTATGCGATTCCATTACATATTTCTTTAAAAAAGCACCAATTTTGACGGCATTTTCCGCACTTTTGCAACCGAAAAAATAAAGGATATGAGCGAAGACAAAAAAAAGGTGATTAAGAAGTCGAAGATTGAAGTAGAGGTTGGCCTGAATGAGGATCAGGTTCCCACCTCGATGAAGTGGAGAGCCGAGGACAATCCCGAAGCTCAAGACTGGCAGGAATCCAAGGGTATGTTGGTTTCTTTTTTCGACAAAGAATCGCGCGATACGTTCAGGATAGACCTGTGGACCACAGAAATGCAGGTCATGGAAATGGACCGAATGGTATTTCACACGCTCAAAGGTCTGTCAGAAAGCTATGCAAAAGCAACCGGCAACAGTGAACTCGCAGGTCAAATGCAGCAGTTTGCACTTTATTTTGGCGAAAAAACCGAGGTCATCAAGCCTAAGAAAGAAGGCAATTAAGACGATGCCCCTACCCGGCTCAAAATTTTCCAAAATCAGGAAGAAACATAAGCCCTGGGAGCATCCTAATCCTCAACAAGGGAAGAATTTAACAAAGGAATTTTTTGATACTATTACCGGTTGAAAGACCAAAATGCCTTAAATTTACCTTTGACAATCTGCAGGCCCCGTAGTTCAAGGGATAGAATAGGAGTTTCCTAAACTCTAGATCCAGGTTCGAGTCCTGGCGGGGCTACTTTTTATTGTTTTTCAGGGAGTTAGCAGAAAGACTCAAAAGATTAAAAACAGGCTACAATCTAACGCCACAAACAGTTTTAGGCAAAATGGCGGAAGATGCGATTTTAGGATATTTACATAAAGTAGTGCACAAAGTTGCTGACAAACCTACACAAACCGAAGTATGGAGACCCCTTCCCCACCCTGATCATCCGGCGGTTGACTGCGCTCAATATTCGGAGGGAAATTTCTCAGGGTTTCAATTACCGCCTTTTTCAGTGCGCCTTCCCCTTTACCGTGAGTGATAACTACCTGGTTTTGATTGGAAAGGATGGCTTTTTCGATGTATTCGTTGAGGAGGTCAACTGCTTCACGGTATCGGAGGCCACGAATGTCGATCTTGTTGTTAAATCCGGTACCATTGTATGAAATTTCAGTCTTTACAGAACGCTCTTTACGACGTTTAATGGGGTCGTTTGCCGGGACCAGGTCCCTGAGAGCCACCTGCATTTTCAAACCACTTTCAAAAAGTAGCGTGGCCTTATTCCCTGACAAGCTCATCAATTGGCCCACCTCACTGCCCGAGCGGAGTTTGGCGTGCATTCCTTCGCGCCATACCACCTTTCCGGCAAATTCCTTTTCGTGCAACTCCTGCTTTATTTGTTCCTGCTCACTTACCATTTTGCGGGACTTCTCCTTAAATTTTTGGAGAATTTGCTCTTTCTTTTTGAGGTCATTTTCCTTTCTGGCCTCCCGTACGAGTCCTTCAAGTTCGTGCTGCAGTCTGGTTTGGGCGGCCGCTTCGATCTGCTTTTTTTGCAGCTTCATTTTTTTCCGTCTCACCTCCATCTCCCTGTGCAAATGGTCGAAGTTCCTGGTAAGTCGCTGCAATTCCTCCTCCCGGCCTTTGAGTTTTTTCATGGCCGCAGCCAGTTCTGCTTTTTCCTTTTGGAGGTCGGCCAACATTTCGTCAACGGCCTGCACACCGGATCCTGCTCTCTGGCGCGCGTACTTCAACAGACTGGGGTGGATGCCCACTTTTTTAGCGATCTCAAAACCAAAGGAGCTGCCCGGCATGCCGGTCGAAAACTCATAGGTGGGACTCATATCGTTTTTGTCAAAAGTCATTGCACCATTAACCAGCCCGGAGGCATTGTTGGCGTATATCTTCAAATTGCCGTAATGGGTGGTAAAAACGCCAAAGGTTTTGAGGTATCGAAACCTTCTGATCATCGCTTCGGCCAAAGACCCTCCAATTTTGGGGTCTGTACCCGAGCCAAATTCATCAATCAACACAAGTGATTGGGAATCTGCATTGCCGAGGAAAGATTTCATATTG
Organism: Saprospirales bacterium; assembly: GCA_007695035.1. Taxonomy (GTDB): domain Bacteria; phylum Bacteroidota; class Bacteroidia; order Chitinophagales; family Saprospiraceae; genus PWJY01. The sequence continues at coordinate 11,052 of REEO01000028.1, read as the reverse complement.
GTAAGGTGAGAGCTGTAGGTACTAAGGTCATCCTCCAGCGACTGCTGATCTCCCATATCGGCAAATATGCCTGAGAAAACACCCAATTTTGTTCCATCTTCAGCAGGGACGGGCAAACCAGCCTGAAACATCAACTGAATGATGCCAACCGATTTGAGAAGTACTGACTTTCCCCCGGCATTTGGACCACTGACCACCAGGATGTGATTGGATGGGTCAAGGGTCAGATCAAAAGGCACCACTTCCCTTTCTTCTTCCCGGAATTTAAGTATTAAAAGGGGGTGTCTGGCTTGTTTTAACTCGATACGCGGTTCTCCGGAGTGAATTTCCGGGGCCACAGCATTGATATCCAGCGAAAAAAGGGTCTTCGCGCGAATGGCATCAAATTCTACCATGGTGAGGTGCGCGTGCACGATGGCGGGAAATTCCCCTCTCACGGAACCACTTAATTCACTGAGGATTTGGTACTCCTCCTTGCGAATGGCCTGTCTCGCGTCGAAGAGGTCGTTGTTTGACGTTATGACTTCCTCGGGTTCGATGAAGGTGGTTTTACCCGAGCTGGACTCATCGTGAATAATTCCCTTGATCTTTCGCTTGTGCTCGGAAGGCACACTCAGCACCCTCCGGCCGTTCCGCATGGTTTCCTTATTGTCCGTAAGCCAGCCGTTTTTGGAAAAAGTTCTCACCATAGATGCGAACTTCTGATCTGCCTCTCTTTGTTTTGACCTGAAATACCGGTGCAGTTTGATGAGGTTCTCGGAGGCTTCCGGTAGAATATTGCCCTCAGCATCAAAGGTGCGTGACAACCTATTAAGCAGATCAGGTTTTGTTTCCAGTTGTTGCAAAATGCCGATGGTTTCCGGAAATTCTTCCGGTTCCTCTATTTTTCCAAGCAATGCAGTCATTCTACCTGCAAATTCGAGGGCAGTTTTTACCAGTAAAAAATGCTCCACATCGTACACATAACCCTCTATATGAATAATTTTCTTTAGAGCAGAAATGTCTTCATAGGGGTGAATTCTGCAATCCGAATAAAGCCTTGACAGCAGGGCCCATTCTGCGATGAGATTAAGGCTGCGGGCTATGAATTTTTCGTCAGAAGAAAATTGCAACTGCTCAATATGCCTGACACCCGGCTCACCGGCGCAATAACCGGCTATGATTTCCCGGACCTTATCAAACTCCAGAATTTTATCAATTCCGGTGGGTAGCGTTTTTACTTCTTCAGTGGTCAAGCTGATATATATCTTTTGTGATTTACCTGTGTAGTTAACAGATGAACCGCTTAAAAATTTTGTAAATCAAATCAGAGCCAGTGCCTGAAATTCACTGACTGCCTTTCTCCCATTTGACTTCTGGAACTTCGTAGTGGTGGGTCAGGAACCTGGCCAGGGTGAAGAAGTAATCTGACAGGCGATTGAGGTACTGTACATTGAGGTCATCGGTTTCATCCTGATGCGCCAAACTCACCACCCTTCTCTCTGCGCGTCGGCATACAGTCCTGCAGATGTGTGCTCTGGAAACGTTGGGGTGGCCACCCGGAAGAATGAAGTTTTTCAGAGGCTCCAGATCTTCCTCCATTTTGTCTATGCATTTTTCCAGCCATTCTACATGCGCCTGATCGACGCCCTCAGTACCTTTTTTCTCATCAGGGCTTGCAAGATAAGAGCCAAGGTCAAAGAGTTTATTCTGAATTTTTTTCAGTTGTTCACGCAGCTCTGACTGTTCAAGGTGGTCGCGCAGAAGCCCGGTGAAAGAATTGAGTTCATCGACCGTTCCGTAAGCATCAATTCTGACGTGGTCCTTAGAGACCCTCTTACCACCGAAAAGGCCGGTCATGCCCTTGTCTCCGGTTTTTGTATAAATCTTAAATCCCATTGTTTATATGTTTCTTGATTTGTAAAAACCTGTTGCACATGCTACTATTCAACATGCCAGGTATTATAAATAATTTTTGATGACAAGTTGTACAATTGCTCACTCTCATTGACAAAATTATTGTCCCGGTCTAAATTAAACCAATTGCCACATATTTAACACCTTACTTTTTGTCTTGATCCGCCCCCCAAAGTTTTAGGGACAAGAATAATTTAGCGGGGCAGGTTTGAAAATGGGGATCACCCATATTTAAGAAATTTAATTTCTTAGCGATGTATGGCTTTTGCATGGGTATTATTGACAATACAAATACGCACAGCCGTGCGTATCTAACAGATAGAAAAACACGCAATTTACTAATTGCCTCTCATGAACCAAAGCCCTAACCGCCATTATCAACTTTTTACTTTCTAAACTTTCAACTTTCTACTCCCGTATCTAATAATTTTTTTACATCTTGGTTCAACTCATCTGTTTCAACTACTCCGTCCCTGAGTTTTATGATTCTGTGGGCGTGTTCGGATATGTCGATTTCGTGCGTGACCAAAATGATAGTATTGCCTGCCTGATGGACCTTCTCAAAAATCTCCATAATCTCGTAGGAGGTTTTGGTATCCAGGTTTCCGGTGGGCTCGTCGGCCAGGATAATGCTGGGGTTCGAAACAAGCGCTCTGGCAATGGCTACGCGCTGACGCTGACCACCTGACAATTCATTGGGTTTGTGGTGAGTTCTATCGCCAAGTCCCACAAGATCTAGGACTTCCAGGGCCCTCTCAGTCCGCTTACTCCTTGAAGTCCCCCCGTAAACCAGTGGTAGAGCTACATTATCCAAAGCACTTAATCTGGGAAGGAGGTTAAAAGTTTGAAATACAAAGCCGATCTGGCGATTTCGGATTCCGGCCAGTTCACTGTCGGACATCCTGCTCACATCTTGATTGTCGAGAATATATTTTCCCGAGGTCGGACTGTCCAAACAGCCGAGTACATTCATCAAAGTGGATTTTCCCGAACCGGAAGGGCCCATCAAGGCGACGTACTCATTCTCATTGATGGTGACGGACACCCCATTGAGTGCATTTACCACCATGGTTCCCATCTGATAAGTTTTCTTAATGTCTTCGGTGCGGATTATTTCTTTAGTGTAGGCGTGCATACTTTCTTTTTTGCAAAAAAATCTTCAATTCATGGCAGGTTTCTACTAAAGATCCTCAAAATGAGCTTAAAACCGGAATCCTTTGGACTGCCTGAATTTTTCAACTGCAAGATATGGTAATGAACGATATTTTTTTGGAAAAGATGGATGTACGGGTGATTTTTTTCGTCCAATTGCTCCATTTACTACCTTTGTACATCTATTCACCCCTTTTTCCATGCAATTATTAACCGAGACCATGTTATTTCCTCCGGTGGCTGTTTGGGCTGCTGCTGTTCAAAGTGATGGCTGGCTACTAGAGACTCACGAAAACTATCAAAAGGGAGGATACCGAAACCGATACTATATAGCGGGACCAAATGGTCCTGTGCGTTTGACTGCCCCACTGGAAAAAGGGAAAAATGACAAAACCCCTATTTCAGAGGTCTGCATTTCCAGGGATGAAAACTGGGAGCTTCAGCATTTGCGAAGCATCCAGACCACCTACGGCAAAAGCCCCTTTTTCGAGGATTATTTCCCACCCATCAAATCACTTTTCGACGGCCGGAAAGAACTTCTGTTAGACCTGAATGTGGAATCTCTTAAAATGAGCCGGGACATCGTCGCCCCAAAACTCTCTCTTGAATTTACAAGTGCCTGGCAGTCGGATTACAGCGATAAGCCGGAAATCGTTGATAAAAGAGGTCATTACAAACCCGGTTTGCTAATAAAATCACGGATAGTAAACCACTATCCACAGGTCTTTGAGGATAAATTTGGGTTCCAGCCCAATCTCGGCATTTTGGACCTGATATTTTGCCTGGGACCAGAGAGCTCTACCTTTTTAAAGCGATATCGAAGTGAATAGTTAGCCTTTTGAAATAAGTTCAATGGCACCAAGCCGTCAATATTCAACTCAATTCCTCACCAAATTGCCCCTTCGAAACTATTTCACTCAATTGGTTTCATAAGAATAATTATATTTACGTTGTTATTTAACAAACGAAACAAACCGGAGAGAAATGAGGAATATATTTATTGGAGTTCTGTTTGGCAGTCTAACCATCTTGTTTTTTGCCTGTGAGACAGGGACCGAAAGAGTTGACTTTGAACCCATCGCAGTAGAATACCCGGAAACCAAAACCGTGGATGTGTTGGATGATTACCACGGGGTGATGATTGAAGACCCATTTCGCTGGCTGGAGGTGGATACTGCAACCGAGGTAAAAGAATGGGTTGCCCTTCAAAATGAGGTAACCTTTGGATATTTGGAGAGTTTGCCATTTAGAGACAAAATCAGCGACCGACTGCAGGAGTTGATGGATTATCCGAGACACAGCGCTCCACGGAAGGTAGGAGATTACTATTTTTTCAATAGAAATGACGGTCTCCAAAACCAACCGGTCATCTACAGAAAGAAGGGTCTGGATGGGGAGCCCGAGGTATTTATCGATCCCAATGAAATCAGTGAGGAGGGCCTTGTCTCGATCAACCTGCTCGGAGCATCACCCGACCATAAACACATCGCTTACGCAAGACAGGAAGCCGGTTCTGACTGGGTGACCATTGGTGTATATGAGGTAGAAACCGGCGAAGAGCTGGAAGACAAGCTCGAATGGGTTAAATTTTCAGGAGCGAGTTGGGACGATGAGGGCTTTTACTACAGCAGGTATCCCGAGCCCGAACCGGGCATGGAGCTGTCTGCCAACAACCAGTTCCACTCCATTTACTACCACAAACTCGGCACGCCACAATCCGAGGATATTTTGGTACACGAGGACCGCGACCGGCCCTTTATGTACCATTTCACTTACCTGACCGATGACAGGGAATACGTCATCATGCATGCGGCACCCGGAACTGATGGATACGCTACTTACTTCAAGCCCAACAACAGAGATGATCTGGAATTCCAGCTTTTATTTGAGGGGTATTCCAATAAAAATTCCGTGGTAGATCACGTAGATGGGCGATTTCTGGTACGAACAGACATCGATGCGCCCAATTACCGTCTGATTTCTGTTGATCCATACAACAATGACCCGGATGATTGGGCGGAGGTGATTCCCGAGAGTGAAAATTTGCTGCGTTCTGTAAGTACCGGAAGCGGTTATCTTTTTGCTCATTACCTTGAAAACGCTATGAGCAAAGTGATTCAAATGACCCTCCATGGCGAAAATCCGGTGGAAATTTCCTTACCGGGAACAGGGACTGCATCGGGTTTTTCCGGCACACCGGACCAGGAGGAACTGTTCTTTTCTTTCGCCTCTTTTCTGTACCCTTCCACGGTTTTCAAATACGATCCCGAAAGTCATGAGTCAGAGGCGTTTTTTGCGAGTGAACTGGCTTTTGCCCCCGATGATTTTGTGGAGCGACAGGTATTTTACGAGAGTTTAGACGGCACCGAAGTCCCCATTTTTGTGGTTCACAAAAAGGATCTAGAGTTGGATGGAACGAACCCTTCGATGCTCTATGGTTACGGCGGATTTAATATCAGCTTGACCCCTTCATTTTCCGCGAGTAATCTGGTGTTGCTGGAAAATGGTGGCGTTTATGCCATGGCTAACATACGCGGTGGAGGAGAATTTGGGGAAGAGTGGCACAAAGCAGGTATGTTGGAAAACAAACAGAATGTCTTTGATGATTTTATAAGCGCCGGAGAGTTTCTAGTACAGGAGGGCTATACTTCACCTGAAAAGCTCGGCATAATCGGAGGTTCAAATGGTGGATTACTCGTTGCTGCATGCATGCTTCAAAGACCCGATTTATTTGCTGTTGCCATTCCACGTGTAGGGGTACTGGACATGTTGCGCTATCACCAATTCACAGTTGGAAAGGGCTGGATACCAGAATACGGGTCAGCAGATGACCCGGAGCAATTTGAGTTTTTGTACGAATACTCACCCCTGCACAATGTGGAGGAGGACGTAGAATACCCTGCCACTCTCATCACGACAGCAGATCACGATGATCGCGTGGTGCCGGCACACTCCTTTAAGTTTGCCGCTGAATTGCAGCGCAACCAGGGAGGTGAAGCACCTGCACTTATAAGAATAGATACAGATGCCGGCCATGGTGCCGGCAAACCTACCTCAAAGATAATCGAGGAGCAAACCGATATTTGGTCCTTCTTTTTCTACAACACAAAGACAATGATAAAATATGAATAGGATAATAATAGGTCGGTCATGAAAAAAGGGCAATAGTTAGTTCAACTATCGCCCTTTTCTTTCTTAACCATTTCTCAAATAATCTTTGAATAAAATTTGAGTTCGATTACTTACTTACAAACCAGTCAAGCCTCATAATGTTGCGGTTTTCAAAAAATTAACATCTGCCGGAGATGCTCTGGTTTGTTGCAGCAGGAAGTACCGAATTAAAGCCAATCAAGACTTCAGGTCCATTTTTTTGTACACGTCAATTACCTCCCTCACGTGTTTTGCTGAAGTATTGAGCAGTTCCATTTCACCCTCATTGAGCTCCAGCTCGATGATTTCAGCAATTCCCTCTTTACCCAATTTAACGGGCGCACCAATAAACAAATCCTTAAGTCCGTATTGTCCGGTGAGTTTAACACAACAGGGGAAAATGCGATTTTCATCCCGAACGATGGTTTCGACCATTTGCGCTGCGGCAGCACCGGGTGCATACCATGCTGAGGTTCCCATTAATTTAACGAGTTCACCACCTCCCTTTTTTGTTCGGTCAATGATGGCGTCCAGCTTGTCCAATTCGATGAGTTCAGTCACTGGGATTCCTGCAACAGTTGTATATCTCGGGAGAGGAACCATGGTGTCACCGTGGCCACCCATCAATACTGCCTGGATATCTTTAGGAGAAACACCGAGTTCTGTTGCCAGAAAAGCGCGATATCTTGCGGTATCCAAAATTCCGGCCATTCCAAAAACCCTTGAAGCATCCAGCCCTGCCGCCTCGTAGGCTGCATAGGTCATCACATCCAATGGGTTGGAAACTACAATTAAAATAGGGTTGTCAGAATACTTTAAAATATTGGTTGTGACCTGATTGACAATTTTAGCATTGGTAGAAATGAGATCATCTCTCGACATTCCTGGTTTTCTGGGAATTCCGGCAGTAATTACCACGATATCAGAGCCCCTGGTTTCAGCGTAATCCTCGGTTCCCACACAATATGTGCTATAGTGATTGATGGGGGCCTGTTGCCAGGTATCGAGCGCTTTTCCCCTGGCGAGATCTCCTTTGATATCGAGAAGTACCACTTCCTTTACGACATCGCCAAATGATAGAACATTTGCTACTGTTGCGCCTACATTACCGGCGCCTACTACTGTTACTTTAGCCATGATTTAGATTTTTTTGAACCGCAAATGTAAGGAAAAGCCGAAAAATCAGTTAATTATGTGAACACAGTTTAAAGTATTTCAGGCATTTTTTGTCGAAACTTTATTTTGAAGTAACTTTACATTTTTCAATAACAATTCAGTATAATGATTAAGTTTTTTACCCGGATTGGGCTAATTATAGCCGTTTTTGCCCTGACATTAATAAGCCCTGCTTTGACATTTGGGCAGGTGGTTGCAGATCACGACCACCACCACTGCGGCTATGACCCTGGACCGGAAGAAATTGAACGCCTTGAAACCAATTTAAGAATGGCTGAAAACCTGGAATTCAGGAGATCAGGAAATACCATTTATGTCCCCATTAAGTTTCACTCCATAAACAGGCTGGATGGTACAGGTGGAGTGCGCGAGCCCGATATTATAAACCAAATGTGCATCCTAAACGAGGCTTTTGGCCGCTACAACATCCAGTTTTTTATGAAGGACCGGAGTATTAATTACATCAATAATAATGCTGCCTTCAACAATGCGAGTTTGGCGACAGCTATATTATCCGGAGCCAGAGATAACCGGGCCCTTAATGTTTTCTTTGCGCAAAATACCACCTCCGGAGGTGGCGGAGGGTTTACACTCGGATATTACGACCCTTCTAATGATTGGGTAGTGGTTAGAAATGACCGGGTAAATTCAACCTTTGTATTGGCTCATGAAATCGGTCACTTTTTTAGTTTGCAGCACACGTTTTTTGGTTGGGAACAAGAGCCATGGGATGAAGACATTCACGGCAATCCCGTTATGCAAGTTATCGCCCCAGGTGGATTCAATCAAGTGGAGCTGGTCGATGGCAGTAATTGCACCAGTGCCGCTGACAGAATCTGTGATACGCCACCAGATTACAACTTTGGATTCGGCTGGAGTGCCGGCGGCGGCTGTGGTCCCTTTAATATCGAAGTGTACGATCGTAATGAGGATTTGATCGAACCCATGCAAAACAACTATATGGGGTATTTTCTCAACTGCCCTGACTACGAATTTACGCCAACCCAGGTCGATGTTATGGTGGCTGATTTTATGTCATCATCACGCAGTCATTTAAGAGAGGGGTTTGGCACACCTTCCACGGGTGTTATTGACGCCGGGGAAATTGTCGCACTTAATCCTACGGATGGAGAGGAGTCAGATTTCCACGATGAGGTCACATTGGTTTGGGAAGCAGCGGAGAATGCTACCTATTATTACCTGGAAGTTTCAGAACTCCCTTTTTTCGGCCTAAATATGATGGTAGAGAAGTTCGTGGACGGGACCTCTTACACCCTTACTGATTTGGATGAACTGGAATTTTATTACTGGAGAGTCAGGCCCCTGAACGACACCTACTACTGTGCAGACAGAAGTCCAACTTTCAGCTTCATAACCAGCGATGTAGGGGTTTCTGTGAACGAAATCAGCGAGTCAGAATTCAGTATGCGACTCCATCAAAATCCGGTGCCCTCCGGGACCGACCCCTCTGTGATAATCAATAATGAATACGGGGTGCAGAATGTTCGCATGGAAGTCTTCTCCGTCGATGGCAAAATGTTGATGTCCAGTGAAAAAAACATACCGATGGGTCCACATCAACGAATTCACCTCCACACCGGAGTACTGGATGCTGGAATGTATTACATTCGTATGGCCAGTGATAAAATGCAGCGCGTAGAACCCTTTATCGTTCATTGAGTAATGCCATGAAACTTCTACAAAATGTGGGAGTAATCCTGCTTGCTTTAATATTTTCTGCTGACTTTTTCTCACAGGAAATTGGCAGTCAACCCGAGTACGTCTGTGTCACATCTCCGTTTTGCCTTACGCTTCCTTCAGATTCCACCTCACAGTGGACACCCTTGCGATCAGCTAATGCTTCCCTGTCAACTGGGCGCATTTGGGACTTTAACCCTATAAGTAGATAGTATGCATGGCACACCACCAAGAAAGCCATCTAAAATAATTTAGATGGCTTTCCAGATAATAACAATAAAATTGAATTAGAAACTTACTCCAATTTCCAGAACAACGCCACTAAATTTAGGCTCCATTCCCACGTCAACGCTATTGGCTACACCAGTTGTGCCTTCGTTAAATCCACTTGCAGCTTGGTAAACATACTCAGCTTTTAAAAGGATATTTTTCGTGATAAATGAACCAAATCCGGCTTGAATTCTGTAAACATCTCCCTTATTATCGGAAGATAAAAATTCAGAGTAATTTATATTGCTGTACCTACCAGCTAAATAAAAGTTATCATTAAGATAATGCTGTACTTCTACACTGTAATAATTCCACTTTTCGTCACCTGATTGACCAAAATTATTGGGATTAGGACCTACGTCTTCAGCCATACCAAAGTAGGCAGAAATTTTATTGCCTTCGAACAAAGTAAATATAGCATTGAATTCGAATGCAGTAAGTTCACGACCAACACCAGGTCTAACTTGTCCAGGACCTTCACCAGCACCTGAATTATCATTATTCAAGTTCCAAACAGCACCATAAGAACTGCCATGTCTCGAGCGGCGGAACAAATTGCTTCCTCTGTTCACACCAGCATCGTGATTAACAGAGTAAAAAGATCCTGACAAATAAACATTGTCAATTAAATCTAACCATGCTTTAGCACGGTAAGAGTAATTCCTGGCCTCTTGAAAATCTTGTTCGGGAGTACCAATACCACCACCAACCATCAAGCCATACCCATTCCCATTGTGGTAAATTTCCATGCCTGGTTCACTGCCTAAAGGAGCAACCACAGGATTACCAATTAATGGATTTCTGTGTGCATCTCCGTTAATGGTTCTTGTAAATTGGTGTTCTCCAAAGTTGGCAAAAAAGTTACCTGCTTTAATATCAATGTGCTTCATTAAAGGATTGATTTTAGACAGGAAGGAATTTCCAGGAATCTGGCGGATATACATATATCCATTATTACCCCACCAAAGACTAGGATGTCGTTGGGTTGCGAGCAAACCATCAAAGAAAAAATCAATGTCACCATCTCCAATAGATACCATGAACTCAATATTTGCAAAAGAAGTTTGCATACCATGTAGGTCTTTGCTTGGAGTTACCCATTCTCCATCACTCCAAATACGAACATCACTTTGGGTCAGATACTGAAATCTTCCCACTGAATGCAAGCCAATTTTAAAGGCGAGGTCATCTGTTGATGCTACTTCGAAACCTTTGCGATTGTACTCCGGCTGCTGTGCATCAATGCTTGTCAGTGAAAAACTGAAAAGGATTGACAGCGAAAACAATAATTTAATCATCTTTTTCATAATTTATTTCTTGTTTGATTATTGAATTAAAAAATTTAAACATTTAGTACTGACTACTGATCATTAAAAATTACAATAGTATAATAAAACTTACAACTTAAATTACGTATTATTTTGTTTGAGCTCCTAAAACAATAAATATTTAACAATGCAATATTACAACCAGGTAATAATCTAAAATATGACATTCATCATTTTTGTAAATGAGATTGATCATTTGTATCCCCCCAACCAACCCCACCTTTGAGAATAGATTGGTGCAACAGGTAAGTCATAAAAAAAGTAAAAGGTTTGCGTAATATACTGCTGCGGTGTAGGCTTTACTCAGCGAGCATTGGGCTTCGCTCCTCTTCTGACAAGTTGTACGGGAGCCATGAGACTGCCTGTTGGGTTATTTTTTCTG
>REEO01000078.1 GCA_007695035.1 Saprospirales bacterium | reverse complement strand
GACTGAGGCTCTCATCCTCCCAGGAAGCAAAAATCCGCCGTGTGGGGCAACTCCACCTCCACCCAAACCATCTTCAACCGCCCCTCCCAATCCATCTCCCTTCCAAAGAGTAGGTAGTAAGAAGTAAAAACACGATCCGATATCGCATCGCTGATCACCTGCGGGATTCCCCCATCCATGGAGGTGTGGTGAGAATAAAATCCCAGTTTCAAGACAAGCGTACTGTGTCGGTTATCTACAGAAAGGGTTAGGTAATAGACGTAGCGATTGAGGTCTTTGAGGTTGATGTAGTCATAGAATGTAGTATCTCTGATCACTCTGCTTGCAATCTGCATAAAGTCACCATCGGGATGATCAGATCGCATCAAGCGGTAACCGTATATATCTTCCTCCTGATTGGCATCCAATTCCAAACTAACTACCCCGTTTTTATCGATGGTCCCGGAAAGACCCGTTGGAATGTCAGGAGGTATGGTATCGGTTAATTGGACCATGTAGGGATTTGACAGGGCACTATTCCCGTTTACATCCTCAAGGCCTATTTTGTAATATCCATCGGTAAGGGGATCTTCGTCTAAAAACTGGCTTGAATCTGGTGATAAATATCCCACGTGGATAGGCTCCTATAGACCGCGTCTTATTGGGGGCCGAATCACTTCAACTCCATCAATATGGCATTCCATTGAATCAGGGAAGACCCAATTAATCATAACTTTTTCATCTTCAAGTTCTATGTGGCCCAAATAATCAGGCCTTCAAAATGTCCATTTCATCTTTTATGTATGTGAAGATAGTGAAAATTAGGAATGCCTGAAACGAAGCCAGATTGAACTTCCCGTGGAAAGGCTTCCCTCAATCATTATAGCACTGAAATCATAGAGTTTTAGTCCAACCATCAGCCAACTACCGGCAAAAATACCGATCCGCAAAAATGGCGGCGGTCATACTGACATTGAGCGATTCGGCGGCCCGGTCTTCACGGCCCTCAATTCCAACCATTCCGGTACAACCTTCAAGGACCTCTTGAGACAAGCCACTACCTTCATTTCCCAGGCAGACTAGCACTTTTTCATTGGACCTGCCGATTTTGGCTTTTCCCCCGGTGGTGGCACCAAAAATATCATCGGGCCGGAGTAGTTCGACACAGTTCCGGAATTCCATTTGGTGGATATTCACATTGAAGTGGCTTCCCATAGCGGCCTGAATGACCTTTGGATTGTACAGGTCAGCACATCCATTCCCAGAGAACAATCCCCTCACCCCATACCAATCACACGTTCTTATGATCGTCCCCACATTGCCGGGGTCCTGTACAGCATCCAGAAAAAAGTACAATCCCGGCCCCTCATCGATTCTCAATTTTTCATCCTGTGGGATGGAAACCAAAGCCAGGATACCCTGGGGTGTTTTCAACTGGCTGATTTTTTTCATCAATTTGGCATCCACAATGTTTGTCTCAATGCCTTCCAGTGGAACCTCACCCACCAATTCCTCCAGTAGGAATACTTCCTTAATGAGGTGTTTTGAGCAATGTGCCGCGGTAGAAAATAGTTTCATACCTTCGATGACGTACAGGCGGTTCTGGTCTCTGAATTTTTTTTTCGTCAGAGAATTGATGGCACTTATTTTAGCTCTGGACAACATTTTGCGTAATTTTCGGCCTTGAAACAGATATGACGGAAAAACCACTACAAAGCTACTACCTTTTTTCCATCCTTCTGCTTGCAGGAGCTATTTTGCTGACGACTTCATGCAGCAGTAAAAAGTTCCTGGGAGAGGGAGAGTCCCTTGTGCGTGGAACAGAGATCAGTGTAGAAGGGGCAGACAAAGACCCCTACTTGAGAGACCTGAAAAATGAGATGAGAAACATTCCGCATCCCCGTCCCAACAGCCGCATATTTTGGTTTATCCCAAGGGAGCGTAGTTACTTCAGGATACAACAAAAGCAGGATACAACGGGCTGGGACCGCTTTATATTGAGAAATTTTGCTGAGACGCCCACCCTCAAAGACAGCTTTAAGATAGACAGGGCTGCAGGGGCTTTTGAGCGCTACTTCAGAACGAAGGGCTATTACAATGCCAAAGTGGATTACGAAGTGAAGGTGCGAGAACACCGCGCTTTTATTAAATACAAGGTGGAGCCACGAAGACTTTACAAAGCGGACTCCCTAGTATTTAAAACCGATGACAGGGAAGTGCTGAAAATTCTGAACGCTCACCGTGGAGAGAGCAATTTTCAAAGGGGGACTCCTCTGAGTCGGGAAAATTACGATGCCGAAGCAAGGCGCATTACCCGATTGTTGAGAAACAGCGGATACTATGAATTTTATCCCAATTACATCAGCAATCTCCGCCTCGGTGACACCACACGCACCCACATCAGTGTTTCCCTGGAGATATCTCCTCCCCTTCCGGATTCCATCCATCGAAAATACACCATCAGAAACATCGACGTGTATCCCGATCACGACCCCTTTGAAAGGACTGCCCCTCAATTCCAATCTACTGAAAATGGCATTACCTACCACTTTCGTAACGAACCGGAGATCAAAACATCCAGAATTAAAAACAATATTTTTTTTCGCACCGGAGATCTCTACAATATGGACGATTATAACCGAACCATAAGGCGATTGGGGAGTTTGTCCTGGTTTCGGTTTCCATCGATTTTGACCCATCCTGACACCACCGGAGGTTACTACCTGGACTACGATATATTCCTCAGGCCCAATTCCAGGTTCGAGCGCTTTACCAATTTTGAGTTCTCCTACTCCCGCGTGCAAAACATCACCTCCCTGCTGGGATTTACCTTCTCCAATTCACTGGAAAACAGGAATGTTTTCGGTGGTTCAGAGCGACTGGTGATTGATTTTGAGGCCGGTATCGAAACGGCCCTCAGGAGTTTGTCCACCGGAAACACCTTCAATCTGCGGATAGGTGGTGACCTGACCAGCCCGCAATTCAGGGACTACACAGGTATGTTTGGACTGGCCAACAATATCCGCATTGGCAACTTTAGATTGTTGAGCGATGATTTTTATGAAGATATTAGATCAGAGGGCAACATTAATGTCAACGTTAATGCTGGAATTTCACAGTACCAGCAGTTTTACAATTACACCTTCCTAAACGCCAGTTATGGTATTTCCCTGCAGCGAAGTCCTACTCAATTTTACGACATCCGAATGCTGGGGATCAACTACTGGAGTCCCAGGGAGCTGAGTGACTTTGATGAGTTGGTCGGTGACGATGTATTGTTCAGGAGGCGCTTTACCAAAAGGTTGTTAACCGGATTTCTTTTCAAAGAACTAACCTATCGCTACGACGGAAGACCAAACCGCTTTGGAGAGTCTTGGTCTGTGCTGGCAAACCTGGAGTTCTCCGGTCACGAAATTGGTATAATAAACTCAGTCAGCAAACTCATCAGTGGCGACAGGTTGATCGATCAGGTTAAACTGGGAAGGGACACCATCAGTTTTGCCAAATATATTCGTTTCGACCTGGATGGCAGATTTCACAAAGCATATTCCCCATCTCGAAAACTCGCATTAAGGGGATTCGCAGGGGCAGCCATACCGCTGAGCAGCTCAACCAACATCCCGTACATAAAACAGTTTTTCGGAGGTGGAGCCTACGGCATCAGGGCCTGGCAGTTGAGGGAATTAGGCCCTGGTGGATTGATTGATACCCTGGCTGGTGAGCGCAATATCCTTTTCTATCAATCCGGGGATATCCGCCTTGAGTTCAACGCGGAGTATCGATTTGACCTCATTTGGGCTCTGGAAGGGGCAACTTTTATCGACATTGGCAATGTCTGGAATATCAGTTCCGATGCCGATCCGGTAACCCGCTTGTCCTGGGACTTTTATCGTCAATTGGCCATTGGTGCAGGATTTGGACTGCGGTTTAACTTTGACTTTTTTGTAGCTAGATTTGATTTTGCCTACAAGGTTAAAACCCCCTACCGGGACCCGAAAACTGATTCCTACTGGGCCATGCGAAGCCTGTCAGATCTGGGGTTCAACAATATGACCCTCAATTTTGCAATAGGATATCCGTTTTAGTTGTAAAACCCGGCTGATGGCTCTCCAAAAGGCTGGGACCAAAACCCCCACAGGGAGAAATCAAATGCACAATCAACCGTACCAATCTGGAGCCACTGTTTCATTCCCAGAAATTCATCGATCTGATCGTTAAAGGACCACAAATCCCGTTTCATCTTTTTGCAGCCTGTAACTTATCAAAAGCTGCAAAGAGGGGCTTTCTACCGAATTTGCTGCAGATAGGGCATTCGTAGGGATTGTGGCCTCTGGCCGGGCAGTGCTCCCTGCCGAAGTAGATTATCTTCAGGTGCAGGTCATTCCAGCGATTTTTAGGGAAAGCCGTTTTGAGGTCTTTCTCCGTCTTTTCTACGTTTTTTCCGGTACTGAGTTTCCACCTCCACGCCAGCCGGTGAATATGGGTGTCAACCGGAAAGGCAGGTTCACCAAAAGCCTGGGCCATTACCACGGATGCAGTCTTGTGGCCCACCCCGGGCAGTTTCTCCAGTTCGTCAAAAGATTGCGGTACTACCCCACCGTGGTTTTCTACCAGCATTTCAGAGAGTTTTTTCACGGCCTTTGACTTGTTCCTGGAAAGGCCGCAGGGTCGAATAATCGCCTGAATTTCCTCTACATCCAACTGGGACATTTCCAGCGGATTGTCAGCCATTTTAAACAAGGCCGGTGTAACCTGATTAACCCGCTCGTCCGTGCATTGAGCCGAAAGCAATACTGCTAAAAGTAAGGTGTACGGATCCCGGTGATGCAAAGGAATGTGGGTTTCGGGATAAAGCTCATCCAAAATATCCATGATTTCCTTAGCCCTTTCCTGTTTTGTCATCTCAGCGCTGTTTTTTGATTCAAAATAAAATCCATGCTGTCCTTTCCATCGGCAAAATCAGACAGTCCCGGACTTTGGGTTTTGCCAAAGGACGTGGTATCAATGGATTTCGGTGCATTAAGATTACCGGCTACCACGCATTGTATTTGGTCTGAACGTCTTTGGACATCGGCCCAAATTTCATCCACCTGGTGGTATTGCTTGTAGTTCAGGGTGGCAATACGGGAGAGATAGTTATCCTTTTCATAAAACAGAAGTACCTCAGACTGGATGAGGACTTCTTTGTTTAAAATGGAGCATGCTAAATTGTAGTCGTAGTTGTTGCGAAATTTAGAGTGATCTGCCAGTTGACCGTATTTTTCCTTAAAAACTTTAATCATCTCCGTAAAATCATAGCCCCGGGGTACATACAAAAAGGATACATTCCTGCATCCCAACCCAAAGTGCACGAAAA
This sequence comes from Saprospirales bacterium, assembly GCA_007695035.1. Lineage (GTDB taxonomy): Bacteria > Bacteroidota > Bacteroidia > Chitinophagales > Saprospiraceae > PWJY01. The sequence goes on along the minus strand of REEO01000078.1, from coordinate 19,478 downwards.
CATCATCAGCCAGTTTTTCAAAATCGGACCGGGATTCCTCCCCTGAAATAACCGCCACAGAATTCCGGTTTTTGCGGATGAGCCGGGGAATGTGACGGAAATAAGATTCAAAATAGCGGGAGGTGTTGTCGGAACCGGTGGCAATGACCGCACCGGGGTCTTTAACCTGCCCGATTACCTGCAGCCACTCTTTTACAGCAGGCTCCTTTTTGTGTAAAAAATCCACCATGGCGGGGATTAAATCCTTGTCTTTGGCCGAGAGCTTTATTTCGGTTTTCACCCCTGCAAGGAAGCCGATGAGAAGATCGTGAAACCCAACCAGCGGAATATTACCCGCACTGACGATGGAAACACGCAATTCTTCAGCAGGTCCGATATCGTAATCATCACAAAAGGACCTGAGTTTATCAGCATTGAGGTAGTTTTCTACGATGGCTTTTACGGCCAGGTTAATATTCTCCGGACTAAACCAGGGATTTTCTTTGCTCGCTTTAATTTTTGCGAGTTCAAGTGAATCGGGCTTTGTTTTCAAAAATTTTCCAAGATCACTGAGCAAATCAATTCTCTCCTTTAGCTTCATGATGTATTGTTTGTAATGAATTCCGACCGATTACTCCCATTTATTCCATGCAGGGACAGGTTCAAAGTGGGATCATCAGACTTTAGAACGTAGGTCAGTTACGTAGGTTCGCCATCTTTCCATCACCGTTTTAAAGTCCTCAGTTAGAGGGGCTTCGAAAAAAAGCTTCTCACCAGATTCCGGATGGACAAAACCCAAACTTGCAGCGTGAAGTGCCTGACGGGGCATTCTCTTAAAGCAGTTTTCCACAAAGCGCCGATAATTGGTAAAGACTGTCCCCTTTCGCACGGCATCACCACCGTAGAGGGAATCGTTAAATATGGGATTGCCGGAACAACTGAAATGCACGCGAATTTGGTGGGTTCTTCCCGTTTCTAATCTGCATTGTACGAGACTCACATAATAGAGGTCCTCTAAGGTTTGGTAGTGAGTCAGTGAGTATTTCCCATCCACCTCATCGCTGTATAGGTGCATTTTTTTGCGGTGGGTTTTGTGTCTTCCTATATACCCCTCTATGCTTCCCTTTTCCTCAAGGGAACCCCAGATAAGTGCCAGGTAGGAACGGTCAATGGTGTGGTCGAAAAACTGTTTGGCGAGTTTACTCATTGCAAATTCATCCTTGGCCACGACTAGCAACCCGGAGGTGTCTTTGTCGATGCGATGCACCAGTCCGGGGCGGTCATTCATATTGCCGGGAAGAATGGGAAGGTCGCTTTTTTGCAAATACCCGGCAAGTGCATTGACCAGGGTACCGGAGGTATTTCCTATGCCGGGGTGCACTACCATACCTGCTGGCTTGTTCACTACCATGAGGTACTGGTCCTCGTAAATGATGTCCAGTGGAATATCCTCGGGAACAACTCCATCCGTTTCACCGGGAGGATGTGGAAGCACTACCTTCACCCTATCCCCGGGCTTAATTTTCCGGTTGGGCTTTACCTCCTTTTCATTTACCAAAACGGAGCCAGTTCGAATTGCAGTTTGTATCTTACTGCGTGTTATTCGCTGAAGCCTTGCCAACAAAAATTTATCCACTCGCAGCGGGGTTTGTCCGGGATCCGCCAAAAATTCTTTGTAGATGTAATAATCGTCTTCGGTCAACTCCTTTTCTTCCATGCCTCGATGATAGTTCGGGTGATAAATATTCTTCCACTTCGCAAAATTACCACAAAAGCCCGTCCCCGAAGGAGTTTCTAATCAGTTTTACCAAAATTCATCTCTCCATTGAATAAAATCACGTCAAGTTTCGTTTGAAAAACGTTTTTCATCACCCAAATCCATTTTGTAAATGAAACAGATTCTTACACTGGGAATACTCTTGTTGTTGCTGTCTGCCTGTGGGCAGGAAAAGGACGAAACCACCGAGCGAGATTCAGAATTTAAGCAACTCGTCTCGGCCTATGAAGAAGAACCAAGCCGCGCTGTTGCTGAATCTATAGCCGGGTATTTGTTGGAAGACAAATCAATTTTTATTGAAGACGAGAATAAAGTTAAAGAGGGCATGAGATTGCTAGCAACTGCGTATTTGAGGGAAGGTTTTCGACAGGTATTTATCGAGTATCTGCTTCAACGCAGTTCAGAAGAGATTCCAGATGCATTGTTGTTCGTAGCATCTGTTCACGAGGATGAGTTGGCAGACCCCAGGGTGGCCACTTTTTTTTACCTGAATTTTGTAGAGGAATTTCCCGATCATCCCAAATGGGACTCTATTGCTTCCAAACTCCCCGGGGACCTTACTACTACGGAAGAATTAATTGCTGAAACCGTTAGAGGTGTTTTTCAAGAGGATGGTACTCCCCTGAGCCGGGTGAGAGCGAATGATTTTATGCTTCTCGCAGAATTGTATGCGATTTCTAAGCCCGAAAGTCCCGGTGCACCCGATTATTTGTTCCAGGCAGCAGAAGTTGCCAAAGCTTTTGAATTGCACGATAGAAGCATTTACAACAGCCGCTGGTTGGTTGAACGATTTCCAGAACATGAGATGGCAGCCAATGCCCTATTTTTTAAGGCTTTTACTATGGATGAGGCCGGTGTCAATCAATCCAGGGCATTGGAGTTGTACGGAGACTTTCTGGAACGCTACCCGGATCATCCTTTTGCTGAAAGTGCTGAGGTACTTAAAGAGAGAGGCAGTCATTCTGAGGAACAGTTGCTGAGAATGTTGCGCGGAGGGGAATAAAAAAAGGGGCAATGCATTTGCTGCACCACCCCATGGCAGGTAATATTTTTGCCCGAAGGATTATCAGGGCTCTATCAATTCGTACTGAATGGAAGGATGACCCCGCTCACCGGTTTCACTCAGCATACCCGCAAAAATAAGTTTGAAGTAATTGCCCTCAGAATCCCTCACCACGTAAAATCGGTCGTCGTTGACCCTGGTTTCACCGCCAAATTGGGGATTCCCAACTGTTCTCCAACTAGAGCCAATGGTGTTGATTTCCGATTGAAAGTTCAGATCAAATACATCTTCGTAGCGGAAATTGTTGTATTCCTCCACTATGTCCACATTGTCGTCTTCGTCGTAAATTATTTCAGCAACTTGTACATTGTACCGATTGTGAATCACAAAATCCTTAAAGGCATAGGGCACCAATACGCCGGCGAATCTAAACAGCGCAAGGCCTGAGTTAAAGGCAATTTGCCATTCGTCCTTTGGTGGTTCTACATTCATCACACCGCGGTCAAAATTGTAAAAAGTGAAATTGTGGGCTGCACTTTTTTCAATCTGTACACTTTCAAAAGATTCAGAATCTATCTCAGCGTACTGGAGTTCATATCCATTGCCGGATCTTAAAACCCTCACTTTTAACCAACCTCTGGGTGAATCATCCACAGCCCAACCACGGTTGACAATGTGGACGGGATTGGAGGCGCCATCGGCTGAGACTTCTTCAAAAGCGGTTTCTGATAGGTCTCCATTGGAGTTGTCTATCCAATTCACTGAGTTGGGGAGCCAGTCTGGTCTTGGATCTTCCAAAACCGCATTAAAAATGGCAAATTGGTCCATTTGTTCCACCATGCCCACGGTATCCTCAGAGGTGACTTCAGCAAGGTCATTTTTTGCCAATGGTTGTGCCATCATATAAGCGCCGTGGTTCAAAATAACATAATATCCGTCCTCACCGGAGTAAAATCCCAGGTCCCAGGAGTCGCGCTCTGTGATGGTTTGGGTGGCCGTGGGCAGGTCGATATAGACCACATTCGGCTCCTCAGGCCCTCCAACTTCCGCATCCAAAAGTACCGGATCCGAAATTATCGGATCATCGACCATACCATTGTCATCATCGCTGCTGCAGGCCTGGAATAAAAACAGGCTCATGGTAATAATAAGCAGGTTTCTCAACATAATTTGTTTGATTTATTTATTAAATGAATAATTGATTGTCAGAAAAACGGAGCGGCCATAGGAGATGTATTCCACATCGCCAAATGGATGTATGGTGCCCACAGCCGGGGTAGAATTAATATCTGTCACATTTAACAAGTTTCGCACACCGAGGGTCATACGGAGGTCGGTCCAAAGTCTTCGCGATAAATTGAGGTCCAAAAGGTGAAACGGATCCACGGATGCCAATTGAACCTCTTGTGTTATATCCTCTACATCAATTCCGTAAACGGGTTGTTCCCCGTAGAATTGATAATTCAGGGCAAAGTTCCAGAGTCGGTCATCGGTTCGGTATCTCACTGAAAGTCCCACCTCCGGAGAGTACAGAAACCCCATGTCCTCGGAGTCCTGGCTGTATATGTTGTTTCTTCCGGTAAGGGCAAATGAGGGTGAAAAGCTGAAGTTGTTCCAACTGTAATCGGCCCGGAACCTAAAGCCCTGTGATTTGAACATACTCTGATTGATCAGGGTCGTATTTTGAATATTTTGGGTCGAACGCCCGTAGGTTATTTGGTCCTTTATTCGGTTGTAAAATACTTCGGCAGTCAGGTGCAATGGATTGCCGGCTATATTCAAACTTCGGTTGGATAGGTGAACATTGTAGTGCCGGCCGGATTCCGGGATGAGGTTTTCATTGCCGATAATGCGGTGGTTGGAATCAAAAAACTCAAAGTACATTTCCCGGAGTGATGGTGCGCGGTAACTGTGGCTGTAAGCCGCGCGAAATTGCCAGTCGGGATGAAAATCGTATTTGAGATTTAAAGAGGGTATAAATGGCGAACTGTGTCTGTTGTTAAAACTGTAACGCAGCCCGGGCCTCAATGACAGCAATTCTGAAAAGCGCTTTTCAAAGCTCAGAAATACCCCGAGTTCATAAAGGGAACGGGAATGCCCATCGATCAATCGCCCTCCGGATATTTTTTCGTACTCAAAATCGTATCCCATTTGAGCGGACAGTTTTTCGCCCATCAGGTAGTTTACCACAGTCCTGTTTTGAAAACCAAAAAGGGAAGTGTGGTCTTGTGCTCCTTCTGCTGTGGACATTTGGGTGCTTCCAGTATTCAAATTCACAGCTTTTTGAATCTTTTCACGCTCGTAATCGGTGACTGCGAACATGGTCTCTATTCTACCAAATTCGGGCAGTGAACGTCCGGCCTGGAGTTGATAAAATGTGCGTCTTGTCTCAAAGGTATCGTCAAGCGCTATCGGGCGGACTGTTCCTACGGGTTCACCAGGAGCAAATATCTCTTCGTACAGATGGTCCATGCGCAGTGAGATATCCCAAAATTGTGGTCTGTACTGAAAGTGTAAGTTTCCTATCCATTGCTCTTTGGGTTTCCACAACATAGCCCTTTTAAAGTCGCCCTGATATCCGTGAAAAAGGTTTCGGGTAACACCACCGCTAACCGTCAGCGGAAGTGATTCAAAGTTTCTGCCGATTAGCAGGCTTTGATTATGGGTGCCTTGGTCCCAGCCATATTCGGATCCGGCGGATTCTTCGTGTATTTGTGCACTTATCGACCATCCGGGTTCGTAATTCCGCCTTGTAATGAGGTTTACTACCCCGGCCATGGCATTGCTACCGTAGAGTACAGCCATAGGTCCTTCCACTATCTCTACCCTGTCGATTTGTTGGGGGGATATCTGGCCAAAGTCAAAATCATCACTGGTACGGCCGTTGATCGGCACACCGTCCAATAAAATAAGGAGGTTGTTACCACTGATGCCCTGCAAGCTAAAAGAAGTAGTTCCCATTCTGACATCCTGCCTGGGTCTGAAATTCAGTTGATGAACCATTATATCAGACATGTCGCGCGCACCATAAGAATCCATCTCCTCACTGTCGAGAGTTCGGACCTGGTAAACAGAGCGCGTGGCAGATTGGGGAGTGAATTGCCCCGTCACAACGACTTCCTGAAACTGGTATTCGGAAGGGGTCATTTTAATTTGGCTGACCACGGACTCAAGGGTATCCACCAAAGTTTGGTACCCCACATAAGTCAATGTCAGGACCACAGGGAGATTCATTTCACCCGCTGGAATCCTTCCTCTTTCACAAGCCACTGCAAAATGACGATCACTGCCAGCAGTCCACTCCGCATAAACATGAGGAAGCGACTCACCGGTTTTGGCATCAACCACGGCAATTTCCTGCCCCTTTAGGCCGCAAGTTCCCAGAAGAAACCCTAGCAGAAAACATGTAGATACAATTCTTCTCATAATTTCTGCTGCAAAGATAAGTGTGTCTCTGCAGTTGGGATATCACCTTTTTTACAGATAATAACCGGAGAAAAAAAAGGAAGTCAGAATAATGTCATTCTTTAAGGGAGGGGATACAAAAAAACCGGGGTAAACCCACGCGATTTATTACGTCGATACCCCGGCTCTATTCTTTAAACGTATTCCCAATCTGATTTGGGTAAACTACTACCCTACCAAAATTTACATCTCCTCTTCCAGGCTTTCCATCCAATCGGAGAATCGGGTAGAGACGTCTTTGTATATTTCCTCTGATTCTGACCTGACATCTGCCCAGGTTTCTTCAGTTGCATCGCCTATATCATCAATTGCACGATCGAGTTCAGATCTTTCGTCAACGAGTTCAGCGTACGCCTCCTCCAATCCTTCAGAAGCCTCATCTGAAGCCGCATCAATGCGGGCGGACAATTCACTTATTCTCTCATCCATCTCATCGCGAAGCTCTTTTAGTTCGGCCTGCATTTGGTCTCTTTGTTCTTGAAATCGCTCAGTCAATTCTTGTGTCTCATCCTGAACTTCTTCCTCTGTCTCATCATAAGCCTCACCACAATGTACGAACAGTAATGCACTTGACATTAACAGCAATGTCGGTATCAAAAATTGTAACTTCATTAGGTCTGGTTTTTTATTGTTAAAAAAAATAATATTTGGTCCTTTATTGCCGATAACGATTCAAGTTGAATTGCTCAAATTGAAATTCTTATCCTTTTATACTGTATGCCGGACAGAAAACCATTTCCCCGTTAATTAGACTGTCTTATTTATTTGTGTCAAGCACCGGTGGTTTCGCTTATCAATTGTAGCAATATATTTTTTATAAACTGACTATGTAACGATCCAAACAATCTAATGTTTAGAATTTAAGTGGTTTTCTAATCAAATTTTACTAGAAAATATACATATGACAGATAAAATGACGAATAATTTATTGCTAACAATATTAGGTTTGATATAATATTTAAAACCCAGGTCAGTCTTTCAGGGAACTCAGCCGATCAGGACTCCCGTTCAAGTTTATATATAAATCGCTCGTAGTAATGCAGAAGAACCTCCTTTATACTGCGATACATTTTAGGGTCAGACTCAAGCAGTTTACCGGGATTGATCCACTTTGCTTTGGTTATGCTTTCTTCCTTTTGGGGTTTGGGTTTTTCCTTGCCATCCGAAGTCATGAAGTACCACCAATTGACTTTCAAATACCGCTGTCCTTTTTGACGATAGGTATGGCGGGTTTTACAAACTCTGGATTTCAAGACCAAATCAGTTACACCCGTTTCTTCAGCAACTTCGCGAAGAGCGGCCTCAGATTTTGATTCTCCGGAGTCCAATTTGCCTTTTGGAAGATCCCAGTGGCCTTTTCGAAAGATGAACAAAACCTGGTTGGATGGATTGACCACCACACCGCCGGCAGCAGTTACCCGCTTGTAAAGACCTTTATAATCCTTCTTCAGACCTTCGTAATCGTCCGAATGAATAATAATGCCGTCATACCTCGAAGTTTTTTCAAGCATGTCGATGTACTGAAGGAGGTGTTTCTGCTTGCCAGAATACCTTACCACAAGCACTTTATCTTTAGACAAAAAGCTGTAAGATGCCACCATGGAGGAAGGCATTAATATCAGGGGTGTTTCGTTTATGTAAATTTTGTACATTTGAGCTGTTTTAAAAAAATTGGTCGATGAGTTCCAAGGCGCACAAAGTTGCACAATATTTATTAAATGCCGATGCGGTAAAGCTCAATCCTGAAAATCCCTTTACCTGGGCTTCGGGAATATCTGCACCCATCTATTGTGACAATAGAAGGATACTCTCCTACCCCGATGAGCGCTCAAAGATCAAAAACCTGTTGGCTGATACTGCCAAAAAAAGTTTTCCCGAAACTGAGATTATCGCAGGGGTTGCCACAGCGGGCATTCCGCACGGTGTACTTCTGGCTGATTGCATGGACCTGCCCTTTATTTATGTGCGGTCAGGTGCCAAAGGCCACGGCATGAAATCGCGCATCGAAGGCCGTGTTATCCCGGGAAAAAAGGTTCTGGTGGTTGAGGACCTTGTGAGTACGGGAATGAGTTGTCTGGATGCAGTTCAGGCACTGAGAAAAGCGGGATTTGCCGTGGAGGGAGTGATTGCTCTTTTTACCTATCAGCTCGATGAGGCCGCCGAAAATTTTGACCGGGAAAATTGCAGACTGGTCACTCTTTCGGATTATGGCACGCTGATTGATGTGGCATTGCAAAGTAAAAAGATTAGGGAGGAAGATCTGGAATCACTGCGTGAATGGAGGAAATCCCCTAAAAACTGGAAAAAGTAAAATGCGAAGTTCTGATATGGATATTTTTAATGAAAAAAACCTTGAGTTTTTATACAAATACCTCAACAATGCGGCCCCTACCGGATCGGAAAAATCGGGTCAAAAAATCTGGGCAGAATACATAAGACCCTGGGTAGATGAAATTCACCTTGATATTTACGGAACCTGCTACGGGGTGATAAATCCGGGTGCTGAACACAGAGTGGTGATAGAGAGTCATGCGGATGAGATATCCTGGTTTGTCAATCACATCTGTGATAAAGGTTACATACGGGTCATCAGAAACGGTGGATCCGATCACGCCATCGCACCGGCCAAACGGGTACTAATCCACACCAAAAACGGGCCGGTGAAAGGGGTATTCGGCTGGCCTGCGATCCACACCCGACGTGGAACCAATGCCAAGCTCAATGCCACTCTGGACAATATTTTCATTGATCTTGGAGCAAAAGATAAAAAAGAGGTAGAGGAAATGGGGGTTCATGTAGGCTCCATAGTCACTTTTGAAGATGAAATCACCGAGTTGAACAAAAACTTTTTTGCAGGCCGTGGCCTCGACAATAAAATGGGTGGTTTTGTTATCGCTCAGGTCGCTCGATTGCTGAAGGAAAAAAATATTGAATTGCCCTATTCGCTCTACCTGGTAAATTCCGTCCAGGAAGAAGTAGGCCTAAAAGGGGCGCATATGGTGGCGGAAACCATAAAACCGCATGTGGCCATTGTAACTGACGTCACCCACGACACCAGCACCCCACTGGTAGATGCCAAAAAACATGGGGATGTTCAGAGTGGAAATGGCCCGACGGTCACTTACGCCCCTGCCGTTCACTATAAATTGGTGGAAATGGCCACAGCCATTGCGGAGGAAATGGAAATACCCTATCAGCGAGAGGCTAGTTCGCGCACTACAGGCACGGACACCGATGCCTTTGCCTATTCCAATGGTGGGGTTCCAAGTATTTTGCTGTCACTCCCTTTGAGGTATATGCATACCACAGTGGAGATGGCACATAAGGACGATATCGAAAACCTCGTGAAATGGATTCTGGAAAGTGTTAAAAAGCTCAATCCCGGAGACGACTTCAGGTATTTTGTACCCTGAGGTATTTCTGCAACATTTCCGTGAATTCATTTTTCTAAGGAAAAATCTACTATTCTTGAATTAAGGCAGCAAAGTGAGCCATCGACCCATTTATCTGGATTACTGTTCGACCACACCCACTGATAAAGAGGTTTGGAAAAGCATGGAGCCTTTTTTCACAGAACACTTCGGTAACCCCTCCAGTTCACAGCACGCATATTCGAGATTTGCAAGAGAACAGCTTGACCAAGCTGCCTGGCAAATCGCTAAACTCCTCTCGGTAGAATCATCGGAAATTATTTTTACAAGTGGCGCTACAGAAGCCATAAACCTGGGAATTAAGGGCTGTTTTGATGCCTATAAACAAAGGGGAAAACACATAGTATCCGTAAAGACGGAGCACAAAGCAGTATTAGATTGTCTGGAGTATTTGGAGAAAAGGGGGGCTGAGATAAGTTGGCTCGATTGCGATGAAAATGGAGAAATTGACCTTGACCAATTGCAGGATTTCATCAGAACCGATACCATTATTGTCTGCCTCATGTGGGGCAATAACGAAACAGGAGCGGTTCACCCCGTGCGGGAAATAGGGGAAATTTGTGCAGAGTTCGGTGTGCTACTTTTTTCAGATGCAACCCAGGCAATTGGGAAGAGAATGGTGCTACCAAAGGAAAACAATGTTACGGTACTCGCGCTGTCCGGGCATAAATTCTACGGGCCAAAGGGCATAGGCGCACTTTATTTTTCGTCCGGTAATCCGCGAATTAAGATAAGTCCCTTAATTCACGGAGGAGGTCAACAAATGGGTATTCGAGGCGGAACTGTTAACCTTCCGGGAGCAGTTGGACTCGGAAAAGCGGCAGAGTTAGCCATAATTGGAATGGAGGGAGAATCATCTAAATTACTTCAACTAAAAGAGCAATTCCAAACAGGTCTGAAAGCAAAAATTAAAGACTTGAGAGTCATTTCGGAAACGGTAAACCGACTGCCCCATATTTCTAATGTATCCTTCAGGGGAGTCTCTTCATCCGAGCTGGTAGAAAAAATGAGTCCGGAGCTGGCTGTTTCCAATGCCTCGTCCTGTACCGCGGGAAGGGGTCGCAAATCCCATGTACTCAAAGCCATGAACTTGGACCGTGAATGGAGGGATGGTGCAGTGAGGTTTAGTTTTGGAAAATACACCACGGCTGATGAAGTCGATCGCGCTGTAGATATTGTTTCAAAATGGGTTGCTCACCTCAACAACATCAATTCACCGCTGTAAACTTCTATCACTCCGTCGTTGAATTCCACTTCGATCATATAGGCGTAGGCACCGGTTGGAGCATCCTGGCCATTTACCGTGCCGTCCCAGAATACGTTTTCCTCATCAAATAAGTTTGCGCCCGCTTTTCTGTTGTACACCGCACTACCCCATCTATCGTAAACCCTGAATGAGACAATTCCGGCAACTCCGGTACCTGTGTATATTCTGAACAGATCGTTTACGCCGTCGTCATTGGGAGAAAAAGCCTCGGGCACATAAACATTCCGAATGGCCTGAACAACCAGCGATACACTGGCTGAAGCAGTGCATCCATTTTGATCAGTGACAATGAGTTCCACCGTTTTATCCGTGGCGGGCATCACCTCAGGTTCCGGGCAATCCGTACAACTGAAAATATCTAAATCAGGAGACCACTGGTAATTAACAATAGGCAATGGGCCGGTAATAACAGGCTCTAGAATCAGAACTTCACCCAGCGGAACCTCCAATTGGTTGGGCAACTCAACCGAAAGTTCCTCTGGCTGATCAATGGTAAAAGAGTCCCGCGCAGAGCAACCTGTTCGGTCAAAAACACTTACAACATAATTTCCGGCTAATAAATCAACGGTTTCTCCAATAGCAAATAATTCACCAAAGTTAATGGAAAATTGATATGGCTCCCCGGCACCACCACTTGCATCCAAAACATTTATGGGGGTTTCTTCACCAAAGCAATTGACCGACTCTTGGACTTCGTACTCAAATACTACAGGATCGGGAATGTTAATAATTCTGGAAGTAGTATCCACGCACCCCCGCGAATCAGTCACCTGGACTTCGTAAAGCCCGTCTGGAAGGTCCAAAGCAATGGGTTCATTGCTTACATCACCGGTCCATTCAAAAGCATAGGGTTCGGTTCCTCCGAAAACATCAAGCCCAATTTGGCCGTCATCCCTTCCGGCGCAACTCACATCTTCGGTAAGACCTTCATTTATCGTTACAACCAAAGAATCCGGTTCCTGGATATTTATTTCAAAATTGGATATGCATCCCATCGCATCAGTAACTTCTAATTGATAAGTACCACCCGTAAGATTTTCAATGCCGGTTCCAGTTTGTCCATCGGCCCATTGGTATTCGTAAGGACCTGTTCCACCAGTGGCGATCACTTCTAAGCTGCCATCCGAATCACCAAAACAAGTCGGGGAATTGGTCTCAACAATATTGATCGCAATTGAATCAGGTGCCTCTATTTCGATTACAAAAGTTTCAATACAGGAACCGTCTGAGACAAAAACCTCATAGATTCCGGGACACAGGTCTTCATTCTCCTGAGCACTGGTCCCATCGTCCCAAACGTAGATCAGGTCACCTGCAGTGAGTCCCCCGGTAGCTTCCAACCTTGCAAATCCATCGCAAATATTTGGGCAGGAGGCCGCCTCCACGTCGGTAAATTCTCCCTCAATGGGCGGTGGATCGAACAACTCAATGTCATTGACCTCTAGCGGATCGCAGTCACCGGATTGATCGGATATAGTGACAGAATAAGTTCCTGCGGATAAGCTGGTGATCACTGCACTGTTGGGTCCACCTCCGGGCACAGACCATTCGTAATTATAACTTCCGGAACCTCCCAATACGGTTACTGTGATTCGACCGTCATTATCCCCGGCGCAACTGGGATTTTGGGTATTTAGATCATCGAGGACAAGAGGGCCTGCGCCCTCCAGTGTGACACTCCCCTCCACTTCGCATCCATCATCAGCAGTTATGGTAAGGGAGTAAAGACCTTCACTCAATCCTGAAATTGAATCTCCGGTGTAAGGGTTTCCATCCTCATCTTCCCAGTTAAAGGAGAGATTTTCGCTGGTTCCAAAACTGTATATAACCCTTATGGATCCGTCAGTCCCATCACCACAACCCGGATTTACGGTTTCAAAATCCTCGATTACAGGTGGTATGGCACCGCTTATTTCAAAGGTCTCCTCATGCATGCAGCCTTCGGGATCGATAACAGTTACTGTATAAGCTCCGCTTGATAATCCGGTAATTTCGGCTCCTGTTTCGCCATTGCTCCACTCAAAAGTAAAATCTCCCTCTGATTCAGCATTGCCTCCGGAAGCCGATATGCGAATTAAACCATCGTTCCCGGGGTCACAACCTTCATCCTGTTGTTCCTCTACCTCTATTACAATCGGTGGTGGTCCTCCAACTTCTATAACAAAATCAGCTTCACATCGCTGACTCGCGGAATAATTGTCCAAAAGGGTTAGATAGTATGTCCCGGCCGATAAATTACTAACTGTGTTTTGATTCCCTGATGTGACGGATTGGACAGTATTGTCATCGGCATCGGTCCAAATAAAAATATAAGGGGCATCTTCATCGTCCGTATCCGTTCCTGCAACAACCACAATTTGACCGTCATTTTCATTTCCGCAGGTTACATTTGAAATCATGGTATCTTCAAGGATTAGATTTCGCTCTAAATCCACTTCGTAATTATGGGTGACCGAACACCCATTCCTGTCATTGACAGTGAGTTCATAGGTGCCGGGCTCCAAATTGGCAAGTGTGGAGGTGGTAGAAATTTGTGGATTTGAACCAGGCCAATTGTACCGGTATTCATCTCCATCGAAAGGAGTACCACCGGAGGCAATAACTGATATCTCACCGTTAAAAACACCCTGGCAAAGTGCATCCGTTATTGTGGCTTCAACAACCAATTCTTCAGTGAAAAGATTGGCAGATTCTACCACTTCACAACCAAAGGGATCGGTAACAGTCAATTGATAATTGCCAATTTCAAGATTCGTCAGTGTGGTGTCCCCGAAAAAATTATTGGACCACTGAAGGGTGTAAGGTTCTTCAGCATCAATTTCAGTTTCAATCCTACCATTGGATGAATTAAAACAAGTTGGTGGTGTAGGAAACAGTTCTACCACCGGACCCGGCTGATCGTTGATATTGGCATTTAAAACGACTGCATCACCATCGGCATCCGTAATTACAATTTCGTATTCTTCTGTACCGGTGCTGTTGGGAAGATTGGTAAAAGTAAAACTTCCTCCCTCAACCTGAATTTGTCCCTGTCCCGAAATGTCGGGATCATCGGTCTTCAGTAATTCAACATTATAGGGCGGTTGCCCACCGTAGGAGGTTACCGTAATGGACCCATCAGATACTCCGTCAAGAGAACCGCATGAATTAATGAATCCACCCAGATCAGGTGGATATTCAATTTCAACCTTTCCGGGAACCGAGTTAACGCCCACTTCATTGGTGGCATAATCCACGGCCAGCAGCGAGGTGGTAAGTCTGGGACCAACAGCCGCAAATGTACTTTGGCCGGGATTACCTACTGCCCTGAAACAGAGTTCAAAAACAACAGTACCGTCATCTAAACTCTGGCCTCCTGTTCCACCAAAATCTGCATCCTCCCAAAATAGGGCCAACCAGCCATTGTCAGTAAACAATGTATTTACTGTAAAGGCACCGGGAGGCATATTCTCATTTTCAATCCCAATAAACTCTATTATAGTGGGATTCCAGGTTATTGCGCCAGAAAGAGTGAATAAACTGTCAAAACCATTGACGCTCACTTCCAGGCAAAACTCCCCGTCCTGTTCCACTTCTGCATCGGAAATCACAAATTCCAAACAGTTTCCAATACAGAACTCCTCGACCACACTGCAACTTTTGCCATCAGAAATAGTGATAATATAATTACCGGGTCTGGGAACTGTAAACTCAATAAGCTCCCCATGAGAAAGTGAAGTGGAAGCAATCACACCCACATCACTACTGCCCTCGCGTTGCATTACAATCTCGTAATCGCTGCCATCGAATTCGGGAAGTCCACCGTTGACAACCAAACTCCCCTCTATCTGCCCGTTATTCAATTCGTCATTGAATTCTTCTATGCCAATGGGGTTGAGATAAACGACGCTAAAGGCTTGATCAATTCGAACATTTATGCATTCCCCGGGGGGATCGCCCTCATAAACCGCCTGGTTGTTTTGAAAATTATCAAAAGTTATTGGAGCAAAATACAATTGAAGAGGGTCTCCATTGTTGAAAAATTCCTGTAGCGTGGAAGTCCCACCCACATTCAAACCATTTTCAAACCATGCATCCCCGGATGGATCATCTACATAAATGTACAAGTCCATGGCAGGGGGAGGGTCGATCACCAGACAAGGGTCTCCAACTATTGCCTCAAGGTCAAAACCACCAATGGTCGGAGGACATTCGTACCAGGCATAACCTATGCCACCTTCGGTATTGGGATTGGGGTCACCTGAAAGATCAAAGTCTCCATTGTGCAGGATTTGAACCATGTCTCCATAGCACATGAAAATGGTGTCTAAGTCCACATGATTACTCTGTCCGGAAAAGGACCCCAGTTCAATGCTGCCTGCATCGTTATCGCAACTTCTTGAGATTTGCTCACCATCCGTTGTTACCCTGTCGATGGATACTGGTGTCTGCCCGAAAATAGCTGCAGAAGAGCATGCAGCTATTAGAAAGGGGATTAGTATATATTTCATTCAGAAACACAGCTTTTCGTCCAATTAACAATTTTCGATTGGCAGGAGCTTCCCATTAAATACCATTCTCTACTCCTCGTCATCCCAATCACATACGTTTTCAAAATACAATGTATTCCGATCCAAAGACCGAAATACATTGTATCTTAGATTCCAGCATTAAACAGCCGGAATTATCAAAACCCAAACGCCCGATAGAGGGTCGTATTTTAAGATTTATAATATTTATGAGTCCACTCCGAAAACCTCTTTTTATTACACCTGGCTACAAAATCCAATATCTTCGTCTTCAGGAAAAATATTTCCTCAACGTAGCTATGGCTAAGCCTGCGGAATATTTTCCCTTCTTCCTCGATCTTAAATTTTTCGCTCACTTTCATGACAAAAGGGTTTTCGGAGTGTACTCATTTATTATCTCTGAACCATTAGCCTCTGGATAGTTTCTCCTCCCTCGTATCTCAGAGTGATAAAGTACATACCTGAAGACCAATTGTCTGTATTGATCATAATATTTTCACTATTGATATCCTCCCGCTCATAAATGATTCTTCCATCAATGGCGCTTACATTTATCCCTTTAATGACACGTTGTCCAACATGGTCAACCAGTTCAACCGTTACAAAATCAGAAGTGGGATTGGGGAAAATACTCAGGGACAATTCGTCCCCAAGATCAGCAATAGAACTTGCAATGTCCACATCGAAACAACCTTCCCATGAACAATCATTGGCATCAGTAATAATCACACAGTATTCGCCGGCGACCAGTTCAAAGGCAAAATTCTCATCAGATGCTGGTACGTTATCGGCCCAATCAAAAGCAAATGGTGGAGTTCCACCACTCACTTCCAATTCAATGGAGCCATCTGCTTCCCCTGCTTCAGATTCATCAGTAATGATAGGATCTACAGAAAGAGAATCAGGCTGTCCAACTGTCGCTGAAAATTCAGTGGCGCAACCGAGAGAGTCCGACACCAAAGCCGTGTATTCTCCGGCAGCTAAATCTGTGACAACTTCCCCTGTCTGTCCATCGTCCCAGGTGATTTCAGCTGGTCCACCAGTACCTGCCAAAACCTCAACCGCAATTGAACCACTTGCTTCACCAAAACACAAGGCGTCAGTCACTTCGGATTCAACTACTACAGGAGGGATATTTGTTTGCAACTCAAAAGAATCTACAACTTCGCAGCCTCTTACATCCGTAACCGTCACGTGATACATTCCTTCACCGAGTTCAGAATTAACTGCACCTTCATTACCATCGCTCCAAAAGACATTGTAGTTACCATCTGAATCGGGTTCACCACCTCTAATGTCCAGAGAAATGGAACCATCGTTCTCACCTTCACAGGATTCGTCTGTCAGTTCATGGCCAGCCAAATGCAGGGAAGTATCGGGTTGTGTCAACTCGAAAGCATACTCCAACACACAGCCATCAAAAAGGGTATCTGTTAAGGTCAATTCATATACACCTGCGGGTAGCCCTGTGAAAATCAACCTTCCTTCTTCCTCTATCAGTTCGCCCTGATCAAAATCCATTTCTAAAAGAAATTCAGGAGTTTCAGTCCTGCCCTCATAGCTCACATCCAATTGAACGTGGCCAGTGGTATCGCCAAAACAAATTATATCTTCGATGACCTCCATTTCGACAGCAAGGCCAGATTCGTTGACAATCTCAATGGATTCAACCAACTGACAGTCATTGGAGTCTGTAACTGTGATTTCATAATTGCCAGATGGAAGGCTGTCTCTGAAGGAATTAATACTTGTTTGTGATTCACCATCGCTCCAGGTATATGTATAGGTATCACCGGAAAATGGGGTTCCACCGGAAGCATTGACGAGAATACTACCTATACTGTCTCCGGGACACTGATTGTCCGTTACCTCTATGGCGAGTTCCAGCTGCTCTGTTTCAATAACAAAAGTATCGATGAGTTGACAGCCACCCAAATCAATAAGTGTATGATAGTAGGTCCCGTTGGATAGGCTAGATTTAACAGGCTGATAAATTGCTCCGCTACTCCACTTCCCAACCACACATCGGTCCTCAGGTGCTCCAACCAATTCAATAAAACCATCGCTGTCATCGTGACAATTGGGTGGATTTACATTGAAGGCCGAGAAGAGGGGGCCGTGGTCGTAAACGGTGGCACTCCCGCTTGAAAGCGTATCCCCGCCTTTTACCACCATGTAATTGTAATCTCCTGGAATCAGAGAATCGATAACTTCCTCCTGTCCATCAGAACTCAGGATTACGGATCCCTGAAAAAAAGCGTCGTTGTCGTGTGAGTAGAAAAACTCAACCGGATAGACAGTATCTTCAGCAAATGTCGATACATACATAAATCCGTCTTCAGAAGCTATATCGGTTGCTGCACAAGTTCTTACTGTGCTTTGGAGCTGGGTTGGTTGATTGATAAAAGCACCTCCATCCATTGTATTCACATCCACAGGTTGAAAATCACGGATCACTTCAACCTCTATAGGAAAATCAGACAAATTCACCGGGGCAAATTGATCGGCCTCACCCACAGCGGTAAAGCAAACCGACAAAACCCGGGTACTGTCCTCAAAGTCAAAGGTCGGATCTACACGAAAGAAATTAAATCTGAAGATTCCGCATTCTAATTCAGTGAGACCAAAACTCTCACTGGTAAATGGTATATCTGGGTTCAGGTTGTCAAGGGAGTCAAACCTGAGCTGATACGGATCAAAAACAATGGAGGCCTGAACCGAATTGATCGAGTCAAAGTTAAAAACCCTCAGATCAATACACACCTCCTCGCCCATGACAGCTTCCTTGCTATCGAGGGCAAGCACAACATTGTCTTCGTGATCATTTTGTGAAAAACCGTGATTGAGTGCAACCACAGTGAAAAGTCCAATGAAAAAAGTTTTTAAAATAGTCTTCATAATCAGTGTTTTAAATGAATGAAATGATCGTCCCTAAATCTACTTCTGCCCGACATGCAAATTTAGGCAAAGTTTGACACACATTAAAATTTTTCATATAAGAAAATGCGCAGAATGTATAATTATATTCGGGGGTCGTATTTAAACATCTTGGTTTAATTAGGTGAATTCCATGCGATTATTGATAATTGGTGCTTAGGTCTAAAGCCGACCATGTGAACAGCCAGCTATCTTTTGGCAATGCCAAATTAACACGGGTCAGGAATCCTTAGGGGCAGTAATATGCTAGCGCGTAATCCAGGTTTCCATTTGGGCTTCGGTTTTAGATTTGCCCTCCTGCAACGTAATTATTATAACTTCAAACCGAAGCTATGGGGCCACATAACAGCTCCCTGGATCAGTCGAACAATGTTTGTTCAAAAAAAAATATATCTCATAAGGAATATTTAAAAACCTTTTCGGCATTCAGTAACACTACCCGGGATATTTCAGTGTCTTTTCTTGGACAAATAAAAACTTAACAATATCTTTGCTACAATCCGTTAACCTCAATTTCAACCACATGGGACATTGCTATGGCCAGCCTGAACTATTAAAAAACCTTGAGAATACTACTGCCCCCCCGAAAGCGCTGTATTCTCCATTTCTGTAAGAATATGGGACTTATCAAGCCAGCCAATAAAAGGACTCTGCAATGAGGCATTATCTATTTCACCAATACGAACTGCTGAAGACTACTGCACTGTATTCTCAACTGAAAACTCCTGAAATCATGAATTTTTCAGAGAAACTCAGCACAATGGAACGGTTGCACTGTCTGATTCGCAGAAAGGGAACAGGTAGGCCAAAAGATTTGGCGAGACGGCTTAATATATCAGAGCGCTGTTTGTACCATTTGCTCAATGAAATGAAAGCCATGGGTGCACCTATTTACTATAACAAATCAAGAAGAAGCTATTGCTATGAATACGAGATTGAATTTGAAGGAAGGTTATTCAAAAAGCCGTAATTTTAGAAAAAAATTATCACACTGCATTTTTTTTGCAGTACGTGTATTGAAATTTGTACTTGAGAAGGCCGTAAAGGTGCACATTTATTAAGCCCTCTCAGGGACATTCTCCGAACCCTTGGATAGAGGAGATTAATAAAA
>REEO01000045.1 GCA_007695035.1 Saprospirales bacterium | reverse complement strand
AGGCCGCGATCAATGGCAGGGGAGCATTCTGTCAGATTGAAATTGTTAGTTGCTTCATCCTCGAATTGGGGATCTAGGTCGATATTGTCTCCCCCATCCATACCATAATCACTGTTCCAATTTTCACTGCCTCCCGATCCTTCAATCAGAGAGTTGTAAATGGTTACATCGTCCGGGTCATTCAAAGAAATACCATCTCCGGAATTGTTCCAGACGATGGTGTTGTACACGTTTAATTCTGATTCCCAATTGTCGATTGCTCCCCCACCAGAAGATCCGGCATTTTCAACAAGGATTGAATTTACAAGCAACAATTCTGATCCAGATTCATTGACGATCGCTCCTGCAAATCCACCTTCATTTTCGTAAAACAGACCATTTACTAAATTCATTTTGGCTCCATTGATATTGATGGCACCTCCTCCAAAATCACCTAAGTTACCATTGAAAACTGTGTTGATCACAGTTGCTGTCGAATCAAAGTACTGCGAGATTCCACCTCCTCCGTTCTCTGCAAAATTTCCATTAAACTCTCCGTTTTCCAGTGTGAGCCAGGTATCAGAGGTAAACATACCTCCTCCATCTCCGGACGCATAATTCGAATCAATATCAGATTCATGGATAGTAACCGTTCCCTCAAGAGTAGCAAAACCTCCACCGTCTTCAGCACTGTTTTTTCTAATCCTGACATTTTCTATAAAGACTTCTTCCGCAAATCGCAAAAACACCCCACCTCCAAAATTTGAGGTGGAATTGTATTCAAAATGCAGGTTTGCCAGGCTGGGCCGGCCACTTTCAATAAACAATCCACCACCGGAACGCGATGGGGAACGATTATCTCCGGTAGGTCGGTTGGCATTTCCACCGACTATCCAAAACCCGTCCAGACGCGCTGTGGTATCCAGTCCTTCGGCCAATACAACAGAATATGAATTGTCAGATCGGGAGGAATGGCTTGCCAAATTCTCTAAAGGTATATTGGGGTCATCGTTTTCCTCGAGATCACCGCTCAAAATGGTGGGATTGTTCTCCCAGTCCCTGTCCATGAGGTCACTGTCCCCGGGTGTAAATCCTCCGTAAACGGCCACGCCATTGCAGAGCTCGAAAGAAGCTACCCGGTCACCGGTCGTGACAAAGGCACCCCTGTCCGGGAAATACGTACCTTCTGCAACCCATATTTCCTCAATATCCTCGCACAAACATGCCACAGCCAACGCATCCTGAAGATCGGCATAAGCCGTAGACCAGCTCAAGCCATCGCCACCGCTTTGACCGGCATCCACGTACAATCTCTCCGCTGAAATACAATCGCAATAATCCTCTTCCTCATGGTACTCATAAGCACCCATGTCCACTATGGCTTTGGGGAATCCGTAAGCATTGAATATTCTATCTTCTTCAGCCAGGTCCAGGCTATCCGAAGCCGAGAGGGCGTCGTTGTCACCGGCATCTATGGCGGGTGAGCAAGTAGTCAAAGAGTAATCTCCCAGGACAGAGGGTGCTGTAGATGGATCTTGGGGCGAATCAAACAACGGGTCACCCTCAATATTGCCCTCTCCCTCAATTCCACCGGGTATAATACTGTAGGTTATTACCGTATCCATAAAGGAGGCACCATTCGTTTCATAGTCAGTATTGTTGCCCCACAGTATGGAATTGACCATATTGAAGTTGTTGTTATTGCTTAGGTAAACTCCTCCACCGTTGTTCTCTCCGTAGTTTCCGCTGATGGTTGTGCTGCTAATATTAAGGGTATTGCCGCTGCTGTATACACCGCCACCACGGTTTGATTTGTTACCTGAAATGAGACTGTTATTTATAGATACTGTTGCAGTTCCGCTTCCGTATACACCACCACCGTCTTCCACTGCCATATTGCCTTGTATCAGACTACTCTCAATTTCAGGGCTACCGAGGTTTACGAAAAACCCACCTCCATTGCTGTGAGCTTCATTTTCATTCACAGTCGAATTGGCGAAATTTATGCTGGAATTAAATAAATATACAGCCCCACCAACCCCGGCTGAATTTTGATGAAATTGAGAGGAATATACACTTCCATTATTTACCGTAGTAACAAATATCGCACCCCCCCTACCTGAACTGCCAGCGGTATTTCCAGTGAACTCACAATTATCAACAGTAAGCAAGCCAAACGCACCGCTGTAAATAGCTCCTCCATCCTCAGCGGAGTTCATATCAAATACCACATCCTGCGCAATAAACTCAGAAGAAAAACCATCGTACACCGCACCACCTGATTCACCTGCATCATTTTCAACAAATTGACTGTTGTTTATGGAGATGGTGGCCGAATTTTCATTGACCAACCCTCCCCCATCACTCTCTGCCACATTGTACTCAAATACAGAAGAGGCAATTGAAATACTGCCACTGTCATTGTACAGACCAGCCCCATTGTCAGCACGATTGGAAGAAAAAGTGATATTTTCCATACTTGAGGATGATACAACAGAAAAAACACCGCCCCCATTTATCGCCGCTCGGTTGTTCTCCAGTTTTATGTTGGCAATAATGGGACTACCGAAATGAATATAAATCCCCCCTCCGCTATTTGTCACGTTGGCAGAGAAGCCCGAAAGCTCAGCATTACCACCGGTTATGGTAAATCCATCCAGTCTGGCAGTAGTATCCAGATTTTCCATAAAGACTACTGTATAGCTATTACCATCCAGACTGTCACTCTGATTTATATCACCACTGAGCACAGTTTCATAATCGTCCCAATTTCTTTCTGAAAGATCGCTTTCAGTCCCTGCAAAACCACCGTATACACTAACATTATTGCAAAGCTCAAAGGAGGCATCGCGGTCATTGGTATCATCCGTGGGATAATACGTTCCTTGTGCTACCCAGATTTGTGCACTGTCGCATTGACATGCAAATTCCAATGCATCCTGAAGATCAGAATAAGCGGTTACCCAACTTAGACCATCGCCTCCATTGACATTGGACGAATCGACATATACAATTCCGTCTGTCAGGCACTCGCAAAGATCCACTTCACTTTGAAATTCGTAGGCTCCCATGTCCACTGTGGGCTCCGATGCCAGACCGGAATCAACAATCCGCGTATTCCCCACTATATCCAGCGTATCTGAAGCAGAAAGGGCGTCATTGTCACCGGCGTCAATGGCAGGTGAGCAAGCGGTCAGTTGGAAGTTGCCGCCGGTCCCCGGTGCATTTTCAGGATCAAATTCTTCTACAAATAATGGATCGGCATCTATGTTGTTGCCACCATCTATTGTTCTGGGAATATCCCAGCTCCCGCCACTTCCTCCTGAATTTGCGATCAGGCTGTAACTGAATATAGGATCTTCACCGGTACTAAAAACAGAAGCTGATATTGTATTTGATTCTCCATCTAACAAATTGTTCCAGATTATGCTATTCGTTACAGTGAGAGAGTGATTATCGGGATTGTGAAGCCCACCGCCTCGACTGCCAGCCGAATTGCCAGAAAAAGTGCTGTTTGCTATCTTTAGTGTGCAGCGGCGGTTGTAAATTCCACCTCCAGAACTACCTGCCAAATTCCCCGAAAAGGTGCAATTTAATATTGTTCCGGAGGAAATATCCACATTGTACATTCCGCCACCCGATAGTACTGCGGAATTGCCTGAAAAAGTGCTGTTCGCTATCGTGGGAGAGGAGGAGTTACCCTGATTGTATATACCACCCCCATTCAATCCTGCGGAATTGCCTGAAAAAGTGCTGTTCTTTACCGTGGAGGAGGAGTTCAAACTGTATATCCCACCGCCTCTTCTGTCAGCTAAATTGCCAGAAAAAGTGCTATTAATTATTGTGGGGGAGGAATTAGCGGGATTGTACATCCCGGCACCGTTATTTCCAGCTAAATTGTCTGAAAAAGTACAGTTCGTCACCGTGGGGGAGGAATTATTGAAATTGAACATTCCACCACCATTTGAGTGAACTGAGTTGCCCAAAAAGATGCAGTTAGATATTGTTGGGGAGCCGGCATCGTTATGCATTCCCCCACCAGAGCGATTAGGATTGGCAAACCATCCCGATGTGACATCAGAATTTCCCATGGTAATGACAAATCCATCGAGAACCGCAGATTGGTCCGTGCCAGATCCCGTAACCACCGTATAACTGTTTCCACTCAGATCATCCGTCTGGTTAATATCCCCGCTGAGCACGGTCTCATTGGCTTCCCAGTCTCTATCTAAAAGGTCAGTATCACTCCCCGTGAAACCACCGTAAATGGCAATTCCGTCGCATAGTTCAAATGAAGCATCGCGGTCATTTGAGTCATCCGTGGGATAATACGTTCCCAGGGCCACCCAAATTTGCGCACTGTCGCATTGGCAAACAAAATCCAAAGCTTCATGAAGAGTGGAAAAGGCATCTTCCCAAGTCAGACCATCACCTCCGTTCACATTTGAGGAATCGACATATACGATTCCATCGTTAAGGCACTCGCACTGGTCAACTTCGCTTTGAAATTCATAAGCTCCCATGTCCACTGTGGGTACCGATGCCAGGCCTGCATCGACAATTCTCTCATCTCCTGCCAGATCGAGGGTATCTGAAGCACCCAGGGCGTCGTTATCGCCGGCATCTATGGCGGGGGAGCAATTTTGGAGCGAATAGTCAACTAACGAAGTATCGGGAGCATTAGCTGGGTCCGAACTTTCCATAAATAGGGGGTTGGCATCAATGTTCTCACCTTCATCAATTCCAATGTCAATATTCCAGGCAAGACCACTGCCACCGGAAATTGCGATAAGTGAATGGGATACAGTAGGATTGGAGCTTGCATCATTATCAATAGAAGCAGAGGAGTTGGTACCGGAGCCTGCCGCCATATTGTTCCAAATTATGGTATTTCTCAGTTCGACATGGCTTTCATCCTCATTAAAAATCGCGCCCCCACTGTTTCCTGCCAAGTTTCCACTAAAAGTACAATTGGTCAAAGTGGGAATGCTCAGTCTATTGTGCAAACCACCTCCGCTTTCACCGGCGTAATTACCACTGAAAACAGTATTGGTCAGCGCAAAATTAGAGGACCAGCTGTTTATTCCACCACCCATTTCTTCTGCATAATTTCCAGTGAAAATACAATTGACTATAATGGGAGTAGAATTGACATTGAACATACCCCCACCATTTTCATCCGAAACATTTCCAGTGAAGGTACAATTGATTAACAAAGGTGAGGCTGTTGATGTATTGTACATACCACCACCCCTTTGACCTGTAGAGTTTCCATTAAAGTTGCATCCAATCAATATCGGAGAGCTCCCTGTATTGTTCATCATCCCGCCACCGTATAAGTTTGCCTCGTTATTACTAAAATTACAATTGATCAGAGTTGGTGAGGAATTTTCATCATTTTGCATACCGCCTCCCCCATATTCAGCTTCATTTTCTATAAAACTACACTCAAAAAGTGTGGGCGTAGAATTTCCCTGATTGTGGATCCCTCCACCGTAAAAGCCTGCATAATTGTCAATAAAATGACTGTTTGAAACCACCATTGCAGAGGAGTCGTTATAAATACCTCCACCAAATCCATTTGCAAAATTGCCTTTTACAATCAGATTGGTCATGGTTGGTGATCCATTGGCATTGTGAAACCCACCCCCGGACCTGGTCAAACCCCTAAGTGGACCAGAACCAGCATTTGCATTTCCTCCTGTGATGGTAAATCCATCGATAACAGCGGTGGAATCCGTTTCGGATCCTACTACAATTGTAAAGCTGTTCCCGTCCAAATCATTGGATTGGTTAATATCCCCACTGAGCACGGTCTCATTTTCCTCCCAGTTCCTATCAGACAGACTGGTCTCATTGCCCTCAAATCCACCGTAAATGGCCACACCGTTTATCAGCTCAAAAGTGGCATCGCGATCGTTAGAATCATAAGTCGGAAAGTATGTACCCGAAGCTACCCAAATGCTGTCTCCGGTCTGGGCCACCGCCAGTGCATCCTGAAGATCGTTGAAAGCACATCCCCAGCTAAGTCCGGTACCGAGGTCTGAATTGGAGGCATCTACATATATTACATTGGGATTGGCTGGAGGAGGTGCCATGGATTGAAATTCGTAGGCACCCATGTCTACAATATCCTGAGATGTTCCGGTCGCATTAACTACCCTCTCATCCCCGGCAAGGTCGAGAGTGTCTGAAGCACCCAGGGCGTTGTTATCCCCTGCATCTAAAGCTGGAGAGCAGGGAGTCAGGCTGAAGTCACCTGAAAGAGAGGGTGCAGAGGAGTGATCTAATGGATAGGCAAAAAGAGGGTTCTCTTCCAGATTCTCCGGACCACTTGCACCACCCTGAACAATTGAGTAAGATATAGAAGGATTCCCACCGGATACTCCATCGGAATTACCCCAAATAATACAGTTGGTGATGGTTGGATCTGAAAAAAACACGTTCCTTATCACACCAAGGTCGGAATTACTGTTGCCACTGACGGTCACATTGACGAGAGTGGGGTACGACAGCTCGTTATAAATGGCGCCACCCCTATCGGCTGTATTT
The DNA here is from genome assembly GCA_007695035.1 of Saprospirales bacterium. Lineage (GTDB taxonomy): Bacteria > Bacteroidota > Bacteroidia > Chitinophagales > Saprospiraceae > PWJY01. Next base: position 18,476 of record REEO01000045.1, on the reverse strand, counting down.
CCTGAAATCAAACTACTGCTTATCACAGGTTCAGAAGAATTGTTGTTCTTGATTGCACCACCGTCACTCACGGCGAAATTACCCCGGAATACACTTCTCGAAATTTCAGGTGAAGAATCGTTGATGTAAATAGCCCCACCGTCGCTCGAAGCTTCATTCTCTTCAAAAACGGAATTAGCTATACTTCCCGAAGCAAACCTACTGTAAACAGCCCCACCATCAAAGGAAGAGTTTTCAGTAAAGGAAGAACCACTGATCTCGTAAGTGCTGTTATTGTGAAAATAAATTCCTCCACCCTCTTCACTTGCAGTATTAAGTTCGATGTCGGAATTGATAATATGATAATCTGTATTTTCATCATTGTAAATTCCCCCACCATTGGTGGCTTCATTGTCATTTACAATACTATTTGACAACACACCTGAAAACTGGGCTTGAACTGTACTTCCTAGATTGAAAATTCCTCCACCGTCGTTCACTGCAAAATTTCCTTCCAGCAGACTGTTGGAAATCGTGGGTGAGCCAGAGATACTGTTAAGGACACCGCCACCGAATCCACTTGCGCGATTATTCAGTATTTTGCAATTTACAATCAAGGGTGAACCGGTACTGTTGTAGATACCACCTCCGCTGCCGGCAGCTGAAAGAATTGGGGTCGAATCTGCATTCCCCATGGTTATTGTAAACCCATCAATTATAGTCGTACTGTCCACACCCGCCGGAATGTAGACTACCGTTCTGCTGTTCCCATCCAGACTGTCAGATTGGTTGATGTCTCCGCTGAGGATGGTCTCATTGACTTCCCAGTCTCTTTCTGAAAGGTCGTTCTCATTTCCCTCAAATCCACCGTAAATTACCACTCCGTTTACGAGCTCAAATGTAGCATCCCGGTCATTGGAATCGCCAGTTGGGTAGTAGGTTCCAGCTGCCACCCAAATGGAGTCTCCGGCCTGGGCTATAGCTAATGCATCTTGAAGATCGTTGAATGCACACCCCCAGCTCGATCCATTTACGGGGTCCGCAATGGAGGAATCTACATATATCACATTGGGATTGCCGGGTGATGGAGCCGATGCTTGAAGCTCGTAAGCTCCCATGTCCACTGTGGGCTCCGATGCAATACCAGCATCGAAAATTCTATCTTCTCCTGGCAGATCGAGGGTGTCTGATACACCTAGCCCGTCATTGTCACCGGCATCTATAGCGGGTGAGCAAGCGGTGAGTTGGAAGTTCCCAGCGGTGTCCGGTGCAGTACCAGGATATAAATCCTCCACAAACAAGGGATTTGCATCAATGTTGTTGCCTTCATCGTTTCCAATATCGTCATCCCAACTTCCACTTCCACCTGAATTGGCGATGAGAGAATGAGAAATCAGAGTTGAAGATAGTGAGTTGAAAATGGAAGCCGAAATGCTTTCAGTACTTCCATCTGCCTCGTTGTTCCAGATGATGCTGTTTACTATTTCGGGATCACTGTTAAAATTATTCAATCCACCTCCGTGAAAGCCGGCAGAATTCCCGCTTATGGTTGTATTCAAAATTGAGGGTTCTCCACCATCATTGTACATTGCACCACCCCTGTTATTTGCCTGGTTTCCAATTAGGATGACATTGCTGATACTGGGACTGCTATTCGCATTGTACAATCCACCCCCTGAGTCATCCGAACTATTGCCACTTATCTCAGTTCTGCTGATGGTTGGATTGCTGTTACTGTTGTAAATTCCCGCTCCACTTTCGGCTGAGTTTTCACTTATTTTGCTTCTCGATATCATTGAGATGCTGCCTGGGCCATGATATATCCCACCGCCAAGGCTTGTTGCAGAATTACCCTCGATGTCTGTATTAATAATATGATATTCAATATTGTTATAGTTGTAAACACCTCCACCATTCGTGCCTTCATTGTCCTTTACCACACTATTTTCCAACACCCCAGAAAACTGGGCTTCAATGGTACTTCCCCAATTGCATATTCCTCCGCCAAAGGATACTGCAAAATTTCCTATCAAAAGGCTGTTAGCAATCGTGGGAGAGCCAGAGCTACTAGTAAAAACACCTCCCCCTGAAAATTCTGCGCGATTATTCAGAATTTTACAATTTGATATTGTGGGAGAACCCGTGCCACTGTAAATACCACCTCCACTCCGGTTAGGTGAAAGAGCTGACCCCGAATCCGCATTCCCCATGGTTACAGTAAACCCATCAATTATGGTGGTACTGTCCACACCAGAAGGTATATAAACCACTGTTCTGCTGTTGCCGTCAAGGCTATCACTTTGATTGATATCTCCCGAGAGTATCGTCTCATTTTCCTCCCAGTCTCTTTCTGCTAAACTGGTCTCATCCCCCTCAAACCCACCGTAAACAGCCACTCCGCTTACCAGCTCAAATGTAGCATCCCGATCGTTGGAGTCATCGGTTGGATAGTAAGTGCCCTCAGCTACCCAGATGGTGTCACCTGAAACGGCAGTATCCAAAGCATCCTGAAGGTCGGAAAAGGCATCGGTCCAGGAGGTTCCATCCCCGACTCCTCCCGATACGGACTCATTGACATAAATTACCGGCTGAGCTGAAACAGCCGTCACGACAAATAAACTAAAGACTAAAAACGGTAGCAAACTGTAGAAAAACTCCTTCATAAGTAATCAACTTTAAATTGTAAATTGTCCAGGCTGAAAATTTCAGAACCCAGGTCCGGATTTAATTTCAATCGTAAAATTGAGGGATGGGAGCAGAGTGGACTTGCACTATTGTAACAAAAGCTTGCACTATTGTAACACGAGTAGGGAAACAGGGCTAAATCAGTATAAAAAAATTTTTATACCAATGAGTATGTAGGTTTCTGGCAGAAAACACCTGTCCTTAAGGTAACAATAAAAGGAGTGGAAAATGGGGTCAAAATGGTTGTATGAACTATTGTTTTTCACCGTGTTCGGCACGCTCTAAACTTACGGTAAAACTGCTGCCCTTATGGTCGCCGGAGGTCAAACTAATCGATCCCCCATGAAGCTCAATAATCTTCTTCACAATGGAAAGACCTATGCCACTGCCTTCCAAATTAGCGGAAGCCCCGGTTCGGTAGAAGGGCTCAAATATCCGGCTGCTGTCCTCGGGCTTAATACCCGGACCCCGGTCTGCGAAGATCACCTCTATCGACTCCCTTTCCGCACCGAGTGAGACAGCGCACTTTTTATCGGGTGAAAATTTAACAGCATTGTCCATCAGATTAATAAAAGCTACCTGCAACAAATAGGCGTTCCCATTTATAACCATCGCCGAATCATCCGGGATATTTTCGTCCACATGTACTGATATTTCAGCAGATTCTCTTCCCTTGAGCACCTCGGTCCGCGCATCCATTAGCACTTCGTCCACTCTAATCTCTTTTTTACTGAGTTGGGACGGATCGTAGTGGCTTTTTGCCATATTCAAGAGGTTCTGGACGATCTTGTCCATTTTCCGGGCATCTTTCAAAACAACCTCCAGGGTCATACAACGCTGGTCGCTCTCTTCAGCCTCAATCAGGGAGAGTTCGATTTCGGTGATAATGGCAGTAAGCGGGGTTTTGATCTCGTGACTGATGTTGTGGACAAACTCTCTTTGGGACTGAAATGACTGCTCCAATCTGTCCAACATCTCATTGAAGTGCAGAGTTAGATCCGTTAATTCGTCACCCGAATCGCGAGGACGCAACCTCAAATTCAGATTGGTGGCGGTGATCTCGCTGACTCTGTTTGCGATGTTTCTCAATGGAGAGAGCACTTCTCTGGAAAAAACCAATCCGAGTATATACACCAATATCAGTCCGAGAACAGAGGCTGTAATAAGGGTATTCCTCAGGAGTGTGAGTTTTTCGTATCCGAGTCGATCAAACCCGGCCCCAGTCACCACATAGTCCCTTTCATTGTGGCGGTAGTGAACACCAATGACCTGCCAGCCGTTTTGGTCAAATTCTATGCTTCCCAACTCGAGTATTTCACCAATCATCTCCTCGGTTTCCTGTACGATATCGATATCGATGGCATCATGGTAAAGGAGGTTAAAATCGGGATCGTAAATAGCAATCTCGACCTCGCTCAGGTGTTCTCTGTTTTGGCGGTATATGGTTTGAAGAATTTCCGGGTCAATGTTTCCACTCAAAAGCAACTCCGCTTTAGTTCCTGCCTCGGTTTTTATGTAGTCAAAAAAAGTGGCCTCCCGGTCATTGGCAGCTGCGAAGTAAATCACCAGGGCAAAGAGCAACAACAGCAGCCCGCAGGTTGCCGTAAAGAGAAGGCTCAATTTTGTCCTGATTTTCACGATTGATCAATTTGCTGATTTTCATGCACGTCAATGGTCGTTCAATTTTTCTTCTTCTTTTTACGCTTGAGCACGAACCCCATACCTGTTTTTGTATGAATCAATCTATGATCAAAGGGTTTGTCTATTTTTTTCCGGAGGTAATTTATGTAAACATCGATAAAATTGGTACCGGTGTCAAAATGAGTATCCCACACCTCGCGGGCAATCTGGTCACGACTGAGGACCTTTTCAGGGTTTCTCATCAGGAATTCCAGAAGATTAAATTCACGCGGTGTGAGATTGAGTTCCACAGAATTTCGGTTGACGGCTTTGGCATTCAGGTCCATGGTTATTTCATCGTACTCCAACCTATGGTTGCCGGAGTCTTTGTCATCGGCCAGCCTTTCGGCCCTTTTCATCAGGGCACGGACGCGGGCATGCAACTCTCTGAATTCAAATGGTTTTACGAGGTAATCATCGGCCCCTGCATCAAACCCCTCGACCTTATCATCGGTGGTTCCCAATGCCGTGAGCATAAGAATCGGGATTCCGGGCCTTGATTTTCTGATCAGCCTCGACACTTCCAAGCCGCTTTTTCCCGGCAGCATAATATCGGAAATGATTAGATTGAAACGATTGTCCAGCCCCATCTTGAGGCCGTCATCTCCATCCGCGGCAGTGGCAACAGTGAAACCTTTTTTTCAAGTCCACTTTTAATTAAATCAGCCAACCTCTTATCGTCCTCTATCAAAAGAATCTGCACATCGGATATTTTAGTTCAATAGGGAGCAGTCAAAAAAATGGTGAGGAACATAAAGGCTACCTTCATCTCAATGGGAAAATCCTCGCGCATAGTGTCCACCACTATCCAGTCTCTGGGATCACCGGGGTTAAGGGTGTACATGGAAAAGAAGCCGTGGTCCCTTGTATTGATAACCCACTCTTCATAGTGATTGGCATACCGGGATCTCCATACCATTGCCCTGCGGTTGTTGGTTACCCTCCACTCTCTGAGGTCATCTCTCCACATTTGTCTGACCGTAACAATATCATTTGGTCCCTGAATTTCCCAGGTACGGAAATCATTCCGGTCGATATTGCGTATCCTGCCCTCCTTTCCCAGGATGCGATAACGCCAGTCGAGTCTCGGACTCCCCATCAAATTGATCAATTCAAGGGTTCCGAAATTTACGGTATCCTCCTCGGTGAAAATGCTCCACTCCGTAAAATCATCGTCCCAAATGGTCGATATTCCGGTAATGGTTTGAGCTTCGGTCCGTATCCAAAAGGCAACCAAAATTGCGACTAAAAGGCCTACTCTAAAAAAATCAACAGTTTTCATCCGAATAGCTTTTCAATCAAACGCGAGTTGATGAGTCCACATTATATCATTGGCGACGACCTCTCAACACCGTATAATCCAACAAACCGGTCACATCTCAATGTGGGGAAGAATTACAAGAAAAAACCTTTTTTCAAACAAATTTCTGGGCACACTTCCGAAATTAAAAAGGTACATCCTTCGTAAAATCCTCAGCCTGTGGCCCATCGCCCTGATTTTCTTCGCTAAAAGTGGGATCCTCAAAATCATCGGTCACTTGATTTAGGTCTCCCGAATCCGTATCTCCTTCAATTCTCCAGGCATTGAGGTTGGTGAAAAACTTATCGTTCCACTCCCTTCCTCTCAAATCAAAGTGAACCTTTATCTGCTGATTTTCCTCAAATGGATCAAGCAGACTACAGCGATCCTGCGTAAGTTGGAATTTGATGTACTGCTGGTAAGGGCCATCCTCAGTCAACAATACAAACTCCCTGGCTTTAAATTTTTCCGTCTTCTGTTCAGTATCAAATTTTTTGTAGAGTTTTCCCTCAATTTCAAAAGCCATAATGATTCATATATTTAATTAATTAATATGCTTTGGCAAAAAGAACCTTTCTCTTTGAAGGCCTTCCGGAGTAAATACATATCCCGGGCTCGTCATTTTCATCCTTTACAACACAGCGAATGGTCGCTTTGGTTTCATCTTTAATCCTCAATTCCGTTTCGGTGGTCCCATCCCAGTGGGCTTTGACAAAGCCGCTGTTGGCTTCCATCAACTCCTTAAATTCACTCAGGGACTTGGCTTCATGGGTGTTGGCCGCTCTGAATTCGAATGCGCGGTTGTAAAGGTTTACCTGGATGTCGTCCAACAATTTTTCCACAAATTCCACTGCGCCATCGAGTGGAACAGATACTTTCTCTCCGGTGTCCCTTCGCGCCACTTCGATCTGCCTTCTTTCAAGATCTCTTTTACCAATAGCCAGTCTGACCGGAACCCCTTTGAGTTCGTGTTCAGCGAATTTAAAGCCAGGTCTCTTTTTCAGATCTGTGTCGTACTGCACAGTTAGGTTTTTCGCCTCTAACTGCTCCCGTATTCTGTGTGCCACTTCGTCAATTTCGGGCGCGGGTTTAGGGATGGGTACAATGGCCACATGAATCGGTGCAAGCCTTGGAGGGAGTACAAGTCCCTGATCATCGGAATGCGTCATAATCAGTGCTCCAACGAGTCGGGTGGAAACTCCCCATGAGGTCGCCCAGACATACTCATCCTTGTTGTTTTCGTTCAAAAAAGTAACATCGAAAGCCCTGGCAAAATTTTGTCCCAGAAAGTGAGAAGTCCCAGCTTGAAGGGCCTTTTTATCCTGCATCAGCGCTTCAATGGTGTAGGTTTCCAATGCACCAGCGAATCGCTCATTCTCTGTTTTTACTCCTTTTACAACGGGCATGGCCATGTAGTCCTCAGCAAAGCGGGCGTAGACCTCGTGCATTTTTTCTGCCTCTTCAATGGCTTCTTCTTTAGTTGCGTGCGCTGTGTGTCCCTCCTGCCACAAAAATTCAGCTGTGCGCAAAAAGGGCCTGGTCCGCATTTCCCACCGAACCACATTGGCCCATTGATTAACCAGGACAGGTAAATCCCTGTAGGACTGTATCCAATCTTTGTAAGTATTCCAGATTATGGTCTCCGAAGTAGGTCTAACGATCAATTCCTCTTCTAACTTAGCCGACGGGTCCACCACGACCCCACCACCTTCGGGATCGTTCATCAAACGGTGATGCGTGACCACCGCGCACTCTTTGGCAAACCCCTCTACATGCTTTGCTTCCCTGCTCAAAAAACTCTTTGGAATGAAAAGAGGAAAATATGCATTTACATGCCCGGTATCCTTAAACATCTTGTCGAGATTGGCCTTCATCTTTTCCCAAATGGCAAAGCCGTGGGGCTTAATTACCATGCAACCGCGCACGGCTGAATGATCCGCAAGGCCGGCCCGCTTGACAATGTCGTTGTACCACTGAGAGTAATTTTCTGATCTGGATGCTATGCCTTTACCCATTTAATGAAGTATTAATATTCTATGTGTCTGAAACTAATGTGCTACTCTAAACGTAATAAGAATAGAAAGTTGAATAAATATGGTGCAAAGAAAAGGTAAATGAGCTTAACGTCGGCAGTTTTTTTAAACAATTCCTGTAATTTAACTCAGGTACTGTCCGAAAAGTGTTACCTTGCAACTTATAATTTTTTATAGAACAAATTCTTAAAAATGAGAAATCTGATTCAAAATTCCGTATTGTGGCTGGCAACCATGCTTTTGTTTGCTTCGCAGGGATTCTCTCAATACGATGATCTATACTATGACCCGGACAGACAACAATCGATTACTACCACATCAACCACCTCAGACCAAACTCAGGACCTGAGTTTTGGTGACCAGCGTGGCGATTATGACAGCGAACACTACGACTATCAAAAAGACTACGACTTTTATTATTCATCGAGGATAAGGCGATTCCACAGACCTAGTAGAAGTTTTGACTTCTACAGTCCTATGTTCGTCGATATGGCATACTACGGATACATGACTCCCGGGGTAAGCATTTATGTAGGTTCAGGCTTTTATAGCTCAATGAGACCGCGCATGCATCCCCACTTTGGACCGCATTATTACGATCCATTCTACCGCCCACATGCCTTCCACCGACCCTATAATCCGTGGAGACCGATGGGTGGATTTGGTTACTCTTATCACAGTTGGGGTTACGGTGGTTTTGGATATGCTGGTTGCCCTGCATTCTATTCAAGTTCAACTTACTATATTTATAACGTATATAATTCTCCCGGCTTTGTTCCGGGGCAATCTTCCGGCAGCGCTGTGACTCAAAATGTTCAGTACGGACCGAGAACCTCCACAGGCGGTACAACCGCTAGAAGAGGTCGTACTGTGGATGCAATACCCGGAACTCCACCAGAGGATAAAGAAGAATTGAGAGCTCCTACGAGAACCAATGAAGAGCGATTGACCAGAGATAATGATAGAGTGGCTCCCCGCGATAGTGATAGACAAACGCGAACTGCAGATTCTCACACCGGCGAGACCCTTGACAGAAGGGAGTCAGCAGGCTTGGCTGATAGATCAACTCAGGAGTCCCAGCGTGCAGACCGAAGAGCGAGAGATTCAGAAGGAACAACCACTGCGGCCATTCCATCCAGAAGAACTCAGGAGCAATTCCGAGAAAACAGAGTTAACAGATCTCAAGCAGACCGAGATACGCGTAGCAATGTACCTCAAACTCGTTCGGCAGACAGAACTCGTACTGACAACCGGATTTTCAATAGTCCGAGAACCAATACCCGTCAGGGATCACAAAATACGGGAAGACAAGGTCGCGACCTTAACAGAGGAGATCAAAACAGAACCAACACGCGAACCACTCCTAATATTAACAGGAACAGAAACAATTCAGGTTCTTCTTCACCCAACATCAATCCCAGGGGTAATCAAAGAAATACCAGTCCCTCGCCAAATTTGAATCGAGGAAATAATAACAATACGCGAAGTTCAGGTTCTTTCTCTCCGAGACGCTCTTCCGGTAGCAACAACTCTTCAGGCGTTTCTCCATCAAGGAGAGGAGGTTCTAACAGCAGCAGCGGTTCTACCAGAAGCAACCGTTCAGGAAGAGGAGGATAATTGTGGCTGAAATCATTAATAACAATTAACGAATCTGGATCATTTTTAAGAATTAAGGGCGAAGTGGTAAACAATGTAAACCACTTCGCTTTTTTTATTGGTGTTTAATCAGATCGGTAAATACTCAATCACACAAGCTAATTTTTGGTAAAAAGATTACACTTAAAATGTCCCGTAGTAGTTTATGGACGTTTTAAAATATAACTTCCCAACATCACAAACCATAAACCCGGTTAGGAACTGAACAAATTAGATAGCTTGGCCAAGATGACCCATCAGGAGAAAAAATTTAAATGCTTCAACTATGACGACTATGCGATCAATATTTTTAGCCGCCTTCGGCCTTTTAATGTCAGTGGGTTTGACTGCTCAAACTCTTGATGATGCCATACGCCTTTCCACTCTTGACCATACAGGAACAGCCAGATTCATGGGGGCAGGTGGGGCGATGACTGCGCTTGGTGCAGATTATTCAGCCTCAGCCTACAACCCGGCAGGTTTAGGTCTAATACGCAGGAGTGAACTCACCTTTACTCCCCTGCTCTACACCAACAATACAGACGCAAGATGGGCGGCCAATCGGGAAAACGACCGGTTTTCAAATCTTCAATTCTCTAACTTTGGCCTGGTTATCTCCGGGCAGCCCCGTAATTCAGGAACTTTCACCAATTTATCATTCGCGGTGGGATACAACCGACTGGCCAATTTTCACTCTCATATTTTTTCAAGTACTAGCAATGAGGGAAGTATTTTAGACCGATTTACAGAATTAGGAAGAGGACTTGATCCCGAGCGAATCGACGATTTTGAAGTGGGGCCTGCCTACGATGTTTTTGCGCTTATTTTTGATCCGACCGACAACACTTACTCCAGCGATCTCGAAGCCGGCACTTCGTTGCGAAAAGAACACACATTCCGTACTGAGGGGAGTATCAATGAAATATACCTCTCTTTTGCAGGTAATCTGAGAGAAAAACTAATCATGGGACTTTCGCTCAGTGTGCCCCTTGTAAATATCACTGAGGATAAAATTTATTTTGAAGAGGACGGTGAGGGTGTCAATCCGGTTTTCAGATCATTTGAATTTACGGAAACCGATGAATTGTCGGGAGTTGGATTTCAACTTAAGGCAGGTATGATCTACAGGCATTCCCAGGCATTGCGATTTGGTCTCGCCATTCACTCGCCCACCTGGTACTCAATGTCCAGTGAATTTACCACATCGGCCACCTATGATTACGATGTAACCCAAATTGAAGAGAACATTCCCCCTGGACCTCAAACAGCAAATTCGCCCCGAGGACTTTTTGACTACAACTTTACCGCCCCCTGGAGGATACTGAGTGGGGTTGGCTACATCATCCAAAACAGAGGTTTCATATCTTTTGATATCGAATACCTGGATTACACCAGTGGTCGATTCAACTTTGAGTCACGCTTTTCCTCAGATGAACGGATCAGAAACAATGAGATAAGTAACGAACTGGGCGGTGCTCTGAATTTCAGGTTTGGTGGGGAACTTGCATTGGACCTTTTCAGAGTGCGTGGAGGACTGCAATTTGTAGAAAGTCCCTTTGAGTCGGTCAGCGACAGAGATCTTCTCTGGAGTCTCGGAGTGGGCATTCGAGAATCTGACTTTTTCCTCGACCTGGCCTATCAGCGCGGCCTGCGCGAAGGAGCGTATAACCCCTATAAGGTTCCGGGTGCAGAGGCACAGCAACGCGTACTTACAGATGCAACCGTAAGCCGGATCGCACTAACTGCAGGTTTTAAATTTTGAGACACAAGCGTTCGTTTTTCTTGCATTAACCCAATAGATTTCGTAAATTTGGGCTCGTTTAAAAATCAAGAATCAATAATATATGCACTACTACAAATTGGGGAAAATACCCCACAAAAGACATACACAGTTCCGGCAACCCAATGGGGAGTTGTACCACGAGGAACTTTTTTCTACCGAGGGATTCAATGACAATGCCTCTTTGCTTTATCACGTACAACCACCCACAAAAATACTGCAGGCAGGTGATCCAAAGGATGTTAAGCCGGAAACCATCCACGACAAGCAACTTAAGCACCGCTGTCTCATGGGCTTTAACGTCAACCCGACAGACGATTACTTGCAGAGCAGAAAACCGGTGCTCGTAAACGGTGATTGTAAAATAATACTCGCAGCCCCAAAAAAGGGCAACAGCGATTATTTCTTCAAAAATGCAGATGCCGATGAGGTCATTTTTATACACGAGGGAAGTGGAAAGATCAGAACCCAATACGGCAACCTCAAATTCAAATACGGGGACTACATCGTAATCCCCAGGGGCACCATTTACAAGCTGGAATTCAAGGATGAAAACAACCGCTTGTTTATCGTAGAGTCCTACAGCCCGGTGGTGACTCCAAATCGCTACCGCAATCAATTCGGGCAGTTGATGGAGCATTCACCCTTCTGTGAAAGGGATATTAGAAAACCCGAGGAGCTGGAAACACACGATAAGGAGGGCGACTTTTTGTTCTATATCAAAAAAGAGGACGCGCTTTATCCATATCATTACGGAAGTCATCCCTTTGATGTGGTGGGATGGGATGGATACGTTTATCCATACATCTTCTCTATTCACGATTTTGAGCCTATCACAGGACGGGTGCACCAGCCGCCTCCGGTACATCAGACTTTTGCAGCGAGGGGATATGTGATATGCTCCTTCGTGCCCCGTCTCTACGACTACCATCCCCTCTCAATTCCCGCTCCCTACAACCACTCCAATATTGACAGTGACGAGGTGCTTTACTACGTGGACGGAGATTTTATGAGCAGGGACAATGTAGAGCGCGGAATGATTACGCTCCACCCAGGTGGGATTCCTCACGGCCCACATCCCGGCACGGTGGAAAAATCCATCGGCAAAAAGGAAACCAAAGAACTGGCGGTCATGGTTGACACCTTCAGACCGCTGTTGATGACCACTCATGCAGTGGATATTGAAAACAAGGATTATTACAAGAGTTGGAAAAAATAAAACTGCGCAAAAATGGATACTTTAACCAGTAAAGAAAAGAAAACCAGTAGGGACACTTTCCCTATCAAAGGAACCGATTTTATAGAATTTTATGTGGGCAATGCAAAGCAGTCTGCTATCTTTTACCAGGCCGCTTTCGGATTCAAACTCGTGGCCTACAAAGGGCCGGAAACGGGAAGCAAAGAAACCGTCAGCTATGTGCTGGAACAGGGCAAAATTCGGTTGGTCCTCACCTCTGCTTTTGAGCCGGAACACGAAATACTAAAGCATGTGCAAATGCACGGTGACGGTGTAAAAGTACTCGCACTGTGGGTAGAAGATGCACGAGAAGCTCACGAAAAAGCCGTTGAACGCGGAGCTAAATCGGCCTTTGAACCATATACTATGAGTGATGAGGACGGTGAGGTGGTGCTGTCAGGCATTCACACCTACGGAGAGACCATCCACACTTTTGTAGAGAGAAAGAATTACTCGGGTGCCTTTATGCCCGGATTTCAGCCCAAAGAGAGCCTTAGAAAAGTGGAACCGGTCGGACTTAAATACGTGGACCACTGCGTAGGCAATGTAGAGCTGGGTGATATGAACCGATGGATAAAATTCTACCAGGAAGTACTAGGGTTCAAACTGCTCATCACTTTTGACGATAAGGACATAAGCACTAAATACACTGCTCTTATGAGCAAAGTGGTGTCAAGCGGAAACGGCTACATCAAGTTCCCCATTAACGAACCTGCCAAAGGACTTAAAAAGTCCCAAATCGAGGAATACCTTGACTTCTACAAGTCAGCAGGGGTTCAGCACATCGCCGTCTCTACCGATGATATCATCAAAACGGTAGGTCAATTGCGGGAAAATGGGGTGGAATTCCTCTACGTACCGGACAATTATTACGAGGATCTGCTGGAAAGGGTCGGAGAAATTGATGAAAGCATTGAAGACCTGAAGTCTCAAAATATACTCGTGGACCGGGATGATGAGGGCTACCTGCTGCAGATTTTCACCAAACCGGTTCAGGACAGGCCAACCCTGTTTTACGAAATTATTCAAAGAAAAGGGGCTCAATCATTTGGAAAGGGTAACTTCAAGGCCCTTTTTGAAGCCATTGAAAGAGAACAGGAACTAAGGGGTACACTTTGACCCCTTAGCTTTCCTAACATCTTTACTTTTTTAATAAAGAGGTATCGCCTCTCTTCGGGTTTCTATTTCTTTAAGTGATGAGGCAGGTTTTAAAGCTACACACTCCCCTTTACCTCTTTTCACAATACCGTGGTGACACATCCACGTCAAAACACAAACTTAGAGGTCAGTCGAATCGAGAGGTTTTTTGAGAAAGACGAAAAGGCATAATTCCCTACCCGGTAGTAAAAACCCACTCCCGTGGTACCTAAAAGCCGGTTGACTTCAAAACCTGTTTCGAAATAACCCTGGTCGGTTGAACGCAAGTCTATATTTTGATGTTTTTCAAGGTCCACATCAAGGGTTCCGTACATTCCACGGGCTACAAATTCGAGATGGGGGGCACTTCTGGAATCGGGACTGAACAACAAACTACCCAGGTCGTAGCGAAGCATGAGCATTACAAAACGGTCATTGGTGAATTCCACTGGCCTCATGGTCTCGAAGGAGTTACGGTCAGCTATACTGATTCTCCTCCAAAACCCGGTATTGTCCAGGGCACTGTATTTTCCTGTAAACAATACTGAATATGGTACCTCCCCGAAAACAGCACCCGCGGTTACTTCGGCTGTGAGCTTGCCAAATGCCGGAAATCTCCTTTCAAACAACCCCGTAAATACCAATCGCTGGAAGTCAAATTCTCCACCGGCAAATCCATCTATACCATGTGCGTATGACAGATAAAACCGCGGATAGGTGAAGTTGAGCGATTGCCTGCCTCTCATCCCCTGAAAATAGCGGTCACCCGGTGCAAAAGCAGCTTCAAAATCCAGGGTCGAAAAGACATATTCCCGGCTTCCTTCCAAGTTGGTTTCACTTAAGTAGCGATAATCACCCATCACTTTCCTATTCTGCCGCTTGAGCGACATACGGGTTTGAAAATTGGCCCTAGGGTGGAAGTCAACAAAAGCGAGGTACTCGTTGGTTAGATCGAACTGGGTGATAAAAAATGGCCTCACCACATTGGAAAACAACCCCCCGGTGCGTCTCAGGCTGTGTTCAATACCAGCGGTTTCAAACAATTCTCGCTGATATCCCACCCCCAATCTAATTTGATAGTCCTCGTTCAACAGCACATTGGCATCACCACCGTATTTGCTTCTGCCGTCTCTGAATCCGTGACCAAACCAGCTCCCCATTTCAAAAACCTCGCTTAAACGATGATTGGTCCTCAAGCCGGCCCCGAGTCTAAATCCCTCATATACGTTGAAACTCATTATACGGTCGAGTTCCAAATCCACTTTTCCAAAGGAAATTCGACCTGAAAAAAGGGCCATCATCCACTCTGCCCTTCGCTCAAAATCGTGCTCCTTCCCCAAACTATCCATGAAGTGGTAAGCCCGCAATTCTCTGGAGTCCAGCGGATTTCTTCTGTGCTTGGTCCAAAACAGGGAGTCACGCTTTGAGGCATCACGATTTAGGACTACATCCACCGGACCTATTCGAACCTGATCGCCCGGCAGGTCTATCTCAATACTGTCCAAATAAGTTCTGACCTTCAATTGCGGATTAACGTCGCCAAAATCCACCATGTGAAGGTTGAGTTCAGTGTCCAATTGAACAGGAAACCAATACTCATCATCGATTTTTTCGTACTGCTGACGAATGGTTACATTGACCCCTTCTTCTTCCCTGGCAGGCCCGGCAATGACATTTTGTATGGCAAAGTCCGGCACATGGATATACAGCAATCCTTCCAAAGCTGGGAAATTGCGTCCCTCTACAGGATAATAAGCGACCACATACGTCGTGTCACCTGCCATAGTTCCCATAATAGTATCCCTTATGTGAAATTCGTAATACCTGGTGAAATTCCTGCTGATTGGACTTTTATAAGCAGTGCCAAAAAGCACAAACTCACTATCGTAAAATGAGAAGGACTGGAGTTCCGTACCCAAAAGCACAAAAATGGGATTCTCAAATCCAGAGGTGCGACTCGCCAGTACCTCCTCCCTGTTAGCAGCCGGTCTCCTGAAAACGCGCTCCACCACAGACTCCATCATAAAAAGATGTTGCCGGTCAACAAAATTCACTAAGTTCTGAAAACTGGTGTCGTTCTTTTCCAGTCTCTCCTGGCGCACCAACGAATCGATGTCGATGGTCACATGCAGTTTATTGTATGACAGATAGCGAAAGGAGGTGTTGTTCTCGGGATTGTGCTTCCTCCTGTTTTCAAAAACCCCGCGAATGAGCCGGTGTGCAGGGTTTTCACCTGCCTCTACCACCACTTCGGAAAGTCCAACAACCGCAGGGCGCATTATAATAACCACAGGTTCATTCTCCAGTGCATCAATGGTAACCGTCTTTGATCGATATCCTACATAGGACAGCCTCAGACTGACGACATCCACTTCCGACTCAAAGGAAAAATAACCCTCCAAATCCGTGACAAATCCGGCCTGAACTCCCTCTACCACAATATGAACAAAGGGCAATCCTTCCCCTGTCCTCTGGTCAATGACCCGCCCTTCAATTTGATTCTGACCTACCACTCCCGCAAATGGGGCCAGGAAGACAATCGATGAAAAGATAAATACAGACCAGTAATTCTCGTACCAACCATTCAATCGGGACTTCATTTTTTTCATACCTATTCGTGAGTTTTTTTACCCTTGGAAGAATAAGAATACATCCAATCAACCTAATGAGCCAATTTCATTGTAAAGATACAAGAGACATTTCAATCCAGGATTTTTTTAGTCAAATGGATGTGGTTAACAGACCAAACTACATGAATCATGGATTTTCCATTGAAAAAACATAATTTAGCCGCAGGACATCCACAGCTCGACACCCAAAAACTTATTAACTGTGCGATTTCTTGCACCGGATCTCCTTTTGACCTACCAGGTCAATTTCTCGTACATTTAACTAACTTTGGTCAAAAAAACGAATGACATTTACCAACTTTGAATTCAAGGCCTCAGTAAAAAACTGCGACATTCACGAAAAGCAACTATTGGAATTGCATCCAAAATTTGCCGGAGAAGACGATCAGACCGATACTTATTTTCATAGTGAATCGGGTCGCTTAAAACTCAGAGAGGGAAATGTGGAGAACGCACTGATTCTCTACCAGAGAAGTGACGACCCCAAAGCGAGGGAATCAAAAGTAATTCTGCAAGAGGTGACACAAGACAGTAGATTAAAGGAAATATTGACTACCTCCAACGGTATTTTGGCAGTTGTAAAAAAGAAAAGACGCATCTACTTTATAGAAAATGTGAAGTTTCACTTTGATAAACTCGACCAATTGGGTGATTTTGTCGAAGTGGAAGCCATTGACCGTACGGGAAACATACCGGTGAAAAAACTCAGGGACCAATGCGAATACTACAGAAATTTTTTTGGTATAGATGCCTGCCAGATTTTAGCCGATTCCTATTCAGATATGATATTGAAAACAAGCACTTAGAAAGTTAGCCACATCCAGTCAACACAAATAAAATCCTTAGATTTGCCCGCCGAAAATACAGATTAGACTGAGTGAAGTTTTTTAGCAAAAAGTTTTTAATTGACACCCTGGGCCCCGGATTGTTGCTTGCGGGAGCAGCTATTGGGGTCTCCCATTTGGTTCAGGCAACCAGAGCAGGCGCTGATTATGGATTTGCCCTTTGGTGGGCCCTCGCCTTTGCATGCCTGACAAAATATCCCTTTTTGGAATTCGGTCGCAGATACACTACTGCTACAAATAAAAACCTGATAACAGGATACCGGGAAATGGGACTCATACCCTTCATCGTTTTCACCATCATTACAGTAGGCACCATGTTTGTGGTCCAAGCCGGAGTAACCATCGTCACAGCCGGACTCGCCGAACAATTATTTGGATTGGGTTTGAGCAGTATCCAATGGAGTTTGATCATTATCGGATTTTGTATTTCCCTACTTTTTGTCGGCAGATATCCCGGTTTAGATATCACCATGAAAATCATAGTCTCACTACTCGCCCTGGCGACACTTGCAGCAGTGGTGATGGCCTTAGGAGCGGGAGCTGGAAAAACAGTTATTCAACAGCCCCCGCCGGATTACTTCAACATTACGGGAATTGCCTTTGTCATCGCATTTATCGGATGGATGCCTATTCCCATTGATGCGGCTGTGTGGCAATCGATTTGGATGAGAGAAAAACGGTGGCAATCTGGTCACCAGCCGAGTCTAAGGGAGTCACTCTGGGATTTTAATATAGGATACCTGATGGCCTGCATCATGGGATTGTTATTTTTTCTGCTGGGTGCTCTCGTGATGTTTGGCACCGGCACCTCCTTCGCATCGGGAAGTCTTGAATTTTCAGCTCAATTGGTCAACATGTATGGCAATGCCCTGGGGTCCTGGAGCGAGCCCATCATTTCCATTGCCGCATTTACGGCCATGCTAACCACTACCTTGGCCGTTCTGGATGCCTTTACGAGGGTGATGACCAGGATTATTTCCATCAATACAGATCGCAACAGAAAAAGGATGGTACGCAGGAGAACCTACAACCTTTTTCTATTCATCATTCCGGCTGTAGCACTTATCATTTTGAACACTTTAACGGGTACTTTCACAGCATTTATCGATTTCGCCACCGGGCTATCCTTTTTATCTGCTCCGGTTTTGGCATGGTTTACTTACAGCCTCATAACTTCCGACAAAATTCCGAAAGAAGCACGACTTTCAAAAGGCTATAAAACTTTTTCTCTTATCTGTCTGATCTGTTTGATCGTTTTTGCTGTAGCATATATTGGATACCTACTCGGCTTACTCGACCTCTTGTTTTGATCCACCTCCTCGACAAACGAAATTCAATTGCCCCATCCGGCACTTTCGGCTTATATATCAACTAATTCACTCATAGGTTAAATAAAATAAAATGCTGTTGATTGGTATTCTGGAAATGGGTGACAGGTCCTATTTTTGAGGGGATAGTAAAAAATATGTGTCTTGAGGAAAAAAATAACCCAATAAGCTTGCACACATATTAAATATTTCCGTAATTTGTAGCTG
>REEO01000040.1 GCA_007695035.1 Saprospirales bacterium | reverse complement strand
AATCAGTAACTTTGTCATGTGAAACCTAAAACCATAGTTTTCGATTGGGGGTCAACATGGCCGGATTTGGGGGTCAGTATCACCGGAATATGCACTAATAGTTTGCTCTCTGTCATCAACTAGACAGAAATACCCATCTCTGGCTATTCGGCTCATTACAGATTTCTTTTCCTAAATCCCAATTATTAAGTCCATAGGGTAATGAAAGCTGTTGAAGAATAGCTATAGAATCATTGTTTTCCTTTAGAAACACAGTATTTTTCTGCTGTAGGTAAGTCACATTAGACTATTAATTAATCGTGGCCTAAAAGAAATTTAGACCTAATTACGGCAAGAACAAATAAGCTAATCTAAAGGGAATCAATACACTTTGATTGTGAATTCGGTTCATAAAACCCACCACGTCCATATCGCTTGTAGGGCCAGATAGATTTAGAAAGTGCTGGCATTCCGGATTGGTTATTGTATGGCGTGATGGCACACATTTTTTGGGTTTATTAAGTACGACTACAAATATAATGACATTTTGTTCCGTTACCAAAAAATCCATTTTTAAATTTTAGATTGTAATCTAGGCTCATTTATAATTGTTAATAAATCAATGATATATTATTGGTTTCCAGTCATTTTTTTCTGCCTAAGCCCACGAAATAACTCTAACCCCTCACCTCGTAATAATCAACGAACCACTTCCCACTTCATCCTTGAATGCAACCTGAATGATGTAGTGACCTGAGGGCAAATGACCCAGCTCCAGTGGGACCTTATCCAAACCACTGCTTATTGTCTCCCGGTGTAATTGCTGACCCATCATATTGAAAACCCGCAGCTCACCCTCATCGGTGAGATAGTCTGAAAACTGAATTTGAAACTGCCCCCGGTTGGGATTGGGAAAGAGGACAAATCCCCTGTCTTCCAGTTGCTCATTCACATTGCTCGGTCCCTCAATCTCCACCCATTCGCAATAGGTGTCTTCCGCATTTTCGTTGCTGACGGTGAGACATACGTAGTAATCTCCCGGCTTGGGAAACTCATGTACGCCCGGATTGCGCCCTGTATAGGTGGTACCGTCGTCAAAATCCCACTCCCAATGCTCCGGCCGGAAGTAAGATGCGTCCGTGAATCGGCGCTCGAAATGTCCAATATTAGCTCCATTGTAGCGAAACCACGCTTTTGGCAGATTGTCTATCCCCAGCGTATCACACGGACTTCCGTCTATAGGTCCTATGCGGAAGTTGGCATTGTTGGGAAAGGTGCCCTGGTTTTTCCACTCTACCACAATAAAATCATCACTTATATTAAAATCCGAGCCTCTTAATTCAGGGTTGAGTATTACGGCAATGCTATCATTAGACCAATGCGTCAACCACATTTCACCTCTTGGAGTGAGTTTAGGCTCGTAAATACCCGGCACCGCATTGTCCATAGTATATATATTGAGCAGAGTATCTGCTGTAGCCTGAACATCATCTACCCAGGTATCGTACTGTATGAGATACCTGCCTCCCAGACCGCCATACAGGTATCTTCCATTTGGACAAAGGGTAAGTGACTTGAGGGAATACTTGTCGGACCAGGTTTCCAGCTCAAAAGTATGGTTATACGTAAAAGTACCCGCGCAGCGGTCAAAGTCATAGATATGGAACTGGTACTCACAGAGTCGGTCATGACAAGATTTCCAGGGGTAAAAATGATCGCCGGTCATACAAAAATATTGATTCTCAAGGTCGTTATATATTACAAGCCAACATATGTGTTCATCCAATTCTTTAACCTCTGAGACATGAGACAAGTGAATTCCATTATCGTCTAATAGAAAAACATGCCACTTGTTCTCTAAGAATTCCCTTACTGGTATCCACCAATCTCTCCCGTTAGCATGTCTCATGGCTTTAAGCCCTGAGTAACTTGATTTATTTTCAATCAAATTAACATTCTTCTCTACTACCTCACCCAAACCATCATCTAAACTCATATTAATTTTTGAGTAATATAAACCTTTACCTCTAAAGTTATTTGCTGGATACACCTCATCGTCTTTTATTCCTAAATAAAACAAATAATAATCATCGCTCCCTGCAGGAGAGGGAAGGATGGTTGTCCAGTCGGGAATATTTACCCCTCCGGAAAGTTGATAAGAACTTAATATTTGCCCCTCCATTGAAAACACAGAATCTCCATTGAGCATGATCTGATGATTTCTATTGTAAACATCAAATCCATCTGTATAGAATAGCAGATTTCCTTCCTTATCCGATATCGTAGATTTACCAGATCCATCTCGAATTCTATCAGGGTAATTCAAAGTAACAAAATCCTTAACAAAACCCCTATCATTAAATGTAAAAAAATGTGTACAACAATATCCAAGCTGAGTATTCCCGGAGAACCAAACAAAATCCTGTTTTTGAGAATGGATTTGAGTATTCAAGGTAATTAAAAGCATTAGGGTTAGTACAGTCAATTTATAGAGCATGATATTTTATTTAAGATTAAAGAGTAGAGGGGAAGGAAATATCCCCTCTACTTTAAAATTTGAAGTGTTATCTTGTAATAATTAATGATCGTGCGTCCTTCTTTCCATTGAGATTTACCTTTATGGTATATTGTCCAGCCGGCAAATGATCAACCGAAATTTCCATCAGATTAACAGATGAATTTATCCTGGATGCATGTACTAATTTCCCTGTCTGATCGAATAGTTTAACATCTCCTTCTTGATCAATGGGTGATGTGAATTTTAAGTTGAAGTGGCCTGCAGTAGGATTCGGAAACACCTCAAAAAAAGTAGGTTCTGATTCCGATGGATTACCTAATCTATCGCCCTTGGATTCAGAACAGTTTAAAGTAAGCGGAACTGGAGTATAGTCAAATAATCGCACAATTCCTCTTGCGTCAATAACCGATGGTCCATACTCAAGCATACAGCTCTCTGCCAATTGAATCAAGGAATTCTTCATAGAAGAATTCAATGAATCTACACCTTGAGCCATTCTCACCGTTGCTTCCATGATTAACTTTTCACTGGAAGCATAAAGGTTAGGAGTAGGCAGGGATGCTATTTGAGGAAGTAGGCCTGTTAGATTATCAACTGATTCTTCCCTCCAATCCTGAATAGCACTGGAGGATAAAGTCCAGATAGAGTCTATTTTTTCATTAACACCAGAAATAACTTTTGCCAATTCCATGCTGTCCGGATAGGTCAGCCAATCGTCAATGGCCAATTCGGCATCGTCCATTAGGTCAAGATACTCATCGTAATATCCATGCCACAAATCAGAAAGACTGCCTGGCATAGCCGAATAATACTCAATTGCAGTTCTAAGGTCATGATATTCCCAAAGATTTGTGGTTGCAGCATTGTTCAGAAAACTATCCATCAATGTGCCACTGCCACCAACAATACCAGGAAACGCAATCAGATTTCGCAATAAATAGCGCTCGGCCTGCCATTGCCTGCTGTCCTCAAAATCATCAAATTTCAGTTTTCCACGAGCTACAAGGGTATCCAAATAGTTTAAGGATGACAATTTAGGTTCTACCTCTTCAAAGCATTCAGTAATTGTCGGTAAACCACATCCTCCTGTTCCCTGTTCATCAAAAAACCAACCCTGATCAGGTGATATACTTCCAGGCCAGCAGGTAGTAGTCACCAGGTTTTCATAATCGTGGTATTTTGAGTGTTGAGGATTTCCTTTATTCTGAGCTGCATAATCTGCATAACTTCCCAGCCATTGGTTCGCAGAATACCATTGGTCACCTGTTGCTCCAGTCTCACCTACATAGTACCCCACATCGTGATCTGAAAGTTTATTGTGGTACTGGAAAGTGTTGTTGTTCCAATTGGAAAAATGGAAGCCATATTGCGTGTTATTGACGAAATTGGCTCTGAGAGTATTAGCCTGGCTTTGTGCTATTCTAATGCCATTAACCCAGCCGTCAGTTTGACCTAAAATTTGATATATACCGTTAATAGAGTTTTCAGCAATTCTATTATGTGAGCCACCGACCATTACAATGCCAAATCCTATAGCGCCATCAGAACCATCCCAGATACCACCAATATTAACAGTATTGCATGAGACATTAAAATGATTCATATTACTCACGGTAATGCCGGTCCCAAAATCATCAAGATTTATAAGGTTATGTTTAATTTGTCCCCTTGCGCCTGTAACAGTAGCCAAGCTCCTTACATCAATACCCCTGTTATGATTTCTTCTCAAAGTTTGAATATTATTATTATTAATATTGGTAACCACATTGTCATAGGTGTATAGAACACTTATCGCACCATAGGAGCCAACTCCCAAGTACTTAATGTCATTATCACGGATAGTATTTATACCAATGGGACTTGCATTTCTTATCGCCTGGATCCCAATGTTGTCAATAATATTATTCTCGATTAAAACATTAGAATTATTTAAAACAATTGGACGGTCAATATAATTAAATGTCTCAATGTGATTGGTTGGCCATCCGCTTTGTCTAAGTGAGCTTGAGCCTATCATGGATTGGCTGGAAATATTAGTATAAATGCCTTCGCCTGCAAAAGGTGGATAGCCCAAAAAATCATCGAAATCATGAAATAAATTTGATTCAATCTGAGATACTGAGTTATAAAGGCGATAACCTTTTGACAGATCAACAAATATATTTGTTCTACTACAAGGATCATTACCTACCAAAGAATTCACAATGGCATAATCTGCCTTAACCCCTGTACTTTGGGTATGCGCAAAATTTGGGGGTAATTCCCAATGTAATTTCAGCTCCTCAGATTTCCCAAAAATATTCCCATTCAAAGTCAATTGAGACCTTTGATAACGATTTTCTGGATCATCTACCAAATTAATAGAAATATGGTTGTTGTTAAACACATTGCCAGTAATAAAGCAACCCACTGGCGCTAAGGTACTATGAATACCATTAAATGCATGTTGCATGGTATTTCCTCTGAAAAATATAATGTTGTATTGACCCAATTCTATTCCATCCCAATAATAATCCCCACATGATTGAAGTGTACAATCTGTAAACCCAACATTTATTACGTTGTCATTTACTTTAATTAGCGCTCCTTCATCAAAAATCAGATCACAATTATCAAAATATGTAATTTGGTCTATGACCAATGTTCCTAAAACCTGAATACACTCATTTTGAATCAGAGTGCCAAGTTGGTATGTGCTGATGTTTGTAGTACTCCCCCTGGTTCCGAGGATTAATGTTGTTGAGCAATTGCACTCGGTGCCAAGATTATTTAATTGCTCTTTAATCTCCTCGATGTCAACACAATCCTGTGCTTGCATCGGCATCATACTAAAGGAATACGGTTAATATTCCTGAAAAGAGGGATTTTACCCCCCCCCCGGGAATAT
>REEO01000077.1 GCA_007695035.1 Saprospirales bacterium | reverse complement strand
CAACCAATGAGTTGGAAGTGACCTTCACCATTTTACAATTCTGGTATTTGAGAACCTGGGCGGTAATGCTGTGGGTATTCCTGATCATTGGAGGTGTTTACTGGGTGGTTCGCTACCTTTTCAGCCGAAAACTGGAGCGGCAAAGGATGTCACAACTCGAAGAATTAGACCGGCAAAAGACCAGGCTCTACACCAATATTACCCACGAATTCAGGACCCCACTGACCGTAATTCTCGGCTTGACAGAAAATGCAAAGGAGATGACAAATAACCTGACAAATGATACCCGCAAAATTTTTCGAACCATCTCTCACAACGGAAGCCAATTGCTGCTTCTGGTCAATCAGATGATGGATCTGGCCGGAGTAGAATACGGCAAAATTCAACTGGACAAAAAACCGGTGCAGATTGCCTCCTTTATTAAGCATCTATGCTTCTCTTTTGAATCTCTGGCCAACCAAAAAAATATCGAGTTGCACTATGAATTTTCCGGCTCCGATAAAGCCATTCATCCTATTGACCCCCAAAGAATGCAGCAGCTCATTTCCAATCTCATTACCAATGCGATAAAGTTCAGCCCGGAGCATTCCTCCATATTCATACATGCCCGATTGAAAGTAAACCAAAGGGGTAACACATTTTCTTTTAAGGTGCGAGATAGCGGTCCGGGTATTCCCATTGGAGAGGAGGAAAAGATATTTGATCGCTTTCACCGCGTGGACTCAGATCAGACCAGACACCTTCCGGGTTCGGGCATTGGACTGGCGCTGGCAAAAGAACTCGTTGACCTTATGAACGGCTCCATCAGGGTGGAAGACAGCAACGGTGGAGGTGCCGTATTTACCTTTGAAATTCCACTGGAAAATGAGGTGACCGAAACCTCTGGTGCCAGGAAGGAAACCAATTACATCAACGCCGAAGATCTCAATATAGCTCTGGCCTCTCTAAAACCCCATACCGGTTCCCACAGGGTGAAAAAACGCCAATCCTTTAAACGAAGCACGGGAGAAAAACCACTCATCCTGTTGGTAGAAGACCACCCCGATGTACTGAACTACATAGAGTCTTGTATTCCTGACCACTACCAAACTGCAACTGCTGTCAATGGGAAGGAAGGGGTAAAACTGGCTCTGGAGAAAATACCGGATCTCATCATAAGCGATGTAATGATGCCGGACCTGGATGGGTACAACCTCTGCGATCAGTTGAAACAACACCGCGCCACCAGTCACATTCCCATTTTGTTGCTCACAGCCAAAAGCGATGACGAATCCAGACTTGCCGGACTGAAACACGGAGCAGACGCCTATCTCGCCAAGCCGTTTAATAAGGAGGAATTGCTGATCCGCATTGGGAATATGTTCCAGTTAATTGAGCGCCTCAAACAAAAGTACAGCGAATCATTTGAGCTCCCAAAAAAGCTGGAATCCGAATCCTATCCTGAGGGTCAGTTTTTGCAGCAATTTTACCAGGTTCTGGAGAATAACTACCACCTGAACACCTTTGGAATGGACCAAATGAGCGATAAAATGAACCTGAGTCGAAGCCAACTTTACAGAAAAATCAAGGCACTCACGGACGAAGCTCCATCAACTATTCTCAAAAAGATACGCGTTCACAAAGGGAGAAACCTCCTGCTCAAAAACCCAGATACGACTATTGCTGAAGTCGCATATTCCACGGGCTTCTCTTCGGGAAGGTACTTTTCAAAGGCCTACCTTGACGAATTTGGCATGAGGCCAAGGGAGGATATTTCTGTGAAAAGGTCTGATTGATAATACTACTCCCAATACCTTTTTTTATCCAATGATAACGGTAGACCAACCTGCCCTCCACTAATATTCCCCCAAAAGCACCATCAATTCCACGCCATACAATTTCCACCTCTTAAGCTAAAAGTACATGGAATTTTGGAACAAAAGGAGGGCGGTCAGTTGTTACTGTAAATTGAATGATGCAATGCCGGCCCAAATATCGCGCAAACCCATCCTTCAAAAACTGAAACCAACAAATTTTTCTTAATCCACAATAAAGGCAATATTTTTGGCGTACTTTTGCAGTATGTTAAATAATGTCTTAACCAAATTTTGAATTATGAAATCACTTTTCCTTACAGCACTAATGGTCCTGGGCTTTTCCGCTATTGCAATCGCGCAAAGCGAGGGAGAAACAAAAGGTCCTGAACTCACTCTTGAATCAGAAACTCTTGAATACGGGGTGATTGAGCGGGGAGCAGATGGTCTTAGAGAGATCAAATTCACCAATACCGGTGATGAGCCTCTTTTGATCACCAACACCAGAGGGAGTTGCGGGTGTACAGTACCTTCAAGCCCTAAGGACCCCATTCTACCCGGTGAGACTGGAATTATCGAGGTGAAGTACGACACCAACCGCCTCGGTAGAATTAATAAGTCTGTCACGATTTTCTCTAATGCCGGCAATCCGGTTAGGGTGAGATTGAATGGTGAAGTTAAAAGAGATTTGGAAGCTGGGTGATAATCATCTCCCGGATACCAACCAAAAAATACTAAATAACTAAAATCACACCCTTGTGCCAATATCCTGGTGCAAGGGTTTTTTAATGGGTTTTCAGCTACCGGGTAATGTCATCCCAAAGTGGAAAGCCCCTCAATCTATTTATGGTGTGTGCTTTAAACGGCTCAGGGGCCAAATCGAAAACTCCCTCCGGGTACCGCAGAACCACTGAACTGGGTGCTGTATAATCAGCTACCTCTGTCTCCAACCTGAAACAATTTTTATCCACTCTAATGACATCTTTCTCAATCCGCGGGTATTCCTCTCTTAACATGTGATAGACCCCAAGGCTCACATCCATTGAAATTTCATGCCTGTCCCTATCGAAAACCCACCAAAAGGAATCCGTCTCAATTTTTTTGGGATGGAGGTTGCTGTAAAACTGGCTCTCAGGCAAAATTTCAACCTCCCCGATCCTGTCAGTTTTGTATTGCATGAGTTTTTTTCGCTCCGGGGTAAAGGCATACAGCCGTCTGTAATGATCTTCCAGCTTTAGAGGTTCCACTACTATGTGACGGCATTCATTGCTGTTGGCAGAAGAGTAGTCTTTTAAAATAACGCGCTTTTTATTTTGCATGGCCTTTTGAAGCCCTTTGACGCAGCGACCAAATTCAATCTCATCCAGTGACCGCGGCACTTCTCGCAGATCCGAATTAATGTAGAGTTTATTCTGAATCGCTTTGCTGAGTTCCTCTTCCTCTGGCAGGTAACCCAAAATAAATTCTACCTCCTCTTGTGAAAAAGCCAAATTAATATCCATAGGCATTTTATCCACAATTTTATACTGGCGGGTATGCTTATCTGTGTAGAATCTGAAGCCTATCTCAATGAGGGTATCCTTATAACGGTAGGCGGTTTTTTCAGATACATCTAGTGCAAAAGCCAGTTGCCTTATGGTGCATCCTCTGTAAAGTTTTCGAATTGCTTTAAATAAATTAACTATCTGTCTCTGTCTTTCGCTCATTGCAATTTTTTGGTTTTTGGAGCCTTACTTCAATCAATACTTAATGATGTCCTATCTAGCTGTTTGTAACAGTAAAGTTAAGCCATTACCCCAAATCTGCAAATAAATCCTCTCTAAAATTGCACTACACGGAGCAATTACAGCATAATTTTTCCTGTTCACAAAGTAAAGACCCACTATTGTCATTTTATGACAATCGCTGTATTTTATTAAAAAAATCCTTAAAACCAACGAATTTAATTCTATCCGGGCTAAAATTTTATCTTAGTGCAAAATATAATTTGTCAAAAAAATTAAACGCTCCTTCATCTGAAAGTCTTTTTTTGGACAAATTCAACTAAAACCTAACCCAAAAAAATCCGGAAATCTTTGTGAAAAATTGGGTACATTTGTTCGAGATGAAACACCAAAGAGATAAAAACAAGCCGGGGTGATAAATGACAAGCAGCGAAGACTTTTGGAACAGAGCCGGGACATGGTTACTAAACTGGCCAGTTTATTTGAAAGCGATGAGGGAAACGGAAAAGAGCAGATTAAGCAACTCTACTACTTTCTAACCGACCATCTGAGCCGGGGCGAGGATATACACTTCTCTACAGAATTTGCCGTCCTGAGTTATATTGGAGTGAAATACAGTCTGGAAGGACAACTGATGTTTCGCCTGCATCTCTTCAGGAAATTTTTGAGTCTTGATCCCGATCAGCAAAAAGACATCGACCAGTGGAAATCTGGTTTGTTTGCCATGGCTCTTTTGATCGATACCCTCCTCGATAAAATTCCCGGGCCTGAGGTTATAGCTTTGGAAGTTCCACTATCCAGGATTGCTGAAAAAGAGGGAAAGGGCATGAAATTCATCCCCCGGGAGCGGGTCCTTTTCACGGGTCGCGACAACGACAGCGGGTGGGAAGTCCTGCGGGAAAAATTGGGCGGAAAGCAGGCCTTTATTCACAAGAGCAACGGTCCTTTTGCAGAGGATCTTCAGCAACTAAAAGAGCTGGGGTTTTCCAATGTGACGCTTTTGCTGAGGGAAGTTAGAGAGGACGAAAACGGGGTGCTGCACCCGGCTGTAATCATTGTAGAACCGGATTTTATTATTGATGTGACAGCTGTGGCATCCTGCGTACAACCGGGAGAAAACGATCCATCTATTCACTTACTTAGAAAATTCATACCCCCGCAAAATACCAAATACCTGATGGCAGGTCACGTGGCCAATTACTTCCTCGACCGTCTGATGGAAAATCCAGAATTGTCCTTCAATGATCTTGTCCGGAATTCATTTTTTATAGACCCGGTTTCCTTTGCAGCCATGGGAGATGAAGATATTCAGTACATTGCCCGCCAGGCACTGGACTATTACAAAAACATACAAAAGCTGATCCGCTCTAATTTTTTGGCCAGCGGAAAGGAACTCAGTCAATTTTCCATAGAGCCTTCATTCTACTCGCCGGGAAATGGGATACAGGGGAGGTTGGATTTACTGTACCGCAACCGGAAGGAGAAAAAAAGCGAGATTTTTGAGTTGAAAAGTGGGAGCACCTTTCGTCCAAATGCCTACGGAATAAACCCCTCCCACTATGCACAAACGATGCTCTACTACCTAATCCTCAAGGACCTCTATCCCAGAGATGAAAATCTGTCCGCATACATTATCTATGCAAAAGACAGCAGGGAGACCCTCAGGTTTGCCCCCGCAGTGCGCGCTTTCCAAAATAAAACCCTGTCACTGCGAAATAAAATATTCATTGGTGAACTCCAATTGCAGCACGCCGACAGCCTGGAGGCCGGTTCTTTTTTAAGGACTCTGGGAATAGATAAATTGGCTGAAATACCTGGCTTCACAGGAAAAGATGCAAGGGACGTCATCGCTCACTGGACCAAGCTGGACGAACTGGAGAAAAGGTATTTCATGTCATTTTACGCCTTTGTAGCCCGCGAATTTGCCCATTCGAAAACGGCGGGCGGTGGAAATCCCGACGAGCGAAAGGGACTGTCGGCACTCTGGCTGGACGACCACAAGAGCAAGGAGGAGCGTTTTGCACTTTTATCGGGATTGAGAATAAAGGAAGACCTCAGCATTGATGCCAACCCCCGGATGGTATTGTCCCGTTCAACCTCTCCCCAAAAGCTTGCCAATTTTAGAGTGGGCGACGTAGTGGTCTTGTATGAGCAGGGGGTGAAAAGCCACCATGCACCATTTACACAGGTTTACCGCGGGACATTAATCGAAATCCAAAAAGAGGATATCATCGTAAGGCTTCGGTCCAGGCTCTCTCAAACCGAGAGGCCGGGTATGGCAAATATTTGGGCGCTGGAACCCGATGTGCTGGAGAGTGGATTCAGGCATTACTTCCGATCCCTGGCCACCTTCATGCGCGCCTCCAAAGAACAGCGCAATCTGTGGCTTGGCCGCCGCGCACCCCATACCCCCAACCAAACGACCCAGCACGAATTTCCCGGACTCACTTCTGAGCAAAACCGGGTGATGAATAAAATGATCAATTGCAGGGATTACTTCCTTTTGTGGGGTCCGCCGGGAACGGGTAAAACAAGCGTGATCATTAAAAACCTCATCGACCACCTGGTCAATCAAAAGGGAGAGCGGCTGCTTCTTTTGGCATATACCAATCGGGCCGTGGATGAAATTTGCGATGCAATTCTGTCAATAGGAGCGGATGTGTTTTCGCAAACCATTCGAATTGGATCCCGCTATGGAACAGCAGAGGGCTACCAAAAGCTATTGCTTGAACGACAAATCACTGACCTCAAAGACAGGCGTCAACTGGTTGAATTCCTCCGGTCAAAGAAAATTTATGTCTCCACGGTATCCTCCTTCTACGGAAAATGGGACATTCGAAATATCGTGGACTTTGACACGGTCATCATAGATGAGGCATCCCAAATTCTGGAACCCTTTCTAGTGGGGCTGCTCAGTTGTTTTAAGCGGAGTATCCTCATTGGGGACCACTGCCAATTGCCGGCCATTGTCACCCAAGACAGCAACAGATGCACTGTAAAAGACCCAGGATTAAAAAAACTGGGGCTTCGCCAGCTCTCCGATTCACTTTTTGAGAGACTCTACCTTCTTGCACTGGAAAACAATTGGTCTCATGCGGTGGATTCCCTGAGCCAGCAAGGACGAATGCACGAGGAGATCGCCGGATTTGTGAGTAGCAATTTTTATGGGGCGCAGCTTCGATGTCTGGAAAAGCACCTGCCCGGAGCTGACAGGATGCTGGCTCCTATTGACTACTACTACCCTAAAAGAAATGGAGGCAAAAACTCAGAAATAAAGCTGCTGAAAAACAGGCTGCTTTTTGTAAATACCCCAGCCGGTGGAAGCCTGATCAAAACCAATCAATACGAAGCCCTGGCTGTGGTTGAACTAATCGAACAATATACCGCCCTAAAAGAACTCCAATCGGACGACCAAATTGGTGTTATTTGCCCCTACAAAGCTCAAATCGCACTGATCACTCAATTGCTGGAAGAACAAAAGCCGGATTTGCTGCCTCTGATTACTGTGGATACAGTGGAGCGCTATCAGGGTGGCGCCAGGGATGTAATCCTGCTCTCACTTACCACCAATCACCACTCCCAACTTCACACCCTGGTCAACCAAAACCGCCACGGACTGGACCGGAAATTGAACGTGGCATTGACCCGGGCCCGGGAACAAATTGTGGTACTGGGAAATGCAGACATCCTCCGTCAAAATCATACCTACTCCAACCTACTGGACCGGGCAGAGTGGGTAGAGCCTCCAAAAATGGCTGGAAAATCCGGTATTCAAGAACCGAACCCCAAGTCTGAGTAGAAAATTTACAGAATACCTGGGTCGTTTGCTAAAAGAAAAATCCGCTACAAATCCCTATGGACACAATGCCGACAATATGTTAGAAAGCTCTTCTACTTAATCATCCTCTGCCTTAAATCCGGGCGTCCTTTTTTTGGAAAAGTTGTGGATTAGACAGCGTACAGTGTTTATTTCCCTGAAAAGGATCTAATTCCTCACTCCCACTCTTTGGCGGGCTGGATTTTCCCGGCTGCTTCTCCGAAACCAATGCGAACAGAGTCCTTATGTCCGTGACCGCGGAGGACCACTTTGTCCCCGTCATTGATGAATTTCCGGGAGGTGCCGTCGGGCATTTGGACGGGCTTGGTTCCCTTCCAGCTTATCTCCAGCATGGAACCGAAGCTCTCCGGCTCTTTTCCACTAATGGTTCCTGAGGCACACATATCGCCGACCTTGAAGTTACAGCCATTGACAGTGTGGTGGGCCAATTGCTGCGCCATATTCCAGTAGAGGTATTTGAAATTGGAATTGCAGACTATCTTTTCGTCTCCGTTCTCGGTTTGAATGGCTACCTGCAGGTCAAGGTCAAAGTTTTTCTTCCCCTTGTACTGAAGATAGGGTAATACCTCGGGATTTTGATCGGGTCCGTCTGTGCGGAATGGTTCGAGCGCATCCAGGGTGACCACCCAGGGCGAGATGGTGGAGGCAAAGCTCTTTGCGAGGAATGGCCCCAGGGGTACATACTCCCACTTTTGAATGTCTCTGGCCGACCAGTCATTGAACAACACCAGGCCGAATATGTAATCCTCAGCTTCTGCTGTGGAAATACGCTGACCGAGGCGGGTATCTCTGCCTACTACAAATCCCATTTCCAACTCAAAGTCGAGCAACTTACAAGGGCCGAAAACAGGATTATCCGAATCGGCTGGTTTGGTCTGACCCACGGGCCGATGGATAGGCGTACCCGAAACCACAATGGAGGATGCTCGTCCGTGGTAGCCAACGGGTATGTGTTTCCAGTTTGGTAAAAGGGCATTGTCCGGGTCTCGGAACATGGTACCCACATTGGTAGCGTGTTCCTCGCTGGAATAAAAATCCGTGTAGTCCCCCACTTTTACCGGCATCAACATTTGGCACTGGCTGACCGGGACGAGCAAACGCCCGGAGTGAACTTCGGCCTGAAAAGGGTCCTCAACCCTCAATAACTCAGAAATTCGCTGTCTGACCTCACGACACTTTTCCTTCCCTAGCGCCATGAAATCATTGATATGCCTGTTGACAAAAACTTCTCTGTCCACTGAAATCCCCTCAAAAAGTCCGAGATCCCAGGCCTCTAACAAATCGATCACCTTGTCCCCGATAATTGAGCAGACCCTGGCGGTTTTACCTGGTGGCATACCCACCCCAAAGGGAATATTTTGAATGGGAAAGTCAGAATCAGGCGCTACATGCACCCATGATTTTAATTCGGGATTGTTGGCTTCAATTTGTTTCATGGTCGTTATTTATTCAATGCTTTGAAATCCTAATAAAATAATTTCACCCTTGTTTAAGGTCATCGCAAAGTTATGGAAAAATGGACAGCCCAAAACCACTTTGGGTCAATTTGTTCCGGCAGGTAGTTACAAAATATCCGATGTGAAATATCTCTACCCGCACAATTACGCACCCATAACTCGATGCTACAGAATATTAAACAAATCTTAAACCGGCCATTTTTTCGTAGTTTTTCCGTAATATTGGCTTCAAAAGTACATATGAAGCAAATTTACCTGTATTTATTTTCACCAAATTTCATTCTTCCCGCATTCCTGGTCCTGCTTTTTAGTTCGCCATTACTGGCTAATGATACCCTCCATGTGCGCGTGCACGACAAAGTTGATATGGTGTGGTTTGAGAGTTACGATCAGGACGGGATCTTCCCTTCAGCCGACAAGGAATTCCACAGAGTTTGGATGGTAGCCACACTGGGCTGTGCATCAGGCGGCTGTTCTGATTGGGATTACACAGTTAATTTTCACCTGTTAGAAGACCGGGGATTTGATTCAACGATTGCCTCCATCGACACCCTTGCCGGAGGAGAATTGGACACCATTTGGTCGGTAAATCCGGTGAGGGAAGAATTTGAGATTGGAAGATTAATCACTCCCTACGGTGGTTATATGGCCTCAGGTGTTTTGGGATTTAACAATGACTGGACCCACCGATACAGGTATGACGTAACCGACTTTTCCCAAATGCTCAGGGATACCAAGACCATCCGTGCATTTTATGCGGGATGGAGTGCGGGATTTAGCATTACCCTCGATTTTTACTTTATTGAGGGAACGCCTCCCAGAGAGGTGGTTGAGGTAAAAAATATCATTCACGGGAGTCACAACTACGACGATGCGGAGACCTATAACGAAGTCCGCACCCCGCCTGTGGACCTCGTCACACCTGAGGGAACCACACAGGCAAAAATCAGATACCTCGTATCAGGTCACGGTTTTGACAACAATGTAGTCTGTGCGGAATTTTGCCCTCGAGAGTACTATTTGAGAATGGATGGTCAACTCGTTGGAAATGGTTTGATTTGGAAGGACGACTGTGGCCTTAACCCACTCTATCCACAGGGCGGAACCTGGGTTTACGACAGGGCCAACTGGTGCCCGGGAGAGCTCGTTCCTCTGCGTGAATACGAATTGGGAAACATGGGAAATCCAGGAGAAATACACACCTATTCGCTCGACCTGGAGGAATACACATGGAGCGGATCCCAGACACCCTCGTACATCACCTCGTATCAGGTGGTTTACTACGGAGATTGGAACATAAGAAGAGATGCGGAATTGCTGGAAATAATGGCGCCCTCCACTCACGAGGATCACCTGCGTATGAACCCCATCTGTTCCAATCCAATGGTTCGCTTGAGAAACAGCGGAGCGGATGACATTGAATCCATAACCTTTGAATATGGATTCCCCGATGGACACAGTTGCATTTACCTCTGGGAAGGGCAGCTAAAACACGGTGAAGAGGGAGTTGTCGAGTTGCCACAACCCCTCTGGAGTGAAATGGATGAGGATAAAGCTGAATTTTTTGTCCGCATTTTGGAAGTGAACGGGCAGGCTGATGAGGTGGAATATAACAATGAACTTCGCTCCACCGTGGAAGCCCCAATTATGCTGCCTGAGGAATTCGTCATAAACTTCACCACCAACAGCAGGTCTGATGATTTTACATACGGGATCTATCGCGAAGATGGAAGTGCAATTTTTGAAAGAGTTCCCGGCTCACCCAATACTTTGCACAGCGACACCATTGTACTTTCAACAGGTTGTTACACCTTCAGAGTATGGGATGATCTGGGATTCGGACTGTCAAATTGGCCGACGGGCCAGGGCAATGGTTCGATTGTACTCAGGCGATCCATCGGAAATTTTTGGACAAATATTCGATCCATCCGAACAGACTTTGGAACAGAAAGCAGCTTTAATTTTACAGTGGGTTATACCTTCCCAAATGAACCGAATCGAGGAGACTGTGGGGAGCCCATCACCAATACAGTTGAGACCTCATTCACAAACGGTGAAATAGAACTATTTCCAAACCCGGCCACTTCCTCAACCCTTATTAAATCTGATTTTCGGAACCCTATTCAAAAGGTGTCCGTTTTCGGAGTAAATGGTGAATTGATACAAAGCAAAAATGCAGGCTTGGCAGAGGAGTTTAGATTGGATACCTCACCTTTGAACCCGGGTGTTTACTTTTTGAAAATTGTGGCTGCCAGGCAAACGGCAGTAAAAAAACTCATGATTGTGGATTGATTACCGGAAAACCAACAGATTCACCAGGGGGGTAATTTTTTAAAAAACACTCAAAAAAATCAAGTTATGAAATCACTTTTGAACCATTTTTTAACGACCATAAGCGTCCTGGCACTTTTAGGCCTGGGCAACACCGAAGCAATTGGAAATCCTGCTCAGGGCACTGAGAACGATGCTGCTTTTACCAAAAAAATGCTCTTGCAAGGCATGGAAGTGGCCATTGACCCTGTCATAAAAGTTGACACAACCGTAGTAGTAAGCCCCCAGACTTTTGAAGAAACCGTGTACATTCGAACCAGCATTTTGGGTTGGCAGGTGACTGAAAACGGTAAGGACCTGGTGGTCAATTTTTACATCCATACCAAAAAAGGGCATCCGGATAAAATTAAATCTATCGCACGGGATTTCAGAGCCAGGGCGGTTGAAAGCGGACTTATAGAGTCCGGAAAAGCAGCTACTATCAAACTGGATGGAAACAATCTCTTAGTAAACGGATCCGACGCAGCTCGATCAGATCACCGGAGTCTGTGGAGGTCCTACAATAATGAATACCGGGACCTTAATGAAATCTGGTTGAGCGTGGAGTAGGGTTCAGCTTTTAAAGGTGTCTGAACTGAGATATTGCTGGAATAATGAAAATAGATGGGGAGTACCTACTTGGCTAAAATTCGGGTTGGCAGCATATGCAAAGTCCGAAACAGTGATTCGCTTTGCGGATTAGACGTTATTGCCTTTATCGGAAGTGGGTTTCCAATTGAAATCCCAGAATTTTTCAGGGCAATGAAATCAGGCCGGATCAAGGAGCACAAACCAGTTATTCGTCAGACTGTTGTATCAATTTGGTAGTTTTCTTCCGAAGAAAATAAAATATTTCCACAGACCAAAATATGCATTCTTCAATGACCTCTTCTCAATCTCAAGTGTAGATAATAGTTCATGGTCCACCAGGTTTTTCATCTCAACATGGTTGTATTGCATCCATTTTTTAAACCAGCCGAAATGGCTGGAGTTGAAATCTACAATTCCTAAAACTCCCCCTTCATTAAGATCTTCAATTGCTTTGTCTATCACCCCAGATTTATACTGCCCCATCATGGTAAGGGAATAACTGAGGAAAATAATATCGTACTTGCAGTCTGCAGTAAAGTCGAGGTAATTTGCTTGAATCAGGTTTACTTTAAAATTTTGAATGGGTTTCTTTCGAGCTGCCTTTTCAAGCATTTCAGAGGATAAATCAATGCCAGTGAAATTAGCCATTGGATACATTTTAGTGAGGCAGCTTAAATTGCTTCCCGTTCCGCAGCCAATTTCAAGTATTTCATTGGGATATTTGATCAACATTGGCAAGCCTTTAATGGCTTCTTTTCTCCCAAATAAAAAGCTCCATCGAGACAGGTCATATATTGCTGCGTGTAACTTGTAATAAGATTCCAATCTGGTGGTTCCGGCGTTATCAGCCATATTTTAGGATATTTTTTCTGCCAATCCAGTGTATCTGTACATTCCAACACGGTCATTAATCACAATATCTGATGTGTTATTATTAAACCTAAAGTACCGTGAAACACTGGTTGGGAGAAAATTATGATCTGCAGCAGCAGATCGAAACAACACCCTGGCACCTTCGGTGGATTTCGTCCTAATCAAATCCCACTGTTCATCGAGAATTTCCGGCTCATTTTGAACCAACCAATCCATGTTATCCAGTAAATTAAAATGTGAAAACCGTGAATCATGATTCCTCAGGTAATTATTGATACTTTCAGTACTGAAGGTGATCTTATCGATTTGATGGCGAATACGGCCGAAGTTTTCCGGCTTCAAGTACTCAGGACAGGACTCTTTTGAATAAGAACCATTAAAGTAAACCTGGTAAAAGTAATTATCAGCTCCGGGGTTGTTCGAGAAGTTCCGTTCAAGGCACTCACTCAAATACGCAGAGGTTGTCACTTTTCCATTACTCGAAACCAACTGAAATTGTGATTTGGGAACTCCTGCAAGAGAGAGGACCGATATTTTGTTCATAAGAGCGGTCATTGGGAAGGAAAACAATTTTGGTCTAATGCAATCAAATATCTCACCTTGCTCCATGATATCATGAGACTTCAACAATTGATCCACCTCCTTTCTCAGTCCCGGTCGAAAATTTAAATACCGTGTCATAATCCATGCTAAAAACCCGGAAGCTCCGCGGAAGTAAAAAGTTCGTCTAAATGTTCCACCTTCAAAATAGTGGATTTTTTTATCCCAAAATTGTTTGGAATCAGGATGGAGATATGGGGCCAATTTGGTCGTGTAAATTTTACCTGCATCCTTCTTAAATCCTTTGCCAAAAAAATCCCACAGCAATTCATGGTCTCCATTTCGAAAAAGGGCACATTTTAAATCCAGAACCGCATTTTGCCTGAAATTCAGATCCACACAATGTATTTGTTCCACATTTTCATTGAGGTAATCCAGCGCATTGCAACCTGCGCTTGTTAGCATGAGAATCCGGCTGTTCTCATCCAATTGGAGCAATTTCCTGTCACAGGCCGGGTCCTCCCAACAACAATTGTAGATCAAATTGTTAGTGTGAATCCAATTGAATATTCTCTGGTTAAAAGACATACTTTCTGAAATGAGGGCTCAAAAATGCTTCCAGGTCGTTTTGATCGCAGGTCTCAGCCAACTCATTCTCCAGGAAAGCATGATCATTGAATTGGGAGTTTTCATTCAGCGAATGATCATCATCGTAGCGATAAAGCGTCCACTCATCTCTGAAATATTCCAAAGCGGTCAGATTTTCAAGCCAATCCCCGCTGTTCATATATGTAACCTCGCCCGAGGCAGTTTTGATCTTTTTTATTTTGGGCTGATGGATATGTCCACACAAAACAAAACTGTAATTCTCCTCCACGGCTTTCTCAGCAACTGTATTCTCAAAGTTATTTATGAACTTTGCAGCAGTTTTCACGCTGTTCTTCACCTTTTTGGAAAGCGACATTTTAGGTCTGTTAAACCTCTGAAGAATGTTGTTCACAAACCTGTTCAATCTAATCAACCAATCGTAACTCTTTCCCCCCAAAATGGCCAGCCACTTAGAATGCTGAATGGTTAGATCGAAAACATCGCCGTGAAAAAACCACAATTTTTTGCCATTAATTTTTAAGATGAGCTTGTTGTCTAAATGAATATTATCAAGTTGCAATGGAATATACTTCCTTAGAAAATCATCGTGGTTTCCAACCAAATAATAAATTTTTGTGTCCTGTTTGGCAAATTTCAGAATTCTCCTGATTACTGAAATGTGTTCTCTGGGAAAGTACTTTTTATTGAACTGCCATGCATCAATAATATCCCCATTCAGTACCAGGACCTTAGGTTCAATGGAATTAAGGTATTCCAACAATTCTTTAGCATGGCATCCAAAAGTACCCAGATGAATGTCTGAAATCACACAAATGTCAACAGACCTTTTCTTAACCCTATTTTTCTCCTCCATAATAACTGCAAAACTATGGGCTGAATAACAGGTGATGGTTAAGGCACTGTAAAGAAAAAATTATTGTTAGACCCCTCTGAAACAGCAATATTCAAGGTAATTCCTCAAAGTGCACATCCAGAAAAAGGTTTCTGCTAAAAAAATTGGCTTCAGTAAATAGCAGTCTTGACACAAGTACAATTGATTACTAGCTAAGAATTGGGATACTGCTCAATTCACAGCACCCGGATCACCCGTTTATCATGCTTTCAAGCTGCCGGAAAGCCCCGGACCAGGCGGATATAAAATACTGTCTTGCCATATCCCAATCCTCTCCCTGTCTCCAACCGGTGTGTAAAAGTGTAACTTTGGTTTTGCCCGGTTCGAGCTCGTTGAATAGCACGGTGACATTGGTGAGCGGGCGCACATTGTTCATATACTCCTTTTGCTCTGCATTTCCGCGCCACTCAAAATTCAGAAAGTGCGGTTTGTCAAAGGCCGAAATTTTGCAGCCGTGGGTGCTGTTATTCGTTCTATCCGGATCGACGGGGGTCCAGTAAAACTCATAACGCCATCCCAACCCTCAATTCCACATCGGGCTTTTTGGTAAGCCAACGGGTCAAAAAGGATACCTTCACAAAATGGTTAAATGCACTATCAGCCGGACAATGCAAAATAGCAATTTGGGCGATAAATGGGCCCCTGTGGTCGTCTGTGGCCATGATTTTTTCAGTCTTATTGAGGGTAAAGCTGATCAAACTTTCTTCTTCAAAGCTAAAGGTAATTCTACAGACATCTCATCGCAGAAAAAAATTCAGTGTTTTCTCATGGGGTTTTCTCTTAGGCAAATCAGCCAAATCCTTAAAAATTGCCGGATGAGCGGCTAAATATTAGACTCAGATTTTTCTCCAAATAATAAAAGAACAGTAGCTACTGACCAATTCTTTCTTCATCGGGTTGAGAATTTTTTAAAAAAGCTTGTGCCTTTTAGGTTTTTTCTAAAAAAAATAGTATATTTGGTGAATGATTAAGCTTGTTAGGCTGTCGCAACACGAAAATTATGGATTGGCAACGGTTTCCCCAAATGTTCCGTCCGGTTGCATTCCTTGTATTGGTAACTGTAGCCTGCACTCTCATTTTGTCCTCCTGTAAAAAAGAGACCATCGTTGTTCCCGACAATGATCCAGCCTCCACCATCAACATCTCCCGGATAAAAATAGAGAATTATGTACAGCGAATATTTATCGATGTAATAGGCAGAGAACCACTCGAATATGAGATGACCGAAAACGTCGAAAGGCTTCAGGCTGACAGCCTTAAGCGTTCAAAAAGGATGGAGATCGTCCTGGAACTGATGAACGACGAGACCTTCAGAGAAGGAGAAGAATCCTACCGCGCCGCCTACATCCTGAATCTTTACAATCTGGCTAAAATAAGATGCATGGAGGGAGTCTCCGATGGATATATCCAAAGCCGGATCAACATAGCATTCTCAGGAGCACTGAGAGATTCTTTAGATGGAAACTGGGACAGCTATTACCGGAGGCTAAACACCATTCGAAAATACCAGGCCGTTATCGACAGCAGACAACATCTCTTCGATCGAAAGATCAAGTTTCACCATGTCTTTGGGAAAATGATCAACAATGGAATCTACGACGAGATCAATATGAACACCTTTAATTTCGTCCGTGCAGCCTTTGACGAACTGCTGTGGCGCCTACCGACGGAAGAGGAATTTGCCAATAGTTTTGACATGATAGAAAATGAGATACCGGCCCAACTTTTCAATCTCATGGGTTCTAACAAAGAGGATTTTGTGAAAATCCTCATCCATTCCCCGGCTATGGCTGAAGGTCTTATTATATGGGCTTTCCGTATATTTTTAAACCGGGATCCTTCTCCACTTGAAATGGCCACTTATCTGCCGGATTTCATTCAAAGTAGCGAAATAGATCACATCATTTCAGAAATAATAGTAACAGATGAATACGCTAATTTCAGATAACTTCAAAGTGATTCTCCTCCTGGTTGCTTCACTGTTCCTTTTTTCCTGCACAGAAAAAGAATACGTCTATGAGATAGCGCCTCAGGATATTTTACCTGTCAATTCAGAAAAGGACAAAGACAAAACAAAGATCCAGTACATTTCCATCCTCTACACCAATCTCTTCCGGCAGGCGATGAGTCCCAACGATATGCTGGATGCACTGAAGGCCATTGAGTCAGTGGGAGACAAACAGATTGCATTTGACATTTTGGTCAGCAAATACATGAATACCGGCGAAGTGGTGGTCCCCTCCAATGAAGAGATGCGCACAAACCCGGAAAAATTTGTCCGGGACCTGTACAAAAGGTTTTTTGTGCGCCAGCCCACTGCGGCGGAGCTGACCTGGATGAAGAATTATATACAGAGCAGACCCGATGCACTGCCTGAGCATTTTTACTTCGCTTTTGCCACCAGCAATGAGCATTTTCACTATTAAATCCAGGTGTTATGGACAGAAGAAAATTTATCAAAAAATCAGCCCTCGTAACAGGAGGGGTCATCGGGATGCCCTATATTCTTCCCTCCGGTCTCCTCAATGCGCAAACCACCCCACCGATGACAGAGCATGTGGTTTTCGTCTTATTTGCGGGGGGCGTCAGACAACAAGAATCCGTATTGCAGAGATACCTGGCCGGCAGCCAAAATGAAGATATTGAGGGCAATATCATGTACAATCTGCTGGACGGCCAACCTCCCGAGGACAAAATCGCCTACGGCAGGGACGACACTCAAAACAACATTATCGGAGCTCACCCAATTGATTCTATTCTGCAAAATTCCCTTGAATCTCAGGGAACGCTCTTCCCGGAGGTGAGATTTGCAAGGGGCGGAGCGGGCCACTTCAATGGCCTCAGTACAGGAGTTTCCGGAAATTACTACGTAACTCAGGGCTTGAGAAACCGACCCGAGTCACCGACCATATTTGAGTACTTGCGGCGGCACGCGGGTTTTAAAGCAACGGATTGTTGGTTTGTAGGGGTCGGAATAGGAGGTTCCAGGCCGCTTCTCAACTTCTCGGATCACCCGGACTATGGAAGGCGCTACGGTGGAAATTTTCTCGCACCCTTGACCACCTTTGGAGAACCGGGACAAAAGCATTTCATGGACTTTAAAAACTACCACCCGGAATCCGACTGGGAGACCATACGCGAGATACGGACATTCCTCAACAACAATTTTGCTGCAGATGGTCTGGAGATTCCCCATTTGTACAATTCAGTAGATGAGGAAAATAAAATCAGGGAATTTATCCGGTATATGTTTGAAAAAGTCAAGCAAGACCAGGTGATTTTACCTCCGGTCAATGACAATCGGGACCTGAAGACCATTGGATACGCTGTGGAGGTATTGAAGTATTTTAAGCCCAAATTACTGGTGGTGGACCTCACGGATATAGATGTTTGTCACTCCGACTTTACGGCCTATCTCAAGAATTTGCACCGCGCCGATCACGGGGTTGGATTTTTATGGAGAGAAATCCAGAGAATTCCGGAGATGCAGGACAACACCATTATGCTCGTCATGCCTGAGCACGGCAGGGACATGGACCCAAATCCCATTCAGGACCTCAACGACTGGTACGCTTACGACCATTCAGCCGGCAATGAAAATACCAGGCGCATTTTCTCCCTGATGGTCGGCGCAGGAATAGATACGGGTCTGAGAATTGGAAGCAGCGAAAATCCCGTAGGTGATGCATCAGATATCACTCCTACCATCGCGGATATCTTCGGTATAAAAAACCAGGTAAAATCCGCCGGACTGCTGGACCCCAACGCGCGCTCACTTTTTGACCGCATATAACACCGCAAAATGGAGATGCTCAGTTGGATAAATAAATACGCCATTTGGATAATACCACTCACCCTGGGTGGCATCCTCTTTTTTCAGTCCTGCTCTGACAAGGAGGAGATCAGTCCTTTTGACGAAACCACGCCGGGACAGGATACGGTAAATTTTCAATTGAATGACCCTGACCCAAATTCAATCGCAGGTCTGTTTGTCAATATTCTCCAATCTACCTGTGCCAATGTGGCCTGCCATGACGGAACTTTTGAGCCTGATTTCAGGACCATCGAAAGCTCTTATAACACGATGGTGTATCAAAAACCGATCAAGAATGATGGTAATTACCAGTATAGGGTTCATCCGGGAAAACCGGATCAATCCATCCTCATAGCCCGGATTGACGGACTTATCAATCCACCAATGCCTTTTCAACTTGAGCCTGATTCAGACTGGCTCCAGAACAAAGAGGAGTATATTCAAAATATAAGGACCTGGATTGAAAACGGCGCACCGGATATTATGGGGAACCTGCCCTCTGAAAATGCAGCTCCGCTTCCCGGGTTCAGGGGTATGTTGGCTTACCAAAATGACATGGAGCTTTCCCGTCAGAATGATTGGTCCTACATTATTATTCCTTCTGAATTCGACTCGGTCCAGCTGTTTTTCGCCGTGACTCACAGTGAACTGGAAGTCCATCTTTTCGATGAGCAAAATATTCGCTTTTCAGCCGAAACCAATGGATTCCAACAGGCTGATAGCCACCCGTTGGAAGTGCTTCCGGTACCGCTTATGAGCAGGGGATTGTATGGCGATGAAGAAAAGTACTACCAACGGATAACCATATGGCCACCTGACTTTTTCGAGACTGAGGACAAACTGTACTTGCGCTTATATTTTGCTGATACCGGTCACCCTCTTACTGAAATACCAACCAATGAAGCCGCATATGATATCAAAGCCTACCTCTCACTGGTTCTGTCCAATTAAGTCAGTGCTTATTTTGACAGGGATCCTGGTTTTAGCAGCCTGCAATAAGGATGACGGACCTGCATTTTCCACGATCCCCGAGATTGAACTAATAAGTATTGCACCGGACACAGTGGTAGAGTTTAGAGATGTGCTGATAATCACTATCGAGTACAGGGACGGAGATGGGGACCTCGGACACGAAGACCCCGATGTCAACACCATCTTTGTGCGGGATGCGAGGTTGGAAGCGTATGACGGCTTTTATATCGGTCCCATAGCACCTATAGGAAGTGAAGTAGCCATAACAGGCCAGTTGAACATCGAGTTTCCATCGCTTTTTTTGTTTGGAAGCGGACCCACGGAAAGTACTTTTTTCTACGTCTATATTGAGGACCGGGCGGGTAACAAGTCCAATGAAATAGTCACACCCAACATCACAATTGTAAGAGAATGAAAAAAAGAGTCCACATTTTTGCCCGTATATACTTTTTGCTCAAAAAAGGTAAAAAGTCAATTGCTCTCACGGTAAGACTTTGCAGTTGGTTACTCTTTTTCACCTGTTTCGCGACCGCCAATTCTACAGCTCAAAATGTTTATGAAATGCAGGATTTGGTGGTTTATGACTGCGAGGGAATATTTACCGACAGCAATGAAGGCGCAGAGGAAGGCCAATACGCTCACAATGAGGACTTCACCTTCACCATTTGTGTAGAGGGAGCCTCGGAAATCATTGTCGTATTTGATTATTTTGCCACCGAAGCCAATTTTGATGTTTTGAGCGCTTTTGACGGGCCCGATGTAAATTCACCCCTTATAGCAGAGTTGTCAGGAGCACTACAACCACCGCCCACTTTGTTAGCTCTGAGTGGCTGTATAACTTTCCACTTTGTCAGTGACGAAAATATAGCTGCAATCGGTTGGCAGGCTTCCTGGTCTGTGGAAATTGATGAACCCGTACCACCGGATATTCAACTATCCGAAGAGGCAGATTGTCCGATGTATTCGGCCAGTTTTCAAGTACCTGGAGGAATT
This sequence comes from Saprospirales bacterium, assembly GCA_007695035.1. Taxonomy (GTDB): domain Bacteria; phylum Bacteroidota; class Bacteroidia; order Chitinophagales; family Saprospiraceae; genus PWJY01. The sequence goes on along the minus strand of REEO01000077.1, from coordinate 4,812 downwards.
CCCTGCGACCAGTTCAATGTGGAAAATTTTTCAATCGTAGGTCCTTCAAGTGCATTAGTCTCCGGTGTTTCGGTACTGGATTGTGACGATGATACCGGGCTGGCAGAAAATTTTGAACTCTCGTTTGATCCTCCCCCTGCTGTCGAGGGAAATTACCGGCTTTTTTTTAACGGAACCCTGCCTGACAACTGCGATAATCTCCACGAAATCCAAACCAATTATCTCTTTGCCCTGGAAAGCTGTCCACTTCATGTGGAAATTTACTTGCCAAATGGGCCATCCTGTGCCGGTGATTGTGTGGAAATTGAAGCCTCGGTGTATGGAGGGAGTGGAAGCTATTCCTACGATTGGAACTTCACGGATTTGGACAGTGAAAGAGTGGAGTGGTGTGTGGAGACTTCCACAGAGATCACACTGTTAGTGAGCGACCAAAACGGCAACAATACCGGTGAGGCTAGTTTTATTTACGATCCACTAATCAACCCCATATTCCTCAATCCGCTTCAATCTGATACCTTCTGTGCTTCACGGGGAGATCATTTTTATCAAACCGAGCCGGCAGGCGGCGAATTCTACTCAGAGATCATTCCCGGCGGACACCGCGAGACCGGAAGATATCAATTCTGGAGGTGGCGCTATGAAGAACCGGTCAACAAAGATATCATCACTTATTTTGCCCCAAATGATTGCTCTGTGACAGATACCGTATTTGTGAAGCACATTTGGTCCGGGCAAAGAGAGGCCGCCTGTCTCAATGCCGATCCGTGGGTAGTGAGTGGTGGCTTCCCGGAGGGTGGATACTGGACAGGGCCACATACAGATAGTAGTGGTCTTTTTACTCCTGAGGCGGAGGGATCGTTCGTAATTACATACCACGCTGAAAATGGCTGTAGTCACAATAAAAGAGTAGATGTGGGTGCTGAATTGATCATGCCCGACATCGACACCATTTGTTCTTCCCGGCGTTACTTTTTGGAAGCCAACATATACGGGGGACGTTGGTATGGGCCGGGGATACGGAATCAAATCAACGGCCGACTGGACACCTGGTTGGTCGAGCCTAACCAAAGCCACACTTACACCTACATTCTCCAGGGTTGTGAGGCCGAAATAGATATTTTTATAAAAGAACTGTACGCCGGTGGGGAGCTGACTCTCTGCAGCTCAGACTCCCTGTTGTTTTTGCCTGCAACCGGAGATTGGTCAGGGCCAGTTTCTTATATCGCATCTGAAAATGCCTTTGATATAAGCTCACTCGGTCCCGGTACATATGATTTTACCCTGAATTTGGGAGAATGTGAAGATGTGCTAACCCTCCATTTGACAGAAGTTGAAGTTGGTACTTACAGCACATCATTCTTCTGCCCAAATGACCCCATCCAACCTCTTTGGAGCTTTTTGTGGGTACATCCCTGGGGTGGTGCGGTCAGTGGAAACGGAGTGGTAAATGAAGGAGGGGAATGGTTTTTTGATCCTGCTTTAGCTGGTTCCGGAGAGCACTACATACACTACGAAAATCTGGGGTGTGTGGATTCTGTATGGGTCGTTGTAGGTCAACCGGCTGAAATTCCGGCATATTGGTTTTGCGATAAAAACAGCCCTGTAACTCTCACGGCCGATCCTCCGGGTGGAAGTTGGTCAGGACCCGGATTTTTAGACCCGGCTCAGGGATTGTTTGACCCCGGTTTAACAGGGGTGGGATTTCACGAAGTAATTTACACAGATCCCTTGGGCTGCCAAACTTCGGCTGAAATAGAGGTCACCGAATTTGAAGAAGTGAGTATTGATGGTCTGGACAACCGGTATTGTTATATCGACAGCCTCATTGAGATTGAATTGGCACCAGCGGGGGGGGAATTTACCATTAATGGAGAAAGTGAGGAACCGGCATTTACCCCATCAGAACTGGGAGCCGGCGTACATGAGTTTTTTTACCGGCGAGGGGAGGGTGAATGTGCTTCTTCGGAAAGGATTTTTGTCAACGTACTAAATCCGCTCAGCATCGAATCAGGGCTGGACGGAGATACCATTTGCAGAGGTAATCAGGCTGCATTGGAAGTGACTGCTACGGGCGGAGTGGGAGGTCTCATTTACACCTGGGGAGGGGACCTCGGATTTGGAAACAGCCAGATAGCTTTCCCTGAAACCTCTGCATGGTTCAAAGTCAAAGTGGAGGATAACTGCTCGAATCCACTGGTGGACAGTGTTTATATCCACGTCAACCCACATCCTGACATCAGCTACGAGACAGGGCCGGCCGTTTGTTTTGACCAATTGTCCCACATAGAGGTTACCTCCTCACCTTCCGATGATTACACATTTTACTGGTTTTCTGACACCATAAAAGAAGGTCCTCGATTGGAGGCTCCGCCCGGAATTTACACACTGAGAGTGGTGGATGAATCAAGTGGTTGCACTCGAGAATACGACCTTTCCATACCTGGTCCGGGCCCACTGACAGCCAATTTTTCCACTATTCCGAATCAAGCCTGTATAGATCTGATCAACAATCGATTGGAAATTATAAATATCAGTTACGGATACGAAAATATCTGGCTGGATTTTGGAGAGGGGTCCGGGATCATGGATTTTACTGATCAAAGTCTGATTGATTACGAATACACTGTGCCCGGTGATTACAGCATCGTTCTTTATGTAGAAAATGAGCTCGGTTGCAGGGATACTTTTTCCCGCGATATTTGTGTCGAAAATACGATCAGACTGTTCATTCCGAATGCATTTTCGCCCAATGGGGATGGCAACAATGACCTACTTCAACTACACGGTCTGGGAGTGGATGAAAATCTGCACTGGCAGATATTTGACCGGCACGGAGCCAGGGTTTTTGAATCCTACAGGAAAAGCGATAGTTGGGACGGCACCTTCCGCAGTAAAGATTTGCCCACCGGACCTTATCTTTTGACTGCTAGCTATAAAGGCACGTTTTCAGCCGATGAATTTCAGGTAGAACAAATACTTTACTTATTGAGGTGAGGGCCCGGGAGAACTCAATCAATTAGTAGATTTTGAAATCCACACTTCTAACGCCATAGAAAATCCCATTTCTCCCTCCAAAACCAAATCACTAGCAAGGATTTTAGTTGCCTCTCCTATCCTTGAGCATTTGGTACATCTCCTCATCGCTCATTAGCAATTTTCTATCCTCCTCGGTACTTTCCAGTTGGAGGAAAACCCTCCAGTAATAGGCTTTTGTATTGCGATCGTGGTGCAAAATACCGCGGTGGTGCTGATAGGTCTGAAAAATATTCAGAAAAACAAACCAAAATAGTGTAAGACCCAGGGCGTATTGCAGGATTCTTTTGCGGGATCCAATGAAGACGCGGTCTAATAAAAAGGCGAGTGGCAGTGCCATAAGTGCATAGGACTGAACAAAGATCCTGGCCCCGAAACTCCCGCCATAAAACCACATCCACCATGAAAACAGGATGTACGCAGATACTATGAAATAGACCCAAAAAGGTATTAAGTAGGATTTTTTATCCATCAACTTCCCCTGAGGTGAGAAAGTCCACAGTGCTGCACCGATAAAACCGACTAGTGCCAGCGGTGTATAAATAAACCAGCCCTTTTGAAAGCTGAATAAACCTTCGATAATGGCGGGTTTTAAAAAGACGAATCCCTCTTCCTCATAAGAGAAAAAAAGTAAATTACCTGTGGCGTAATTCCAGTAGAGGATTTGCAACAGGATAGGCATGAGAAATGCAGGAAGAGCAACCAGGTAGTTCTTCCAGTATTTTTTTAAAAAAGACCACCTGCTGTTGTACTCTCTTGGAACTGGCCATAAGAGAGGAAAAAGAGCCAGTAATATATCGGTAGGCCGGCATATAGTGGCAAGGCCAATAGATAGACCGATAACTAAAGCAGTCCAGTAATTGGGTCGTTTGTAGAATTTCATTGTAGCCCACAGGCACAATGCGTAAAGGAAAAATAAATACGGATGTGACATGCCGGGTTCAAAAATAGTGTAGTAGTAGAGGTTGGTCCCAAAAAACAACAAGGTGAGAGTCGTAAGGACAATGCGACTTGAAAACCAGGACTTCAGCATAAATCCCAGCAAAAATAACCCCAGGGCAACGTAAAACAGCGTACTGAAAGCGGTGGCTTTCCGATAGGGAAGTGAGTAACCATTGGCCTCACTACTGTCATCAAATAGGGCGTACTGGTGTGCGATTAGAAAAAAGGGCAATTGCATAACCGCTACACCAACAGGGTATTTATTAGAGTATTTACCGGTTTCTTCCTGGTAGTAAAGTCCGTAATTCTCAAAACTTTCATGCGAAATATCGAATATCCCATACTCAGCCATGGAGTCAAAAGTGGCTAAATCATCGTGAATAAAAAGGGATGGCAGATAGGAATAATACCCTGCCACATCGTATATGAGAATACCGGGCCAATTCCACTTTTTCATGTTAAACTGCATGTAAATCCCTACAGTTAGGATCAAAACAATAAACAAAAAGAGCTTCCGGGTATCCTTCTTCATGATTTACAAACAGTCACATCAGTATAACAGCAATTTGTCAAACGGGAGATAAGGCAGTAAAACCCGCTCTGCTTCAAAATCGTTCTCTATGTTTTGTATCGTACCAGACTTAAAATTAGTTTATTTTTTACAATTGGCTGTATTGCCCGGGTATCAGCCTGAAGATATCAGTAAGGTCACGGCACTGCGATTCTGGTTATCTAAAGAAAAGGCGCGTTTAAAAATACATGCTGTCATCGCTTACCCAGAAAATCGAGTAGGAGACAAAGATAGGTGATTAACCTAGCTTTGTCGTCCTCTCACAC